>JAAYIN010000109.1 GCA_012523405.1 Clostridiales bacterium
CGGAAAATGGATTGTTGCTTTTGCATGGAGGGGCGATAGCCCCAAACCCTTTCGGAAAATGGATTTGTTGCTTTAGTATGGAGGGGCGATAGCCCTGAATAAAAATGCCGCCCAGTGGGCGGTGTTTTTGATTGGATCGTATATACTTTTATTTCTTATTGCTTGGAAACGTTGCGTTTAGCAAATCACCCGCGGGAATGTCAAGCGCGTCCGCTATATTATATAAAATCTCAACCGAAAACGGGCGAACCATATTAGGGGCTTCAATCGCACTTAAATGCGACCTGCTAATGCCCGCTTTTTCAGCTAATTGCTCTTGCGACATTCCTTGTAGCTTACGCAATCCCGCTATCGTAATGCCTAGCTCAATAAAGCGATCTCTGTTCTTAAATACATTTGTCTTGCTCATCTAATTCCCTCCAATTACGTATCTTATTATATAATTTCTCGTTTAAATACGCTGCCATCTATGTAGTGCTATTGACTAATAAATAATGCAATTGTATAATATCAATGACTATTCACTTATATTTTGAGCAATAATACGATAACTATGCAAAACCACGATATGGAGGGAATCACCGTGAATGACATGGAACACATAAAAAACGCCTGTGCCTTTACAGGACACAGACCGACTCATTTTCACTTTCAATATAACGAAGAGCATCCTGACTGCATTGCTATTAAGCAAGCAATGAACAAAGAAGTCTGCTCGCTCATAGAAAAAGGGGTCACAACATTTTATTCTGGCATGGCACAAGGCGTTGATATGTGGGGTGCAGAATTGATTTTAGCGCTAAAAAGGCAAGTACCCAAATTAAAGCTCATAGCCGCACTTCCTTGCGAAACACAAGCAAACCGGTGGTCAATCAATCAGAGAGATCGCTACAATGCTATCTTATCATTGTGTGATGAAACGATTTATGTCAGCAGACCTTATACCCAAACTTGTATGTTCAAACGTAATCGTTACATGGTAGATCATGCTCAAAACTTAATTGCTGTTTATGATAATCAAGACCATGGCGGAACTGCCTATACTATTAAATACGCTAAGAATCTTCAACGCAACTTAATCCTTCTACCATCCGCACATTTCATTCGATGATATATTGAAAACAACTGGGGTGCATTTCATTCACGCATCACCAGTTGTTTTTTTATTACTTCTATTAAGTAGGTTTACTCTTTCACATATTCCGCTATGTCCTGCAATGTGCAATCAAGAATCATGCAAAGGGCGTTCAGCGTGTCCGTCGTTGTATTTTCGTTTGCTTTCAGCCGCCTGATCGTACGAGTATCTATATTGTGTTTCTCACGAAGCGTATAAGTCGTAACGCCCTTTTCTCGCATGGTTTCCCACAGCTTATCAAATGAAATCATGATCATACCCCCATAATAGAATTTGCTTATTGCATATTTCTATTATGGGGATTATAATCAACATCAATAAGGGGAATGCAATCCCCATATAATTTCATTCGACAAAGGGGGAAAGTATATGGATTACGCAAAAGCCTACGCTTTACTGGTGGTAACTATGTCAAATGCCATCGACGAAATGAGTAAGTCGCATGTCATCTCACAGGAAATGCAAAATACCATCGTCATGCTGAAAGAGGGACTGGAAAAAACCGAAGAAATGTATGTATCTTCAGAGCAGTAAAAGACTAAAGATTATCGACACATTCCAACGCTAGCAGTCCTACCCAAAGTAAACAAGTCACATCCCCCGATCACGCCGTTCCAAGAACAAATACTGCTGGTAAATCCCTGCATGCTTGCCATACCCCTCAAACGGCGATACGCCGCCATAGGATTCATCAATCACGCGCTGAATCCACACATCGATTGGCGAGCTATCCAGCCGATGATAGCCAAAAAGCATCACGCAGCTTGCGACCTTCACCCCCACGCCATGCACTGCCAAAAGCTCCTCCATCAGCTCGTCATTGGAACATTGCGTGATTTCCTCAAGTGCCAGTTCCCCTGATGCCACTCGCTTGGCGGCATCCATCAGGTATGGCGCGCGGTAGCCAACCCCGCAGCTTCTAAGCCCCACCTCTCCTGCGCTAAGAAGCTGCACAGGGGTTGGGAACGCATGGTAAGGATCATCGCCCTCGATTTTCTCGCCATATTTTTCGCAGAGCTGCTCAATGCAGGTTTGAATCGCCTTAATGCTCTTGCGCTGGGAGATCAAAAAGCTGATCAGCATCTCCCACGGGTCTTGCTTCAAGATACGAAGCCCGCTGCATGCCTTGGTTGCATGGCAAAGCACGGCATCTGCACGCATCGCTTCTTCTTGGATTTGCGCATAATCACGCGCGATATCAAAGTATGCCATCCAGCGGTCTTCAAATTCCTTCTCGCTGCAATCCAGCACAAACAACGAAGGCGCTACCTGCTCCACCGTCACGCGGTCACGCCCCGCAATCGCCACAATGACGTTTTCATCCCCCGCATGCATGCGAAAGCACTGCCCGCTTCGCGATATCCGCTCAGGATCAAAGCATCGGATTATCCTCTCCACTGCCATCCTAACCCCTCCCCTTCACCATACAACGAAACTGCGATCCCTCATTCTTCCCGCTAGCGCATGAAAAACAATTGTGATATAATTTGAAGGAAATCAAATGAATGGGGTGAACCTGATGAGCAAGATTGATATTGTTCGTACAGCCATGATGGACGCACTCAAGGCAGGGGATAAGCCGCGCAAGGAAGCCTTGTCGCTGCTGCTAGCCGCACTCAAGTCGAAGTTTATCGACAAGCGTGAGGATCTTACGCAGGAGGAAGAGAACGCCATCGTCTACAAGGAAATCAAAGAAGCACAGGAAACCATTGACACCACGCCCGCTGACCGCACCGCGGTGATTGAGGAATGCAAAAACCGTATCGCTATTTATACCGAGTTTGCACCCGCTCGCATGGACGAGGACGCAATCTCCGCCATCATCAAGGAAACCCTTGCGGAGCTTGGTCTGGATGCACCTTCCGGCAAGGATAAGGGCAAGCTCATGAAGAGCCTCATGCCCAAAGTCAAGGGGAAAGCTGACGGACAGATCGTTAACAAGCTCGTTGGTGAAATCCTTCAGTAATTCATAATCAAGTAATGAAAAAGACCTGCTAAATCGTCTTTAACGCGACTTTGCAGGTCTTTTTGTTTTGAAATTTTACTTCAGGTCATCCGCATCATAGCAGAGGCGATTTGAGAAATCCACATTGAGATACTCGCCATACATGCGCCCCATCGACAAATTGATGCGCACATCAGCCTTTGCCCATGTTGCGGTTAGTCCGCCATATTCCACATAACCCTCCACTCCCGCTTCATCAAAAGGATCGCCGTCAGGCTCGCCATAGACGCTCGTCATTTCAGCAAGCGCATTGCGGAACGCTGCGATGCAGTCATCGCCAACGGGCAAAATCACTTCTACCAAACTCAGACGCGGGGTTCCTTGGCTATTGTTGCTATCTACTTGGTAGGACAGCGACTCTGCCGTGAGCGTTCCGATTACATTTTCCACATCCAATACGTAGAGGAAGCCTGTTTCGTCGCCCCATTCGTCCTCTTCCACCAGTTCTCCAAGCATCGTTTTCGCCGCTTGATAGTCCATTTCAAACGTTGCGCCCTTAGGCAGCTCCGTTGCACTCTCCTGCTGCGCAAACGCTAGGCTGGGAACGAGTAGCAGCATAACCAGTAATACCGAAATCAATTTTTTCATGTTATACCTCCTGATCTCCTCAAATGGAGATATGCTCTTTGTTCGACCCCATACTCGCCATGACCTTTATATCAAGCATAATTTTACAACCGTGACATGCTTCGCATGCTTTATTGAAGAGTAGCATGCTTTCACCAGTGACATGCTTCGCATGTTTTATTGAACAGTAGCATGTTTTCATCAGTGACATGCTTCGCATGCCTTATTGAAGAGCAGCGTGTTTTACTTGTGACATGCTTCGCATGTCTTATTGAACAGCAGCATGTTTTACTTGTGACATGCTTCGCATGCTTTATTGAAGAGCAGCGTGTTTTCATCAGTGACATGCTTTGCATGCTTTATTGAAGAGCAGCGTGTTTCACCAGTAACATGCTTCGCATGTTTTATTGAAGAGCAGCGTGTTTTCATCAGTGACATGCTTCGCATGTTTTATTGAAGAGCAGCGTGTTTTCATCAATGACATGCTTCGCATGCTTTATTGAAGAGCAGCATGTTTTCATCAGTGACATGCTTCGCATGCCTTATTGAACAGCAGCATGTTTTACTTGTAACATGCTTCGCATGCCTTATTGAACAGCAGCATGTTTTACTTGTGACATGCTTCGCATGCCTTCACCTCCAATCAAAAACGCTCATGCCTCTCCATCGATGCATGAGCGTTGGATGATTTTGATCACATGAGGGATTACCTGCCGCCCTTATCATAGGGCACGCCGCTTGCGCGCGGTGCTTGGGAACTCTTGGAGGAGAAGGCCAAAACCACGAGCGTTGCGATAAAGGGAACCATCTTATAAATATCGCTGGGGATGCCGAGATTCATCAGAATCGGAATGCCCGAGTACGCCGATGCGATGGTCTTCATCAGTCCAAAGAAGAACGCTGCAAACAAAATGCGGAGCGGCTTCCACTGACCGAAGATCAGCACTGCCAGCGCAAGGAAACCATAGCCGCTGACCGTTGCATTAAAGTTGGTGGAGGTCGGCACAACGAAGATCAAACCGCCGATGCCTCCAAGTGCGCCTGAGATCAGCACGCCTGCATAGCGAATGCGGTATACATTCACGCCCACGCTATCCGCTGACTGCGGATGCTCGCCGCATGCACGAAGGCGAAGACCAAACCTCGTCTTATACAGCACAAACGCAGCCACCGCAAGGATCAGGAAGCCAAGATAGGTCGTGATATAGGTGTTTTGAAACAGCAGCTTACCAATGACGGGGATATCGCCCAAGATCGGCACGCTTTCAATGCGAAAGGTATTGGTGAACTGAATCTGCTGGATACCGTTATCCTGCAACGTTCTTGCCGCATAGATCGCAATCGCGGGCGCTGCCATGTTAAGGGCTGTACCGCTAATGGTCTGGTCTGCCTTGAGGTTAATCGCAGCATACGCATGAAGCAAAGAAAAGATCATGCCCGCAGCAGCCGCGATCAAAATCGCGAGGACGAGGAGCCATTGTCCGCTCATCACGCTTTCCATCTTACTGATAAACAGGAAGCTGCAAAAAGCGCCCATGACCATGATGCCTTCCAGTGCGATATTGACCACGCCGCTGCGCTCTGAAAACATGCCGCCAAGTGCAACAACCATCAGTGGAATAGAGAAGAACATCATCTGTTGAACTAAGAAATAAATCGTATCCATCAGTCATCTGCTCCTTTCTCCTGCGTTGCCTGAACGGTCTGAGTGTTAAGCTTTGGAGCATCGTCTGCTTCTTCGTTTGCGTTCGCCGTCGCATGCTTGAGCTTCCTGCGTGCGAGCATATTTCTCACAAAGAGCGAGAATGCACTGAAGTAGATGATGATGCTGATAATGACATCGATGATCTCCTTCATGTACTTCAGCGACTGCAAGTACGAGCCGCCCACCGTGATATAGCTGATGAACAGACCCGAGAAGATGATGCCGATGGGGTTGCTCATGCCAAGGAGCGCTACGGGGATGCCGTTGAAGCCCTGCGGCGACAGCACTTCTTCCACGTGAATATGAAGACCCGAGGAAGGTGCCAAATACATGAGCCCGCCCGCTGCGCCCGCAAGTGCACCTGCGATGACCATCGACAGGATCACCGAGCGGTTGCCGTTGATGCCGGCGTAGTTGCTCGCTTCTTTATTCAGACCGCAAGCCTTGAGCTCGTAGCCGAATGTGGTTTTATTCAGGATGATATACACAGCAATCGCAAGGATAATCGCGATGATGATGCCGCCGTTCACCGACGACACGTCCACGTAATTGCCCTTCATGTTGTAAAACAGCTTATCCAATCCCCATTTAGGGATCACAGCGGAGGTCGCTACGTTCATGCTCTGGTTCTTGAGCTTGTCGTATACAATGTAGCTGCCGTCTGCGTTCATCATGTTCTTGATCATGAAGTTAATGCCGTACATGCCGATGTAGTTCATCATAATCGAGGAGATAACTTCATTGACGTTGAGCAATGCCTTAAACAGTCCCGGCACAAGCCCCCACAGCGCGCCGGCGAGCATGCCGCCAATCAACGCGATTGCCCAGTGGAATATGCCAAGCTGCGGGCAGGTCACACCTATCACAACGCTCACAAAGCCGCCAATCATCAGCTGACCCGGTGCACCGATGTTAAACAGTCCTGTCTTAAACGCAAAGCCAACCGACAAACCGGTTGCGATGATCGGAGTCGCGTAGTAGAGCACCTGACCGATACCCTTTGAGCCGTTGTTAAATCCGCCCTTGAGGATGATCAGCAGACCTTGAACAGCCTTTTCAGGGTTACTGATGAGCAGGATGATAAAGCCTGCCAAAAGCCCGACAACAATCGCAATCAGAGAGGAAGCGGCGCTTGAAAGTCCCTTTATTTGAAAACGCTTTTTCTTCATTCCACTTCACTCCTTTTCGAGCCAGCCATATACAGACCCAGTTCGTGAGGCGTAGCGTCCTTCGCATCGATATTCGCCACAATCTCGCCCTCGTAAATCACGAGGATTCGGTCGCTGACATTGAGCACCTCGTCCAGCTCGAGGCTGACCAGAAGCACCGCTCTGCCCGAGTCGCGTGCAGCGATCAGCTGCTTGTGGATGTACTCAATCGCGCCCACGTCAAGGCCGCGCGTAGGCTGAACGGCGATGAGAATCTCGGGCTCGAGATCCATTTCTCTGGCAACGATCGCCTTTTGCTGGTTACCGCCTGACATGCTGCGCGTCGGGGTTTCGGCGCCCTGACCCGACCTGATATCAAATTTCTCAATCAGCTCATCCGCATGGCGGTAGACTTCGCCAAAGTTCAAAAAACCATGGCTTTGAAATTCGGGCTTATAGTAGGATTTGAGGATTAAATTTTCTGCCAGCGAATAGTCCAGCACAAGTCCATGCTTGTGGCGATCCTCGGGGATATGGCTCATGCCCATATCGTTGCGCGCACGAATGCCCGCATTTGTGATTTCCTTGTTGTTGAGGAACACCTTGCCCTTGTCCGTCTTCATCAGACCCGTCAGCGCATAGACGAGCTCGGTCTGGCCATTGCCGTCAATGCCCGCGATGCAGACGATTTCGCCCTTGCGCACAGAGAACGACACGTTCTTCACCGCATGCTTGCCGTGATGCTTGCCAATCACCGTGAGGTTTTGGACCGTGAGCACGGGCTCTTTGGGCTTGGCTTCATCTTTTTCGACCGCGAAGCTGACCTTACGTCCAACCATCATCTCTGCCAGCTCGTCCTTATCGCTTGATGCGATATCCACCGTGCCGATATACTTGCCTTTGCGAAGCACGGAGCAGCAATCTGCCGCTTCCATGATCTCATTGAGTTTATGCGTAATGAAGAGAATAGACTTGCCCTCGGCTGCCAAATTCTTCATGATTTTGATCAATTCATCAATTTCCTGCGGCGTGAGTACCGCAGTCGGTTCATCGAAAATCAGAACCTCGTTTTCGCGGTAGAGCATCTTGAGGATCTCCACGCGCTGCTGCATGCCCACAGTGATCTCACTGATGAGCGAATCAGGTTCAACCATCAAGCCATATTGCTTGGATAACTGAATAACGCGCTTGCGTGCGTCATCCATTTGAAGGACGCCTCTGCGCGTGGTTTCTACACCCATGATGATGTTTTCCAGCACTGTGAAATTATGTACCAGCTTAAAATGCTGGTGAACCATACCGATTCCCAGTTTGTTTGCATCATTGGGGTTATTAATATCTGCTTTTTTTCCGTTTTTGCGGATCTCACCGCTTGTAGGTTGGTACAGACCGAACAATATGCTCATCAGCGTGGATTTACCCGCACCATTCTCGCCCAAGAGCGCATGTATTTCGCCTTTTTTCAGCCGAATCGTCACATCGTCATTTGCACGGATGCCCGGAAAATCCTTCGTGATGTGAAGCATCTCAATAATGTAGTCCATCAGGTGCCACTCCTCTGCCTGTGTGGGAACTGCGTTTTCTCGTGTAAAATAATGAAGAGGGGCAGGCAGAAGCTCTGCCTGCCCCGCTTGGGTATTGAGTCGGTTTAAAAATTACTGAACAACAGCAACCTTTACGATGGTGGTGCCAAGGCCGTCAGCCTGCTCAGCATCCGCATCGGTCTTGATGGCGACTTCGCCAGCTGCAAGCTTTGCATACAGTGCATCGTAGTCAGCCTGCGTGAAGGTAGCAAACTTAGAGTTTTCCATGGGCAGTGATACGCCGTTGTCAGCTGCACCAAGGGTTAGGCTCTGTCCGCCCGGGAATTCGCCAGCGGCATAAGCAGCAAGAACCTTCTCAACGGAAGCAGCAAGGCCCTTCATTGCAGAAGTGATAACGGTTTGGGATTCGCCGGACTGATCAACGTCAACGCCGATAACCTTGCCATTTGCTGCTTCTGCAGCTGCCATAGCAGAGTTACCAACAGCGCCGCCGCATGCGAAGATGACTTCGATGCCGTCGTTGTACCATGCTGCTGCCAAAGCCTGTGCTTCGGGGGTTGCAGCAAAGCCGCCGGTGTAGTGATAGTTCATGGTGATATCAGCAATGCCCATTTCAGCTGCTGCATCTTCTGCACCCAGAACAAATCCGTAGCCATAACGGATAACAGCAGGAACGGCCATACCGCCCATGAAACCTAGCTTGGTGTAGCCATCCTTCACAGCTGCATAGCCTGCCAAATAACCAACCTGCTCCTCAGCGAACACGATGCCAACAGCGTTGTCATTGGTGCGATAGGTGTAGTCAGCATCGTGGGGATTGCCGTCGATGAGGACGAACTTCACATCAGGATACATATCCTGAGCGATGAAGATGGGCTCTTCAAACAGGAAGCCGGGGGTAACGATGACCTTAGCGCCGTCGTTGACAGCCTTTTCGATCTCGTCCAGATACACTTCAGTGCCAGCAGCGCTGGGCTGATAGTAGTTGTAGGTCAGGCTATTTGCATCGCAGAAAGCGACGATGCCTTCCCATGTGCCTTGGTTAAAGGATTTGTCGTCAATGGTTCCGATGTCTGTGATCATAGCGATTTCATAGGTGTCAGCCAATGCAGCTGCACTCATGCCAAGAACCAGCGTCAGAGCCAATAGAATAGAAAGTACCTTCTTCATGAATGGTTTCCTCCTCGCAGTTTTGCAATTTTTTGAACGTGCCATTTGCACACAATAATTATAGCAGAAAAGGGCTAATAATGAAAGTATATTTCCTAAAATAGACAAACTATATGTCAACAAATACATGCTTTGTGCATAGTTTCACAAAACCGTACCCCATGGGTCAACATTTCTTGACAAAATATTTCCACTACGCTATCATTCAACATGACAAGAGGGTATGATTACATAGAATTTCCCAAATAAATGTCCCATTACCCCCGCATATGTACGATGAAAAATACTCATAAGAACATAGGAGGAGACAACCTTGCTACTGCTTATTTTATTGTTTCTGCTATTGATCCTGCTGTCCACGCTGCTCAAAAAGCGCTTTGAGCAAATGCTGCCTGCATTTGCCTGCGGCACGACTTTGCTGCTGTACGTACTTGCCATGGGTCAAGGGTTGCTTATGGCGCAATGGGTTGTGCTCGCGGCTGTCATCGCCGCTGCGGGGTGCCTCCTCGCGCAGGTGATCAAAAAGCAAGGGCGCGGCCTGCTCGGTTCCTTTGCATCCAATGTATTAACGCCCGGGCTGCTTGCCTTCGCACTGCTTTGTGCGCTATTTTTCTTTGCCTCGCGCTGGCATGTCGTCCAGCACACTGACGACTATTACTACTGGGGCATTGAAGCACATGCCATTTTCGCAAACGACGGGCTTGTCAGTGCCTCCGCCCACCTCGCGCCCCGCTTCATGAGCTACACCCCCGGGATGCAGTTATTCCAGTGGCTTGGGCTCAACGCCATAGGCGAATGGTCTGAGGCGCAGGTGTTTTTCATGCTCTTTGCGAGCTACGCAGTCTTCACTTTGCCCCTCACAAGCCGCATTACATGGAAGAAAGTATACCTCCTGCCCATCTACCTGCTCATCGCCGTTGCTCTCCCCGCGCTCATCAGCAGCGATGCGTATGCCATGCTCCGCGTGGATACCGTCCTTGGGCTATGCTTTGGCTATGCGCTAATGGAAGCATGGATGATCTCCTCATCAAAAGCCGACAGCAGCTTTCACCTCGTCAGCTTCGCCCTATCCCTTTGCATGCTGGTCTTGATCAAACAGGTCGGCATTGCATGGGCGCTGATCGCCGTTTCCATGCTGCTGTTTGTCCGCAATCCCGTCAAGCGCGTAGGGGTCAAGCGGCTTTCGCTGCTGGGGGCATGTGCTGCTCCGATTCTGGTTTTTGGCAGTTGGCTTCTTTTCACCAAGCTCAACGGTCTAAGCGGCGGGCAGTCCACCAGCGTATCTGCCTTGCTGTCAGGCAATTTGACCCTCGCCAACGGACGCGACCAGCTCCCAAGCATGCTCCTTGGCATTTTTACCGGCACTGAGCAGTCCCTTGCCATAGAGAATGCGCGCAGCCTTGAGCTTCCGCTCATCGCTTGGGTGCTAATCCCCACGCTCGTGCCACTATTGTTGATTCGTTTTTATCCCGAGCATAAAAAAACCCTCAAGGCGCTCAGCCTATGGGGAATCGGATGCTTCCTCGTCTGTCTCATCGGATACGCGTTCAGCTTCCTCACCGTCTTTGCCAACGAGTGGAGCGAGCTGCAACCCAACAGCTTCTTCTTGTCCCTCACCAAGCGGTATATCTGTCCCTATCTCATCGGGCTTGTGGTTGTGCTCCTATCAGCCGCCTCCGATGCGATTGCAAGCCTCAAATCAAAAACACCGATGCGCATTTTGCTCGCAGTGATCGCCGCGCTCGTTCTGGTCTTTACCAACTGGGCCTCCATCACCACAGAGCTAGCACCCAAGGCTTATGCAGGCTATGCGCAGGACAACCCGCTCTACGCCTATGAGTATGAAAGCGAGTGGACATACGGCATTGACGACCCCGAGGACATCATCGTTTTATACGGTTCAGAGTCACTCCCCTACGTGAGCGAGCGCCTGCAATACGTCCTCGCCCCCTCAAAGCTTGTGATCCTGCGCGAGGAATCCATCACAGAGGAGGAGTTCGTATCCTTCCTTCAGGAAAACAACATCACCCATATCCTATGTACCGATGAGTACAACACCGTCTTTGAAAACGCAATCCTCTATGAGGAATATGAATGGCTTGACGCCTACAGCCTCTATGAAGTGCAGTGGGACGGCGACACCCCCGTCATCCTCTATTAATCCGCTATGCCGCTTGACGTATATCTGTCAAGCGGCATTTCTATCCTTTTCACAGCCCCGCAAAAACCCGAAAAACATAATAGAAACTTGACACTGCATATCCTGCATGTTATTCTCAAAAATGTACATATTTTTATCATTTAGGTGCCGCACGGCATCAATAAGGAGGGTCTTATTATGGCAGAGAACACTGAACAAATCCGACTCATCGCACTGCGAATTCGTGACCTACGAGATATCGCCGGTTTATCCATTGCCGAGGTAGCACAACGCGCAGGCATTGATCAAATTGAATACGAAGCGTATGAGCAAGGCAGCACCGACTTTTCTTTTTCGCATCTGTTTAATATTGCAGAGGTTCTTGGCGTCGATATTAGTGACCTTCTCACAGGCGAAAGCCCCAAACTGCAAGGCTACATCCTCACCCGCAAGGGACAGGGGCTAAACTTCAACCGCCGCACACAATACCACTATCAGCACCTTGCCTACAACTTCCGCGAAAAGCTATCCGAGCCTTTCATCGTCACCGTCGGTGAAGATCCGGCAGACGTTATCAAGCAGGCGCACAGCCACGAAGGACAGGAATTTGACTACGTGCTCCAGGGCACCCTCAAAATCGTTCTTGGCGGCAATGAACTCTATCTCAAAGAAGGCGACAGCGTCTACTACGACAGCTCTTTGCCTCATGCAATGTACGCAATCGAAGGTGAATGCCGTTTCATTGCCGTAGTTGTTAAGGAAGGGGCGAAAGCATAATGAAACCACTATATCATGAGTACCTCAACTGTCCCACGGAATATGCTACCTACGATGATTTTAATAAAAAGTTCCGCATCGCGCGTCCTGAGAGCTTTAACTTCGCTTTTGATATCGCCGACAGGATCGCCAACGAAGCACCCGAGAAACTCGCTGTCCTATGGACGGATGAAAATGGTACTGCGATTCGTTATACTTTTGGAGAACTAAAAGAAGAGAGCAACCGCGCAGCGAACCTCCTCGTATCCAAAGGCATCAAAAAGGGCGACAAGGTCATGCTGATCCTGCGCCGTCACCTCGAGTTTTGGCCCATCATGATGGCTCTTCACAAGATCGGTGCTGTAGCGGTTCCCGCAACTCACCTCCTGACTGAAAAAGACGTACTCTACCGCGTGGAATGCGCTCAGATTCAGATGATGATCATCTCTCACAAGGACGAAGGCGTACTCAAATCCGCCCAGATCACCAAAGAGAAATGCCCATGTCTTGAAAACATCATGGTTTTGCGCGGCGAGCGCGAAGGCTTTAGCAGCTACGGCGTGGAAATGCCGCTTCAAAGCGATGTATTTGACAAACCTCAGGGAGATGCGTATCCTCAAAATGAGGATTTACTCCTTCTTTACTTCACCAGCGGTACAACCGGCATGCCCAAGATGGTTGTTCACAACCACTACTACCCGCTCGGACATATCGCCACAAGCCTCTATTGGCAGCAGTGCATTGATGATGGTATCCACCTAACCATCAGTGAGACCGGCTGGGCAAAGAGCGTTTGGGGCAAGCTTTACGGACAATGGCTCACTGGCAGCGCCGTCTTTGTCTACGATTTTGAGCGTTTTATTGCTAAGGATGTTCTTCGTCAACTGGCTACCTTTGGCGTAACAACCTTCTGTGCACCGCCAACCATGTACCGCTACATGCTCCAAGAGAATTTTGCAGGCTACGACCTATCCAAGCTCAAGCACTGCGCAGTTGCAGGCGAGCCCCTCAACCCCGATATGGCGGATGAGTGGGTTAAGCGCACAGGCATGCCGCTCCTTGAGGCATTCGGTCAGACCGAGCTGCAAGTAGCGCTCGCTACCTTCCCCTTCATGAAGGTCCGTCCGGGAAGCATGGGCAAGCCCAGCCCGATCTTTGACATTGACCTTGTGGACGAGAATGGCGTTAGCTGCGCTGCTGGTGTCACAGGCGAAATCGTTGTGAGAACCAATGATGATTCACTACCCATCGGCATGTTCTCAGGCTACTACGAGCAGCCCGAGCTGACAAAGACCGTATGGAGCAACGACATCTATCACACCGGCGACGTCGCATGGCGCGATGAGTGGGGCTACTACTGGTACGTCGGCCGTACAGACGACGTGATCAAGTCCAGCGGCTACCGCATCGGACCGTTCGAGGTCGAAAGTGCATTGCTAGAGCATCCTGCCGTTCTTGAAACAGCCATCACCGCTGCACCTGACGAGCTTCGCGGCAACGTGGTAAAAGCCACCATTGTCCTAAAGCCCGGCTTCACAGCAGGCGACGAGCTCAAAAAAGAACTGCAAGAGCATGTCAAGCGCACCACCGCTCCCTACAAATACCCGCGCATCATCGAATTTGTCAGCGAGCTACCAAAGACCATCAGCGGAAAAATCCGCCGCGTAGAACTACGTGAAAGAGATAATCAATAACCAAAAACAATTGGAGGAAAAATACAAAATGCTAAGGACGATTCAAAGAAAGACGGCGCTGCTACTCACCGCCTTGTTGCTTCTGTCCCTTCTACCGACCGCATCCCTTGCTACGTCTAGCTCAAAAAACGTGAATAATCTACCCGTTGGAACCACAGAAGGCTACGAAAGCGGCGCAAACTGGTTCGGGGAGGATTTTTCATACGATGTCACGGACGAGGAGACCATGTGGGAGCTACTCACAAGGCCCATCACCGTGCTTGATATCGGCGGCGACGCACCTGAAAAAACGCGTGTGTATCCGCTTGATTCACCCGGCGGGGAAAAGGTACTGTATGAATTTATGGGAGGCTCTTTCTTTGGAAACCTTGGCGGTGTGCATGTATTGGGCGAGGACGAGGACGGCTATACCTTGATTGAGGGCATCGATGATTACGATCGCCTCATCACAGGCTACGTCAAGACCCGCCTCCTCAAGGAAGTCACACCCAACCAAAAGTATGGTATTATCATCGACAAGCTCACCCAGCGCCTATACGTCTATATCGACGGCAAGCTCTGGTCAAGCTGCGCAATCTCCACAGGCCTTGTCAACGACGCGCAGCCCTTTAACGAAACTGCCACAGGCGAATATCTCCTTGGCAGTTGGGTTGGGGGCTTTGACTCGGAGGGTATGTACTGCGATATGGCGATCCGCTTCAACGGCGGTGACCTTATCCACCAAGTCCCCTACGTGACCCTCGGCGACGGCACAAAGCGCTTCTCCAAATACGAGGCGCTCCTTGGTCAAAAAGCAAGCCACGGCTGCGTGCGTACTGCACGTATCGCTAACGAAGAGGGACTTTGCATTCGTTGGCTATGGGAGAACGTGAAGAAAAAGACAAAGGTACTCGTCTGGGATGATGACGGTCGAACCCTTCCCTATCCCGATGACGCGCTTGATCTTTACTACAACGAAAACGGCGGCAGCTACTACCACAGCGTTGCAGATTGCAACTCCGTGCGTGACAAGTACCTGCCCCTCACAGGCTTTAAGTACAGCGAGCTAGATACCGCTGCTTATGCTGACCTTGAGCGTTGCCCCACCTGTCTCCCCGAGCTTCGCAAGTCCATCATCGACAAGGGGAATGCTGCTCGCGGCACATCTTCATTAGCGTCCGGCACCGCCGCATCCTCAACCGATGCTACCCCAACCATCCCGCCGTCATCCATTGATGGTACCATGGTCATCTCCACCGACGATGATGTGCATATCAGCATCTCCGACGACGACTGATCATTCCAGGAAAATGCAAACAACCGGGCGATTCTTAGTCGTCCGGTTTTTGATTTGTTACCTTTCCCCGCGAATATTCCTTCCTCACCCACCCATTGCCAATTGCGCACCACCATCCATATGCTGTATAATAGACGCACCATAACGAAAGGGGAGCGACACGCGTTGAAAAAATTGCGCCGCTTTATCTGGTATCTCGCCTCACGATTGTTATTATTGATCGTATTGCTTGGACTTTTCACCGTCACCTTTTATTATGCGATGAATGCATCCAATATCTATATTGTTCTCAAAGACGGTATGGCCAAACGAGCTCAAGTCATCATGATGGACGAAAGCTCCACCGAACTGACCAAGTTTTTTCAAGGCACCTATCTCCAGCGCGATGAGAATTTGCAGCTCGCCATCGACGGCAAGAGCCCCTATATCTACTACACCGTGCGCGGCATCGACCACCGCTTATCCCTTACTTGGATGTGGTGCTGGCCATGGGAGAACACCGCTCGAGTTGAGTTCACCGAGACCATACCCCGCATCGACGGGCGCGTGAACGGCACCTATGCCGACGCCGCTAAAACCCTCTACGGTGACACCTACGAAACTCCGCCCAAGTGGCAGGGCGGCAAATTTTCCGCAACCCTCGTCAAAGAAAACAATCAATGGCATATCCGCAGCCTATCCCTCATCCAAGCGATAGCTGGGGATGCTGAGTAACGTTGGGTTACGGCATGGGGCTTTGCCCCTGCACCCCCACAAGGTGAGCTTCGCTCATTTCAACGCCCTTGACCCATGATGTCCGTGCTCTGCACGGACAGGGGGAGTGGGACGGTGAACTTAATCATAACAAAAGCGCCAGCAGATATACTGGCGCTTTTGTTATGCCTATTATTCTACGTCTTCATATAACTTCTGGTCGTAGATAAACTCGTGAATGGCATTGATGCTAATTTTCTTATTCTTTTCGTTTAAGTAGATCACGCTTGAGTTATTGATGGTTTTATAGCCATACCGTTTATCAAGCGGGATACGCAGCTGACCGATGATCTCGCCGTCCCCGCCGATATTGGCGATCGTTTCGCCCGAGAGCACCGACAGCCCAAGCGTCATCAGCTCATCCGTTGCCAGATTGCTTTCCACATAGGGCAATGCCGTCTCAATCAAGCTCATAAAACCAAACAAATCGATATCACTCACCTGTTTGAACAGCGCCTCCAGCAGCCTGCGCTGCCGATGCGTGCGTTCAAGGTCGTTATCAAGCCCGCGGATACGAGCAAACGTCACCGCCTGCATACCATCCACATGCTGCAGCCCCTCAAACGCCTGCACATCCTCGCGCTCTACCTTATCCATCGGTTCTTTAATCAGCTCGTAGTTGATGCGCCTTGCTTCCAATTCGCTCATTTCGATATCCACGCCGCCCAACGCATCAATCACATTCGCCAGCCCATGGATATTGACCACCACATAGCGCTGTACATTGAGCTTGAAGTTGCGATTGATCGTCCTCATCGCCAGCTCAGGTCCGCCGTATTTATACGCGGCGTTAATGCGCCTTTGCGAGTTATACCCCGGTATGCTCACCGCTGTATCGCGCGCAAAGGACGTCAATTGAACGCGTCCTGTATTCTTGTTCACCGAGCAAATCATCACCGCATCGGAGAGCCCGCGCTGAAGTTTACTGCTTCGATTATCGATGCCAAGAAGCAGAATATTGGTCACATTATCAGGCAAATCCTGATTGATCTCTAGGTTTGTCAGGTCGACTTCTTCGGATGGCTCAGCATCCTCCATCGCCTCCATCAGCTCCGCAACCGCCTCTTCTTCCTGGGGCGTGAGTGCCTCTGCTTGGTTCTCTTCCTCCGATGTATCCTGCACTTGCGATGACACCATGTCGTCAATACCGTCGATTTCAATGGTGATTTCGCCATCCGCCGCTGCTAGTCCAGTCATCAGGCATATACACATGCATAGCACTGCGATTCTTTTACTCAACTGTTTCAATTCGTACGCCCCCTTAAGAAAGCCATTGATCAGTTACTGCACTTGCTCCAATATTCCGTACAATCCACTAACGGTAAATTCCGATGCAAAATAGGGTCTTGTACGCATAACCGCCGTAAACATCATCGTCTTGCTCTCTGATTGGGTAAAGGGAACAACCACTTTGGTATCCAGGGGCAATGCTTCCATGCCATAGCGCATCATGCTCAACCCTCGATCATCAAACTCATTGTGAATCAAGGTTTCTGCAAGTTCAAGCATTTCATAGGATGTTTCAATTTCGCCTTTCACACCCGCAATCGCTTCTGCATTTCTGCGTTCTTCCAGCGATATTTGTTTGACCACGGGCTGACCGTTGATCGATTCGGTCACGTCACCCACTTGGTTTTGCTGGGTTTCGGGAAGCAAATCGCCAATGTCAAACAGCACCTTTGCATCTCCTAACGCTGAGGCGATATCATATTGCACATCGCCTTTTTGAAGCGTTACGCTCACGCGCATCATGGGCAGGTCTGCATACATCGCGCCGCCCGCTGACGCTTCATCCTCAAGAATGCTCGAGGTATCTGCGATGGGTTCAAGCGTGATATGGAAGGTCGTACCGATGCGTGTCGTCTCGTTCTTAGCCATCAGCTTTTGAAGCTCAAGACCGTCGTTGATGTCATCAATCGATACCACAACCATTGTGCCGTCAAGCGCAAAGCCAATGTACTTGACGCGCTGGTTGGTCAGGTTATTGAGCATCGAATAGCTCATCTTCAGGTCCCTGCCGCGAATGATCTTGTTGCCGTCTGCGTCCGTTTCATAGCCGCCGTCCTTGTTCAGCTCAGCCTCCGCCGTGAGCACCAGCAGCGCTTCGTCATATCCGCCGCGGAGCCTCAGGGAGGTGGTGAACGGACGATCCTTACCATCGATCGTATCGGTGACAGGACAGCCGTAATAGGTTTCATTGAGGCGAAGCATGTCAATGGTTCTGATCTGAGTGCTCAGCATCTTGCCATCGCTGAAATGAATCTCGTCATATACGGGGTTGATGATGCCCAGCGGATCGTAGGGCTTCATGTTCTTTGGTGTGAGGTCGATGAAGAACAGAGGACTATCTTCCGCAAGTACCAGCAGATAGTATTCAGGTGCACTCAAGCCCTCCAGCAAATAGGCGTAGTTACCATATTCCTCGCCTTCCTCGCGCGAGAGAAAACCATCGATATAATCGTCACCCAGCATCAAGTCGTAGTCATAGATGAACTCCAGCAACGGATCAGCCTCATCAATATACTTGAATGCGGGCATTGGGATAATTTCAATAATAATTCTTTTGATCTTGATCGCAACGTCATAGCTTCCCGCGAGGTATTTTTCGTTCCCCTCAGGAATGATGACGCGCGCTATATAATCCCCCACATCTGTGGGCGCTTTGGAAAGCTTCACGCCGTTTTCGTAGTATTCAATGCCTGCGCCGCTCGGAATGAGCGAGGACTTAAACGCAAACTTTTCATTGTCGTAGGTCTTTGATTGCTCCGAAAGCGTGAACTTCTCGCGCGTGTCCTTCACTTCGAAATACTGACGCTTACCAAACCCGAACGCATCCTGCGTTTGCTCGTTTAGCTTGGCATCGGGCATTATGCAGCCAAAGGCGCGGTAGGTCACAATATCGCCAGGACGCAGATCAGGAATCACGACTTCGCCGTTTTTCATCATGGCGATCTTCGCATTGCTGTCATACGCATCGGGCATATCGTAGCGCGCGGTTGACACGTAATACTGAATGCCCATCGTAGTCGCGTTGCTCGCCTTGAACTGGACAACCTTGCTATTAATGACCGTCTCGCCGCTAATCACGGGCAGAGCGTCAGGAACAGCTTCGCCGTTTTTAACGATAGTCGTGTAGGTATCGCGTCCGGCAAGGATCACTACGTCCACATCGTGCAGCGCTTTCTCGCGCCACAGGGTTACGCAGCCGGTATTGTCGGTCGTGGTTTCAAAGGGCTCTGCTGTGCCGATTTTGAGCGTTATTTTCTGATTGATCATCTGCACATTTTTGTTATTGCGCGCAACGATCACCGTCTTCACAAAAGAGTTGCCGGGCAAGGAGCTGCCCTGCTGAATGACTAGGTTTGTGTCCTTATGCACCGTCACAACCCCGCCGCCCGATGCGCTGCCCGCAGACAACGCGCCTGTGCCCGTCACAAATACCTGTGCATTACTGCCAAGGCTCAGGCTGCCGACGGTGCTTGAACCCGACAGGTTGATCGTGACATTCGCATTCGCGCCAACATCGATCTTGCCCGCGGTGCTAACGCCGCTGATTGATAACGCAACAGTAGCGCCAGCCTGAATTATCAGGCTGCCGCTTGCGCTAGAGTCGCTTTTGATATTATATTCTCCATCGCGCAGCGTCAAATCAATGCCGCCAAGCTTTAAGTAGCTTCCGCTCAATGGCACTTCCGATACCACCAGCTCATTTCCATTCAGATTTCCGACATAGCTGAAGTCCTTGGACGCTTTCGCCAGCAGCACATAGGCTGTCTTTGCGTTTTGCGATGAATAGAGCAGCGGTATACTCTTACCATTGAATTGTGCTGTGGTATCAGCGCTGATATTTTGTCCCGCATCAAGCGTGACCCAGCCGCCGACCGCCTGCGTGCCAAGGGTATCGCAGGAAATATTCATCGAGCCCGCAGCCGTGATGCCCGCAATATCAGCCGTGCCGATTTGGAGCTTGCCGCTGCCTGACAGCTGCGCTGTGCCGCTTCCGCTCAGGGACGCGATGGCATTGCTGCCGCTGATGAAAATCGTTGTGTTCTTATTGATTTCAAAGGATGGCGCTGTCCCGCCTGTGCCCTTGCCGTCCATCACAAAGGATGTGTTGGCAGCGGAAACAATGATCTTTCGGCTTTGCTTTCCGCTATCGCTTGCGATGAGGTTATAAGCCTTTCCCGCTTCAGCTGTGAAGTCGCCGTCGCCGCTGAGATCAATCTCGGACACATCGGTTGTAGGGGGTTGACGATAGGTGGTGATGGCGAGCGTTGAGCCCTGCACATCCGCGAAATATTCCGCGTCCTGAGGCAAGGATGGAAGCCACAGATAGGCGTTCCCGTCGCCGCTATAGGGCTGAATGCTCGATAGCGCCTTGCCATCCAGCGTTACACTCGTTGCACCCTTTGCAGCAAATACATTTTGGAATCTGCCATTGCCGCTTGATGCACCAGACGGCAGATGAATGCTGCCGCCAAGGGCATTGAGGTCTGAGCAGTTGACATTGTTCTCTACATATAAGCTGCCCGAGCCATCAATCGTGATGGATGAATCGCCGGCAGCGATGGTTGCGATGGTGTTTTGTCCCTGAAAGCCCAACGATGCGCGAACGCCCGAGCCAAGCTTGAGCATCCGAAGCTCCGCGCTTTGCAAAATAAGCGATACCACCAGACCGCTGCGAACATGGAAGGAAGCATTGCTTCCGCCGCCCGACAGCACGTAGGTTCCGCTGCGGTAGATCAGGTTCTCGCCGTCTTCAAGGGCGATACCCGTGGGGGCGCTTGCTGAGAAGAGCGCAATTTCTCCGCTGCTCTGCGCATCAGCCGCATCAAACAGCCACTGGCCAAGCGCGCAAAGCGCGACCACGTCGCCTGTTTCGTTCAATCCGATATGCTTGCAGCCTTCGACCAAACAATCCGGTGCCTGCTCGCAATCTGCCGTGGTATGATCGCACAGGGTTTCATCCCATGTGTTCTCAGGCGACGGCAGGGGGGTGATGGTTTCGGTAGGTTCAGCTGTTGGTACGTCGGTAGGCACATCCGTAGGCAGCTGCGAAGGTTCGCCTGTGGAAGGATCGGTGGGTTGACCTGTCGGCTCGTCCGTGGATGGATCGGTAGGCACGCCTGTCGGCTCGTCCGTGGATGGATCGGTAGGCTCGCCCGTTGGCTCGTCGGTGGACGGATCCGTGGGCACGCCTGTCGGCTCGTCGGTGGACGGATCCGCGGGCTCGCCTGTCGGTTCGTCGGTGGACGGATCCGTGGGCTCGCCTGCTGGCTCGTCCGTCGGTTCATCAGTGGTCACTTCCGTCGGCTTGCCAGATGCCGTTTCATTTGCTGGCGGCGTCGCAGGCTTGGTTGTGTCCTCTGATGCAGGCACTGTTGGTTCGGGTGTCGGCGTTGGCAATGGCGCACTTGCAGTCGTTAGAATGCCAGACCAAAAGTCGGTCGCTTCATTGATAGGCGTCCCTGTCTCTGCCATTGCAGATGAAAGCATAGTGAAGCAAAGACATAAGCAAAGTATACGCGATAAATGTTTGACCCAACGGTTAGACATTATATTACCTCCTTAGGCAGCATAACTTAGATCGTACATCGATTTTAACATTTGTACACAAATACATAACGATCATACACACCTAATCGTTGCATTGCTGCGCCGATTTTACAATTATGTTGGTTTAATTTTTGCCGCCAATTTTTTCAAGCAAATTTTGCTTTTCAAGGAGCTTGACCATCGGCACGCCCAAAGCGAAGCAGACCACTGCTTGTCCAAGACCAACGGTAAGCATATTAAGCCATAGGGTAGGAACTCCATATGCATAGGTAATCACAAGACCGATGATCACGGCGTTGCACAGAACGGGCGGAAGTGCGCGCACCCAAACGCTGCCGCGAATGCGCCATGTCATGACAGCAGCCGTCATCGTGGCCAGTGTACCAAAAACGACATCATAGATATTAGCACCGGCTAAAAGATTGCTCAGCAAACAGCCGATGGCCAGACCAGGCACGGCCTGCGGGAGCACAACGGGCAAAAGGGTGAGCGCCTCTGAAATGCGAAATTGAACTGCGCCAAAGCTAATGGCTTGGAATGCGAGGGTCAGCGCGGTATAAAGCGCTGCAATGATGGCTGAAATACATAGGTTACGTGTCGTAAAAAACTTTTGCATGTGATGATTCCTCCAAACTAATTGCTCCACCTTTTGGCAAAGTCATGACATTATATCACATGTGAAAATATTAGTCGATACGTGAATGCTCGCCTCGCATGCTGCACATAATAGGAGCATCATAGGAAAGGGAGGTGAACGCGATGTCGTTCCCCGAACAGAATCAGACAATCAAGTGCGATGTGCACACCTGTCAGCATCACACCGGTGAGGGTAAATGCAATCTCGGTTCCATCAAGGTCGCTCCTCGTCAGGGCTGCAACAGCGGCAAATGCGATGAAAGCGAATGCGCTAGCTACCACAACAAGTAATACGGTCTCGGTATAGAGGCTGTTGCAGAATGGTTCGCAAGAATCACTCTGCAGCAGCCCCTTTTTATTTGTCAATTTTTATTCTATGTCAATGCCCGTCATCTGCTTCCACTTTTTGCGGATCGTCTTTTGATTGGTCACGCCGTAGCTGGGATCGTTCTTGGTTGCTTCGTCCATATCCCGTAGGAAATGCAAGCAAAGGTGACCATCAAAACCATTATCAGTGATGCTGCCCGACAGATGGGGCGTGTTATGCATCGTGCCCAGTGTCCACGTGCCGCTCGGCAGCTGGACGTATACGGGCATTGGTGTCCAAGTGGTCGTATTGCCAAATGCCTTGTTCATGGTTTCGGTATCGCTCAGGGTCAAGGGTTCGCTATCTGCATGGCGGCCGAGGCTATAGAGTTTGAGCTTCCACTGCGTTCCTGATGCAGGATCGTAGATGGTCACCGTCTGTCCGCTTCGAACGCTGGGCTTGATATCATTAAACCAGTGCAAAAGCTTGATCTCGCCTACGCCTGGAACGGTGGTTGAGCCGCCGCTTGACGATCCGCTTGATGAGCCGCCGCTCGATGAGCCGCCGCTGGAGGAGCCGCTGCCCGACGAACTCGAATCCGCCGCCTTGGCATTGCCGCTATACAGCAGCGTCTGAGTCTTTGCGCCTGCAACGCCGTCTATGGTGATGCTGTTGCGCGTTTGGAAGGCGATTACGGCCGCTTGGGTCAATGCACCAAATGTGCCGTCCGCCGAGACATTATAGTTGAGGTTTTTCAGTGCGCCCTGCATCGCCTTCACATCGCTGCCCTGATCGCCTAGGCGAAGGGAGATGTAAGTGCCGGAGCTTGACGAGCCGCTGGAGCTGCCGGAATTTTCACTTCCCGAGCTTGACGAGCTGCCAGAGCCGCTTGCAGAGGAGGAAAATAGTTTGTTGAAGGTTTGCAGACCGGCGAGGCCGTCCGCTTTGAGATTATTTTTGTTTTGAAAGCTCTTGACCGCAGCCACCGAGCCTGTCCCATATACGCCGTCCAGCAATCCGCTGTAAAGACCAAGTTCTTGCAGCTTGACCTGAAGCGCAAGCACATCATCGCCCGTATAGCCCTTGCGAAGGGTGCGGCTATAAACGCCAGAGTTTGAGGACGAGCTTGATCCGGAGGACGAGCCCGAAGAGGAACCAGAGGACGAACCCGAACCCGAGCTTGATGCCGAACTTGCCAAGGACGCGAGCAGCTGGAGTGTCTTTGTGCCAGCTAGACCATCAGCCTTTAGCCCTTGCGCCTTTTGAAAAGCGATGACTGCACGCTGAGTGCCTGCACCAAATCGTCCGTCTACGCCGTTTGTATCATAACCGATCGTCACAAGCGATGTTTGCAGTTCTGTCACCCTTGAGCCGTTATCGCCATACTTTAATGTATTGGGATTGGTGGTAGCGACGGACGATCCCGATGAACTGCTGCTCCCCGAGCTGTTATAATTGTCCAGATCGTCGTATAGTCTATTGAGTGTGAGCGTACCCGCTTTGCCATCATCCTCAAGCCCAGCCGCTTTTTGGTACTGGGCAACCGCCGCTTCTGTGCCGCGGCCAAACTTGCCGTCCGTGCCATTGGGTTCGTAGCCTAAGGTAAGAAGCGCTTTTTGCAGCTTCAATACATCCGCTCCCTTTGAGCCAAATTCCAGCGTGCTGTATTTCTTTTCCGCAAACGCTACAGATGACATCATCAGGATCAAAGTCATCGTAAGCGCCAATATGCGCCTGATAACTCCGTACATGGATCGCTTCATATCGTGTACCCCCAAGTAATTGTTATATTTGATGCGCCGTCACACATCGTTGCTCAAGTATAGCAAAGAATTTCTAAAAAGTAAATGGAATGTGACGGTTTTGTTACGAATGTGTTTTTCTTTCGTCGGATTATTTGATTAATTTGAAGCACATATGATGCATGAAAATGGTAAACTAAGTCGTTGTCATTATTGGATAGATGTAAAACCGACAACTATCCTAAAGGAGTATTCACGATGATTAAAAAGGCTTTTTCCACGTTACTGTCGGCAGTTTTCTGTTTAACGCTATTATTGGGCTGCTTCACATCTTCTCAAGCCGAAGATTATTTCAACATCAATATCGATGTGCTTGATATGGACAGCTTAAATAGCAACGAATACGTAACGCGCAATCTATCCTCTCAGTCCCAAGGCATCAGCGTAAGTAAATACATCAGCGATTCCAGCGAGCTTGCTGTACCTGTTAGGCTAACGCTTGTTCAAACGGACTCCAACACCTTGCTTTTTGACAAGGATTATGGCTATCAAAGCGGCACGTTTGATAGCGGTGTTATCTATCTTCCTTATGTAGATAGCCGAACCATCCCTTATCTGGTCACGCTTTACGTGGCTGATTACACCTATGCCATGCCTTTCATGCACCTCATGCCTCGCCTTGAGTACAACGGTGCAAGCACCTACGGGTTACGCCTTCGCGACATCGCCCCTGGTCTATACACAGACTGGCTGATGGGCACGATGATCGATCTTGACTCGCTGCGCTCTGGCGCCAGCCAATCCATTGACATTTGCGCGAGCAACTCCTATATCATCGGTCAGGCAAATGTTTGGATGCAGGGCGATTCAGTCTGCGTTGATACAAGCTTTTATGACTCGGCCAATGTCCAGATCAACACCTGTTCTCTCTATATGATTACCAATTGCTCAGAAGCGGGCAATGGCGCATCCGCCTCCCAGTTCTCCAACTATTCCCTTGGACAATCCATTGATGTGTCGGGCGCAAGCTCTGCACTCTTGTATATGCCCATGCAGGTGAGCTACAACACAGACGGTTTGAGCACATTTAGCTACAGCGCTTCCTCCTCTCAGCAAGCCCTATGGCAAAGCAATATCGCATGCGGTGCATCCCAAGAATCCTATGCACAGGATGACTACACCGCCGACATTCAGACCGACAGCAGCGGTTGGGATGATAATAGCGGCTGGGATACAGGCAGCGGCTGGGATACAGGCAGCGGCTGGGACGACAACAGTGGTTGGGATGATAACAGCGGCTGGGATACAGGCAATGGCGATGATTTCTTTGACAATGAGCCCATTGAGGCAAATCCCGATGACGGAACCATCTACTATGACGATGGCTGGGACGATACCAGCGGTTCTGACGATTGGTCAAACGACTGGTAATCCTACAAATGCATAACAAAACAAAAGCCCTGCTTACCAGCTGTAAGCAGGGCTTTCTAGCGTCAAAAAAGCTCGCTGCTGCGATCTTTTTCACCGGGGCTATCGCCTCTTTTTTCTGCACTTCGTCCCTGCTCGCTAACGCTCTGGGGCGGGACTACGTGTAGGGAACCGTTGCTTCGCAAAGTCTTGAAAGCACCGCGCAATAGACGAGCGAAGCTCCGCTGCTTTCGGATTACAATCGAAGGATTTCGATCCTCCGATGCCTCCTTTAGGTTATCTGAACTTATGAACGTCCCCTTATTCTCCAAACCCGCCATTGATCCCTATGATCTGACCCGTGATAAAGCCTGCGCTATCCCCGCAAAGAAAGACGAGTGCGCCCGCGATATCCTCAGGCGTTCCAAGCCTGCCAACGGGGGTTTCTTCTTTGAGCTGGGCAAGGGTCTGGGCATCATAGCACGAGAGCATATCGGTTTGAATCACGCCCGGGCAAATGCAATTGACCGTGATGCCGCTTGGTGCGACTTCCTTTGAAAGCGCCTTCGTCATGCCGATAAGCCCCGCCTTTGAGGCGGAGTAATGCACCTCGCAGCTCGCGCCCGCCTGCCCCCAAATGCTGGATACATTCACAATCCTGCCATCCTTTTGGGAGATCATCTGGGGGAGCACCGCTTTGGTGACATAAAATGCACTGCTAAGGTTTGTTTGCAGCATATGCTGCCACTGCTCGTCGGTGATATCCGTGAAGAGCATTTGCTGAGCGATCCCCGCATTATTGATCAGCACATCGATATGACGCAGCTGCAAAAGTGCTTCCTGGCAGCCAGCTCGTGCTGATTCGCCATCTGATACATCGCAGCAAATTGGGATGGCGCCTGTTTTCGCTGCCAGCGCCTGTGCTGCGTCTTCGCTCTTGAGATAAAAGAACGCCACTCGGTAGCCCGCCTTAGCAAACGCCAAAACCGCCGCCGCGCCAATGCCTCGGCTCCCGCCCGTAATCAATGCCGTCCTCATTTTCTCATTCACTCCTTTGCACTGCCTGTTTTTAGAACATCTTCTTTTTAAAGAGCAATATCACTGCGCCTAGGCTTGCCACCAGCGAAATGCCGACCACAATCGCAAAGCCGACGGACGATCCCTCAAACGGAACAGGCACGTTCATGCCCCACAGCGATGCAAAGATCGTCGGCACTGCCAGCACCACCGTAACGCTTGTGAGCACCTTCATGACGTTGTTGAGGTTATTGCTGATAATCGAAGCAAACGCGTCCATTGTGCCTGACATGATATCGCGGTAAATGGCGCACATCTCCATTGCCTGTTTGTTCTCGATGATGACATCGTCCAGCAATTCGCTATCCTCTGGATATTTTCTCAGCATATCAAGGCGCATCAGCTTTTCAAGCACTAGCTCGTTGCCCTTAAGGCTTGTGGAGAAGAACACAAGGCTCTTTTCCAACTTCATCATTTGCAGCAGCTCTTGGTTGCGCATGCTCGCCTGCAAACGCTCCTGCACGAATATGCTCGCCTTATCGATCTGCTTGAGGTAGGAGAGGTAACGGGAGGCATTTCGGTTGAGCATCTGGAGGATGAAGCGAGTGCGCTTGAATGTCCAAAATCCCCTCACGCGCTCCTCCGTGAAATCCGAAACAATCGAGCTATCTCGCGTTGACACGGTGATGATCACGTCATCCACCATGATGATGCCCATCGGGAACGTCGTGTAGCTATAGCCATTGTCCTCCGCTTCCACATAAGGAACGTCAACAATGATCAGCGTTTGATCGTCATTTCTTTCGATACGTGCGCTTTCCTCTTCATCAAGCGCTGCCTGCAAGTAGGTCGGGTCAAGCGCAAACCGTGCGTTCAGGCCCTCGATCTCCTCGCGTGTTGGATTTTGAAGATGCACCCAGCAGCCCTTCTCAAGCGTGCTGATTTCATTGAGGTGGTCATCCACCGTCAAATAGATTTTTTTCATAACAAAAAACCTGCCTTTCTGCGTCCGCATAGCGGATATGCTCTCAGGCAGGTTCGAAAGCAAAGCTTACATACGGCTGATCAGAGCCGCTGCGATATTTGCCGAATGCCCGGAGCTACATGAAACTGTGGAAATGGTATCTTGAACTGTGTTTCGACTATAAGGGTCCGCGTCCACTGTTGCTCCTCCTCTCGGCTTTGGGGTGATTTGATCCCTCTTGGTATCATAGCTGTTTTGCCCTCAAGTGTCAATGAATTTATCGCAGCATATTCGCAATTATTTGAGTCCAAGTCGAGTATCATTCGCTGCTTTTTAGGCAAACAAAAAACGGGCATACCACCGCTTTGTGATCTGTCCGTTTTATGTTACATTCTGTTGTAAGGCTTTTTTTGCCTTATGCGCACTATTGGCAAAACTCTCGGGGATTGCTTTTCGCATTAACCCAAGAACATCATCACGATGGACAAGCCAACGAAAATACCAGCGCAAATTTTGGTTAGGAGTGCAAGCTTTGCATCCATGCCTCTTGCCTTGTTTTTTCCAAAGAATGTTTCAGCAGCACCACCAATAGCGCCCATGCCGCTTCTCTCGCTGCTCTGCAATAGAACAGTTACGATCATAACCAGTGACGCTATCAAAAGCAGGATGCCAACAATCCATTGTAACACGCTCATTAAGGTTCCCTCCTCGGTGAATATAGACATATTATATTAGCATTATTGATATGAAAAAGCAAGTGTTATTGCGGAAAACTGAAATCTATGTACATGAAGCTGCTTCAAATCCGCTGCTCGATCTCCATCGCGCGCTTTGCTTCGTCCTGATGCTTCTTGAGCCAGACCATCAGCACCGCCACATCCGCAGGATTGACTCCTGGGATTCTGCCTGCTTGGCTGAGGCTCTGGGGGCTTTTTGCCTTGAGCTTCTGCCTTGCCTCAATGCGCAGGCTTTGGATTTGGTCATAGTCCACATCGCTTGGAATCAGCCAGTTTTCCATCGCGCGTGCACGCGCTACCTGCGCCTGCTGTTTCTTGAGGTAGCCATCATACTTCACCGCAACCTCCACCTGTTGGCGGATATCTGCGCTAAACGCCTCAATCTCAGGACAGAGCTCGCTCAGCTCCTCTATGCTCACATCGGGGCGGCGAAGCAAATCTTCCGCCAAAAGCGTCGCATGGGTTTCAGGCTGCTGATGCGCGCCCAGCCACATGTCACGTTCCTGCGATGCGGGCAGCTTATGCCCAGCCAGCGCGTCATGAAGTTCCTTCGTCTGCGCGATCTTCTTCTCCATCACCTGCATCCTGCGGTCATCCGCAAGTCCGCGTGCATGGCTCAGTTCCGTCAGCCTCAGGTCTGCATTATCCTGACGAAGCAGCAGCCGATACTCGCAGCGGCTCGTCATCATGCGGTAAGGCTCGTCCGTGCCCTTTGTGCACAGGTCGTCCACCATCACGCCGATGTAGCCCATATCCCTTGTGATGATGATCGGCTCTTGCTCCTTTAGGTAACACGCCGCGTTCATCCCCGCCAACAGCCCCTGCGCTGCTGCTTCCTCATAGCCCGACGTACCGTTGATCTGCCCCGCAAAGTACAGCCCCTCAACCCGTCTGCTTCCAAGCGTGAGCCTCAGCTCCGTCGGGTCGATGCAGTCGTACTCAATCGCGTACGCCAGCCTTACCAGCTCCGCGCGTTCCATCCCGCGAACCGTGCGGTATATCTGCCACTGCACGCGCTCCGGCATGCTCGTGCTCAGCCCCTGCACATACCATTCAGGACTATATTCGCCCTCAGGCTCAAGGAACAGCTGATGCCGATCCTTATCCGCAAACCTCCGCACCTTATCCTCAATGCTCGGGCAATACCTCGCGCCCGTGCCCTTGATCTCGCCGCTGAACATCGGCGACAGGTGCATATTCTCCCTCAGGATACGGTGCGTTTCCTCATTCGTATACGTCAGGTAGCACGCCGAGCGATTCTCAAGCGGGTATTTCACCCCGATATCCTGCGCCTCAGCCACCGTCAAAAACGAAAACGGCACGATCGGGTCATCGCCCTCCTGCTTTTCCATTTTGTCAAAGTCGATGCTTCTCGCGTCCACGCGTGCAGGCGTCCCCGTCTTAAACCGACGCAGCTCAAACCCCAAATCCTCCAGCGACTTAGAAAGTCCCTCAGCCCTTAGCAGTCCCTGCGGGCCGCTATCCTTGGTATACTCGCCAATGATAATCCTGCTCTTTAGGTACACCCCGCTACAAATGATGCACGCCCTACACAGTAGTTTCTCACCCGTCATCGTCACAATGCCGTTCACCGCGCCGCCGCTCGTCAGGATCTCTCTCGCTTCCCCTTGACGGATCGTCAAGTTCTCCGTCCCAAAAAGCGTTCTGAGCATATCATCTTGATAGCGCTTCTTATCCGCTTGTGCCCTCAAACTATGCACCGCTGGGCCCTTGCCGCTATTGAGCATCCTACTCTGCAAAAAACTGCGGTCAATCGTCAGTCCCATCTCTCCGCCCAGCGCATCCACCTCGCGTACCAGATGACCCTTCCCCGTGCCGCCAATCGAAGGATTGCACGGCATCAGCGCAACGCTGCCTAAATCAAGCGTCACAAGGAGCGTCTTATTCCCCATCCTTGCTCCCGCCAGCGCTGCCTCGCACCCCGCATGCCCTCCGCCTATCACAATCAAATCATATTGCATTCCATATCTCTCCTTCGCAGCCACCACAAACCATGCACCAGCTGCGTTACCTATCATACCGCACATTCACCCGCGGAGCAAGAAAAAAGTTGTGGGGGGACGGGAGACGGGGGACGAGGAGGACGAAGGGGGAACGGGGGGCTGTTGCAAAACAGCCGTTATCTTACAGAATAGTAGTAAACACACAAAAAAATCCACCTGCGAATCAAGTAATTCGCAGGTGGATTTTGTTGCTATTGCCTTTTGAAAAGACTTCTGCAACAGCCCCACCCCACAATAGGAGCTTCGCTCTCTAAATTGCCCTTGACCCATTGTTTCTGTGCTTTGCACGGAAATCGTGAGGGAAATGGGGAGATGTTCTCATCCGAAGATGAAATGAAAACATAATAAAAAAGCTCCGCTTCCCTTTCGGGTGCGAAGCACTAACTTGGAGACACAAATCATATTTTAGTTTCGAACAAATATGAAATAAAGACCAGCACGACACCACTCTCGAAGGTATCGAAGGGCTCACCCTCTGATTCTTGTTCCGAATGTCAGCGACATATAGAAGGGCGAAGCTCCGGTGGTTTCGGAACTTTGCGCAGCATGGGTTCCCTACACGTAGTCCCGACCGAGAGCGCGGCGAACAAGGCGCTGGTGCGAAGCCGTCGGAAAAGATCGCCAAAGGCGAGTTTTTCCGACGACCTAGGCTTGCCCCAGGTATTCTTCCAAGCATTGGTTCTTGTCCAGCATCGTGAGACTATGCTCCGTCCCTACGTAGCGTACATGCCAACACTCCGCGATAATGCCTGTGATATCCTCTTTATCCTCTTGATAACGAATGATAAACCCATAGTCCCAGCAGTTTTTCGTCAGCCAAATCTGTTGCTTCGTGCCTTTGAAAGTCGTGCCAGCGACCGTGATATCAAATGCGAGCCCTGTATGGTGCTCGCTTGCGCCAGGGTCTGCTACCGTGAGCTTCGTGGCAGAGGTGGCTCTTGACTTGCTCATGCCCTCGCTCTGATACTCCGCTACCTGCTGATCAAAAAGCGTCTGCTGGTACTTAAAGCTACGATAGCCCGCGCTGACCTGCCAATCGGAGATGCCCTCCCCAATCGCAGCTTCAAACATCGTTTGCAGCGCTGCCACTGCCGTGCGGTCGCCTTCGATTGCATTTCCTTTGATATTCGCCGCAGAGGACGGGATGACGTTTTTGAGCGTCACCAAGTCCTCCGGCATATAATCCTTATCAACCGTATTCTTGCTATTGACCAGAATCGGCAGTTCACTTGGGTCAAAGGCTTTTGGCTCGCTTGCTTTCTTTGCATCCGCTGCGTAGAGCGCGGCGAGCGTCATCTGTGCTGCGATGCCGTCCACATCAAGCCCGTTTTGCCGCTGAAAAAGGCGAACGGATTCCTGCGTCCCGCCGCCAAAATCACCATCCACCGCGCCGCTATAATAGCCGAGTTCCTTGAGACGCGCCTGCATAAGGCTGACCGTCTCGTTTTTGTCGCCCTTGCTCAGGGACGACGGCGTTATATCGGGCGTAGGCGTTGGCACAAAGGTTTGCGCTAAGTCGCTATACAGTACATTCAGCGTATTTTCGCCCGCAACCCCATCGCTTTCAAGCTCGTGCTGCTCTTGGAACGCCTTCACCGACTCCGCTGTCCCCGTGCCGTATGCGCCGTCCACCTCACCGCTGTAGTACCCAAGATCCTTAAGCCGTTGCTGAGCCTTCTTGACCCCATCGCCCTTGATGCCGATTTTCAGCAATACCGCCGTTGGTGCAGGCGTATTGTATGGATCAATCGTAACGCTCATCATGCTTTGCACATTTGCGGTCGGCGTTGGCGTTGCGCTGCGCTCCGTTTGCAGCGTATTGTAATCGCTGATGGTTCTTGGTGCGAGTACCGCAACCACGATCACCAACGCAACAATCAGAGCAATCATTAGTATCGTCGTAATCTTTGGGATACGCATTCGTTATTTCACCCCTTTTGCCAAAGTGGCGCAGGATAATGCCCTTCCTCCGTCATTTGTCTAAGTGCATCCGACACCAGCTCCTTGTCCTCAAGGTAGGTGACGCCATGCCACTTATCAGACGTTGTATGAACCGTAACCACTGCATTGTTCGCGCGAAGCTGCTCATCCACAACCGTTGGGAGGTAGAATTCTGCCTTCCCTGTTTTGTCTGCCAGCCCCTTTACGAGGAATTTCTCAAAGCTATCTTGCAAAAGCTTCATCATCACGCTTGGGAAACCCCACATATTCATGCTGACAATCGTCTCAGACGACAGCATCGTGTAATTTTCGCCGTCCTCCGTCATCAGCGGCCCGTCCACGCTTGAAATGATATGCGTGCGCTCCGTGATATCAACCAGCTTGCTCTCCTCATTCAGGCTGCATACACCGCGCGACACATGCCCTGTTTCGCTTAGCGTGTTTTTGAGCAAATAACCCACCATCGTCATATCACGGTCATTTTCGAGGCTTACGAGGTGATCGTAGCAGAGCTTAAACGCATTTGCGCCATAGTAGTCATCCGCATTGATCGCACAGAACGGGCCATCCACCAAATGCCTTGCAGCCAGCACCGCATGCCCTGTTCCCCACGGTCTCTGGCGGTCTTTGGGCGGCGGCGTGCCGTTTGGCAGGTCGCTCAGCTCCTGATAGGCATAGTCAATCTGCATATGATGGCTCACGCGGTCACCCAGCACGTCCCTGAAATCCTTCTCATTCTCCTGCTTGATCACGATCACCGCGCGCTCAAAGCCTGCACGCTTCGCATCAAACAATGAAAAATCCAGAATCAGCTCACCATTGGGTCCAATTGGATCCATCTGCTTGAGCCCGCCGTATCGGCTACCCATGCCTGCCGCCATAATGACCAAAACAGGTTTATTCATGTCCTGTAGTCCCTCCTGCTAGTGTTTTTATAATGCTGACCATCTCGTCCCAGTGTGCATCCATCTCCCGCAGCAGCTTGAGCTGCGTTTTGGCACGCACCAGATTATGATCGGGATAAGCCACCTTAAAATAAACATCACCATTGAGATAGTCTCCCAAAAAGCGAATCATACATTCAAGCGTCATCATTTTTGCACCCACGGGCAAGGAATCGATCTCTGCCTCTGTCAGGCTTTCCTTCACCTCACCCAGGAATCCCTCGGCATATGCCTTGTACATCGGCAGGCTGAGCTCAACCAGATCAAGGTTTTGCTCGTCCTCCGCCGCCGTATTGGCACCGTAGCGAATCGCGTCCCCAAAATCGTACGCGGTAAGCCCGGGCATCACCGTATCAAGGTCGATCGCGCACAGGCCTTTGCCCGTCGCCTTATCGATCAGCACATTATTGAGCTTGGTATCATTATGCGTCACGCGCAGCGGCAGCAGACCCGCTTCACAGCC
>JAAYIN010000110.1 GCA_012523405.1 Clostridiales bacterium
AATCGACACTTTTGGTGTAGAGGATACTATGTGGATACGGTAGGGCGTAATAAAAAAGCAATTGTGGAGTATATTAAAGAATCAACTGCAAGAAGATATTATGTCAGATCAGTTGTCATTCAAAGAGCCTATAGACCCGTTTACGGGTAGTAAGAATCCCAAGGCATAAAAAACAGGCCGCTTTAGAGGCAGCCTGTGAAAGTTATGCGGTTGGCAATTTTTTTCAATGCGTCTTGAGACGCAGCCAGTAATATGCCCTTTTAGGGCTGGTGCATACCACCAGTTCAACTGGTGGTTTTGATTTCTCATTAACGCTATGATGGACAGTTTTCTCAACCTGTCCATCATAGCCTGCTAAGGCTTTACTTGTCAAAATGTTGATTCGTGATAGAATAGAGAGCACTATCATAGTTCGGTTGCGAAACGATCAGAGAACGCATCATAGAAAAGGAGGAATACCCGTATGTTAGTACCTGCAATCCACTTTCCAGGAACGTGTCAACAAGCTATCAATCGATACAAGGAAGCGTTGAATGCACAAGTCATCAATATAGCATATGAACGCGATGCACCTTCCGACTCAAACATGCATGCCAACGGTACGCCCGATCATGTTATGCATGCGGAACTGATTATCGCGGGCACTCGCCTCAACATGTGTGATGTAAATGATGATGTCACAAATGGGAATATGCATCTATACAATATATTCATGGATTCCATTGATGAAGTACGCACGGCATATGAGCAATTAACGGTGGGGGGCAAAATACACAAAAAAATTGGCCCGCAGTTTTGGACGTCAATGTATTGTGATATTGAAGATGCCTATGGTGTTCGCTGGCAGATCATGACTAAGGAATAGGGCGGCATTCTGTGTCGCTTCCAAAATGCTGCATGTATTACGATTATGCAAAGACTCGTAAGCATATTTATTGAGCATCACCTTTTCTGCCAACATATCCGCCACGATTAAGGATTGTTTCCTTCGGGATATCTGTTGAAATCCAACTGCAAAGCAGAAGCATGCGGGAAGGTGATTTGGTTTGAGCAAACGCGAATAACCAATCGCTTTACGTCGCCAAGGTCACTGGTTTTGAGGGGAGAAACAGACCACCACAACCACCCGCTTGGGTGATTTTATTAAAAAAGAAAAATAGAAGCGAGGTAACTATCAATGCATTTTTCCAATTTGGATGCTGAGCAAGTCGAGATTCTTGAAGAATCACTTTCCGCTTATGACAGCCGCCACATGATCACACAACTAGAAGGCAGAGTATCTATTGGCTTGATTGAAAATGGGCGCTTGCTTGCCGGTGCAGATGCGGAAATGACCGCATTTCATATTCTATATGTCTCCACGGTCTTTGTGGCTGACGATTGCCGCCGTCAAGGAATTGGGCGTCAACTGATGGCTGAGTTGGAACGCCGGGCTCTTCAGCTCGGCGCCAATATGATTCGGCTGGACACTTTTGACTGGCAGGGCGAAGCGTTCTACCGTGCTCTTGGCTATGAACAGGTCGGCCACTACGAGAACGTACAGGACGGTTTTTCGGAATACTTTTTTGTGAAACGACTGAGTCAGTAAAATTTCAAGAAATAACTTTCACCAAGGTGGGGTCACCGGTTCGAGTCCAGCATAGGCCACTAAAACCAAGTACCAGCTTTAAATACAAAGCTAGTACTTGGTTTTTATGCACTTAACGCGCAATTGCATAATATGCCTTACTAAAGCAATTTTCATTTTAAAGCAAACAGTTTTCGACCTCGTATCTTGGGCATATACTTGGATAGCTCATGATACTTCAGAGGTTTTCCATGACCCGGATAAATGATCTGTGGCTGCAAAGCAATCATTCTCTCCCAAGAGGATTCATAGTCAACCAGATCTTCGACCCATATTGTAATTCTGTTCCAGCTGGGTAAACCGTTCATTGCCGCATCGCCGCAGTACAAGGCCCCATCGTGCAGCAGCGAAACTGAGCAACTCGTGTGCCCGGGTGTTTCTATAAATTGCATGGATAGCTCTTGCCCAAGTCTCTTTGCTTCAGGCGTATCAATCAATATGAAGTTGCTTTCAAAAGCGATGTTTATAGCGGGAAAATGATGACCTCCTCTTCCGACGAGGGACATCGCTTTGCAAAAGAGAAACGCCAATAGGTTTGAACATCCGCCTATAAAAGAATTGTGGCCTCTGCGTAGCCCTTCTATTGCCTTGGGGTGGAGAATCACTTTTATCCTTGGATTTATTGTCAATAGTTTGTTTAGAAAACCCGCATGATCGTCATGGGCATGCGTCAAAAAAACATATATTATATCTGTCATACTTATTTTGTTTTTTTCTAGTTCACGGCAGAATCTTTCATAGCCAGACTCATACCCTGTGTCCACCAGAATATACCCTTGCGATAGCGGCACGAGATAGTTGTTAACAATGAAATTTCCTAGGTTGATCATAGGCTATTTCTCCTTTTGCCGTATACTATTTATCAATTATTTTACCATGATTTTTTAGACAACACAAACCCTATTTGACGCGATGTAAGGGCAGATTTTCTATTGATTGACGAGCTTAGAGTGGGATTGAACACCTGTCCCAGATCAATGGAGTATACATCCTGTACTCATGCTTTCTTCTATGCTATACTTACTGTACGATCACAAGATAGGTGGTGTTGTACTTTGCCGGATAAAAAATCAAACCTCATCATGCACGCCCTCATAAAGTTCGGTCTCGGCTTTATTATGCTGGGGTTAATCTTGTTTCTTTGCGCAGGGAGTATTCACTATTGGAATGCATGGCTTTATCTGATAGCGCTGTCTATCCCCATCTTTTTCTTTGGCGTGTACTTATATATTAATGATCAGGAGCTGCTAAAAAAACGTCTTCATTCCAAAGAAAAAGAAAAAGAGCAGGGAGCCTACGTTTATATCACAAGCATATCATTTCTTGCTGCGTTTGCCCTTTGTGGTATGGATTACCGATTTGGTTGGTCACATATTCAGCCTCTTGTTGTTATGATTGCTTTGGTGATCATGCTTGCTGGATTTGGGTTATTTGTCATTACCATGCTGCATAACCGATTTGCTTCAAGGGTGATCGAAATTCAAAGCGGGCAGAAGGTAATCGATTCCGGAGTCTATGCTGTGATTCGACATCCCATGTATACAGCGGCGATTGTCATGTTTTTTTCATCTCCATTTATACTTGGTTCTTATTATGCAATGATTCCAATGCTGTTTTACCTCTTTGGCATCATCCTGCGAATTAAGAACGAAGAAAAGGTTCTATGCAATGGCCTCCAAGGATATACAAATTATATGGAAAAGGTTAAATACAGGATCATTCCCTTTATTTGGTAAGTGAGGTGCTATTGTTTTCATTGATGGGGTCACTGGCTTGAGGGAAGAAATAGACCATCACGGGGCTGTTGCAAAACAGCCGTTATCTTACAAAATAGTAGTAAATACATACAAAAATCCACCTTCGAATCAAGTAATTCGCAGGTGGATTTTTGTTGCTATTGTCTTTTGAAAAGACTTCTGCAACA
>JAAYIN010000111.1 GCA_012523405.1 Clostridiales bacterium
ACAAGTGTAAAATGAGTGTAGGACTGCATGGTGAACCTCCTAGTGTTGATTTTGTGTGGTAACTCTATTTTACACTAGTTTCTCTTTGCAGTCTCTTTTTTGTTGCACTTGCTATTATAATCTGCCCGAGACCCTTGGAGGCGTTTTCCTTGCTGCGGCGGGCTAGCGTGGAGAATGTGACGTTGAGGAGATAGTAGAGGAGGGCAGTTAGGAAATAGATGGCCATGATGTCCTCAGCCGTCTTGATGGCTTGAAGCAGCGTGCTCTTGCCTGAGCCGCTGGGGGCGATAATGACGGTCTTTGACCCTGTTTCGATCTCAAGATTAATGCCCCGCAGCACTTCCAGCTTGCCAAAGCTGACATGCACATCATCAAATACGATCATATGTCACCTCCTAGGTTGATTTCGCATGGTCTTGCATCTGAGAATACAAAAACGCACACGCTGCGTACGGCATCATTGCCGATACGAGCGCATGCGTCATGCGTCTGAAAATTGACTTTAGAATAACATGTGAAATGAAGGAAGCTAACGTAAATCCTGCAATTGGCATTGTTTTTTGATTGTTTTTAGATCTGTGAGAAAGCAATTCGCAAGCGAGAAATACAATCATTCAAAAGTGGATTTACAATTGTAACGTGTGATTTGACGAATGAATAGGATTGAGAGGGAAGGTTGTCGAGTTGTGTTCTGCGAGGAATTCGTTAACATCAATTAAATAGAGCAAAAAGAAAAAAGTGATTTAATCACTGGGTTTTCTTGCATTTTATTGAATTGTGTTGTATAATACTCAAGTAACAATGAAAGGGGGGCACATGCACCATGAAGTCAGTAAACATTAAACTTAGCCTAGCTGAGAACGTAAAGTCATTTGTTAACATTGTCAATCGTTACCCTTATGACGTAGATCTTCGCGCGGGCCGCCATGTGGTGGATGCAAAGTCCATTCTGGGCATCTTCAGCCTAGATCTAAGCAAACCGATCACTATGGAAATCTACACAGATTCCTGTGACGACCTACTTGGAGACATCAAGCCTTTTATGGCTTAATGTCATGCTTGCCTTAGGGCAAGCTATTGCAAACACACAAACCATGCCCTTGTGGCATTAGACGGGCAAAGCAATTCGCTTTGCCTTTTCTTTTTCGTTAGGGTAAAAGTAAAAGATATGATGGAGGCCGCTATGGCGTTACATTCCCCAAAACGCAAGGTATCGGACGCGGAGAATAAACTGCGCGTGCTTTGCTGTCTCAGTTCGCTGGGCATGGCGACGCTTGACCAGCTTTGGCCGTTTGTCGCGCAGCTTGAACTGATGGAATACATGCAGCTATGCCTATATGTGGACGAGCTGAAAAAGGATGGCGCGCTTGCGGTGGGCAGCCACGCGATTGAGGGCTGCTTGTATCTGACGGATGAGGGCACGAAGACGCTAGCGTTGTTTGAGCGCAAAATGCCCGCAGCGGACCGAGACCGCATTGAGCGCGACGCCCCTGTATACTTTGCGCGCCTGTCCGAGCATCGGCAGGTGCGGGCGATTCATGAAAAACCGCTTGGCGTGATGAGCCGCGTGGCATGCATGATCCGCGAAGGCGATGTGCCTACGCTCTTTTTGCGCGTGGTCACAGAGGACGAAGCGCTGATCTCCTCCGTGGTCAGCCGTTTTCGGGTGGTTGCATCCAGACTCCTTCGGCTGCTGTATACCACCGAATGCGCATCGGACGGCTGCGAGCCGCTTCCGCTGGCGGAGACGCTTGAGGAGGCGCTGGATAGCGCGCTGCATGGCAAGCCTATGCTCTATGCGTATAGCAAGCATGAGCACTGCGCGGTGATATCGGTCAAGGACGAAAGGGCGGCCTATGTGATCGGTCTTTTGATGCCGAGCAAAGAAATCGCCGAAAGCTGGGCGAGGGCGGCACTTCTGTGCGGCGACGCGCTCGGCAAACGGATCACAGTAACATTTGATGCAAAGGGCGTGCGCTGATGGCGGAGCACCAAGTAACGCAGGCGGTGCGAGAATCGCTTGCTAAGGCACAGCTTTTACATGAAAATGCCTCACTGCTTGTGGGCGTTAGCGGCGGCGCGGATAGCGTGGCGCTGCTTTTGGCGCTTTGGGAACTGCGCAAAGACCTGTCCTTCACGCTGAACGCATGCTATATCCAGCATGGGCTTCGCGGCGAAAGCACGCAGGAGGACGAGCGGTTTGTAGGAAAACTCTGCCAAGAGCTGGACGTGCCGCTGGTGATTGCTTTGGCGCAGCTTAAGGGCGGCATGACCGATGCGGGCGCAGAAACAAGGGCGAGGGAACGCAGGCGCGAGATATTTGCCGAGCAAATGGCTGCGCTGGGTGCAGATGCCCTGCTTGTGGCGCATCATCGGGACGACCAGACCGAAACCGTGCTGATGCATCTTTTGAGGGGCGCAGGCGGCGAAGGTCTTTGCGGCATGAAAAAATCCGTGAAGTTTGCGTCTGGCGTGATGCTTCGGCCGCTTTTGGACTTGCCAAAGCAAGCGCTGTTTGATATGCTTCTTATGCTGAAAATCCCGCATCGCGAGGACGAAAGCAATCAAGAACCCATCACCCCCAGAAATGCGCTGAGGCTGGAAGTACTGCCTCAGCTGGAAGCGCTGTTTCCAGAGGCTGGCAAGCATGTTGCGCAGGCGGCGCAGAGCCTGTCTGTGGACGAGGCATATATGCGCAGCGCGGCGCAGCAGCTTTACGAGGAATTGCTCATTCATAAGCCGCCGCTCTTTTCGCTCCAAAAGGATGGCTTGCAAAAAGCGAATGAGGCCATGCGGCGCAGGGTGCTTCGGAAATGGTTTTCGGAGGGCGCGGCGCTTTGCGGTCTTGAGCCAAGGGAAAGAAGCCTTTCCTATGGAGATACCATGCGCTTGCTCGCGCTTTGCGACCGGCAGGCGGGAACAACAGCGAACCTCCCCCGCGATCTATGTGCGGTGGTCGGTGATCGGCATATTCATCTGCTCAGGCAGGGCGGGGAGCCGATTGAGCCCATGCCAGTGGCGGAGCCCATTAGCATTCGAGCATCCCGCAGCAATTATGAAATCATGGACATGGCGCTCACCTTCATGCCATGCACCATGGACGATTTGCCCCCAAAGGACGCGATGAGCGTGATCCTAAGCGCGGAGATATTGCAACAGCAGCCCGTGCTGCGATTGCCGATGGCGGGCGATACCATACGCCCCTTTGGTGCAAGCGGCAGCAAACCGCTTCGGCGTTATTTTACCGATCAAAAGATCGATCCGCCGCTTAGACCCATCACCCCCGTGCTCGCGATCGGTTCGCGCATCCTATGGGTTTTGGGGCTATGCACCTCGGAGGTGCTTCGCACACCCAAAGAGCTTCGCACATCTGCAACGCTTCACGCAAACAACATCACCAGCGGATCTATGCGCCTAGCCATTCAGGCGATATCGATATCATCTACAAAGGAGTGACCTATTCCATGAAAGAAAAACGCGATTTGTATCAGGATTTAGAGAGCATCTTATATAGCAAAGAGCAGCTCAGCGAGGCTGTTTCGGAGCTGGGTGCACGTATCACAAACGATTTTCAGGGCAAAACCCCTGTGATGATTTGCATCCTCAAGGGCGCAACGGTGTTCTTTTGCGACCTCATTCGCCAGATCAACCTCCCCCTTGAGATTGAGTTCATGGCGGTATCCAGCTATGGCGCGAGCACCAAGAGCAGCGGCGAGGTAAGGTTGGTCAAGGATTTGGACAGAAGCATCCACGGACGCGACGTCATCATCGTGGAGGACATCGTCGATAGCGGCATGACCCTCAACTTCCTCAAAAAGTCGCTCATCTCCCGCGGCGCAGTGTCCCTTCGCATCGCAACCCTTCTGGACAAGCCCGCACGCCGCGTTGCGCCCCTCACAGTTGATTATTCCTGTTTTGAAATTCCCGACGCATTTGTGGTCGGCTACGGCCTTGACTATAACGAAGTCTACCGCAATCTGCCGGATATCGGCATCCTGTCCCCTAGAATCTACGCTGAGTAAATCAGCTCTGTAAGACCGCTTCGGCGGTCTTTTTTGCTAAAACGATGGAAATATAGGGGTTGCATTGTTTTTTCAGTGTTTTTTAGCAAATGGGACGAAGTGACGAAACATCACGCAAACCCTTTGGTTACAACCATTATGTAACCAATACACGCCTTGTGCTAACAAACAATGGTGATTGTTGAAGTTCACTTGACATGTTATAATAATTTACAATTCAATACGTATTAGCTATATTAGGCACGTGTTTGGATGATCAAAGAAGCATAAGGAGGAACCACAACCATGAAAAAAATGTTGAGCATTATTTTGGCGTTAGCAATGCTGCTCTCCATGACCACGGTCGCAGCAGTTGCTGAAACAGCCGAAGGCACATGGAAGGTCGCAATTCTAACCGGTACCACCACACAGGGCGAGGAAGAATTCCGCGCTGCTGAGAAACTTGCTGCTGAATATCCT
>JAAYIN010000112.1 GCA_012523405.1 Clostridiales bacterium
GATTTAGATGGGCAGCTAGCTGCCCATCTAAATCGATCCAACAACATGCCGATGCGTCCTCTTGGATGGCTAACTCCTAGAGAGTTCCTTCATAACTACACTGTCCAACATGTTTGACAAACCTACATATTTTGTATTTATATACGGAGGCAAAAAAACAAGGGGCTATGATAGCCCCCTGCTCGTCCTATTCCTCGCAGTATTCAAGAATATCCCCGGGTTGGCATTCCAGCGCTTCGCATATTGCATCCAGTGTTCCAAAGCGGATCGCCTTCGCCTTTCCGTTTTTGAGTATCGATATATTGGCAAGCGTGATTCCTACCTTTTGGGAGAGCTCGGTAACGCTCATCTTGCGCTTTGCCAGCATCACATCCAAGTTTACAATGACCATTTCCACCCCTCCTATATCGTCAAATCCACTTCTTGCTTAAGCCTTGCAGCCTCGCTCACCAGCCTAGCCAGCGAGAAGCATACGATTGCCGCCGCAAGCCCAAGGAACGTCAGACCCATCGTACACATGATGGTAGGCGGACCACCGATATTCCAAGAATTAAATATCATGTTGGCAATGATGACCATGACAATATCCACAATCGCCATGATTGCCGCAATATCAAGCCGCTTAGCATTGACATAGGAAAAGCCACGATCACTGCCAATGGCATCAAACACCAGCCAAGCCAGCACCAAGGATATATAGACGGGAATGAATCCAGCATTTACATACAAAACAGCGAATAGTTCTTTGTCTGCAAGCTGCGGCTCTGTGCGAATAATGCTTGCAGCAAACCAGCGTACAGGTCCGATGCCCACCAGAATAAACCCTGCAAAGGCAAAGATCACCACCAACTTAAGTAAAATAGAAATGAGCTTACGATTCATCGTTAATTCCTCCTTGCGTTCTCTGTGGTTCTTGCTATCATTATACACCACCATTATCCTTTGTCAATACTTTTTTATCGTTATTCGATATATTTTTATTGACATACGATTTATTCTGTGCTAAGATTTAGAAAATCACAGCTATAGGAGGTCGCTTGAGATGAACGAGCAACAGACTGAGGTTCAAAGCCAAAATAACCAATATGCGATTTTGTTCTTCATTGCCTTTTCAATCATTAGTTGGTTTGCCATTACCTGCCTTTGGGAGAGTTTCTGGGGGCTTCGAATCTTTCTTGTATTCGCGGCATTTGACGGCATGAGCCTTTTGCATGCAAAAACCAACGGCATTGCCCCGCCAAAGCGCAGCTATGCCTATATGGGCGTGTCGCTGGGATTGATCCTGAGCCTTACCTTCTTTGAAAACAAGCTGCTCGTCATGCCCATTCTCATGACAGCCGCCGCAATTACGCTCTATTGGGTACCCATGGCTTTTAGCAAATGCCATAGGTCAGTGCTTGAACCCTCCGCCATTTCAGATGCCGCACGCACCGTCATCCTCGTTCCACTTATGCATCTGAAGGAGACATTCAGCCAGTTGATTTCCGCCTTTAAGGGTCATAGCTTTGCCCGTCGCTTTCTACTGGGGATTATCGCGAGCATTCCCCTGCTCGTCATCGCAATTGGGTTGCTGCAGGAGGTCGATTCACAGTTCCTTGAAGTCACGCGCGATATCGAAAAGCTCTTGGAACAGCTCTTTGATTTCGTACCAAAGTTCGTCCTTTCCCTGCTCCTTGGATTCTACCTGCTATCCATGGTACAAGGCACAGCAGCAAGTGAGGCTGCCCAGCCGATCAAGCAGCGCAGCAGCGTTGATACGGTGATCGGTTCAGTTGTGGTGATTTTGCTTTGCGGGGTGTATCTGCTGTTTATCATCACACAGACCCGCACGGTGATCGATGCATTTTCTGCGACGAAGATGCCTGCCTATTTTTACAGCAGCTTCGCACGTCGAGGCTTTGCAGAACTATGCTGGGTTGCGCTTTTAAACTTTGGGGTTGCGGCCGTCATTCAAAGACGGGGCACAAGCAAGCCCATCATTACCAAGCTTCTCATGTCGTTTCTCGCCTTATCGACCATCTGCCTCATCGCACTGGCGTTTTCCAAGATGGCGCTCTATATCTCGATCTATGGATACACCCTCAAGCGCATCTATACCAGCTGCTTTATGTTCGTGCTAGCGATTGTTTTTCTGCTGCTCATCATCGCGCAATGGAGAGACCTGCCCCTCTTTAAGCTCTCTGCCATACTTCTGGCTATGTCGCTGCTTGTGCTCAGCTACAGCAATATGAGCAGCTTTGTCGCCAAGTCGCATATGGATGACTACCTTTGCGCAAAGAGTGAAAACATTCCAACCTCTACAATGCGAGAGTTCCCATGGGCAACAGCCCCCGTGTATATCTCCGCCTTTGATCAAGTAGAGGATCCTTCGGCGCAGAAAGCGATTCTGACTGAACTGGCGTGGATCAACACGCTTGACGATGACGAGAGCGCACCCAGCATTTTCACGCAATCACTCCAAGCCGTTCATGGATTTGCCAGCACAGAGGACTTTCTGGTGACACATGCAGCCCAAGCTGAATAATCACAGCTAAAATCAAAGAGAGTGCCGGAAGCCTTGCATGACTTCCGCACTCTCTTTTGACTGTCTGTATTCGATTTTCTTACGCTTCTACCGCTTTTTCTTTCTTCCCGCCAACTTCCTTTAGGCAGGAGATGGCGACCATTGCGCCAAGCGATACCAGCAGGATCGCAACGATCAATTGAAGACCATCTGTTGCGAAGGCAAATCCGCCTGTCACAAAAAGCTTGGTGCAGATGCCGATGATTGCCTGCACAAGTGCGGTCATGGTGACGATCAGCATCATGATCATGGGCACATACAGCGTCCAGCCAGTGCGTCCTGTGACGCGCATGAACACCGCAAGGGCGATCAGCACAAGGGCTGCCAGCAGCTGGTTCGCTGCGCCAAAGAGCGGCCATACGTTGTTGTATCCGCCAAGTGACAGAAGGAAGCCGCCTCCAAGCGTGACAACGGTTGCGGTGTATTTGTTGGTGAGGAACTGCATCACAGGGCTTAGGTCTTTGCCGTCTGCCTGATCGCCCATCAGCAATTCCTGCCAAGAAAGGCGACCGATGCGACCAACCGAGTCAAGGGTGGTTAGTGCCAGCGCCGAAACACACATTGTCATAAAGCAAACCGCCACATGCTCGTTAAGTCCCAGCATGGTCAGGAAGCCTGCAACACCGCTTGAGAAGATTTGGAAGGGTGTGCCTGCGGGCAGTACGCCCGAGGTAGCTGCTGCGCCTGCAACCACAAGTGCCACAACGCCAAGGAGGGTTTCCACCATCATTGCGCCATAGCCAACGAAGAGGGTGTCCTTCTCGTTCTTGATGGTCTTGGAGGATGTGCCCGAGGAGACCATGCTGTGGAAGCCTGAGATCGCGCCGCATGCGATGGTGATAAACAGCGTTGGGAACATCTTCGTGCCGTTTTCAAGGGTGAAGCCATTGAATGCGTTCAGGTTCATGTCGGGGCGAGCAACCAAGATACCGACGACTGCTGCGAGGATCATGCCAAGGAGCAGGAATGTGCTTAGGTAATCGCGGGGCTGCATGAGCAGCCACATGGGAAGCACTGCCGCGATGAACATATACGCAAAGACCACGATTGTCCATGTGTTCTTGGTTGCGTATATCGGCATAGCGATACCCGCTGCAAGCATGGCAAAGAACAAAACCAAACCGACGATCAGCTGCACGACTTGGTTTGGTTTGAAGTACTTCACAAACAAGCCAAAGCCAATTGCACCGACGATGAACAGCATTGAGATCGAGCCTGCTGCTGCGTTTGCAACCACTGTTTCGCCTGTTGCGGCGAATGCGTTAAAGGTGTTGGTCACGATATCTGAAAATGCTGCAATAACAAGTAGGCAGAACAACCAGCAAAATAGTAAAAACAGCTTACGACCTGTTTTGCCGATATATTCCTCAATAATCACGCCGATTGTTTTGCCGTCCTTCTTAACCGATGCATATAGTGCGCCAAAATCCTGCACAGCACCAAAGAAAATACCGCCGATAAGCAGCCATAGGAATACAGGAACCCAGCCAAACATCGCCGCGATGATGGGACCTGTTACAGGACCAGCACCAGCGATGGATGAGAATTGATGCGCGAATACAACGAATTTGTTTGTGGGCACATAATCCTGTCCGTCCTCCAGACGCTCTGCGGGTGTTTTCGCCTTTGGGTCGATGCCCCAGCGATTTGCCAGCCATCTGCCGTACAGCATGTAGCCTGCCAAGAGTACTACCACTGCGATTGCGAGAATTGCCAAACTGTTCATGTGAAAAACCTTCCCTCTTTCATTATATGAAAAAACCTCCGTCTCCCTGAAACGCATATGCGTTTGCAAGAAGACGAAGGTAAATTCCCTCGCGGTACCACTTCAATTATCACAAATAATCGTGATCACTTTAAGACGGCTCCATATTGGTAACCATCCGCCCTCGTTAACGGTGGGCCTCCGAATCTGCTTACTTTTGGTTCAGCAGTCTGCTCACAGGGGAGGAAGTTTCTTAGCTTTCGGTCCGTCTCTCACCAACTTGACGGCTCTCTTTGCCTGAAAGGATAAAGCACTTCATGTCCTGATCAATGCATTGCTTATTCGATTGTTTGCTATACTAGCACTTTAGTGCGATAACGTCAATAGTTTGTGAAATGAAAAACAATGAAGGTACAATCATGCGTTCAGACATTGATCTGGAATATAGTTGCTTACTCCGACTAAATCAGCACCTTGTCTCGCCACATGAGAATACGCGCCATGATATGTCCGATATTCCCCTCACCGCCATATTTCGTCTCATCAAAAAAGTCACAATCAGGTTCTGACCAGTACAGATCATTTTCATCACCCCGGGGTGTGACCGCCTTATTGAGTTTGCCTACATAGACCTCGACAAAGCAATCTTCAAAGTAATAGGTAAAATCCATCAGATGCGAGAGCACGATATCACTAGGCGTGATCGCCGTCTCTTCTTCCAGCTCGCGGTACGCTGCATCCAGACCCGCTTCCCCCACTTCAATCTTTCCGCCCACCAAATTCGACAATCCAAGATAAGGGTTCTTCTTACGCTTGCACATCAGCCATTGGTCAGATATTTCGTTATACACTGCGATGACATTATATCCTTGCATTTAAGTCCACACACCTTTCTTTTGTTCCCTGCTACTGCCATACGCAACCACAACCTAGCAGTTGATATCCGCTTTGCGCGCTTGACTGCACAGCTGGTACACGTTGATCGTGTAGGTTTCCCCGTCCTTGATGAAATACGTTCCGCATTGCCTGAATTCGAATCGAACGTTCTTTGCGATGCATTGTTCGCGGATATCCAGCACCCACTCATAATCGAGCGGTCTGGCGTTTTTGTCTGATTCCCCGCCAACCACGACCAACTCAACACCATCCAGATGGCTCAAAATATTGATTTTCTCAATCAACGGCTGGCAAATGATGTTCTTGTGTTTGATGGGGAGTTTATCAAATATGGAAAGGCGAAAATCCGCTCTGTCTTGATTTTCAATCGTGCAGCCCACAATCACATTATCGTACCCATCGCCCCAGTCACTTGGGATGCAGTCCATGAAGCGTTCGATCCGCTTGGTGAGGAACAAGAAGGTCAAGTCTGAGCGTTCCTTGATCATTTCCCAGCATTCACCGCGCCACGGGTCTGCCTCCTCAATCAGGAAATCTGTAGAGAAACAGACATAAACCATTTGTCCTGACTTTATTTTATACTCGCCTTTTTTGTTCTTCGCAACAGGCGCATCAAACTTCTCAAGCTTCACGATTTGATTCGTATCCACCTCACGTTTGATATCCCCTTTGTGGATATAGCAATACTTACACCCCTCGCTATGCTTATGGCAGCCGCGCCATGGACTCCACATCGCCATTGATTTCACCTCATCATTACATGTAATCCTATGTTATTCGTCTATCCAATGATCCATCAGGTCATATACCCACGAATGCAGAGGTGTGAATTCAAACCCGATCGCACGCGCCTTATCCACATTGGTGCTATAATCCGCTTCGCCGTTATAGGGTGCTTCCTCTGCGCTGGCACAGAGCAATATGCTCTTGCCCGTCTTGCTTGTCACATAGTCAGTCATTTGATGCACTGAGATCGTTCCCTCACTTGCCCCATTGATTGCGCCTGTGAAGTCATTGTCTGCAAATGACGCAAGGAACTTTCCCGCTTCGTCCGAACGCACAAAGGCCATCTGGCTGTCGTATCCGTCCACATGCATGGGAATTTGGTTCACGATATGCTCCACATAAAACTGAAATCGCTTGGTGTAATCATCCGTCCCAATCACATAGGGAAACCGAACCATCACAGAAGGAATATGTGCATAGGTCTGCACAATTGCCCGCTCTGCCTGTCTTTTGATTTCCTGATAGGAGTAGTCCTTTCGGTCACACCAAACTACAGGCTCAGTATATGGGTCAAATTCCTCTTCCTTGGTGTCCATATGCTCATCATAGACCGACGATGTGGAAATCATCACGTACTTCTCGCAGCTTACATGATCAAGAAGCGCCTTCACATCGTTTGAGCAATACGCGATGGTATCAAATAGGATGTCAAAGTGCTGATCACTTAGCTTTGCCTTGATGGTACCAGGGTTCATACGGTCGATGATCACTCGGTTCACACGATCCGCAAATTCATCCTGCGTCAGTCCCCTATTTGCAATCGTTACCTCATGACCTTTGCTCAAAAGCTCCCTGACCATGTGCTTTCCCATAAAGCGAGTTCCGCCGACGACTAATATGTTCATCTACAGTGCTCCTTACTACCATCACTTCAATATCGGTGCTGCATTTATGATGCATCTGTATCTTATCATATCCTGTATCTATGAATCAATGGAATTAGGGTAAGCAGTATAGCTAGTAATGAAAAAGAGAGTTGGATGGTTATGGTTTATGAATGCCTCCAAATGTGATACTATATAGGCATTCCCGATATAGTACGATGTTGACGAGGTGATCGTATGACACTACCAAGGATCAGAGCATTGCGCGAGGATCATGATTACAAACAAATACAATTAGCAAACTATCTATGTATCAAGCAAAGCACCTACTCCGATTATGAAAATGGAGTCATCAACATCCCGATAGAGGCGCTGATCAAGCTTGCATGCTTTTATGAAACCAGTATTGATTATTTGGTTGACATCACGGATCAGAAGAAACCCTATCCAAAGGCAAAGACCGCCCATCGTTAACATTTATTGTACTGCCATCAAAGCCGTCTACGAACTGGCGGCTTTTTCCGTTTAAGTGCAGAAAAACCATGCAGCTAAATGCTACACGGTTAACACAGATCGTTATATCGTTATAATGTAGATGAATCGGGGAAAAACCCCATATTCATCAGCCCTGCTTCTGCTTATGCTTGGGGTTCTCGCAGATGACCATCACATGGCCCTTGCGCTTAATAATCTTGCACTTTTCGCAGATGGGTTTGACCGAGGGACGAACTTTCATGTTAGTAACCTCCTTCTGAGACAGTCGCAAATCGACCGCAGGATAATTCGCTTAGTTCTTGCTGCGCCACGTAATGCGGCCGCGAGTAAGATCATATGGCGAAAGCTCGACAGTAACTTTGTCGCCGGGATAGATGCGGATGAAGTTCATACGCATTTTACCCGATATCTGTGCCATGATCCGGTGCCCGCCGGGGAGCTCCACTTTAAAGTTCGCGTTGGGAAGCGCCTCGATAACCGTGCCTTCCATTTCAATGACATCACTCTTGGACAAACGCGCATTCCTCCTTCTGATTACACGCACATTGCTGTGCGTAAGCAGTTCCTGTTATGTATGCATCTTTGGCAGCCTTCAGCGCCTTGCGAATATCGCCGTCGACGATTGGACCGCCGCTTTCACCTAATCCACTGACAGGAATCATCAGCGGTAGGACACGCAGGTGTTTGACTTGTTTTTTCTTAGGGGCCTTAAGTGTGCGGTTGTTTCCGTTGCAAAGGAGCAGATACTGTTCACTAAGCACTTTGGTCACTGCATACCACTGACCCTTGTCGTGTCCCTGTGTGGAAATTACTACATATCCGGGTTTTGACGGCAATGCTCTCACTCTTGTTCCTCCGTAAGAACATACCCTGGATAGCTAAAGATTTCAGGCAGACCATGCTCATTGATGGAAATGGTATGCTCGTAGTGCGAACATATACTACCATCTTCTGTGACAATTGTCCAGCCGTCATCCAGCTCGGCGATATAGCGCTGACCCATGGTGATCATAGGTTCAACCGCTATGGTCATGCCAGCACGAAGGCGAGTACCATGACCGCATGTGCCATAATTGGGGACGCTAGGGTCCTCATGCATATTACGTCCAATGCCATGCCCTGTTAACTCGCGAACAACGCCGTATCCGAAGCTTTCGGAATATGTTTGAATTGCATTACCGATATCGCCTAGGCGATTGCCGGCAATGGCTTTACGAATCCCCTTGAAGAAGCTTTCCTCTGTGACATCAATGAGCTGTTGCTTCTCGGGGGAAATCTTGCCAACACCTACTGTAAAGGCGCTGTCGGATTGCCATCCGTCAAAGATCAAGCCACAGTCCACAGAAAGCACATCGCCTTCTTTGAGTATGATTTTATCAGAGGGAATCCCGTGAACAACCTCTTCGTTGACAGAGGTGCAAATTGAGGCTGGAAATCCATTATAATCTAAAAAGGATGGGACTGACTTATGCTTACGAATAAGCTGCTCCGCATACACATCAAGCTCTGCTGTGCTCATCCCAGGTTTGATTGCCTCCCGAAGGTGACATAATACATCGTATAGTAGTGCCCCTGATTTTCGCATGCATTCCAGCTGTTGTGCATTCTTTAAATAGATCATCGACTCGCCTCAAGTGTTTTCATAATATTGTCGCTGATTTCATCCGGTGCTGCATTGGCCTCAATTTTCTTAAGCAATCCAAGCTCAGCATAGAAATCGATTAGCGGCGCGGTTTTCTGGTGATAGACCTGCAGGCGGCTTAGTACCGTTTCTGCCTTGTCATCATCACGCTGAATTAGTTCAGTGCCATCTGCCTTGCATGTTGTCTGGTCGCCCAGCATGTTTACATGATAAGGCGCACCACAGGTGGGGCATACTCTGCGTCCACTGAGGCGCTTGACAAGCACTTCATCATCAACATCCAAATCGATGCAAACATCGATTTTTGCAATATTACCAAGCTCAGTCGCCTGCTGCACCGTACGGGGAAAGCCGTCTAGGATATATCCCTTTTGGCAATCATCCATAGCAAGGCGCTCCTTGACAATTGCTATCACAACTTCGTCAGGTACAAGCTGCCCGCCATCCATAAAGGTCTTGGCTAGCATTCCTGTTTCCGTCTTAGCTGCAATAGCAGAGCGTAGCATATCACCTGTGGAAATCTGGGGAATCCCAAGATTTGCACAAATGATCTGTGCCTGTGTACCCTTACCGGCACCAGGGGGGCCGAGGAAGATGATGTTCATACCGCATTCCTCCTATTTGTGCTGTATCACGGATGAAGGCCGCTAACGCACTGCACGAACCATTATACCACAAACGCGGTACATGTGCCAGTGCCGTGCGTCAACGGCTCATCATTCGTCGGTTAACGCTTTACTTAGGAGATTGTGTCGTAGTTACGGCTAACCAGCAGGTCGTCGAGCTGACGCTTTGTCTCAAGCACTACACTAACTGCGATTAACAAGCTGCTAGCAGCAAAGGGAATCGTGGTCTTTAGACCCATGGTTAGCAGTGAAGGTACAGTTGCCAGTACGGCGAGGAACAATGCCGCAAACAAAGTTAGACGGCTGTTGATGCGCTTGAGGTAATCCGAAGTAGGCTTACCGGGACGCACGGACGGGATTGCACCGCCCTGTTGCTGGATATTCTTGGACATTTCATCCGGTTGGAACGAAATGGAAGAATAGAAGTACGTAAATGCAACGATGAGCAGTGCTGTGATAAGAAGATACCACGGGCTGGTGCTGCTCATATAGCGTGCCCACCAAATATATGCTGAGCTATCGGTGCCACCAACCAGCTGGATGATGGTGCCGGGGAACGCCATGAAAGAATAAGCGAAGATGAGCGGAAGCACGCCAACGCTAACGACCTTCATGGGGATAATGCTGCTTTGACCACCGTACATTTTACGGCCTGATACGCGCTTAGCGAAGTGCACGTTAATACGGCGCACGCCAAGGTCAACGAAAGTCACAACGACGATCATGACAAGTGCTGCAAACAGCACTGCAATCAGGGTAATCCAAGGTGTCAGCGAGGTCGCCTTGAACGCTTCGGTGAACAAACCGCTAATGCCGATGAAAAGGTTGGAAATAATACCTGCAAAGATAAGCAGTGAGATACCATTACCAATGCCCTTTTCGGTGATACGCTCACCAATCCACATAGCAAGTGCAGTACCGCCAGCCATGCTCACGCCGACTAGGACAGTATTGAACCAACCAGCCTTGATATAACCAAGACCTGCAACCAGACCAATGGCCTGGACAACAGCTAGACCAACCGTTACATAGCGGGTAATCTGAGCGATTTTCTTCTGTCCGTCGGGGCCGCTCTTTTGCAAACGCTCAAGTGCGGGGATCGCAATGGTCAGAAGCTGCATGATAATGGATGAGTTGATGTAGGGGGTAATACCCATGGCCATGATGGTCATGTTGGTAAAGTTACCGCCGGTCATCATATTAACCAAATCAAGCAGTGGAAGAGTGCTCGTGCCGAGGGCTGCCTGCACGCGGGCGTAATCTACGCCAGGTGCAGGGATCACGCCTACTAGACGGAATACAACGAGCATGAAGAAAGTGTAGATGAGCTTCTTGCGAATATCGTCTACCTTCCATGCATTACGAAGTGATTGTACTACGCCTACTTTGTTGGTAGGTTTCTTAGCCATATCACTTCACCTCGGCTTTCCCGCCCAGGGCCTCAATCTTTTGCTTAGCCGTTTCTGTGAATTTCGCGGCCTGAACGGTGAGCTGTTTGGTCAGTTCACCATCGCCTAGGATCTTCACACCATCAAGAGTCTTCTTGACGATACGGGCTTCCTTTAGCATAGCAACCGTAACAACGGTGCCATTTTCAAATACTTCTAGTTCGCTTACGTTTACCGTTGCATATTCCGTACGGAAGATGTTGGTAAAGCCCTTCTTAGGCACGCGACGATAGAGAGGCATTTGACCGCCTTCAAATCCCGGACGCTTGCCACCGCCGGAGCGAGCTTTGGCGCCCTTATGACCTTTACCGGAGGTTTTACCCAGACCGGAACCCGAACCTCTACCGAGGCGCTTGGGCGCGGTGGTGGATCCTGCGGCGGGTCCTAACTCGTGCAGTTTCATTGGGTTTCCCTCCTCAGTCCTTGATTTCTTGCACGTCGATCATGTGCTTCACGCGGAAGATTTGTCCACGAATGCAGGCATTATCTTCCTTGACAACAGTCTGACCGATCTTACGAAGACCTAGTGCAGCCACGGTGTCTTTGTGAACTTGCAGGCTGGAGATCGGCGACTTTTTCAGTGTGATTTGATACTTCATTTTCGTCGTCCTCCTTAGCCTAGAATTTCTTCTACGGTCTTGCCGCGCATCTTAGCAACCTGCTCAGCGCTGCGCAACATACCAAGACCCGCAATTGTGGCCTTAACCGTATTAATTTTATTGCTTGAGCCATAGCTCTTTGTGCGGATGTTCTTAACACCTGCTAGCTCCAGCACTGCACGAGCAGCGCCGCCGGCGATAACGCCTGTACCTTCGGGAGCTGGCAAGAGAACAACCTTGCTTGTGCCAAAACGGCCGATAACCTCGTGTGGAATCGAAGTGTCAAGTAGCGGCACAGACACTAGATGCTTCTTAGCATCTTCAGTGCCCTTACGGATAGCTTCAGAAATTTCTGCAGCTTTACCCATGCCTGCGCCAACACGACCATTCTCATCGCCAACTACAACCAAAGCGGAAAAGCGGAAATTACGACCGCCCTTAACAACCTTGGTAACGCGGTTGACGGCAACGAGCTTCTCTTTGAATTCGCTGACCTGTTCCATGCGTTGCATGCGTTTGTCCTCCTTACTTAGAATTGAAGTCCGGCTTCACGAGCACTGTCTGCCAGAACTGCGACACGGCCTGTATAAACATAGCCTGCGCGGTCAAACACGACTTTCTTATAGCCCGCTTCGGACGCACGCTCGGCAATTAGCTTGCCAACGATCTTGGCAGCGCCCTTCTTGTCGGTATCTTTGAGCTGCGCTAGGACGTCCTTCTCCTGCGTGGAGGCGGAAGCCAAGGTAACACCCTTGGTGTCGTCAATTAACTGCGCATAGATATTGTTGAGGCTGCGGTATACGCACAGACGCGGCATTTCCGGGGTGCCGCTAATCTTTTTACGAACACGAGCATGGCGCATCTTGCGGTCTGCATTGCGATCATTTGTTTTAAACATTTGCGTTCACTCCCTTCAATTATTTACCGGTCTTACCAACCTTACGGCGGATAACTTCGTCAGCGTACTTGATGCCCTTGCCCAGATAGGGTTCGGGAGGACGTACGGCGCGAATATCAGCTGCTAGATTGCCAACTACCTGCTTGTTGATGCCTTTTACAGCAATATGTGTCTGATCAGGTGTTTCGAAGGTAACACCTTCGGGTGCATCAAAGGCTACGGGGTGAGAATAACCGACGTTTAGTGTCAGCTTCTTACCGCCTTCTGATGCAGCGCGATAACCGGTGCCAACGAGCACCAGATTTTTTTGGAACCCAGCCGTTACGCCGACTACCATATTGTTTACTAGGCTACGGTACAAACCGTGCATAGAACGATTAGCCTTAGCGTCATCGGGACGTTCGATGGTGAGGATGCCATTATCCTGCTTTACGGTGATGTTCTTGTTAACCGCCTGTGAAAGGGTACCGTTGGGGCCCTTTACTACTACGGTGTTATTATCATCAACCGTTACCGTCACGCCCGCGGGGACTGTGATCGGAAGTCTTCCGATTCTAGACATTGTCTTACACCTCCATTGCGTGTCGGTTTTACCAGATATAGGCGAGAACCTCGCCGCCGATCATTTCTTTACGGGCTGCCTTATCAGTCATCAAACCTTTACTGGTCGAGATGATGGCAATACCCAATCCACCCAATACCTTGGGCAGTTCCTCAGAGCGAGCATACACACGCAGGCCAGGCTTGGAGATGCGCTTCAAGCCGGCAATCACTGGCTGTTGCTTGCCGTTGACATATTTTAGGACGATCTTGATGCTACCCTGCGGGCCGTCATCAATAAAATCGACCGATTTAACATAACCTTCCGCTAAGAGAATCTTAGCGATTGACTTTTTTGCATTGCTCGCTGGCATAACGACTACGTCATGCTTCGCGACCTGAGCGTTGCGGATGCGGGTCAGCATATCGGCGATGGGATCATTCACAACCATGATGGAACCTCCTTCCGTTCTTTACCCGCTTACCAACTGGCTTTGCGGACACCGGGGATTTGGCCCTTGTAGGCCAGCTCTCTAAAGCAAATACGGCAGACGCCATACTTGCGTAGCACCGAGTGCGGGCGGCCGCAGAGGCGGCAGCGTGTGTAAGCACGGGTGGAGAACTTAGGCGTCTTTGCCTGCTTAATTTTCAAACTCGTTTTTGCCATGATATTTTATCTCCCTTCCCTTTGCTTAATCTGCTTGTACGTTTGCATAGGGCATGCCCAGCAAACGAAGCAATTCTCTGCACTCCTCGTCGGTCTGTGCCGATGTGACGAAAACCATTTCCATGCCGCGAATCTTATCCACTTTATCGTATTCGATTTCAGGGAAGAGCAGCTGTTCTTTGATTCCCAAGCTGTAGTTACCACGACCGTCAAAGGCCTTGATGCTTACGCCACGGAAGTCACGAACGCGGGGAAGAGCGATGTTAACCAGCTTATCCATGAACTGCTCCATGCGCTCGCCACGAAGAGTCACCTTCGCGCCGACGGACATGCCTTCACGCAATTTGAAGTTAGCGATGGACTTGCGGGCCTTGGTGATCACTGGCTTTTGGCCTGTGATCAATGCGAGCTCTGCAACTGCGATTTCGAGTGCCTTAGGGTTGTCTTTGCAATCGCCAAGACCCATGTTCACTACGATTTTCGCAAGCTTTGGAACCTGCATGCCGTTTTTATAGCCGAATTTCTGCACTAAGGCAGGCACGACTTCAGATTTATACTTCTCTTTTAAACGAGTAGTTGCCATTTGCCATGCCCTCCTTAATCAATGTCCGCTTTGCAACGCTTGCAAACACGTACATTTGTTTTTTTCTGTGTGCCATCCTCGCGTGTCTCAACGTCAATGCGATGAGCAATGCGGGTAGCTTTGCCGCACTTGGGGCAGATGAGCATTACGTTGGAAGCGTCAATAGCACGCTCCTTTTGGTAAATGCCACCAGCTTGACCCTGGCGACGGGATTTTTGGTGCTTGGTGACGTATGCAACGCCCTCAACGATCACCTTGTTTACCTTGGGTAATACGGTCAGAATCTTGCCCTGCTTTCCCTTGATGGCTTTATCGCCAGTCGCGGGTCCGGAGATGACAACGACCTGATCGTTCTTTTTCACATGAACCTTCGTAATCATTTGTCAATCCTCCATTACAGCACTTCGGGAGCGAGCGAAACGATTTTCATGAAATCCTTATCGCGAAGCTCACGGGCTACTGGTCCAAAAATACGGGTGCCTTTGGGCATCCTTGCATCGTTGATAATAACAGCTGCGTTATCGTCAAAACGAATGTAGCTGCCATCGGGGCGGCGTCTTGGCTTGCGTACACGCACAATAACTGCCTTAACAACCTCGCCCTTTTTCACGCTGCCACCGGGGTTCGCGCTTTTGACGCTGGCCACGATCACGTCGCCGATGGAACCATCGCGGCGGAAGGAACCGCCAAGCACGCGGATGCACATGATTTCCTTGGCGCCGGAATTATCGGCTACCTTAAGTCGCGTTTGCGGCTGGATCATACGGTTTTTCCTCCTTATCGGAATCGGGAAGCAAAAGCTTTCCCTTGAATATGTGATGGAGCGCTCATCATCAGTCGGGCAATCAACTGCCGCTTACCACCGATGAGAGCCGGGCCATTTACTTGGCCTTTTCTAGAATTTCGACCAAGCGCCAGCACTTACTGCGGCTGAGCGGACGGGTTTCCATCACGCGCACGAGGTCACCAATGCCACAAGCATTGCTTTCGTCATGAGCCTTGATCTTGTTGGTCTTGTTCAGAATCTTGCCATATAAGGGATGACGCACGCGAGTCTTAATTTCAACAACGATGGTCTTATCCATCTTGTCGCTAACTACCTTACCCTCGCGTGTCTTACGAAGTCCTCTTTGTTCAGACATTGAAGCGGCTGCCTCCTTCTTGAAAGTCTACGCTCATAATGAGCATCAATTTTGTTGCTGTTGACGGAGGATGGTCATGCAGCGAGCGATATCACGCTTGGTGCTAGTGATGACCATGGTATTTTGCAGCTGGCCAGTAGCAAGCTGGAAACGAAGGTTAAACAGCTCAGCCTTCAGTTCTCCGACCTTGTTTTCAAGCTCGGTTTTGTTCATTGATTGAAGCTCTCTTGCCTTCATTGTGCTTCACCACCCGCTTCAATTTTTCCCTCACGTTTGAGGAATTTGGTCTTGATGGGGAGCTTGTGGGATGCAAGACGAAGTGCTTCGCGTGCAACCTCTTCGGAAACTCCCTTGATTTCAAAGAGCACACGGCCAGGTTTTACAACCGCTACCCAGTACTCAGGGGAACCTTTACCGCTACCCATGCGGGTCTCGGCGGGCTTTTCGGTGACGGGCTTGTCAGGGAAGATCTTGATCCAAACCTGACCACCACGCTTGGTATAGCGAGTGAGCGCAATACGGGCAGCTTCGATCTGCTGACTGGTAATCCAGCTTGGCTCGGTGGCAACAAGGCCGTAATCACCATAGGCAAGGAAGTTGCCTCGCAAGGCCTTGCCCTTCATGCGGCCGCGGAAAACGCGACGACGCTTGACTCTCTTGGGCATCAACATAGCTTATTTGCCTCCTTCGGTATTGGCGGCGACCGGCGCTTTCTTAGGCTTGGGGAGCTTTTGTCCCTTGTATACCCAGACTTTGACGCCCAAACGGCCAAATGTGGTCTTGGCTTCTGCAAAGCCATAGTCAATATCAGCGCGAAGGGTTTGCAGGGGAATGGAGCCCTCATGGTAGTGCTCGACACGTGCAATATCTGCACCGCCCAAACGACCACTTACTTGGGTCTTGATTCCCTTTGCGCCCGAGCGCATTGCGCGTTGAAGACTCTGCTTCATTGCACGACGGAAGGAGATACGCTTTTCCAGCTGCTGAGCGATGTTCTCTGCAACGAGTTGTGCGCAGGTGTCAGGCACCTTGATCTCCATAATGTTGATATTGGCAGGACGTCCCAAGAAAGCCTCGATGTTCTTCTTGAGTGCCTCGATGCCGGAACCACCACGGCCAATGATCATGCCGGGTTTTGCTGTGAAAATATTGATTGTAACGCGGTTGGCACTGCGTTCAATGTCAATGTGACTAATGCCGGTGGAATAATACTTATTCTTAAGCATTTCGCGAAGCTTGTAATCCTCAACGAGGTTATTCGCGAAATCCTTTTTGCCGGCGTACCAGCGGGTGCTCCAATTAAAGATAACGCCAACTCGAGCACCGTGGGGATTTACTTTCTGACCCATTGATAAACCTCCCTTGGATTACTTCTGGTCTAGCACCACATGAATGTGACTGGTGCGCTTTAGGATGGGTGATGCACTGCCGCGTGAGCGAGCAATGAAGCGCTTCAGCGTGGGGCCAGGATTGGCATACACTTCTGCGACGTAGAGGGACTTGCGATCCATCTCGTTATTGTTAACAGCATTTGCGATGGCGCTGCTTAGGAGCTTGCTCACGACTGGAGCGGCCGCCTTGGGTGTGTACATCAGGATGGCGAGAGCGTCATCCACGTTCTTGCCGCGGATCAGATCGATGACGATCTTCACCTTGCGGGAAGAGATGCGCACATACATTGCATGGGCGGACGGACGAGTATCGCGGGCTGCCATGTGTGCCTGTGCCTTCTTCTGGGAATTGGTTGCCATGGAAACTCACTCCTTCCGCTTATCTTTTACCGGTGGCTTTTTCACCGGCATGTCCACGATATGTCCTCGTGGGGGCGAATTCACCCAATTTATGACCTACCATGTCCTCAGTTACATAGACCGGAACGTGCTTGCGTCCGTCATGTACAGCGATGGTGTGGCCAACGAAATCCGGGAAGATGGTTGATGTGCGCGACCAAGTCTTGGTCACGGACTTCTTACCGGCATTGTTCATCTCAGTAATGCGCTTGAAAAGCACGTCACTTACAAAAGGTCCCTTTTTAATGGAACGACTCATTGAGAGGCTTCCTCCTTCCTTGGATGTGCAAGCTTATTTCTTGCTCGCACGCTTCACAATCATCTTGTTGGAGTACTTCTTGTGCTTACGAGTCTTCAGACCCAGCGCAACCTTACCCCAAGGAGTAACAGGTGCAGGCATACCAACGGGGCTCTTGCCCTCACCACCGCCGTGGGGGTGATCACACGGGTTCATAACAACGCCGCGAACAGAGGGACGGATGCCCATGTGGCGCTTACGACCAGCCTTACCGATGCGAACGTTCTCGTGATCGGTGTTGCCGACGGTGCCAATGGTTGCCTTAGCATTCATGGGGATCTTGCGAACTTCGCCTGAGGGCAAACGCACCTGAGCATACTGGCCTTCTTTAGCCATTAGCTGAGCGCTGTTACCTGCGGAGCGAACAAGCTGACCACCACGACCGGGCTTAAGCTCGATGTTGTGAATCAAGGTGCCCGTCGGAATTGCGCTGATGGGCAAAGCGTTACCGGGCTTAATATCTGCATGCTCGCTGCTGATTACTTTGTCGCCAACCTTGAGTCCAACAGGAGCCAAGATGTAGCGCTTTTCGCCATCAGCGTAGTGGAGCAGTGCGATAAAAGCGCTGCGGTTAGGATCGTATTCAATGGTCGCAACCTTAGCGGGAATATCCACTTTGTTGCGCTTGAAATCGATGATGCGGTACTTGACCTTGTTTCCGCCGCCTTGATGGCGAACGGTGATCGTTCCCCTGTGGTTACGGCCGGCATGCTTCTTCTTGGGTTCAAGAAGTGATTTTTCCGGCTTGTTTGTTGTAATCTCCTCGTACGTCAGCACCGACATAAAACGGCGGGCGGGCGAGGTAGGCTTATAAACTCTAATAGCCATTTTGTCTTGTCCTCCCTGCTTTAATCGGCCATGCCTTCGAAGAACTCAATTCCCTTGGAGTCTTCTTTAAGGGTAACATAGGCCTTTTTAATTTCCGGGGTGCGGCCGGATGTTCTGCCTTGGCGCTTGATCTTGCCAATAGTGCGAAGTGTGTTCACTCGCTCTACTTTGATGCCCTTGAAAATTGCCTCAAGTGCTAGCTTGATCTCTGTCTTGTTCGCAGTCTTTTGAACTTCGAAGACATAACGCTTGTCAGCGAAGCCATCATATGAAGCTTCACTGAGTACGGGGCGAAGGATTACATCGTGAGGATTCTTCATGCGTAAACCTCCTCTACGCCTGCAAGCGCATCCTTTGTAAGGATGATCTTGCCAGCCTTCAGAATGTCGTAAACGTTAAGAGTATTAACGTAAGTGGTGTCTACCTTCTCGATATTGCTTGCTGCGCGGATGATGGTTTCATCACGGCCGGGCAGTACGAGCAAAGTGTTCTTGCTTAGATCAAAGTTCTTTAGAACCTTCACCATCAGCTTGGTCTTTGCTTCTGCAAGTTCGAGTTTGTCCACGATGATGATTTCGCCGGCATTTAGCTTGGAGCTAAGTGCGCTTCTGAACGCCAGACGGCGAACCTTCTTGGGGACATTGATCACATAGTCGCGGGGCTTGGGAGCGAACACTACGCCGCCGTGCGTAAACTGTGGTGCACGGTTACCGTGGTGGCGTGCGTTGCCAGTGCCCTTTTGACGGTAAATCTTACGGCCACCGCCGCGAACCTCGCTGCGGGTGAGTGCGCTCTGTGTTCCTTGGCGCTTGTTGGCCAGAATGGAGCGGACGACTAAATGCATAGCGCCGACGTTGATTGGAGCTGCGAAAATTTCTTCGCTCAGTTCAACTTCGCCGATAGCCGCGCCTTCCATATTATACAGTGCAGTCTTAGGCATGGTATCGATTTCCTCCTTCAATCAGGGTTCTTCATTAAACAATGAGGTGCCTTACGCCTTGCAGGTGTTGCGCACCAGCAATAGGCCACCGTTGGGTCCGGGCACCGCGCCCTTGATGAGGAGCAAGTTGCGTTCCACATCAACCTTGACAATTTCAAGGTTCTGGATGGTTACGCGCTCCACGCCATAATGGCCGGACATGTGCTTGCCCTTAAATACGCGTCCTGGATATGAACCTGCAGCCGATGCACCAATGCCACGATGATATTTCGAACCGTGGGACATGGGGCCTGTGTGCTGATTCCAGCGTTGGATAACGCCTGTAAAACCGTGACCTTTGCTCACGCCGCTGACGTCGATTTTTTCGCCTTCGGCGAACTGTGTGACAGTCAACTCGTTCCCAACCTCTAGCTCCGCCACATTGTCTAGGCGAAACTCGCGCAGATAACGGGTGGGCGCGATGCCAGTCTTTTTGAAATGACCCGTCAGTGGCTTGTTTACCAGCTTCTTTGCGCGGTTTTCAGCATAGGTGTCAAAGCCGACCTGTACGGCGTCGTATCCGTCTGACTCGGTGGTCTTTTTCTGCACCACCTTGCAGGGGCCAGCCTCCACCACAGTCACGGGTACGAGGCGGCCATCATCGGTGAAAACCTGCGTCATGCCGATTTTCTTACCTACGATCGCTTTTTTCATGATGTCGTACCTCCTGCATTAGTTATTCAGCTTGATTTCGATCTCGACACCGGCAGGAAGATCCAGCTTCATCATGGCGTCGACCGTGCGCGGATTGGGATTGTGAATGTCGATAAGGCGCTTATGTGTGCGCATTTCGAACTGCTCACGGCTATCCTTGTACTTATGGGGTGCACGAAGGATGGTGACGATCTCCTTCTCAGTGGGCAGTGGGATGGGGCCGGAAACCTTGGCACCGGTCCGCTTAGCGGTCTCCACGATCCGCTCAGAGGATTGATCGATCAGGTTGTGCTCGTAAGCCTTCAGCTTGATTCGAATTTTTTGGTTGGCCATTTTCGTTCCTCCTTGATTTCGTCTCAAGTACACCGTGCCGGGTGTGTCCATCAGCTACTTCTCATCACGTGATTCTCTCTCGTGACTTCCCTCAGTCGCCGTGAGAAGCTCCCGTAGGGTGAGTTCACTGCTTTTTGCGCCCTGCGCAATGTCTTAAGTCCGTCGCCCGATTTACGGGCTGGTCCATGATAATTACCCGCCATGGCCATGGCGGCAACTTACCACTTCATCCCTAAACAGACAGCTCGATTAGTATATAATAAATTCTCTTTGAATGCAAGCGTTTTTGAAAATTTCTTTGAATTTTTTTCAGCAAAGCATGATGCCTCATGGCGCACAGGACTTGGATATGAACACAGTGCCGTGCGTGTCCTAACTGCATCCGTTTCTATGCCTCATTTTCTCGATTTTTGAATGATTTCATTCTTTTCTCTTCCCCCGCCCTATGCGCGGATCGTCATTTTATTTCCCTATATAATATGAAGCTTCTCATTCCGAATGGTTTTTTGCTGCCTGATATTCAATCAATATCACAATTTGTCTTTCATTTTTAAAAACATCCTTGAAAGCATTCCGTTCGTATGATACAATACCAATGCGAAAGTACGTTCGCATTGAATGATGGAGGTACATGATAGTGGAAAGATCAAAAGTTTATTATACGAACTTCAGAGCCACCCCCGAAATGAATCTACTGCAAAAGCTGCGCCGACTGATTGACAAGGCAGGAATGACGCAAATGGATTTGGACGGGAAGTTCACCGCAATCAAAATTCATTTCGGCGAGCCAGGTAATATCGCCTTTTTGCGGTCAAACTATGCACGCGTTGTTGTCGATGCCTTAAAGGACATGCACGCGCGTCCATTCCTCACCGACTGCAATACGCTGTATACAGGCATGCGCAGAAATGCCCTTGATCATCTTGATGCCGCCTATATGAACGGCTTTAGCCCGCTTCAAACCGGTTGCCACGCCATCATTGCAGACGGACTGATGGGAACGGACGATGTGGCTGTGCCTATTAACGGCGAATACTGCAAGGAAGCGTTCATTGGCCGCGCTGCTGTGGATGCTGAGGCAATCATCAGCTTGTCGCATTTTAAATGCCATGAAGCAACAGGCATTGGCAATGCACTCAAAAACCTCGGCATGGGGCTTGGCTCCACTGCCGGTAAGCGCGAGATGCACCATGAAGGCAAGCCTACCGTCCGCCCGGACGATTGCATCGGCTGCGGACTTTGCGCGCGTCAATGCGCACATGATGCCATCAGCTTTGCGGGCGAGAAGAAAGAGCGCAAGGCCATGATCGACCACAGCAAATGCATTGGCTGCGGCCGCTGCGTAGGCGCGTGCCGTGATCGCGGTGCGATTACTGGACCTGATAACAGCAACGATGTGCTTAACTGCAAAATCGCCGAGTATGCATGGGCGGTCATCAAGGACAAGCCCAATTTCCATATCTCGCTTGTGATGGACGTATCCCCCTACTGCGATTGCCATGCTGAAAACGATGCGGCCATCATTGCCGATGTCGGTATGTTTGCCAGCTTCGATCCCGTCGCGCTGGATACCGCCTGCGCAGAAGCATGCAATAAGATGGAGCCATTGCCCGGCACGCAGCTAACTGATAATGGTCACCTAACAGGCGATATTTTCCATGACACCCACCCGACCACCAATTGGCGCTCTATGATGGAACATGCCGAAAAGATCGGCATGGGCACCATGAACTATGAACTAATTGAGGTGTAACGATTGCAAGATAAACTCATCGTTCGCGGTGCACGCGAACACAATCTCAAGAATGTCACCATCGAAATCCCGCGCGACAAGCTGGTCGTATTTACGGGTCTGAGCGGCTCGGGCAAGACCAGCCTTGCTTTTGATACCATTTACGCCGAAGGACAGCGCCGCTATGTGGAGAGCCTTAGCTCCTACGCGCGCCAGTTCCTAGGGCAGATGGAAAAACCCGACATCGATTCGATTGAGGGGCTCTCCCCCGCGATTTCCATTGACCAAAAGACCACTGCCAGAAACCCGCGTTCCACAGTGGGCACAGTGACGGAAATCTACGACTACCTGCGCCTGCTCTACGCGCGCATCGGTGTGCCCCATTGCCCCAAATGCGGCAAGGAGATCAAGCAGCAGACCATTGACCAGATGGTCGATCAAGTGCTTCTCCAGCCCGACGGACAGCGCATGCAGGTGCTGGCACCCATTGTCAGAGGGCGCAAGGGCGAACACACCAAATTGCTTGAGAACGCGCAAAAGCAGGGCTATGTACGCGTCAAAATCGATGGCGAGATGTACGAGCTTGACGAATTGCCAACCCTTGATAAAAAGAAAAAGCATAATATCGAAATCGTTGTGGAACGCTTGATCGTCAGGGATACGCCCGAGTTCCGCAAGCGCCTTGCCGACAGCATGGAGACCACCGCAAAGGAATGCGAGGGGCTCGTGCTCATCGACCTTTTTGACAAAGGTACGCTGCTCTTTTCCCAAAACTATGCGTGTCCCGATTGCGGTATCTCCATTGAAGACCTCGCGCCCCGCATGTTCAGCTTTAACAGCCCCTTTGGCGCATGCCCTGAGTGCAGCGGTCTTGGCACAGTCATGCATATCGGCTTGGATGCCATCATTCCAGATCAGAGCCTATCGCTCAATCAAGGCGCCATCCAAGCTATGGCGTGGAATGTGACGGACAAGACCAGCATGGCCAGCATGTTCTTCCGCGCGCTCGCTGAAAAATACAAGTTCAGCATTGATACGCCCGTGAAGGACTTGCCTAAGAAAATCCTTGACATCATACTCTATGGTTCAAACGATAAGATCACCGTCAACTATGAAGGTGCCCACGGCACGGCGCAGTACCAGACGAACTTTGAAGGCGTGATCACGTCTCTCAATCGCCGCTACCGCGAAACCACGAGCGACAGCATGAAGGTTGCCTATGAGGAATACATGGTGACCGATCACTGCCGCGCCTGCCATGGGCAGCGGCTCCGTCCTGAGGTGCTGGCTGTCACCGTTGGCGGCATGAATATCACCGAGGTTTCAAACCTCAGCATTACCAATGCGCGTGAGTTCTTCACCTCACTTGAGCTCAATGCCAAGGACACGATGATTGCCGATCAAATCCTTCGCGAGATCGATTCTCGTCTCGGCTTCCTTGACAGCGTGGGTCTAAATTACCTCACCCTCTCCCGCGCAGCCGCTACCCTATCGGGCGGCGAAGCGCAGCGCATTCGCTTGGCAACACAGATCGGCTCATCGCTCATGGGCGTGCTCTACATCCTTGACGAGCCGTCCATTGGTCTGCATCAGCGCGACAATAACAAGCTCCTTGGCACGCTCAAGCATTTGCGCGATCTGGGGAATACGCTGATCGTGGTCGAGCATGACGAGGAGACGATGTATGCGGCGGACTATATCGTAGATGTCGGCCCAGGGGCTGGCATTCATGGCGGCTATATCACCGCTGAGGGCACGATTGATCAAATTCTCGCCAATCCCAATTCCCTCACAGGGCAGTATTTGAGCGGGAAACTATCGATTCCTGTTCCCGCCGCCCGCCGCACGCCTGTCAACTTCCTGACCGTGAAAAATGCCCGCGAAAACAACCTCAAGGGCATCAACGTGAAGATACCGCTGAGCGTATTTTGCTGCATCACAGGCGTGAGCGGCTCGGGCAAGTCCAGCCTTGTGAACGAAATTCTCTACAAGCATCTGGCCAAGGTACTCAACCGCGCCAAGACAAGAGCGGGGAAATTCGACTCCATGGAGGGTGTGGAATATCTTGATAAGATCATTGCGATCGATCAAAGTCCCATCGGACGCACGCCCCGCAGCAACCCCGCCACCTACACGGGCATGTTTGACCTAATTCGTAAGATTTTCGCCTCAACCCCCGAAGCCAAAGGAAGGGGCTACAAGGAGAATCGTTTTTCATTCAACGTCAAGGGCGGTAGATGTGAAGCCTGCTCAGGCGACGGCGTGCTCAAAATTGAAATGCACTTTCTGCCCGATATCTATGTTCCCTGTGATGTCTGTAAGGGGGCACGCTACAACCGCGAAACCCTCGACGTACACTACAACGGAAAAACCATCTACGATGTGCTTGAGATGACCGTTGAGGAAGCGCTGGAATTCTTCCAAAACCACGAGCCCATCGCCAGAAAGCTGCAAACGCTCTATGATGTCGGGCTGGACTATATCAAGCTCGGACAGCCCAGCACCCAGCTTTCGGGCGGTGAAGCGCAGCGCATCAAGCTCGCAACCGAGCTGAGCCGCCGCGCAACAGGCCGCACGCTCTACCTGCTTGACGAGCCTACCACAGGACTTCATATGGCGGATGTCGAAAAGCTCATTGGAGTGCTTCAGCGCTTGACCGATGCGGGCAACAGCGTCCTTGTGATCGAGCACAACCTTGACATGATCAAGACCGCAGACTACATCATCGATCTAGGTCCTGAAGGCGGCGACGGCGGCGGCATGGTGGTATGCGAAGGCACGCCCGAAAAGGTTGCCAAGGTCAAGAAGAGCTATACAGGTCAATACCTTGCCGCGGCCCTCAAGAAGAAAAAGAAGTAACCCAATACAGCAGATGGAGGCGAGGGCATGATTGATTTCGGATCACTCACAGGAGCGCTTTTCTTCGTTTCCCTGCTGGGTTATGCGCTTGTATGCATGTCCATCTTTCCAAAGCTGAAAGCCGGTCATGCGCTCCTAAGCGCATGTGCTGGTATGCTATTTGTTTCATTTTATGGTGTGATTGCCTTGCAGCTCATGATCCCGACTGCCTATCTGCTGATGATAGGCGGTCTGTTTTGCTTTATTGGCGGCATGGTCGGGGCTATGATGAACAAGCGCAACCTGCGAAGCCGCGTCCTCTCGTCTGGTATGCTGATCTATGTGCTAGGCAGCATTGCCTTTGCGCTGCTCAGCACGCATCTGCGTGTTTCTGCTGATCATGATGCCCTCTCCTACTGGGCGAGGATCGTCAAGGAGCTATTCACCTACGACCGCTTCCCCATTCATGCAAACACCACCATGTATCATTCCGATTATATCCCGCTGTTTGCCTCCCTTCAGTACTGCATTGTGAAGGTCTTTGGCTGGCAGGACCCCTATCTGTCCTATGTGACGTTTGCCTGTATGCTGACATCAGCTTGCGGGATTGCAGATCACGTCAGGTCAAAGCTTTGGGGGCTTGTTGCTGGCGGGATGTCGCTGTATGCCATCAGGCTCTTTGGCGCGACCTATTTTACCTTTGGCAACATCAGAGCCGATGCGCCCATGGTCATGCTGTTTACAGCTGCTGCACTTTGCCTGATCGCGGAGGATGACGAGCCTGTCAATTCATGGCTACCTGCGCTTCTTGTTGCTTCCATTATAGTGGGAACGAAAATCTATTCAGGGCTGATGTTTTCGATTGTGCTTGCGGGCATTATGCTATACAAGACCATCCGAAGCCGCAAAACGCTCCAAAAACCGAATGCCCGCAAATTGCTCCGAATCAGTCTGGCAGCGCTTGCGCTGGTGCTGCTGATGCAGCTATGTTGGTCTGGGCTTTACAATTACCATTCTGCGCTGGCCAGCTATGAAAGCAATCAGGCCGCAGCACTGATGCACAGCCTGCCCTTTGACCAAGAGCGACCTGCATTCACCCTGCGCTATCTCTTCTCGGGAAATCCACGCACCAGCGAACTCTCCTCATCCCTCACACCTGAGAAGTTCCGGCTTGTCGCGGGGCTTATTGGCAGCACATGGACTGCCTACACCCAAAGCAAGCTCCCCTATGTGTGGTTCTTCGTGCTCGCGCTGATCGTGCTCATCTTCATCAGCGCCAAGAAAGAGCGCCGCCATATCACCATGACGCTGGCTTCATTCTTAATCATGGCGCTCATTTACGTGCTCGGGCTATTTGCCAGCTATTTTGTGCAGGCGGAAACATCCGGCGCGGCAACGACTTATTTGATCACAGCCTCCACGCCGCTGATGATTGCAGGACTATTCTATGCCGTGCGCGCCATCGCCGCCAAGGAGCGAAAAGTACAAATTGCAGGGCTTGGGCTGCTGGGTGCATTGTTTATCTGCATGTACCCCATCACCACCCCCGGCATGATTCTCAACAAGCTGGTCAATGACCGTGACGCGCGGCCAAAAATGAACATCGCAGAGAACTTCTACACAAATATGATTGATGATGATATTACGGCAGACGACAGCGGAAAGCTGGCGCTATTGCTCGAATGCAGTGAAGATGCCTCCTATATCGGGAGCAGCAGTTTCAAGACGCATGCCTATCAGTACTACGGAATGCCGCTGCGAGTGCATGTTTTCCAATATGCATACGGCGATCATCTTGCCTCTGAAACCGTGAACGGCGAGTATATCCTAAGCACCCTTGACGAGCGCAGATGCGAGCTACTCCTATTGCGCGTCGAGGATGAAGAGTATTTTAGTGCATTCGCCGCTGCGCTTGGATTAGCACCGGATGACGATCCAATCGGCGTTTATGATATCGTAAGGCAGAGCGGCAAGCTGAGTCTCGTTTGCCGAAAGCGAACAGTGGAACAGGAGTGAGAATCATGCGTAGACGTGACCGAGAAGTAACCGATCCAAAGGCTATTTTGACCATTCTCAAGGAGGCAGACATCGCGAGGCTTGCCTTCAACGTGCCCAACGAAGCCCCCTATATCGTTCCGATGAACTTTGGGTATGCGTATGAAAACGGCAATCTCAGGCTCGTTTTTCACGGCGCGAAGGAAGGCCGCAAGCTCGATCTTCTAAAGGCCGATGCGCGCGTCGGCTTTGAACTGGACTGCCCCAAGGAGCTAGTGACAGCGGATGAATCCTGTGGATACAGCATATACTTCGCGTCCATCATCGGCGTTGGCAAAGCCGCCATCCTCACAGACGATGAAGCGCGCAAGCACGCCATTGACCTGCTGATGCTCAAAGTCGCAGGGAAAACCATGCCAATCAATGAGCAAGTGCTCGCAAAGACCTGTATTTTTGAAGTAGTCGCCGATTCGTTTTCTGCCAAGGCAAAGACGAAGTAACTCCCCCTCACATTATGCAAAGGAAGCCGCCGACCGTAGATGATGAAACTACGGCAGGCGGCTTCCTTTTTGATCTGATGTCTTCGCGCTTGCTCAGTTCACGAAGAAAACAAGCCTGCCAGCGTATCTGAAAGGAGCGATACGCTGGCTGCTTGTTTTTGGAAAGCCCTGCATAAGCCCCACAGGGAAGGGATTATGCACTATGATATAGGGTGCAAACCGCACCGACTAACAATCGATTATTCTACATCCTGCAAAGCGTCAAAGCCTTCTTCGCCTGTACGAACCTTAACGACCTGCTCGACATCGTATACGAAGATCTTGCCATCTCCGATATGACCCGTGTACAGTGCGTTCTTCGCAGCTTCGATCACTGTGCTGACAGGGATCTTGCAAACCACGATTTCAACTTCAATCTTGGGCAGAAGCGTGGATTCAAGCTCAATGCCGCGGTAGTACTCAGGACGACCCTTTTGCATGCCGCAGCCAAGAACCTGTGTCACCGTCATGCCCGTAACGCCGATCTCGTCCATTGCATTCTTGAGGGTTTCGAACTTGCTCTGCTTGGTGATGATAGCGATCTTGCTGATCTTGGTGCCGTCGTTTGTGCTGTAATCCTCCACAGGAACAGCCGCATGCTTAGGCGTCTTAGCAGCAGGTGCCATCGCCGTCACGGCAGTCATAGGTGCTTCCAGTGCAATGCCAGAGCCGCTGCCGATCATAGGCATGAAGTCTGCATATGCGCTCACTAGACCATGTTCAACAATATCCATACCGCGGATTTCTTCATCTGCATCAACGCGAAGACCAACGGTCTTTTTGATGAGGTTAAAGAAAATGGTCATGGTCACAACGACCCAAGCGATAACGGAAACCACGCCCAGCATCTGCACGCCCAGGTAGTGGAAGCCGCCGCCGTAGAATACGCCGCCGTCAATTGCGAAGAAACCAACGAGGATCGTGCCGACCGCGCCGCACATGCCGTGAACAGCAATTGCACCGACTGGATCATCAATCTTGACCTTGCGGTCTAGAAACTCTATGCCAAAGACTACAACGAATGCCGCAATGATGCCGATGAAGAATGCGCCGACATTGCTCACTGCGTCGCAGCCTGCGGTGATCGCAACCAGACCAGCGAGTGATCCGTTTAATGTCATGGATACATCGGGCTTCTTGTAGCGAACCCATGTGATGATCATGGTCACAACGGTTGCGGTTGCTGCTGCAAGGTTTGTGGTCATGAAGATGTTGCCGGGAGCTTCCAAATCGCTCATGCCAAGGGTAGAGCAGCCGTTAAAGCCAAACCAGCAGAACCAAAGAATGAACACGCCCAGTGCGCCAAGCGGGATGCTGTGACCAGGGAATGCATTCACCTTTCCGTCCTTACTGTACTTGCCAATGCGAGGTCCGAGGATCGCTGCGCCAACAAGTGCTGCAACGCCGCCGACCATGTGAACTGCGGTAGAACCTGCGAAGTCATGGAAGCCAAGCTGTGCGAGCCAGCCGCCGCCCCAGATCCAGTGACCGCTGATGGGATAAACCACGGCTGAAATAAGTGCTGAATATAGGCAATAGCTTAGGAACTTAGTACGTTCTGCCATTGCGCCTGATACGATGGTTGCCGAGGTTGCACAGAATACGCTTTGGAAAATAACGAATGTGAATTTGCTGATGTTGCTGGGGATCGAGAGCAGATCGCCGCTGCATAGCAGGCTGATCGAGCCGATGATGCCGCCATTATCAGGTCCAAACATGATGGAAAATCCAACAAGCCAGTAAAGGGGCGTACCGATTGCAAAGTCCATCAGGTTTTTCATGATGATATTACCTGCGTTCTTAGCTCTCGTGAATCCGGTCTCCACCATTGCAAATCCTGCCTGCATAAAGAACACAAGCGCGGTACCAAGTAACACCCAAATGGTATCCACTGCCGAGTAAGCCGTTACGATAGAATTCATGTTCCTTCCTCCTTTTATCCTGTAAGGCATATTGCCTTTTGCGGGGAGTCAATCTTAGGTTCGGCCTGAAAAAAGGGTACAAAAAACCAAGCCTTGCCATACGCTCGACATTGAGCGAAGGTGCGACGGTGGTTGCGTCAGCATATGGTGGCTTGGTTTTAACGAGAACCCGCGAATTACGCCGATGTAGTCCGCGGTTTTGCTTGTGATTATACGCTGGTGAGGAGATCCTGATAGGTGGGCATTGGCCAATAGCTCTTGCCTACGATGCTCTCAAGCGCATCACCAGCAGCGCGCAGCTGCGCCATTTCCGCCAGCACTACATCGCGGGTGTAGATGGCCTGCGCGAGCATATCAGCATCTTTATCAATATCCGCAAGCGCTTTGGCAAGCTTGGCGGTGTACTTATACAGCGCGTTGATCTCCTTGGTGATTTCCTCCAGCATTGCCATCTCAGCCTCGATGTTCATGTCAGGAGCGATGTCCCTCTTGAGCTTGATGCCTGTGGCAATTTCCTTGGAGTAATCAATCGCTGCGGGCATGATCAGATGCTTTGCAACATCCACCATGCTGAGCGCTTCAATGTCAATGACCTTGACATAGTTTTCAAGGTGAATCTCATAGCGGCTTTCGACTTCCGCCTTGGAGAATACCTTCTGGCGAGCAAAGAGCTCAATGTTCTTTGCATCTGTATAATGGGGCAGCGCATCAACGGTGGTGCGAAGGTTGAGCAGACCGCGGGATTCCGCTTCCACGATCCACGCCTGTTCATAGCCGTTGCCATTGAAGATAATGCGCTTGTGATCGGTGAGGGTTTTGCTGATCAAACAGGTTAGCGCTGCAGTGAAATCCTCTGCGCCTTCCAGCTCGTCTGCCATCTTTTGCAGAGTGTCTGCGATAGCGGTGTTGAGCACGACATTTGGACCGCTGATGCTCTGTGCACTGCCAAGGCTTCTGAACTCGAACTTGTTGCCTGTAAACGCAAAGGGTGAGGTGCGGTTACGGTCGGTCGAGTCCTTGGGGAACTTGGGCAGGATATGCACGCCTAGGCGCATCTGGTCATGGGTGCGACCCTGATATTTGCTGGAATTGGTGATGCTCTCGATCACTTCATTGAGCTCATCGCCAAGGAATACAGACATGATTGCGGGGGGTGCTTCGTTTGCACCAAGGCGGTGATCATTGGCTGCACTTGCTACGCTGATACGCATCAAATCCTGATAATCATCCACAGCTGCCAAAATCGCTGCTAGGAAGATGAGGAACTGTGCGTTTTCATTGGGGGTGTCGCCCGGATCAAGCAGGTTGATGCCGGTGTCTGTGGACAGTGCATAGTTGTTATGCTTACCGCTGCCGTTCACGCCGCCAAAGGGTTTTTCATGCAGCAGGCAAACCATGCCATGCTTATCTGCAACGCGCTTCATGATATCCATGGTCAGCTGATTGTGATCAGCCGCGATATTAACGGTGGTGAACACAGGCGCCATTTCATGCTGCGCGGGTGCGACTTCGTTATGCTCGGTTTTGCTCAGCACGCCCAGCTTCCAAAGCTCAATGTTCAGCTCATGCATGAACGCCTGTACGCGGGGCTTGATTACACCAAAGTAATGATCTTCCAGTTCCTGTCCCTTGGGAGGCTTTGCGCCAAATAAGGTGCGGCCTGTGACCATGAGGTCAGGGCGTTTGCGGTATACTTCTTTATCCACCAAGAAGTATTCCTGCTCCGCGCCGACTGTTGGGAACACGCGCATCACATCAGCATTTCCAAATAGCCTGAGGATGCGGAGTGCCTGCTTGTTCAGCGCCTGCATGGAACGCAGCAAAGGCGTCTTCTTGTCGAGTGCATGGCCGCCGTAGGAGCAGAATGCAGTCGGGATGCACAATGTGCCATCCTTGATGAAGGCGAAGGAGGTCGGGTCCCATGCGGTATAGCCGCGCGCTTCAAAGGTTGCACGAAGACCGCCGGAGGGGAATGAGCTCGCGTCTGGTTCGCCGCGAACCAGTTCATTGCCGCTGAACTCCAATATGATCGTACCATCATTCTTGGGGGCGATAAAAGCATCGTGCTTTTCAGCGGTGACACCTGTCATTGGCTGAAACCAGTGGGTGTAATGGGTCGCGCCCATTTCAACCGCCCAGTCCTTCATTGCGTTGGCAACAATGCTCGCAATTGCCGGATCAAGCGAACGTCCCTGTTCGGTGGTGCGCTTGAGCGCTTTATAAGTTTCCTTTGGCAGGCGTTTTTGCATGACCTTATCATCAAATACGTACTCGCCAAAAATTTCACTTGGATTAATCACAATGCCAGCCCCTTCCCTGTATTGGTTCGAGATTTCCAAAAAAACCACAAAAACGGCGCTGAGGATAGAGTTGCTATCCACAGCGCCGTTGCTGTTATGTTGGGATTATAACCCTGCTTTATCCGCTTGTCAATACCTATTTTTGTATTTGCATTGTACTGCGCCTGGGGCAAGCCTCCTGCGCATAGTACCTAAAAGTCCGCTCAATACAACAATAACAAAGACACGGCAATGAGTTGATAGCATACTCATCAAAGCATTATACGCGCGGCATATACCAATAGGAATTAAATCCGCTGAGATAGGTTCTCGCGTCCTTTGGCATTTGGGTAAGCGCGTTGATGACGTTGTAAAAGTCCCCTACGCCCATACCGATTGACAATGCACCAAATACCGCAAATCCGCCCAGCTCAGGCGAAATCATGCCGATGAGAAACGGAATGAAGCCAAAGAGGATGTTTGGCAGAAGCGACATGAAGATGAAGCGTGCTCTGCTCATTTCCTCCAGGCCGACCACAAAGAGCATACCGTTTTTCAGGTTCGTGTAGATAAACGCCTCTTGCTTAAAGCAGATGGCATGCAGGAATTCATGCGGGATCAATGCCGCCATAGGCAGTATAAAGCCCCATACGTAACCTTCCCTGAACCCGCAGTGAATGAACACCAACACCAGTAAAACGATAATCACCGCACAAGCAACAATATTCATAAAGATGCCCATTTTCCTTGGGTCTTCAAATTCCTTGAACTTGACCGCACCGGGCATATGCTCTCTTTGGGGAAGTGACGCGACATTCCCATCGAATTTTCCTTGCCATTTGATCTTCATCTTGGAGACCTTTCTATTATGCCCATGCGCTAGGCGTTGTATTTTTGACCTCGCGGGTTGCTATCTAGCCATTTTGGGGAACGGTCTCAGTGGCAGCAGGCGCTGGCGAATCCGTCTCCGTGACTTCGGGCGTGGGAGAAGCAGTTTCCGTGACTTTGGGCGCTGGTGAAACGGTTGGAAATTCGGAAGTTTCAGGTGCATCGGTAGCCTCTGAACCGACTGCTGTACTATCTTGGGTTGCATCTATTTGGATATAGTCAATCAGCAATACAGCCGCTCTTGCAGACGCACGAAGGAGCATGGTGTCAAGGTCTGATGATTTCATCTCAGCAAGGTTTACTTTATCCTCCGGCAAGGCTTCAAGCTCCCACTTAGAGCGGCTCTTGCCTGCAAGGGTGAGCACATAGTTCTGCGGCCATTCGTCCCCGCCAATGGTCAGCGTAGCATCCATCTCGGTTGCTGCCTTCTTTAGCTCCTTGCTCACAAAACGAGCATTGAGCGACACCTCGGTCAGCGGGAACTCGATGATCTCCTGATCAAATGTGTTCTCTTCATTAGGCGCAAGGGTGAGGGTAGCTAGATAATCAAAGACATCGCGGTTTTCCTCGTCCTTACTCTGGGCTGTTTCCTGCTTGAGCATGAAGGCCACATCGATGATCTGCTTTGACAGATCGGTGTCCGTGCTCTCCTCGCTCCCAACCGCAAAGCTCTCAACCCCAAGTGGTCTGCTGGTGAATGTACCCTGCCAGACCGTCACCTCAGTCATCGTGCTGTACTCGAAATACGCCAGCATGATGTCGCGCTCATCGTTGGTGATGCGAATGGTGTTATCATCGGGCAGATCGCCCTGTCCGCGAACGCGATCATATGCAAGCGTCACATCGCCCGCCTTCACGTCATAGATAGGCAATGACATGTGCAGCTCGATGGTATCGCCTGTAAGGGCGACAGTGCGCGAAATGGTCAAGTTGCCAGAGAGGGGCAGCGCATCAATCGCGCTGAAATAATAGCTTTGCAAAGAGGTATCAAGGAGTAAATCCGCATATTCCTCATCCAAAAGCTCTGTGATCTTTGTAATCGCTTCGGGATCGGAGAGAATATCCAGCACAAGCTGCTTCGCCTGTGATTTAATGGCTGATGCGGGGATTGTGTACTGGGTGAGCATGGTGGATGTGCCATCCTCTAGCTTATCCAGTACCGCGCTTTGGCGATAGCCCTCAATCCATAGGTCGACCTTGGTTAGGTAGGTGCTGAATAAATCTGACGAATCGGCAGCGATGCCCTGCATGCTTGACAATGTGCTAAACGCATACGCAGCCAAGGACGGTATGCCCGTTTGACCAAGGAGCTGGTCGTACGCCGTGCTCGCCGCATCGCCAACCGTTTCGCTTGCCGCACCTTGATCGGTTGCAGCTACGCCAAGGGTATACCAGCCATCGCCCAGCAGCGCAGACTCCAATGACATCATCTGGTCTTTGAGCTGCAAATGAAGCTCGGATTTGATCTCTTCATTGTCCATCAGCGCCAAATCCAAACGGTGTTCCTCTGTCTCTGTCGTTGTTGGACGTGCATAAATATAGCTCAGGTCAAAGACGATCGGTTTCTTCGTTGTGATCGTTTGCCCGTCTTGCCCTTCGTTGGCATTGACTTGAAGCGTGAGCGACCCTTGGAAACCGCTTCCCGCCCAGAGTTGCTTTTGCAGCTTTTCAGCTAGATTGTATTCCGTCGCCTCCGCCAATGTGGTCGCATATGCGGGCATGGTAAAGCATACAGCGCAGATGAGCACCAGTATCAAGCTTAACATTCTCTTCATGGGCAAACCCTCCTTTATAGCGAATTATTCGCTTATCATTTTCAGTAACGCAGTGTAATCCTCCGTTGTCAGACCATCGCCAAGCAGTCCAATATCAGTCATGGGGAGCTTGGACACGGCAATGACCAATCGTCCTGCCAGCTCTTGGAACATCTCCTGCATGAGCTTATCCTTCTGCTCGTCAGATATGCTGTCAAGGTCCACACTCGCCATTTCGCTCGGCACTTGGAAACTGCTCATGCCAAGGGGCGGTGCGCCTACGAGATATTCATCCTGAGGTTCGTCCACGAAGTCCTCATTTTGATCCAGGCTGCTCACGGGCATTGTGCTTTCGACGGCAAATAGATTGCCGCTCTCCACCTCGCCCATGAAATCCTCCGCCGATGCCTCATCAAAGATGACCATCAGATTGCTTGTTTCTTTCTTTCCTTCCGCCTGCGTGAATTTGACATTGCCGGTCAGCACGCCGCTTCCCTCAGACGATGTCAGCATCAAGTCAGGGGCATAGGTGGTGGTCTTTGTGGTCGTGGTATCGTCCGCGGTATCCTTCACCGTAGTGATCTGCGTACCGACTACCGTTTTGGTGTTATCATCGACATCGCCCGATAGCAAATGCTCCACCTTGGTCACATTGTTGACATCAGGTGCTCGTAGCGTGGTGGTGTGCGAGCCCTTCAGGCTCATCTCTTTGTCCGATAGCACTCTGGTATAAGAAGCAGCGATCACGCGGTTATCCGTAGGGCGCTGCTCGGTCTTCATTTCAAACTTATAGGTGTCTTTGTGCTGGCTTCCCGTGCTCGCAAACGCCCAGAGATAGTTGAGGGTTCGCTTGCTCTCATCGGCAAAAGCCACATCGCCCTTGATATAGACAGCGATATCATCCCCGCCTTCTTTGAGCTGATAAAGCGCAACCGTTAGCGTGCCTCTAAACGTCATTTGAGATAGCTGCTCGCGAAATGCATCGTCCATCCCGCTGCCAAGCACCGCGCAAATGAGCGGCGCAAGCTCTGCACTCGCCTCTGAATCAAGCTTTGCCAGACGCACCCAGCGCGCATAGCCAACCTTATCAATTTTGAAGTTTGCGCTCTTCTCTTCCGCATAAGGCACGATGGCATCTGTTAGCGCCTGATAGTTTGCCTCCGCCTCGCGCAATGCCTCAAGCCCGTCAAACGCAAGCTCGTCCCCCGCCGTGTTGCCGCTGATGGCATCCATAGCAGAGCCAGCGGATGTGAGCATGCGGTTTTTGAGCAATGTGGTTTCAAGCGTGCTTCCGCTTTCGCTTTGAACCTCCGTGAGTTCAAAGAGCGCATCGTCATCCACCGCCAAGCGAATGGTGCTGTTCACATCCTCAGAACCTGTAACAATCGATGATTTGATATTCAAATGCGATAGAATGCTATTGATCTTCGTAAGCGTTTCATCCTCAAAAGGCATGAGCTGCTCAAATTGCAGGTTCATGGAAAAGCGCATCTCATCGTTTACGCCAAGATATTCTGAAAGTGTTTCATCAATCCCCGTGAGCTGCGCATTTGCGCCGCCGGTCACCATACAGATAACCAGCACGAATGAACAGAACCATTTGATTTTTTTCATTTTACAATCTCCTCTTCGGCTATTGTTCCTGTCTTAAGTGTCATGAGCAGCCGTTTGAGTTCGTCAAGTGTGCCAACTGCGTTGAGTTCACGCCTGATTGCCGCTGCTCCTCTTATGCCGCTGACATAATGCCCCACATGCTTACGCATCTCCACAACGCCGAGATCCTCGCCCTTGTAGTCGGCCATTAAGTCCGCATGCCGCATCGCCATATCAATGCGGTCATCTAGGGTTTCGCGGATGATTTCTTCTCCGCTGATGGCTTGGCGTGCCGCGCGAAACAGCCATGGATTCCCCATCGCCCCCCGCCCGATCATCACCCGCTCGCAGCCTGTTTCCCTCAGGATTCGGGTTGCATCCATGCCTTCAAATACATCGCCATTGGCGATTACGGGGATTGAAAGCTCTGACCTGAGGCGTGCGATAGCTGCGTAGTCCGCTTTGCCTGAATACTGCTGGCGGCGCGTTCGTCCGTGAAAGCATATCCAGCTGAGCTTCAGGGTTTGCGCCGCGCGTCCAAGCTCTATGGCATTCATGCTGTCCTCGTCATATCCAAGCCTCGTTTTCACTGTCACAGGCAAATGCGTGCTGCGCTTGACCGCTTCCATAATCTTATACGCAAGCTCCGGTGTCTGCAAGAGCGCACTGCCCTCTCCCCCGCCCGTCACCTTGCGTGCAGGACAGCCCATGTTGATATCAATGGATGTAAAAAGCCCAAGCTCCGTCACCTTTGATGCTGCCTCCGCCATGACCACAGGGTCACTGCCGAAAATCTGGCATGCGGTATTTTTTTCCTCAGGATGTACCGCCAAAAGCCGCTGGTAGGTGGTGTTGCCTTTCTTGGCGCACATGAGTCCGATGGCACTGACCATCTCCGAGCACGCATAGTCCGCGCCCATTTGGTAGCAAAGCACGCGCATAGGCCAATCGGTAATACCTGCCATTGGAGCCAAGTATAAAACGTCTTGAATTGCTGTTTTCATCCCTATCCTTAACGCTCCGTTACGCACGGGAACGCAGCAATGCGTCCCTTTGTGCCTGCATAGGGGACAAGGGTCAGCTCATAGGCCTGTGACATCGGCACGCCCTGCGGCGGGGGAAGCACAAACCCTGCTTTTTCCTTCCACATCGGTGCTTCACTGGCAACCACGGTTGCCTGCACCGCGCCCTGCGCATCGCCGCCGCCTAGGGGCGAACCTGAAACGACTGCATACTTCCATGCAGCGCGTGCATTGGGCAATGACAGCGCCATCAGCGTGCTGCCCACAAAGACCGACACGCTCGCGCGGTACCCAACCTCAAGCCTCGGGCTTAGGTTTAATGTCAGGGTGATCACGTCGCCGCTTTGGAATGTGCGGGAAAGCGTGTACATCTCATCTTGGAGCACAGCCTCGGGGCGGCTGCCATTGACCGAGATTGCAGCAGCATCCGCATAGGCGGGAATGCGCAGCTCAAGGTTGCAGCGAACAGGCTCTTTGCTCTCTGTGCGAATGGTAATCGTCTTTTGCAATGTGCCGGATACGGCCGCGGTAAAGCGAATCGGTACGCCTGCAAGGCGCGTGATGCAGCCGCCTGCGACGGGCAGCATATAGGCAAGGGTATCCTCGTCTTTAGCCAGCCAAACGCTTCTATGCAGCGCATACAGCGAGCGAAGCAATGCCGTGACGTCCTCGGATGTCGGCTTTTGAATCTGGCAGGTATCATCCTCAAAGAGTCGGTTGGTAGGCTGGAGGGCGCGAATGCCGTCCTCAAAGAGCATATCGGGGAGCGCATTGACCAGCAGCAGTTCCAGTGCATCCGCCATCAACCGATCACCGCTGACGCAAAGCGCATCTGCATACGCCTCGATCTGCGCGCCAAGCGCAGATAGCTCAACAGCCCTCGCAGGGTCTCTGCCCGCAAGGAAGGGGTCGGCTGAAAATGCACCGCAAGGCATCCCATGGAATCTGCCAAGTGCTGCCAAACCTGCCCTGGAGGCAGATGAGTCGCGCTTTGAGCCGCTGAACTGTGCCAAATGCGCCGTCATGCTCAGCGCATCAGCCGTCAGCTTACCTGTTGCCATGCGCTGCATGCGCTCGTAATATTCAATTTCCTGTGCAGTGCTGCCGCTTTTGGTTTGGCGATAGTCTCGCTGGAAGGGGAAGGAATGCATCACACCTGAAACATCAGGCAAATGCGCGCGAAGCTCTTTGAGCAAGGCGAGCAAGAAACGCTGACCTGTGCGGCGATACAGCTCCACCGTCAAGCGAAGCGCATCTGCACCCGCCATAAACAGCGCTTCCTCTGTAATCTGAGGCATCGCATCCATGAAGCTCTGCATCCCAGAGAGCACCTCAAGCATCGCCTGCTTATCCCTGCCCATGGAGGCTAGGAGCGTTGCGGCGCGCATGGTCTGGATAAATTGTGCGGGATTACCGGGCAAAAGGGCAGTTGCTTCCTTCACATCAGGCATCGGCGGGGCTTGTGTATAGCCGCCAAGCTTGGTTGCGAGCACTGCATCCAGCGGCGACATACGGGTGACATCCACTTGAGCCAGCGCCCATTTGATCATTTGCGCAAGCTGCCCTTCGATGTGAACAGCACTGTCTGACAGCTGTACATAGGCAGGATCCGTAAGAGGGGTACGACGATATGCAATAGCGGTGGGCATAGTTCCTCCTTCAATAGGCATCGGCAGAGCCGACAAAAATCTTCATTCTACAATATTATATAACATATTTTCAAATGGTCAAGATAACACGCATTGCGCGGGGGCATATATCTGTGTATAATAATGTTGGTTTGCCCAAAAGGGCATTGCTTGATCGCAACTCATCTCGCAGATCAAGTCCAGAAGGAGGACCCCATGACCAATCCTGACGAAGGACGACTATGGATTCGCTTAATCAAAAAACAACGGATCTCAAAGGATATAATGACCCCTTGTACCCGCGACAACCCCGAGGAGGCGCTTCGCGAAGCATTGCCAAAGCTTGATATCAGCCAGCCCATTTGGATGTCAAAGCATGTCGCCGACTGGGAATCCTATGCGCTCACACGCTTTAAGCCCGAACATTTTGTCGACCCCGTTTCGTTTGACAGCATGGAAATCAGCTATGTTTATGCAGAAAACGAAAAAAAGAGCGACAGAAGACGTTCGATTTGGGAAGAAGTGTAACTAGACCTCATGCCATTTTAATCAATCCAATAGGATGCATCAGCCATGATGCATCCTATTTTTGTTGTTCAGCAATGAATTTGTTCTAATCTGTAAAATTATTTTGCAAAGTACGCTTGACATTTTATGCAAAGCGTACTATACTAAATCCGCAAAGCGCACTTTGCTTTTCGGAAGGAGAATGATCATTGAACACAAGAATCAAGGAGCTACGCAAAGAAAAAAGAATTTCGCAAGAGGATTTAGCCTTCGCCGTTGGAACGACGAGGCAAACCATAACCTCCATTGAAATCGGGAAATACGTTGCATCCTTACCGCTGGCATATAAAATCGCCACATACTTTTCATTGCCAATCGAGGAAGTATTTGACCTAACAGAATTTGAAAAGGAGATCAAAAAATAATGAATGCCTATACCAAAAAAATCAAATACAGAATAGGATTGCTGGTACTCATGATTTGCGCGTCAATCGGGCTGAGCGTATATGATGCATTGATTGATACAACTGCGCTCAAGGGAAGCATCGGATACGACTTTAGCTGCGGCGTAATGATGGCCTTTGGTCTGTTGTCACTGGTTATGCTGGTTCGCTATACAAGGCTGCTTCGCAATGAAGATCTGCTGCAAAAGGAATACAACAAAGAGAGTGACGAGCGAATGAAGAGTATTCGCGCAAAGGCGGGTATTCCCATCCTTCTGGTACTCGCCATCCTCATTATGTTTGCGGGTATTGTGGCCAGTTATTTCAGCGAGACCATATGCATCACACTCATGGTCATTGGCATCATCGAACTGCTCGTTTCATGCTTTGTCAAGATTTACCATATCAAAACATGGTGAGCAATCACAGAAAACCGCCTCGCTGATCGATGGATCAACAAGGCGGTTTCTTTTTTATTTCTTTGCATTTTCCTTGAGGTATTGAAAGATTTTCTTAGCCACAGGAGCAGCCACACCGCCGCCGCTGCCGCCGCCTTCGACCATCACGCTCACCGCATAGGGGTAGGATTCATCGGCGATATACCCTACAAACCATGCATGTGTTGTCTCTTTGCCGTCTACTGACGCTTCCGCGCTGCCTGTTTTGCCGGCGATGGTAAGCCCGCTCACCTGCGCCGATGAACCTGTGCCGTTGGCGACAACGTCCTTCATGTACGTCTGCATAGTGGCGGCAATTTCAGGGGTGCACGCGGTTGTATAGACCTTCTGTGTGAATTTCTGTCGTATAACCTTTGTGGGGCTTTCCACACGACCAAGCAAGCGCGGCTCCATCATCACGCCATCATTGGCGATCGCCGCAGCAACCATGCACATATGCAGGGGCGTTGCTACCACCTTGCTCTGTCCTGCGCCGCTCCATGCAATTTCCACATTGTTTCTATCGGTCGTTGGGTAATTGCTGTTTTCAACCACAACATCCCGAAACAGGAAGTTCTGATTAAAGCCGAAGCTCTCCGCCGTCTTGCGAAGCTTATCATCTCCGACCGTCAGCGCGATCTGGGCAAAGGTATTATTGCAGCTCACTCGAAATGCTTTTTGAAGCGTAAGCTTGCCATGCTGCTCTTTGCCATAGTCCTGAATGATATGATCCATGACCTGCGTTGCGCCTGTGCATTCATACACATGGGTGAGCGCATCGGTCATGTTCTGCATGGAAGATACCGCCGTGATGATCTTAAAGGTCGAGCCCGGAGGGAGCGTACTTTGGGTGGCGCGGTTCCAGAAGGGGTGGTTGTTATCCGTTTTGACGCTCTCATCCACCTTGAGCGGATCAAATACGGGCAAACTCACAAGCGCAAGCACCTCGCCTGTCTTGTAGTTCATCACCACCGCCGCGCCGTTTAGCCCCTTGGTTTTTTCGCCATTTTCAAACGTGCTCACGATTTCAGCGCACAGCTTGCTATCCGCCGTGATCATCACATTGTCGCCCCGCCTTGTTTCTCCGCGAATCAGTGCGCTCACGCGCTCCGATAAGCCCGTTTCAAAGCCGAGGAGATAGTTGGCTTGGAAGGAGTCCACGCCATTGGCGACATTGCCGTCCGCATCGCCCAAAAGATGCACCACAGCGCGCCTGCTGGCGAGATTGCTCTGATAGGTGCGCTTGCCCTCGCTATCGGTTGACGCAAGGACAATGCCGTTGCGATCCACAATATCCCCTTGAATCACCGCGCGCTTGGCACTGCGATAACGGGTGTTTTTCGCGCTGCTAAACCAGCGGCTGCCATACATGGTGACCGAATAAGCGCCGTAAACTGCTGCGACACCCAAAAGTCCAATCACCACAAAGGCAAGGATACGAAAGCGTAAACGCTGCTGTTTCATATCGGCACTCTCCTTTGCTTACTTATTCGTGCTCCGCTTCAGGAAGCATGGATTCCTCCTGCTGGGAGTGGCTGATATCATAGTCATAGGTCAGGTCATCCTGATTGACGCTGGCAACGCCTTGCAGCAGTCCAATCAGGCCCATGCAGCTTACCAGTGACGTACCGCCATAGCTGACAAATGGCATGGTAACGCCTGTAAGCGGGATGAGCTTTAGCACGCCGCCAATGATGATAAAGGTCTGTATGCCAAGCATTGCGGTAGCGCCCATGGCAAGCAGCGCATGAAAGCTATGCCTCGCAGCCGAAGCAATCGATGTGCCGCGCAAAATCAAAATCACGTACATCACCAGCACCAGCATGCCGAAGATGATCCCAAACTGCTCGCATATGACGGCAAAAATACAGTCTGTAAAATACACAGGGATTACGCGCGGCGCGCCAAGACCCAATCCAACGCCGAATAGACCGCCCGACGCAATCGCCATCAGCATTTGCGCAATCTGGTAGCCTGAGGTTTCGTAGTACAGCCATGGGTTGCGCCAAATCGCCACACGTTTTTTAACATGGGCAAACATCTGGTAGCCAAGCACCGCTGCGCCCGCTCCGCCAACTATGCCAAGCCCTGTGAGCGGCAGGTTGCCGGTTGATGCGTAGAACATGAACAGCGTCGTTGCGTAGTAAATCAGCGCAGTACCAAGGTCTTTTTGGAGCATCAGCATGCCAAGGCAGAACACCGCAAACACAAACCAAGGTGTAAAGCGCCTTCTGCTCATATAGTAGCTAAGGATCAGCAGCAATGCCAGCTTCACCACTTCACTGGGCTGCAAACTCGTGCCGCCCACATTGATCCAGTTCGTTGCGCCGCCTTGCTCTGTACCGATTGCAAGGGGCAGCACCATGAGGATCGCAGCGCCAACCATCATCAGGTTAATCAGGAATTTCCAGCGGCGAATATAGCGAACCAGCAATATGCAAAACAGCATCACGCCAATGCCCACGCCATAGTACACCGCCTGCTGCATGCCGCGGGTTGTCCCCGCGCCTTGGTCTGTTGAATACAAAATCAATACGCCCAGTGCGCAAAGGAAATTGGCGATTGCCAAAAGCAGCTTATCCGCTGGAAAAAAGCGGGGAAGCCACATCGTTGCAATATAAATAAACGCTGGAACGACCACGCTGAGTGCCATTCCCTCCAAGGCGATTTCGCCATTGAGGGAAATCAGCATAAAGGCGCTGAAATAAAACAGCATCATTGCCGATACGAGCTGGCGATCCGGATGGCGTTTATTGCTTTTCTTGACTCTTGGACGCGGGCGCTTCTTGCTCATCGCTTCTGCCCTCCCCCAAGATATTTATCCCAGAGCTTCTTTTTGGCTTGCTCTGCGTCATCGTGCCCCACATACACGCTCTTTGGCGGCGCGGCGGCATCGGTCATATCTTCATCATAATCTTCCGGCTCTACAAATTCGGGGTATGTATAGCCGCTATCCTCAAGCACCACATCCGACTGGGGATAAGGCGCATAATTCCAATTGTCATCATCGCCCTTGACAGGCGGGAAAAACCGTTCTTCCGAATCAAAGACGATATTGCCTTGATCCGCACTGTGATCATATTCACGGGCGATCTGGGCAACCAGCTCCGCATGCGTCATCTCGGACGGCGGTCTTTGGTATGCAGAAAAATCCGCCTCGCCGCTCGCCTTTGCATCGGCATATAATCCGCCGTTTTCATCTTGCAAATAGGCCGCGTCACTCTGCTCCTGTGCTCCCGCGGCCTGCTGCTGCGCGAGCCACTGCTGGTATGCTTGTTGCTGATATGCCATCTGCTGAGCCTGTTGCTGCGCGTATTGCTGCTGGGCAATCTGGTTCATCATCTGCTGCTGCATCATGATCTGCTGCATAACAGCATACTGCTGCGCTGCCGCTGCATCGGGCATACTTTGGGGATTTTGTTCTTGCTGGTCACTGAATTCTTCGCGTGCCGCCTGCCCCTGCATGCTGCGTGTCGGGGCTTCAAATCCCGCAAATAAGCGCAGCCTAAGCTCCGCTCCACCCACATACAGGCGCGATCCATGCGCCATATACTGCGCCTTTTTGGCACTTGTTTTTTCTTCATTATCGACTTTCAGCTGGCAGCCTCTCAGTGCCTCCACCATCAGTCCTTTGCCGTTGTCAAACCGGAACCACAGGTGCTTATTAGCAACACCCTTCATCGGGATACAGATGTCATTTGAGCGCAAAAAGCCAAGCGTGCCTTCCCAAGGCACCAGCAAAATAGTGCCTCTTTTCAGCTCGCCCTCACCCGATATCAGCACCAATTCTCCCACATAGCCCGCATCGGGCAGGAGTTTCAATCGTTTTTTACGCTGCTTTTGATCTCGGCGATACCAGCGATAGCTGCGCCACACGATCAAAACCATCAAAAGTAAAAACCAATAGCGTGCTGCTTGGGCGACTACTTCGTATACTTCAGTAGGCATGAATCGCCCTCCCCTCAGGTGCGCAAAAACAATTAGTCGTTTTCCTGCGCTCTTGCTTCTTCCAGAAACTTCTCCAGCTTGCGCTTGACGCGCTGGAGCGCATTATCGATGGACTTAACATGTCTGCCCAGCTTGTCCGCTATCTCCTGATAGCTCTTGCCGTCCAGATATGCATTGAGCACATCCTGCTCCAGCCCCGAAAGCACCTGATCCACGCGGTCACGAATGGAGATTAAATCCTCGCGGCCTATGATCAGCTCCTCGGGGTTTTGTGCTCTGCCCTCCACGATCACGTCCATCAGCGTGCGATCGCTTTCCTCGTCATAGATGGGCTTATTCAGAGATACGTAGCTATTGAGCGGTACGTGCTTTTGGCGCGTTGCCGTCTTAATGGCGGTGATGATCTGGCGCGTGATGCACAGCTCTGCAAATGCGCGGAAGCTGCTGAGGCGTTCGACCTGATAGTCGCGAATCGCCTTGAAAAGCCCGATCATACCCTCCTGAACGATGTCCTCATGGTCTGCACCGATCAGGAAATAGCTGCGTGCCTTCGACCTTACAAAATTCTTGTATTTTGTCAGCAAATACTCAACCGCAGTGCTATCGCCCTGCTGCGCAAGCGCAACGATATCCTCATCGGACATGTCGCCAAAGCGCTCGTTGATCATGGCAGCCCATGACATATCCTCCGTAAGCTCTTCGTCGCCGTCTACTTGGCTGTCGATTTCTGCGCTAGCATCCTGTGCTTCTTGGTTTCTGATGTCCTCGCGGTCCTCATTGGGGTTTGTCATGGGTCATTCACCTGCCTTATTTCTGACGTCTTATTTTTTCTAGCTTCTCGTACTGTTCATCGCTCAGCGCGGCTGAAATGGCGGTAAGCCCCTGCGCAGACGGAATTCTGTGGCGATCGCGTCCACTGGATCGCTCCATCTTCAGCTCACGCCATAGTTCCCGCGCGCTCAGGCGCGTTGCACCTCTGCCTAAAATGATGGTCTGCTCCACCCCATCGCTGGTGGCAACGCGCGCTTCGCGATATTTGGGAAGAAGCTGGCATTTGCGCTCAATAAAGTGGTCAGCCGTTTCGCCATGCTTGGTATAAACAATGGTGAGCCCTGCGCGCACCTCGATGCTGCGCAGGGGGCTTGACGCCTTATGACCGTCAAATACCAGCCAAACTTCTTGATCCGTATAACCCGCGTAGTCCTCTAGTATGTGGATGAGCCGATCACGGCATTCATCAAGCGGCCACTGGTTCTTAGTCGCTTCTGACCACGCGCCTATGATGTTGTATCCATCCACATATAGCAGCGGTTTCATGGATTAACGAGCGCCCATGACAGCATACAGTAAAATGCCTGTTGCCACGCTTGCGTTGAGGCTCTCGAGCTTGCCGCGCATAGGAATGGATACCTTTTTGTCGCAGTTTTCAAGCACGCGATGGCTTACGCCCTCGCCTTCTGCACCGATGACAAGCGCTACTGCGCCGCTAAAGTCAACCTTCGCATATTCCTCGCCGCCCATATCTGCTGCATAAACCCAGATATTTTGCGCTTTGAGGGATTCGATGGTGTTTGTCAAATTGGTTACGCGAGCAACGGGGATATACTCCACTGCGCCTGCGCTTGCCTTGACGGCTGCGGGGGTTAGCCCAACCGCACGGCGTTCCTGCACCACGACGCCATGTGCGCCTGCGCACTCAGCAGAACGGATGATTGCGCCAAGGTTATGGGGGTCTGTGATGCCGTCAAGCAACACGAGGAAAGGCTCTTCGCCGCGCTCTTTAGCAAGCTCAAGCATCGCGTCCACAGTGCTGTACTGATAAGCAGACGTAAATGCGAGCATGCCCTGATGGTTGCTTGTAATGCCGTCGAGGCGAACGCGATCCACTTCCTGTACGGGGATGTGGCGCTCTTTTGCCATCGCTACGATTTCGCGGGCAGAACCGCTTAGTTCGCCGCGAGCTACCAGCAGCTTCTCAATATCGCGTCCGCTCTTGAGCGCTTCGCGAATGGGGTTGCGTCCGCTTAGAAGGTTCTCGTTTGGCACGATATCCGCTTCTTCACCCGCAATGCCGTAAGCTGGAGGTGCAATCGCTGCAAATTGAGGTGCTACATCATCCATGCGTGCACGGCGCTGCTCGTCATAGGGACGAGGGGTCATGCTGTCGCCACGCTCTGTATAGCGAGAAGGTGCGCCCGGATTGAAACGATAGTTGCCGCCCTTGCGGTCAAAACGGGGCGCTCTGCCCTGCTCGGGACGTTCGCCCTGAGGGGTTGCACGCGTGCCGTCACGGAAGGTCGATGAATTCGGTGCATCGCCAAAACGCCTTGGCTCAAAGCTGCTGCGTCCGCCGCCGCGGTTGCCTTGACCGCTGTCGCGGTTTCCTTGATAGCCGCCACTTGAGCGGTTGCTCTGATAGGCACTGCGATCGCCTTGGAAGCTTGCGCCGCTGCGGTTGCCTTGGCCGCTGTCGCGGTTTCCTTGATAGCCGCCACTTGAGCGGTTGCTCTGTCCGCTATCGCGGTTTCCTTGATAGCCGCCACTTGAGCGGTTGCTCTGTCCGCTATCGCGGTTTCCTTGGTAGCCGCCACTTGAGCGGTTGCCTTGGCCGCTATCGCGGTTTCCTTGGTAGCCATTGCTGGAGCGGTTGCCTTGGCCGCTATCGCGGTTTCCTTGGTAACCATTGCTGGAGCGGTTGCCTTGGCCGCTATCGCGGTTTCCTTGGTAACCATTGCTGGAGCGGTTGCCTTGGCCGC
>JAAYIN010000113.1 GCA_012523405.1 Clostridiales bacterium
CCACCGGCGTTGGACAAAAACAATGCAAGGAACAAACCAGTAACAATATTACCAAGCAAGAAGCCGCCAATAGCCAATGGACCGCCAATGAAGCCAACAATCAACGTGGAGGCAATGGTCATCAAACCAGCAGGAATCAGCTCCATTAGTGAACCCTTTGTTGCGATGTCGATGCAGCGGTTGTACTCGGGGACTACGCCCTCGCGTCCTTCTTTGAGTCCGGGGATTTCCCTGAACTGGCGGTGGATTTCGCTTACCATACGCTGTGCGTTCTTATCTACGCCCAGCATCAGCATAGCAGAGAATACTGCTGGGATTGCAGCACCAATTAAAATACCAAAGAAAACAATCGGATTCATGATGTCAAATCCTGTAATCAGTGCTTTGCCTGCGGCTGCGAGCGCTTCGTTCACTTCGGCCAGATAAGCACCGAGCAGCGAGATAACAGTTAGACCGGATGCGCCGATTGCAAAGCCCTTGGTAACAGCCTTAACGGTGTTGCCTGCGCTGTCAAGCTCATCGGCAATGCGGATCGTTTCTTCGCCCAGTCCGCCCATTTCAGCCAGGCCGCGCGCATTGTCAACAATCGGGCCATATGCATCGTTTGAAATGATCATGCCAACAATAGAGAGCATGCCGACAGCAGCCATTGCGATGCCGTAGAGTGCATATCCATCACCAAGCGGTGCACAGATATTGAATGCAAACAATGCCGATACAGCGATACCGATCATGGCAGGCATGGCAGAGAGGAAGCCATAGGATACACCTGAAAGAATGGTGAACGCTGGACCCATAGCAGAAGCCTTTGCGACCTTGCGAACGATCGGCTTGCTATCATCGGTGAAGTAGTCAGACGTGATACCAATAACCACGCCAACCAGCAGTCCAACAGCAGATGCAGCCCAAATGCGCCATTGGAAACCCTTGAAGATCAAGGTGGCAAGCGCAGTCAAAGCGATGAATAAAGCGGTGGTTATATAGGTGGAAGAGTTCAGCGCGCGCGTTGGGCTGCCGCCCTTTTTGATGCGTGCAGTGGAAATACCGATAATGGAAGCGATCAGTCCAAGGGCCGCATAGCAAAATACCATTGCAGTATTTGCCTGTCCGCCTAGCGTCTCCGCAAGGACAAGAGCAGAAGCCATAGCAGCAACGTTAGAGTCAAAAAGGTCTGCGCCCATACCGGCAACATCGCCTACGTTATCGCCGACATTGTCTGCGATAACAGCGGGGTTTCTGGGGTCATCTTCTGGCAATCCCAGTTCAACCTTGCCTGTGAGGTCAGCGCTGATGTCAGCTGTTTTGGTAAAGATACCGCCGCCTGCTTTTGCAAAGAGTGCAAGCGAGCTTGCGCCAAAGCTAAAGCCTAGTAGTATCGTAGAGTCGCCAACGATCAGCAGTACTGCAGCAACGCCCAGTAGGCTGAAGCCAACAACGGATAGTCCCATGACAGAGCCGCCGCGGAAGGCAACTAGGAATGCGGGCTCAATACCGTCTTTTGCCGCAACAGCTGTTCTTGCATTGGCTGATGTAGCGACAACGATACCAATTTTGCCTGCAATTGCGGATAGTACTGTACCAGAGATATAAGCAATCATCATAGAAAGGTTCCTATTGATATCACCTTTCCAGACGGGGCTTGGCAGGAACAAGAAGATCAGAGCGGCAACAACGCCTGCGAAGATGGCAAGAACCATATACTCTTTACGAATAAAGGTATTAGCGCCTGCTTTAATGAGCGCTGCAACTTCATTGATTCTGGGATTGTCACTCTTTTGTTTTTTTACCCAAACAAAGAGATAAGCTGCGAAACCAAATGCGATAAGGACAGAGAATAGGCAGATGACATAGATGATTGAAAGCCTCGGTTCCATAGTAAACACCAACCTTTGATATATAATTTTGTACGTCGGCACACTGGATCACTATGGGATTAATGATCGATTTATGCCCGATTCACTCCATTATTATTGTAAGCGGTTTCGGTCGCAATTAGCAATTGCCTGCCCGCTAAGAAACCGTTAACCCTCGGAGCATCGATGCTAAGATTGCGCTAATGCCATATGCGGTGCTGTGCAAAGTGAATTGTTTCTGCTATACTTTATTTGGTTAACTATGCAATGCGGCATGGTATAGCGTTTGAAAGGATTGTACAAATAATGAAGATATATCTTCAAAGACAGTTCAAGAATGCGTTGCTAACCATTGGTTTTTTATTGGCAGCAATGATGATTTGCTTGTGGCTTCGTAATATATTTGATACCTCTGCTAATGCGCAGATGGTTTTCTTGCTTGCGGTACTGCTTGTAGCACGGTTTGCGGATGGATATTTCTGGGGCATATTCGCTTCTTTTTGTGCTGTTCCATTGGTAAACTACATGTTCACCTATCCGTACTTTGCATTTAATTTGACGATTTCAGGTTACTTGCTTACCTTTGTCACCATGCTTGCGGTATCGCTTATTGTCAGCGTGCTTACCACAAGAATCAAGCAGCAGGAAAGACTTCGGGTTGAAGCGGAAAAAGAAACATTGCGAGCTAATCTGCTAAGGGCTGTTTCTCATGATTTACGCACGCCGCTTACATCAATCGTTGGTGCAACGGGCGCAATTCTAGATAACGATCTCCCGCAAGAAAAGCAACGTGAGCTGCTGGAAGATGTCAAAACCGATGCACAATGGTTACTGAGAATGATTGAGAATCTACTCGCAATTACCCGCATAAGAGGCGGCGATGTGCCGCTGAATTTAGAAACACAGGTCATTGAGGACGTACTCGCCGAGGCAATTATCAAATTTCAGAAACACTTCAAGGATATTAATGTGCAGATGAATCTAAGCGATGATATCCTTTTAGCAGATATGGATGCGGTTTTAGTTGAACAGGTAGTGCTGAATCTGCTTGAGAATGCGGTTTATCATGGGCATTGCACCACAAAGATTATACTCAGCTCGAAGCTTGAGGGTGGGGACGTAGTTATCACTGTATCGGATAACGGGGAAGGCATCCGAAAGGATGTATTTCCGCAGCTTTTTAAGACCACACTTCAAAGCGGCATGGCGAGCAATGCGGACAATCAGAAACACATGGGCATTGGACTTTCTGTATGCAAGAGCATTATCAATGCACATGGCGGATCGATGTCTGCAAAAAATAACGAATGTGGCGGTGCTGATTTCAGCTTCACCTTACCTGAGAAGGAGAATGATTATGGCAATCAAGATATTGATCGTTGAGGATGAAAGGAGCATTGTCAAACTGCTGCGCGCTATTTTAATAGCGAACCAGTACGAGGTGATTGATGCGTCGACAGGCGCGGAAGCGATGTCTATGATCACCTCACATTGCCCCGATTTAATTTTACTTGACCTGGGACTGCCTGATATGGATGGCAACAGCCTTTTGCAATCGGTACGAAAATGGACAACTACCCCGATTATCGTTGTCTCTGCACGCACGCATGAGCTTGATAAAGTGGAAGCGATTGATCTTGGCGCAGATGACTATATCACCACACCCTTTGGTTCCTCAGAGTTGCTTGCACGCATTCGTATGGCGCTTCGGCATACCAGAACCACAAGCCCCAATGCTCAGATTGCGCAAACGGGTGAGTTTCGAAGCGGCGGGCTAGTGATTGACTACAATAAGTATCGAGTGTTTGTTGATGGCATCGACGCGCAGCTTACCCAAGGCGAATACAGGCTGGTGGCATTGCTTGGAAAGTATGCAGGTCGCGTGCTGACCTATGATTTCATCATGAAAGAGCTCTGGGGTCCCTGTTCCAAATCAGACAATAAGATTTTGCGAGTCAATATGGCAAACATTCGCAGGAAAATAGAAAAATCGACAACGAATCCTAAATACCTTTTTACGGAGGTAGGCGTGGGTTATCGTATGGCGGATGGCGAGAGCGAATCAAGTGTTGATTGAGAGGCTGATGCCGTCAATGAACGTATTGATATTTAGCAAACAAAAAAGAGTGACAAGCATTATGCTTGCCACTCTTTTTTGTTTGATTATTTACTCTCATAACTACACTGCGCTAGTGCGGCTGAGATGGTTTTCTCATAGGCTTCGCGCCCGTATTTGTCTACTTCGTTTTTGTCCTTCGTGCCATGTGTCAGGCAGCCTGCGCCGCCAATGCATCCGCCGACGCACGCCATGCCTTCAACAAAATTCTCTTTAAGAAGATTCCTTTGCTTTTTGAGTAATGCAACTCTGCATGCTTCAATGCCGTCGCAAGCGATGGGGCTGAGGACGAAGTCGGTGTTATTTTGCTCCTTGAGCGCTTGGGCAACAGCGTCGGACAGTCCGCCGCTACGAGCAAAGATACGGCCATAGAAGCTTGCATTGTCAAGGACACCTTCCTCAAGGGTAGGCAGATCCAAGTCCTTGCTGTCAATCCATGCTTGCAGCTCTTCAAAGGTTAGGACACAGTCGATATAGGGTTTGACCGAATCAAGCTGTGCTTCTTGCTTCTTAGCGGTGCAGGGACCGATGAATATGACTTTAGCAGTAGGATCGGTCTTCTTCACAAAGCGTGCTACCTCCGCCATAGGCGATAGGTTGTGGCTGACCAATGGCTTGAGTGCGGGGAAGGATTTATCGATATAGCTGACAAAGGCAGGACAGCAAGAGGAAGTCAAGAATCCCTTTTCCACCAGCTCCTGAGCTTCCATATAGGCAACCATATCTGCACCTAATGCAGCTTCAATCACATTGAAAAAGCCAAGTTCCTTCAGTCCCGTGATCACCTGCCCGATTTTGGCATAGACGAATTGACTGGATATGGACGGTGCTACGACAGCATAGACCTTGTAGGCAGTGTTTTGTTTACTGTCTTTGATGATGTTGATCGCATCAAGCAGGAATGATTTATCTTGGATAGCGCCAAATGGGCATTGATAAACGCATGCGCCGCAGCCGATGCATTTGCCTTCGTCAATTTTTGCGACTTGATTTTCGCCTTGTGAGATTGCTTTGACTTTGCAAGCGCGCTCGCAAGGACGTACATGGTTTTGAATAGCGCTGTATGGGCACACAGTGGCGCATTTACCGCAGTTGACGCACTTGTCCTGATCAATGTGCGCGTGATGGTTATCATCGAATGTGATGGCATCACGGGGGCAAACACTGCTGCAACGGTGCGCGAGGCAGCCGCGGCATTCGCGTCCGACCGTATATCCGCTTACAGGGCATTCATCGCATGCAATCCCAATGACCTCTACGATGTTTTTATCTTTTTTGTCGCCGCCCATGGCGATTTTTACACGCTCAGCAACGATTGCGCGCTCTTTATACACACAGCAACGCATGGTGCTGACAGGGCCTGGGGAGATGACCTTGGGGATATCTAGGTAGCAGTCCCCAAGTGTGTCCTCATAGGCGTGTTTAGCAACCTCGCGAAGCACCTTATACTTGAGCTTCTGAACATAGGTATCGAATAAATGCATATAGAGATTTCCCTCCATTTATCAGTCTAAAAGTAGGAAAGACGAATGTATTTCCCCATTTTTTTGAGGCAATCGGCAATGTTTTGGACCAGTTGTTGCTTGATTGCAAATGTAATGGGAAGATTTGGGTTTTGATGTGCTGGATTGATCGCTCTGCCTACGAAGAAATTGATATCTGTCGCATTCTCAAATAGCTCACGAGCAATCAAGCTTGCTCCGTCTTTTTGGGTTGTCCATATAGGTGCGAGTCTTGCTGAATCTAAGAAGTCCTCTGCATACATCAGCACCTTGGACAAGGTTATCACACCCTCAGTTACTAAGTCAACACCCGCAATTTGGCTAATAGGCGGGACTTCAGGATCTGGATAGCTTAGCGCTACATCGATTGGTTTTCTCAAATATCTGGAAACAACATTGCTTGTTGTGCCGCCGCAGACGATTTTTGTTCCGTCCTTTGCAAAGAACAGGTTCATCATGCGCGTGTCTTCATCCTTGCATTCTGGCGGTCCGACGACTAGATTCACAGGGTGTCGATTGCGCATGCGCACAACGGCAACCGTGGTATCATCGCCGGGCTGCTCGTTGTAGAGTCGATTGCATTCATCGATGATGATGGCAGCGGTGGACTTTGAGCTGTTGTCAGGGAGGTAGTTACAGACGATATAATCCGCGATATTGTCTCTTGTCCATCCAAAGTTGAGCGATTGTCCAACGCCCGCGTATTCGGCACCATCGCTCATGGCAATCAGCACATCATCCACTTGAACGGGGAAGGTGCTCTCCCAAATGGTTTTATCAGCAATTACGCGCGTTGTTTTAGGATAGTCGAAGATTTCGCCTTTGCGAAGGACAATGGTCGCTGGGTTATCAAACTGTATGATCTGTGCGTACTTGTTGTCGATGATCCGAATGATCGTAAATGTCGAGTAAGCAACCTGCCGCACGCTGCACACGGGAAGGGTACTGGCAATCGTGGATACACATTCCTCAATCGGAATGCCGCCCGCGATCATGGTGCACAGGATTTTGCTGGTAAGGGTAGAAAGAATATTCGCCTTTACGCCGCTGCCAAGACCGTCTGCAAGTACGAGTGTTAAGTCCTCATCGCCGCCGCCAAAGGTTTCCACGCGATCACCGCATAGCGATTCGCCTTTTTTGTTCAGGCTGATATAGCCGGTTTCTATCCAAAGATCATTCATGGCCCATCGCATCCTTTAATTTGGTCAAGGCGATTTTGGTTTCCGCCGTGGTTTCACCAAGCAGTGAGGCGATTTCCTGAACAACACGCATTTGCTTGTCAATCACCTTGTCCGCAATCTCTATCGTATGCACACGCAGCGCAGTATCCTGACCGCGAAGGGTCTCCTGCTCGGTTACGTCGCGCAAAATGGTGATGACGATATGATACTGGCGGTCGTAAAGCACGGTTTCGTCAACGTAGCGTTGATACTCTGCGAGATAGTGGCTTCTGGAGGTGGAGTGAAGGGCGGTTGTGATGATGTTTTGGTAATCGCTTGGGTTTAGTATTCGGACAATATGGTCATGAAGCACATCGGAAGCATCGGTTAGCCTAAACATCTTAATGGCCGCGCGGTTGATCTGCTGGACGATGAGATCCTCATCCATGACGATAATCGCATTAGGCGTATTGTTGATAATGGTATCTGAGAAATTCTCTGCCTTTTCCTTTAGGAATGGCAGACACATTTCGATCTTCGCCTTGCCCTCAAGGATCGCTAGTGCTTTATCACGGCATGTGGGATAGCCGCAGCTTCCGCAATTGAATTCCTTATCAACGCTTGTCTTGCCCATTTTGTAGAGCATGTCGGTGATCGCTTCTGAGCCAAACTTGATATGTTGACCACCAGAAAAACGGTAGGTAGTTTTCAGATCATCAGGCGTGCCGCAATCAAAGCGGCGGTCTCCTGCATAGGTATCTACGCGAAGAGCACCTTTGAGCCTGCGCTCTTGATGCTCACGGATGCATGGCCCATTGATGCAGCTGCCCTCGCATGCACTCATCTCGATGAATACATCGCTCATCGTGCCGCTTTCAAGTTCCGTAAAAACTGCGCGGCAGTTATCAATGCCATCAATGGCAACCCTGCGATAGCCTTCAATGCGGTCCGTTGCTTTGAGGATGCCGCCTGTAGCTGGATAGAAGCGAGCGCGCATGCCGTTGCCCACTTCTGTTCGGGAGCGCGGAAGTTCGATATTCTCCTCTGTAAACCACTGGCGAAGTTCATCGTAAGTGAGGGCGACATCGGTGTATTCGCTGCCGTCTGCTTCGCCTTTTTTGGAGATACATGGACCGATAAATACTGTATATGCTTCCGGATCATGTTCCTTGATAGCCTTGCAGTGCGCCTGCATAGGAGTGAGCACTTTAGCTAAATAGGGGAGCATGGTGGGATAATATTTCTCGATTAATAGGTTGATGGTCGGGCAGCAGCTGGAGATCAGGACGCGCTGCTCCTTATTTGTCATAATGCGCGCATATTCATCACTGACCATCTGCGCTCCGATTGCGGTTTCCTCAACAGCATCAAAGCCAAGGGACAGGAGCGCATCAACCATCACCTGGAAGGATTCAATACGAAAATCTGCAATGAAGGATGGCGCAAGGCTGCATACAACTCGGCGTCCCGATTCGATTGCGGATTTCACTCTGGGCAGATCGCTGCGGATCTGTTTAGCCTTCTGCGGGCATACAACAAAACAACTGCCGCAAAGAATGCATTCATCATGAATGATCTCGGCTGTGTTGTTGGCATAGGTGATAGCCTTTACAGAACATGTTCGGATGCATTTGTAGCAGTCCGTACAGTTGTTTTTGTTTAGATTCAAAACCTCTAACATTGGGGGTGACCCTCCTTGGGGCGTTATTGCCATGATTACAGGAGAAGGGGGCTGACGATTGTTACCATCAGCCCCGTGAATAAACGTTGGTTATTGCAAGCGAGTGAGCACTTCGTTTTCGAAAAAGCTCTTGGTTTCCTCTGGCCTTAGAGAAAATTGGTCATCATCGATGGTGACACATACGCCGTTTTGGCAGTTGCCCATGCAGAACTTACCTGCAAGATCGATTTGATCCTTTAGATTTTTCTCAGCCACTAAGCTTTGCATCTCCTCAACAATTTGACGAGAGCCTTTGAGGTGACAGCTAGAACCGATGCAAATGGTGATCTTCATGTATCTTTTGCTCCTTTCAAAGGTTTTCACTAACGAATGATAAAACGCCGCGAGCTATGCATGTGTCCGATTGATAGCCCGCAAGACGCTATATAGACGATTTTATTCGTAATCCACTACGTTAACCCAGTGGAGCAGGAATTCGCGTTCTTCCGCTTTGCCCTTCACGCTTTGGCTGGCAGCAACAATCGGGATCCATTTTTGCACGTACTGCTTAGCGGTGTCGCTCTTTTGGCAGAAAAGAGATAGATACTTTTCTGCACCATCAATATCACCAGCAAGCCAAAACAGCAAGTATGCACGAGCAGCATCAGCGCTTGCATTGCCTTGTGTGGCGTGAGCCCAGTCAAGGATATAAGCGGTGCCATCATCGGTGATGATGATGTTTTTGGGATGGAAATCACCATGACAGAGCTTATTATGGGTGGGCATACCCTGAAGGCGAGTATGCAGCTCATAGCGCGTGGTTGCATCAAGGCCGCTTTCGCTGATCTTGCGGTTCATTTTGTCCTTGAGCTTGCCAAGCATGGGGCATTTTTGACCATGCACCTCAAGCTGCAGGTCAACAAATAGCTCAATGTATTCATCATGCTTATCAGGATTTTCCTCCATCAAAGCAGCAAGTGTCTTGCCTTTGATAAACTGAGTGACGATTGCCCATTTGCTATCGACTTTCGTGACTTCTTGGAGCGTCGGAATATTCAATTTGGTTTCTTCAACGCGTGCATGGTTGAGGGCCTCGTTTAAAACATCTGCTTTGCTATAATCACTATCAAATACTTTGATGACATTCTCATCATCATGATAGACTGTTTTATTTGTGCGAACAGCAATGATTTTTTCCAATTTCATATTGATCCCTCCTCCTTACATATTCTCTGTGCCGTAGTAGGCATTTAGATACATCTGCTTGATTTCACGCATGAGCGGATAACGCGGGTTACAACCGGTGCATTGATCATCAAATGCCTGATCAACCATATCGTCCAGACGATCAAGGAAATCCTGCTCATCAATGCCATACTCCTTGATGGTGGCCTTAATGCCGATCTTTTCCTTAAGCTGATCGATGGCGTTGATGAGGTTAGCAAGCTTCTCCTCGTCGTTCTTGCCGCCAAGGGATAGTGCGTCTGCAACCATTGCATAACGAGCCAAGGTATGAGGATGATCATACTGGGAGAAGGTACCCATCTTTGTGGGAACTTCAGCAGCATTGAAGCGAAGCACTTCACCTATCATGAGGGCGTTAGCAACGCCGTGGGGCAGGTGATGGAAAGCACCAAGCTTATGCGCCATGGAGTGACATACGCCAAGGAATGCGTTTGCAAATGCCATACCTGCCATGGTTGCGCCATTGGCCATTTTCTCGCGGGCAATGGCATCATTAGAACCATTGTCATAAGCGCGGGGTAGGTACTCAAAGATCATTTTCAGGCTCTGCAATGCCATGCCATCTGTATAGTCGGTAGCCATCACGCTTGCGATCGCTTCAAGAGCGTGGGTGACAGCGTCTATGCCGCTGGCAGAGGTGAGTCCCTTTGGTGCGTCCATCATCATATCAGCATCGACGATGGCCATGTTAGGGAGCAGTTCATAGTCAGCAAGCGGGTACTTAACGCCTGTTTCCTCGTCAGTGATAACGGCAAACGGTGTTACTTCAGAACCGGTGCCTGCGGTGGTCGGAATGGCGATGAAGTATGCTTTTTCACCCATCTTGGGGAAGGTGTAGATGCGCTTGCGGATATCGCTGAAACGCATGGCCATGTCAAGGAAGTTCGCTTCCGGATGCTCATAGAGTACCCACATGATCTTTGCAGCGTCCATTGCACTGCCGCCGCCCACAGCGATGACGCAGTCGGGCTGGAAGCTTGTCATGGCTGCCGCGCCTTCGCGGGCACAGGCAAGGGTGGGGTCGGGAGCAACATCAAAGAATGTACTGTGTATGATGCCCATCTCGTCCAAACGATCGGTGATCGCCTTGGTATATCCGTTGGTGAACAAGAACTGATCGGTAACGATGAATACCTTTTTCTTATTCATCACGTCCTTGAGCTCGCCAAGTGCTACGGGTAGGCAGCCTTTCTTGATATAAACCTTCTGGGGTGCACGGAACCAAAGCATATTATCTCTCCTCTCAGCGACTGTTTTGATGTTAAGCAAATGCTTTACGCCAACGTTCTCGCTGACGGAGTTGCCGCCCCATGAGCCGCAGCCCAATGTGAGGGAAGGAGCAAGCTTAAAGTTGTACAGATCGCCGATACCGCCGTGGGATGAGGGGGTATTGACAACAATTCGGCAGGTTTCCATACGCTCTGCGTACTCAAGAAGCTTTTTGCGGTCGGTATCTGCGTTGATATAAAGGCTTGCGGTATGACCGTGACCGCCGTCCTCAATCAAACGTTCCGCCTTTGCCATAGCATCCTCAAAATTAGTAGCTTTGTACATGGCGAGAACGGGGGAGAGCTTCTCATGTGCGAATTCCTCGCTGAGGTCAACGCTTTCCACTTCGCCAATTAGAATCTTTGCGCTTTCAGGCACTGTAACACCTGCAAGTGCCGCGATTTTGAAAGCGGACTGTCCAACGATTTTTGCATTAAGTGCGCCGTTGATGATGATGGTCTTACGAACTTTTTCAAGTTCTTTCTCATTTAGGAAGTAGCATCCGCGATCATCAAACTCTTGACGTACTGCATCATAAATGCAGGCGGGTACGATGACGCTTTGTTCAGAAGCGCAGATCATACCGTTGTCAAAGGTCTTGGAGTGGATAATGGAGTTTACAGCCAATATCACGTCTGCGCTCTCATCAATCACTGCTGGAACATTGCCTGCCCCAACGCCGATGGCTGGTTTGCCGCTGGAATATGCGGAGCGAACCATGCCAGGACCGCCGGTGGCAAGTGTGCAATCACACTCTCTCATGACGGTGTTGGTCATGTCAAGGCTTGGAATATCAATCCAGCTGATGATGCCCTCGGGTGCGCCTGCTTCAACCGCTGCTTCAAGGACTACTCTAGCAGCTGCGATGGTAGAATTCTTTGCGCGGGGGTGAGGGGAGATGATAATTGCATTACGGGTTTTCAGACAGATCAGAGTCTTAAAAATAGCGGTGGATGTTGGGTTGGTTGTTGGGATAACCGCAGCAATCACGCCGATGGGCTCTGCAATCTTGGTAATTCCGTATGCTCTGTCCTCCTCAATGATACCACATGTTTTGGTATCACGGTAGGCATTGTAAATATATTCTGATGCATAGTGATTCTTAATGACTTTATCTTCCACAATGCCCATGCCGGTTTCCTCAACGGCCATTTTTGCCAGTGGGATACGCATCTTGTTCGCAGCCATAGCAGCAGCAAAGAAAATCTTGTCTACTTGTTCCTGTGAGAATGTAGCAAATTGCTTTTGCGCAGCTCGTACGATAGCAATCTCCTCTTCTAAACGTTCCACACTGTCAACAACCTTGTGCGTGTCAGTCATGGTTTTCCATCCCCTTTCTGTTCGTTAAAAGTTTAACATAGTGAGAGGGGAAAGTAAATATTCATATTCATATGCCGTTATATCGTATTGTATATAATGCGATCGTTCCATTGAAAACGTGTTTCTTCATATATAAGGGCGCAATGAAAAAGATATGAAGTGGGAGACAAGTTGCCAAAAGGTAAAAACGAATACCAAAAAGCATGTTAAAAAATTAGCAATGTCAAAGAAAAACGAATCCTAACATTGTGTTACAAAAGAATTAATTAAATGAAACAAATGAACGAAAGAGCGGGATTTTATCACTGGGCAATGAAAAAGACCTGACTCCGAGTGATAGCATGTGGGGGAGCATGGCTGGGTTGCATGCAATATTTCCGCATAAAGTGAGATCGGTTTGGTTTCGGTTTGCGGCTTCAACGACCATGCGAATCATTGCAAACATGGCAGGATGCATGGGATCAAGAAGATGCGCGATGGCGGGATTGCATCTGTCTGCGGCAAGCGTATATTGCATGAGATCAGTCGTACCAATGCTTACAAAATCGCTATGACGGCAAAGCTCATCTGAAATCATTACAGCGGCAGGTGTCTCAATCATCACGCCCTGCGCGACATCGCCGTAGGGGATGCCCTCTTGCGCGAGCTCGAGTTTACAGGCTTGGACAAGTGCCTTACACTGGAGAAATTCATCCAGCGACGTTATCATGGGGTAGGATATACGAAGCGAACCATAAAGGGCAGCGCGGAGCAGAGCCCTCAGCTGTTGTTTAAACCAATCGGGTCGATTAAGACAAAAACGGATACCGCGTTCACCTAGTGCGGGGTTTTCTTCGGCCGGCAGCGGCATGCACTTAAGCATTTTATCAGACCCTATATCCAGCGTCCGAATTGTCGCGGGTCTGCCCTCCATGCATTGCATCAAGGTGCGATAGGTCCAATACTGAATATCTTCGTCCGGTATTGAATCTGATTGCAGAAATAGAAACTCACTCCTGAAAAGCCCGATACCTTCTGCGCTATTGCCTATCGCCCTACTGATCTTGGATAGATCGTGCAGGGTTGCTAAGAACTGTACTTGCTCACCGTTTGCCATATAGGAGGGGACTTTTATAGATGCTTTGAGTTCGGTAAAAGCAAAGCGGTAATTTTGCTGCTCTTGCTTGGCGAGTACAAGCTCTTCCTTGCTTGGAGATAATAGCACATCTCCTTGATAGCCATCCAAAACAGCAAGCGTTCCCTGCCAATGATCCTGCACATCAATCCCTGTGATATATGGAATGTTGAGGCTTTGAGCAAGGACTGAGACATGATCGCAGCGCGTGTTTTGATGTATGATCATACCCTGTAGGGACACATCCGAGAACATCATTAAATCTTGCAGACAGATTTCATTAGCAACAAGAATAATGGGGGAATCGGGCTGACAACCTTGATGAATAGACCATATTTTGCCGATGCCGAAACCTTCCTGAATGACCTGTCCATGATATTGTGTGGAATGGTTCATCAGACAACCTCCTATTATGCTTAAAAAGACCTCTGACGCATATACCATCAGAGGTCTGAAAACAATCTATATCATTGTTTTCTATAAAGAAGAGCGATTCCCTGCAAGAAGCATGATATTTACTTATCCTTAACAGGAATCCAGATAGCGCTTTCATAGGTGGGGCTTGACATATCCTGGTCGCTATACCATTCGATATTGGCACCTAATGAAATTTCATAATCGGGATTGCCAGGCAACCATTCGCTGAAGATTTTGGTGTTCACTGATTGCAGCGCACCAGGCATTGGTCCATAGCAGGAGAACTTTGCCCAAGTCATTTCTGGGAACTCATATACAGTGAGCCCTTCAGGCACAGTGTCTCCTGTATAGGTACCTGCGATCATATATGCAAACGTTCCATCTTTGCCAATGTCATCAACACATATACCGAACTCGCCGATGCGGTAGCGAGATATCGCCTGTGCTACCGCCGTTTCGCTGTGCATAGGTGGACAGTATTTGCGGGTAAACTCATCCCAAAACATTGGAATCTGCCGGAATGATGAATCAAACGAAAACTCCCGCTGCAAACCCACTACCCTAAAGCCTTTCATTGTTTCTACTACATACTCCATGTCATTTCCTCCTTGAATTGTGATTTTGATTTTCAGAGGTAAGAACACTGTCATCTTTGAGCTATTCTTCTTGAGATCCCTTGGGGACATTCCATGGAAACGCGTGAATGCCTTGGTGAAACTTTCGGGGGTCTCGTAGCCGTACTTGTATGCGATATCGATGATCCTTGATTGTCCTTGAATGATATCAAGCGCTGCTAGATAGAGCCTGCGATAGCGGGCATACTCTGCAATTGAGTATCCAGTCATCAGGCTGAACCCCTTTTGCAGGTAATAGGGTGATATACCAACTTCCCTTGACAGCTCCTCAATATTTATCGGCTCCAGCAATCGATCTTCGACATAGCGAATCGTATGTCTGATGCTCTCCGTCCACTCCATTGATCCTTCCTCCTCTCATCTCTTCACTTGTAGTATAGCAATATCTACACCAAGCTTCTCGTCTTATCTTGCACAAGTGGGACAGCTTTCGATTCAAATGGAATCATGATGTCAAAAAGAAAAACCCTTGCAAACAAAAGGCTTGCAAGGGTTTACATGTTTCTGATGATCAGCGCTTGCTGAACTGAGGTGCACGACGTGCAGCCTTGAGGCCGTACTTCTTGCGTTCCTTCATACGTGGGTCACGTGTGAGGAAACCAGCCTTCTTGAGGCTGTCTCTTAGTTCGGGATTTGCCTTGATCAAAGCACGGCTGATACCATGACGGATCGCGCCTGCTTGTCCGGTCAAACCACCACCGACAACATTGACTAGGATGTCCATATCGCCACCGGCCTTGGTTAATTCCAAGGGCTGACGAACGGTCATCTTGAGGGTCTCAAGACCAAAGTAGTTGTCAAGCTCACGTTTGTTTACCAAAATTTTTCCGTCGCCAGCGACCAAACGGACACGGGCAATGGCCTTCTTACGACGGCCAACGGCACTATACTCAACTTTTGCCACTTTTTTTCGCTCCTTCCGTGTCCTTATTTAATAACCAGCACTTCGGGCTGTTGTGCTTCGTGATTGTGCTCAGAACCTGCATAGACCTTTAGCTTTTTCGCCATTGAACGGCCTAGGGGTCCTTTTGGCAACATACCAACCACAGCGTGCTTAATGACGAACTCAGGCTTCTCGGCGATCAAACGGCGATAAACCGTTTCCTTCAAGCCGCCCGGGTATCCGCTGTGCTTGTAATATACTTTTTGATCAAGCTTTTTGCCTGTCATAACAATTTTATCTGCATTGAGGACGATGACGTAATCGCCTGTATCCACATGGGGGGTATAAGTGGGCTTATTCTTACCACGCAATACGGCTGCAATCTGGCTTGCCAGACGGCCTAATACCATGCCCTCTGCATCAACAACGTACCATTTACGTTGTACTTCTGCGGGCTTTGCCATGTACGTTTTCAAGTCGGTATCCTCCTTCAAGGGGTTTGTGATTCAGTTGCATCATTTGATGGTCAGCAAATGTGCGTGTAGTTTCAATAGTCTTCCGGGGCTGGCGGAGTCTATTGATGCCAAAGAATATTCTACTAAATTTCGAATCGTCTGTCAAGTGCTAAAACGCTTGTTTTGGCGCATTTTGAACGCTTTTTTCGAAAGATTATAAAAATATTCTGCTGTTTTGTGGAAACTGACGGTTGATTTTGTGTTAGCACTGCTTCATAACGCATGCGAAGAATGTAACGACATCATCAAGCAAATTCAAAGGAATGCGTTCATTGGCATTATGGATCATTCCGCGCTGTGCTTTTGTCAGAGGCATCCCTGAAAAACGATAGACATTTTCGCTGATCCTACAGTAGTGGCGGCTATCACTGCAAGCAACCATGAGATAGGGGGAGACCAGTGCCTCTGGATAGGCTTGATTTATGGCGGTCGTTAAGCGATCCCAGCCATCTCCTATTGTTCGCGATATGGCAGATGGACCCCCGCCCTCTACATGCTTGATGGTAACGCGATCATCACCAATGATGGCTTTGAGACGAGCGGTAACGGACTCAACCGTTTCGCCGCAGATGATGCGCAGGTTAATCCCAGCTTTGCATGAGGTGGGGAGTACATTATAGGAGTCGGATGCGCTTAGTTTCGTAAGAGCACAGGTGGTTCTCACCAGCGCATTGAGTTCTCCGCCGCTCATTTTGCATATCAGGTTGATCACAGGTGCAAAGCACCAGAGGTTAGCAAAGATGATCTTATAGGCAAAGGTCGAATGCCGTCCCATCGTATCAAAGAGCTCTTTGGCTGGCTTGGTGAGGGCGAATGGCATGGCGTTACGCTGAAGCTTAGCAAGTGCATTGGCTAAAATAGCCACGGCTTGCTGGGGCGGCGGCGCGCTAGCATGACCGCCTGCACCTTGGACGCTTAAGTCCATGTATACGCTGCCTTTTTCTGCAATGCCGATCACGGCTGCACTTTGCTTGACGCCCGGGAATACACCCTCAACGATTGCTCCGCCTTCGTCTAGCACAAGCGCTGGTTTGATCCCGCGGCGCTCAAGTTCATCAACGATAGCAGGAGCATCGGTGCTCACGGTTTCCTCGTCCCCGCCAAAGGCAAAATAGATATCATTTTCAGGAACAAAGCCTTGCTTTAAGAGTGATTCGGCAGCTTCCATGATGCCTAGTAATGTGCCCTTGGTATCAAGCGTACCGCGTCCCCAAAGCTCGCCATCTTTAATCAAGCCCTCAAAGGCGGGCTCATCCCATTCCGCTTGATTCACGGGCACAACATCATAATGAGCCATGAAAACAGAAGGCTCGTTACTGTGCTTCCCAGCCCAGCGAATGAGGATTCCATGCAGACCGATCCGCTCATACTCACAGGTCGCATAGATGGTGGGGTAGAGGGTTGGCAGCAGGTTTTGAAACTTGATGAATTCCTCTTGATCAACAAGCGATTCATCCATACCGCTGACCGTTTTCAGACGGATCATTTGTTGAAAATGCTCTGTGACTGACTCTATATCAACAGGGAAGTCTACCGCGGGCACGCTTGCTTTTTGCTCAGGGGTGAACTTTAAGGCGTGGGCGATGATCACAGCGATGAATGCAACGAGGAGAATGAGTATCAGCCATACAATAGTCATGCGTTTGCATCTCCTTTGCTAGCTTCATCAGGCGAATCGCCTAGCATTCCTTTGTTGTACATGATGCGGGCTGCACCAATTGCAATGAGTGCACCTACTGGTACAAGGACACCAACTGCGCTGCTCAAAGAAGGAACGAGCAGGAACAACACAACCATGAACAGAAGCGGGGCGAGTGCAAGCTTTGGATTCTTGCTGATAAATACGACCCCCAACGCACCAAATAATGCGGGGAGGATGTTATCAAAAGCAGGCTTGAGGACTGGGGATTCGAGCACGGGCTGCAAGAAGCTCAGACCAAAAACGCCGATGCAGATAACAAAGGATGTCACAATAGAGCTGGATGCGATCGCGATGGTAGAGATGACCTCGCCTTCTTCGCTTCCTGCCTTCACCTTTGCACCTTCCATCGCGTTAAGCGCGCAGGGGACTTTGAGGTTGGTCAGATTGCCCGTGACAAATCCCAAATATGATCCGCCCGTACCAAGCATGGGCACAAAGGTGAATACCTCGATGATGCCGACTGTCCAGTACATAGGAGCAACGCCCAGCAGCGACTTGAGTACAGCTGTCAGTGGCGGCCATGAGCTATAGTAGCAGCAGATGGCGACGGGTACGAGGATCATGAGTATCAGAGCCATAGCCATCCAAATGCGGCCATAGGCATGCACGCTGTCTTCATAAACGGTGCTTGTAGTTGTTTTATTGTTTTTCATATTCATTTTCCTCCTTACGACATCATTGCGGTGATCGGTAGACTCAATGCCATAGCAAAAAGCATGCAAAGCGGGAGTGCATATTGCTCAAGCCAGCTTAGCTTGCAAACCTTGATCAGTATGCCGCAGACACCCATGAGGGCAGCTGATGCGAGCGCAACAACAATCGGGACGAAGCCTGGAAGCCCTATGCGGATATCCGCAAATAGCATGCCGACAAAGGCGCTGACCATGCCTAGAAACAAGCTGTCCATGACGATTTCGCCCCAGCGCTTATCTTTCTTGGTGATGGAGTGCACGCCGCGCTGTATGCGCTTGAGACCAAATAGAATGAGGACAATGCCCGAAATGATGCCAAGGGTCATCGTCCAAGCGATGGTGGAAAACACCTGTGGATCTGTGATGGTCTCCTTAACGGATGCACCCATGGTCTGCGCTGCGATGGTAGCTGCAGGGAGCTCGTAGGTAACCGCTCCTAGAACGCTGAGCCTGAGCCAAGGGAAGGGCAGACCGATGAACTTGCTGAGCGTAATGACGCCCACAAGGATGCTGATCGCAGGTGCGATGGAAAACAGCGCACTTGACAGGATGGTCTTGCGAACAACGGAGCTTGAAATTTGAAGATACTTAGCGCGATTGAGCGCTTTGACAAGGAAGAAAACCGATTGTGCAATGACAAATGCTACGATAATGCCGGATATAATGTACAGAAAGGAATCATTGACTGAAAATGGCATAGATGAACCTCCTTTGATATTGTTTTGCACCGATGAACCAAAGAAAAAGGCATGCTGACTTCACGATGCGTTAAAATCAAGCATGCCCATTATACCTATTTTAGCCAGAGGACTCAATCGTCTGGTTGTTCTTTTACTATTTTTTTTCGCGAGCAAAGTTCTTCAGATCGGAGAGGACGTCACTTGGAAGCATGGTTTTCTTGATGCCGCGAATAGCCCCTTCCATCCCGTAGAGGCGATTGGGGCATGCGGATGGATCGATGGCTTTGATGCGAAGCCATGCCTCTTTTGCGCCGATGGCGCGTAATTGCTCCTCTGTATCAATTCCGACATCATGCAGCTGCCGTTCAACGACAGGACCGATGTTGGGCAAATCAGATAATTTACTCATCGCATTTATTCTCCTTATCAATCACAGTCGAAAATCACTTTGTGCGCAATCAAATGGGCAAAATCCGTTTTCCACTGTTTATGTATATCGGATGCATCAAAGAGGACGAGCGATTCGCGGTTCATATCCACTCGAATCATCAAATCAAATCGTATCCTGGAGTGCATAACAGCTGGATGAACTGACACGCTATGAATGCCATCGAGCTCAGCCGCAGGTGCGAATAGTGCTTTGATTTGCCGCTCAACTTCACTTGCGTCAGAAACTAGATCATTGTACTTCACAATAATATAGTGTTTCATATGAGTTCACATCCGAATGACTTGTTGATCATCCACGATGGCGTGAATGAGTTTGCACGGCGCGACCTTTTCATCGCTGATGGCAATGGCTTCTTGGATTTCGGCAATTGCATCATTGGCGCTTTGCTCGTCTTTGGCATATGCAGTCGCAATCGGAGCCCCCTTAGTGACGGAGTCACCAATGCGATGATGGAGCACAAAGCCAACACTGTGATCGATAATATCCGTTTTCTGCTTGCGCCCTGCGCCCATTGCCTGAGTCGTATTTCCAAGGGCGATGGTATCCATATGGTGCACATAACCGCTTTGCAGTGCTGGAACGTCTTTGACGACCTTCGCTTGAGGCAAAAGAGATGTATCATCGCAGCAACTTGGGTCGCCGCCCTGCGCAGTGATCATTTTCTTGAGCGTGGCAAGGCCTGCACCGCTTTGCAATGCATTTTGAAGCTTTGCCTTCGCTTCTTCGATATCACCCGCAGCGCCGCTGAGCAGCAGCATACGTGCCCCTAGTTCAAGGGAGAGCGTGAGCAGGGGTCCTGTAACCCTTCCGCTGAGTACATCAATGGCCTCTTTGACCTCAAGGGCATTGCCGACATGACTGCCAAGCGGTTCGCCCATATCGGTGACAAGCGCGATCATCTTGCGGCCTGCATCATGCCCGATGTGAACCATCGTCTGTGCAAGTTCAATGCTTTCCTCCGTGGTCTGCATGAGTGCTCCCGCGCCGGTCTTTACGTCTAGCACGATGGCTTTTGCACCGCTGGCCAGTTTCTTGCTGACAATGCTAGAGGCAATCAGCGGCATGCTATCCACAGTCGATGTTACATCGCGCAGCGCATATAATGCTTTATCAGCAGGAACAAGGTTGCCAGATTGACCAATGACTGCGCAGCCGATGGTCCTCACTTGATGGATGAACGCATCCTCTGAAATATTGATGCTGAAGTCCTTGATGCTCTCCAGCTTATCAAGCGTGCCGCCTGTGTGTCCAAGTCCTCTGCCGCTCATCTTAGCCACGGGTACGCCGCAAGCGGCGACAAGCGGGACGAGCACAAGCGTTGTGGTATCACCGACGCCGCCTGTTGAGTGCTTATCTGTTGGGATGCCGTCAATGCTGGAAAGATCAGCTACATCGCCGGATGCTGTCATTGCGAGGGTGAGCATGGCTGTTTCTTCGCGGTTCATGCCATTTAAACGAATGGCCATAAGCAATGCAGCTAGCTGATAGTCAGGGATGCTGCCCGTTGCGGCACCTTGCACAAAATACTCGATTTCTGGTTTGGAGAGTGGCTGATTGAGTTTTTTCTTCTCAATGATCTCAATCATGGTCATAGGACATCCCCCTTTACATTTTCTGTATGAAATGGGTGAAATGAAGAGCGGGCGTTGAAACAATCAACGCCCGACTCATTGCAGGATGCTTACATCTGGATAATCATGCGCCCGCAAGTTTCGCATTCGATGATTTTTGCACCATTTTTAATTTTACGGAGTGTAACCTGAGGCAAACTCATATTACAGCCGCCGCACTGATCGCCATACATTTTCGCGACGGGCGGGGTGCAATGAAGCTTGATGGTTTGATAACGCTGCAGGAGTGTTTCATCAATTGCTTGTGCTTTTTCCAGAGCACCGCGGCGCTTTTCTTCGAGTTCCTTCAGCTGTGCTTTGTACTCGATTTCATAATCAATCTTTTGCTGATTGTATTGCGCTTTCACCTTTGCGTACTTCATGCGGATTTCTTTTTCCATCTTGTCCCGATCCGCTGCATCGTTTTGAATGCGCTTCATTTCTTGCTCAAAACCGGTGAGGTCTGTGAGAAGCTTTTGTGCATCATGGTTTAGATCCTGAGCAGCTGACAGATCCTCGGGCGGGGTGTCCTGCATGCGCTGATTCAGGGTGGTCAATTGCTCTTCCATACGGGCAATTGCTAGTTTGATGACATCTACACGATCCACCATTTCGGCAACTTCGTCTTCAATGCGCTTTACAGCATTCTGCTGCTCTACCAAAAACTCGCGATTTTTCTTGAGCGCGATACGATTGGGGTTGCGCTTCATTTCGGTTTCAAATGAATCAGCGGCCATATCGGCTTTCTGATACTGCCATAGCAATTCTGTTTGTTCCATGAAATACCTCCTTGTGGTTGCTAGGGTTTGCCTTATGCAAAGGCGAGGACTGCTCCTGTAAAGGGAGCTTGTAAATGCAGATGAGCTTTAACCGATGGATGGTTTGAGGCATTCTCTGCAATAAAACGCTTGTGCAGCGCGGCAACACCGGGGAACTCTGTTGCGTAGTGACCGGCATCATAGATAACCAGTCCGCGAGCGCAGGCATCCAGTATCTCGTGATGATGGATTTCGCCAACAACGAATGCTTGCGCACCAAGTTCGTGGGCGAGGTTTGCCGCTTCGCCATAGGCACCGCCAGCAACGGCAACCTTGGTGATGGGAGCTTGTGCATCTCCGTAGCATCTTGGAACGATATGAAGCGAATCCTCGATGCATTTGCCCAAAGCCTCGGGCGAGGCAGGGAGGAGGAGTGTGCCAATGCGCAGGAATTCATCGCCATTGACGATGTCACGCAGAGATAATATCTCCGCTAAACTATCGCAGATTCCGCCGGGAGCCTTGTCCCAGTTTGTATGAGCAGCGATGATGCTGATTTGATTTGTCATGACACTGTGAAGTATGCGCCCATTGGGCGTATCATAGTCTATGCGCTTGATGGGGTTAAATATGAATGGATGGTGAGAAATAATGAGCTGAGCTCCGATTTGTACAGCTTCGGCAACCAGCGCTTCCGTCACATCCATACCAAATAGCACATCCGAGACCTCTGCATCATAGCTGCCGATCAATAGGCCAACATTGTCAAAGCCTTCAGCAGTATCAAAGGGAGCGATGGCATTAAGCCAATCATAAATCTGCTTGATAGTCATGAAAACTCGCTTTCTTCATCTGGGTTATGCAGCGTAGCTTGCTTGAGTGCATCATCGACATAATCCAGCTCTAGCCTAAATTGCTCAAGGCGCATTGCATGGATTTGTGCAGTTGAAGCGGACATGGCGCGAATGCCTTGCTCAAGTGATGCTTTTTTTCGCGCTAGCATCGCAGTCCAAAGTGCAGGGTAGGTTTGAAGTAAAATAGGCCCAAGGAGCAATTCACGCTGGGTGTATCTCACCTGAGCGTTTGCAGCGGGCTGGCATTTCATAAGGATATATGAAAACCGATCTACCTTTGCTACATCTTCATCTGTAATTTGGTATCCAATCTCTTGGATCGTTTGTCTAACAAGCGGAATTTCAGTATGTGCACCGAGAATAAGCGTTGCACCATGGAGCCCCAAAGCGCCGCGCTTTAGAATGCCCGACATCGTCTCACCGCCCATACCGAGGATGAAAATCACATCAGCATGAAGAGGGGAGAGGGCACCCAGTGCATCGAGCCCATCAGCGACAGCGAAGATCGCTTGATCATCAAGTCCGTACTCATGAATGCACTTGCGCGCTTTTTCCAGCGCTTTGTCGCTTACATCGGCGATAAGTGCCTGCTTAGCCAGTTGATTGAGCAGTATAAAAGCACTTAATTGTCCATGATCAGCACCAATATCGGCGCTGATTTCAAACGGCATGGCCATTTGAAGAGCTGCCGATAATCGGCTATCCAGTTGTAATGCTCGTTTGTGCATAACCTTCACGTTAGTCTAAATAGTCCTTTAGTTTTTTGCTGCGGCTAGGATGACGCAGTTTGCGAAGTGCTTTTGCTTCGATCTGGCGGATGCGCTCGCGGGTAACTTTAAATTCGCGGCCGACTTCCTCCAGTGTACGCTGATGACCATCGTCAAGACCAAAGCGCAGACGAAGTACCTTCTCCTCGCGGGGGGTGAGCGTATCCAGTACGTCCAAAAGCTGTTCCTTCATCAAGGTAAAGCTTGCAGCCTCAGCAGGTGCCGGCGCATCTTCATCGGGAATGAAGTCGCCCAAGTGACTGTCCTCTTCCTCACCAATCGGCGTTTCCAGAGAAACAGGTTCCTGCGCAATCTTAATGATCTCGCGCACTTTGCCCTCGGTGATATTCATCACCTTAGCAATTTCGTCAGGTGTGGGCTCGCGTCCGTATTCCTGTAAAAGCTGACGTGAAACACGGATAAGCTTATTGATGGTTTCTACCATATGTACGGGGATGCGAATGGTACGTGCCTGATCGGCAATAGCACGGGTAATCGCTTGGCGAATCCACCAGGTCGCATAAGTGGAAAACTTATAGCCCTTGCGGTAGTCAAACTTGTCCACGGCCTTAATCAGTCCAAGATTTCCTTCTTGAATCAAATCAAGGAAAAGCATGCCACGGCCAACATAGCGCTTTGCAATGGAAACAACGAGGCGAAGGTTGGCTTCGGTGAGCTTTTGCTTCGCTTCCTCATCGCCCTGTTCCATGCGCTGAGCGATCTCGATTTCTTCCTCAGCGGAAAGCAGAGGAACTTTGCCGATTTCCTTTAAGTACATACGCACAGGGTCATCAATGCTGATGCCGTCGGGTACGCTTAAATCAACCTGCTCAGGTTCTACCTGTTCATCATCCGGAACAGGATCTATTTCGTTGATTACGTCAACGCCGAGATTCTCAAGCGTTTCGTAGATTTTATTGATTTGATCAGCATCAATTTCAAGCTCCATGACCTGATTAGCCACGTCTTCCTTGGTAATTGATCCTTTGGTTTTAGCATCCTCGTATAGCTCGTTGAGTTTCAGCTTGATTGATTCAGGAGACTGATTCCGACTCAACTATCTCACTCCTTCATATGCGCGTGGGGGTTATTTAAGCTCTAGCAGTTGCTTTGTCAGCTTGAATGCACGCTCGGTTTCTCTTGCTTTGTCGCTATCGCTTAAATTTGGTAAGCTTTGTGTTATTTGTTCGAGTTCATCTTCTAGTTTGGTCTGATGGAGCTTTTTCAAACAATCCTGTGCCATTTTCATCAAACCCTCGTCATCCAAATCGGTGTTGATGCTTAGGATGTCGCCCACGACAGCTCGGCTTTGTTCATCGGGTTGGCGTTCCATCAGTGCGGCTGCACTTTTGCCTTCGATAAGCGCTTGGCAGAGCGATTTTAGCAATGGGTCATCGAATTCGTTTGGATCAACACTATCCTTTGGCAGGCGACCTGTGGAGAGTGCGGCAAGCAGTGTTCGCGCTGTCCAGTCAACACTAGCAGTAGCTTTTGCTTTTTGTGTAAAGCCTTCCCTTTTTACTGCTTGTTTATGCTGAGGTGCGGGACTAATCCCAACTTGCTGCAAGAGCACTTCTCTGGTAAAACCGGTTTCAAGCGAAAGTCGTTTGAGATGGTTTTCCAGATCAACAGGTTCCTTGACTGATTTGAGAAAAACTGCACATGCTTTGGCAAACTCCGTGCGGCCTTCCTCGGTGCTCATATCGTGTTGCTCTTTTTGCCTGAGCATACGATACAGAACGCCAGAAATTGGTTTGATGGCATGAAATGCTTCAAGTCCTTCTTTGCGAATGAACTCGTCCGGATCAAGCCCTCCTGGAAAGTCGAGTACACGAACGGGTACGTTTTCTTCCTCGAGCACTTCAAGTCCTCTAAGAATGGCCTTTTGTCCCGCTTTATCGCCGTCATAGGCGATGTGTACCTCCGGTGCATAGCGGCTGATGAGCCGTGCTTGGTTTGGCGTTAAAGCTGTACCAAGCGTTGCTGCAACGCCTTCTACACCGAATTGTGATAGTGCTACAACATCCATATAGCCCTCCACCAAGATCACCCGCTTAAGGCCTCTCGATTTACGCAGCAGATTCGCTGCAAAAACGGTATACCGTTTGTTGAAGGCAGGGGTGTCGGAGGTGTTGAGATACTTGGGCATTGCGTCTCCCATGGCACGGCCGCCAAAGCCGAGCACATTGCCATAGGCATCAATAATAGGAAAGATTGCGCGGTTTCGGAACATATCAAAGACACGTCCCTCTCGCCTGAGCATAATCCCAGACTGCACCAGTTCTTCCTCGGTGAAGCCTTCATTCATGAGGGCTTTGCCAATGTTTGCACCGTTGGGTGCAGCACCTATTCCAAAGCGGCGAATCACCGCATCGGAAAGTCCGCGATCTTGCAAGTAACGTAGTATATGCACACTATCCGGTTGCCATAAATGCTGATGATACAATCGAGCAGCTGCCTTGTTTGCCAAATAGATACGCTCTTTGAGCGAACGGCGTTGTTCGTAGGCAGGGTCATTTTGCATTTGAGGCAATGGTAAATGCACTTGATCGGCTAAGAACCCGACGGCCTCTTGAAAAGAGAGACGCTCAATTTCCATAACGAATTGAATGACACTTCCTCCCGCTTTGCATCCAAAACAATGATAGACTTGCTTTTGCTCGTCTACTGAGAAGGAAGGAGCAGTTTCGTTATGAAACGGGCACAGACCAACAAATCTATGCCCGTTCTTCTTAAGCGGCACGTAGGAGTTGATAATCTTTACAATATCCGCACGCGCACGTAGTTCATCCAGCCACTGTGGGGGATACCTTACAGCCATTTGTTAATTCACCCACTCCTAAACATTCGCCATAGTCAGTTGGTTTCCTGCTAATGTTCAACATTTTCCGACAGTGTCATTTATTTCTGAGCAAATGCACTGGGTACGAAAATCTCGTTGAATTGATCGATTGCATATCGATCAGTCATGCAGGCGATAAAGTCGCAGACGGCACGCTCGGCACCGTCTATGTAGAATATCTCGAGGTACTCTTTGGGGAGCTGCTCGGGATGATTGCAGTAATGAGAAAACAAAGAGGAAATGATATAGTCGCAGCGTGCTTCTTCTTTATGTCTCCATTCATCGTGGTATACATATTCAAATAAGAAGGCACGCAATTGATCGCTTGCGTCGCTTACATCGGGGGACATGCGGACAAAAGGCTGATCGGCGCTAGTTTCAACGATGTCACGAATCATCGTATCAATGCGCTCGCCATGCGTTGCTCCAAGCACACTGATACACTGGCGCGGAATTTCAAAGGGCTTTAGGATACCGCCGCGAATGGCATCGTCAATGTCATGGTTGATATATGCAATGCGGTCTGCGCGCCTCACGCACCAGCCTTCAAGCGTTTCAGGCTCGTTCTTGCCCGAGTGGCAGAGAATGCCGTCGATCACCTCATAGCAAAGGTTAAGACCCTGACCATCGTTTTCCAGCTTTTCAACCATGCGCTTGCTTTGTGCATTATGATTGAATCCGTCATACATCAGCTTGTTAAGGGATGATTCACCGATATGACCAAAGGGCGTATGACCCAGATCATGTCCAAGTGCAATGGCTTCGGCCAAGTCTTCATTGAGCCTGAGGGAGCGAGCCAACGTGCGAGCAACCTGCGATACTTCCAGCGTATGCGTTAGCCTTGTACGGTAGTGATCGCCCACGGGAGAAAGAAAAACCTGCGTTTTGTACTTTAGGCGTCTGAAACCCTTGCAGTGAATGATTCTGTCACGATCACGCTGGAACTCCGTACGTAAACTGCATGGCGATATGGGCTTTTGCCGTCCCTTTGTGTCTTGCGAAAGCAATGCGTAAGGGGAGAGGCGTTGCTTCTCTTCAGAATCCAAGCGTTCACGTATCGTCATGAGCCATCCACCTTTCAAATCAAATGATCTCAGATATAATGTTATATACTGTATCATAAGAGTAAACTCCTGCTTTTTCCTTTCACATTGCATTGCGCACGGCGGTGTGCTATGATAAAATGTGATTGAGATATCGGCTAAAGCCTGTGAACACATGCTTTCCGTGTCCTTCTAGGAGGTATTATGGCTTACCAAGCACTATATCGTAAATGGCGCCCGACAACGTTTGAAAGCGTTATTGGACAAACTGCAACGGTCAAAACGCTCAGACATCAAATTGAGTCGGGGCGTATTGCGCATGCGTATCTTTTCTGCGGTTGCCGGGGAACGGGCAAAACCACGATGGCGAAGCTGATGAGCCGCGCGATCAACTGCCAAAACCCAAACCATGGCGACCCTTGCGGGACATGTGAAGCATGTCAATCAATCATTAGCGAAACAACGATGGACGTGCTGGAGCTTGATGCTGCGAGCAATAACAGCGTTGATAATATCCGCGAGCTATTGGAGCAGGTGAGGTACCCTGCACAAATCGGCCGCTACAAAGTGTACATCATTGACGAGGTACATATGCTATCCACGGCAGCTTTTAATGCGCTGCTAAAGACGCTGGAAGAACCGCCTGCGCATGTGGTCTTTATTTTAGCGACGACTGAGCCGCAAAAGCTTCCTGCAACGATATTATCGCGCGTTCAGAGATATGATTTTGGGCGCATTCCTTCTAATTTAATTGTCGAGCGCATGGAGCTTGCACTTGCAGACATGCACTACACTGCGGATGGCGAAGCGCTGCGCATGGTTGCACGGGCTGCGGAAGGCGCGATGCGCGATGCATTCAGTATTTTGGATATGTGCGTGGCGGGTGCGGAAAATCAGAATATCACAGCAGCTCAAGTGCGGGATGTTCTGGGTACGTCTGATCGCGAGTTTCTATTCGATTTTGCGCAAAGCCTAGTGGCGCGAGATAGCGCGGGTGTGATGCGCAAAGTAGACGACTTGATGCGCTCTGGACGCGAGCCGCTTGTCTTCCTGCGTGAATTGTCAGTGCATATGAGAGCGCTGCTTACGGTCAAAGCAATTACGCAGGACGCTGCATCCATCCTTGATGTGACGGAGGAAGATGAAGCAAGATACCGCAAACAGGCGCAGGATATATCCAGCGAACGCTTGCTCCGCGTGCTGGATACCTTTATGCATGCCGAAACAGAGCTTCGCTTTGCATCCACGCCCAGAATCGGACTGGAGGCAGCTGTGCTCAAGGCATGCCAGAGCAATCAAGAAGTCGATCAATCGGCACTTCTGGAGCGCATTGGTGAGCTTGAATCCAAGCTCAGCCGATTTGAAAGCGAAATCGCAAGCGGAAAGATCGCTGTATCTATGGAAGGACAAAAGCAATCCACTAGACGAAGAGAAGATGCTGGCGGCTCCTCCGCGAGTGCTGCAAAATCTCCCCCACAGAAAACAGCACAACCTGTGCCCACAGATGAAAAGGAAATCTGGAAGAAAACGCTCTCCCAGCTTGCCAAGACCCAGCCGCCATTGTTTGGTTTGCTCAGGAATGAGCGCTTTATCGGAGCGAAGGATAATGTATATCAGGTGATGATCCCCGTTTCAAAAAAGGACTTTTCCTATGTAAAGCTTAGCCAGCAGCAGCGGCGGGATACAGTCTCTCAAATACTGAGTGAAGTGGCGAATACAAAGCTTCGTTTTGAAGTGGTACTTGAGCAGGACGCGGGTAACGTGAAACTGAATAACGTGCGGGAGGAAGCGCAGCAAAGCCTCATTGATGCTTTTGGCCGTGATACCGTGCAGATTGATGAGGCAAAACAATAGTGAAAAAATCCTTCGTACACGCTCAGAATCGCCGTGATCACGGCGTAAGGTATAAGCACGATCTAGGGCAGCATTTTCTGTATGACGAGTCGCTTTTGCGTTCGTTGGTTGAACAGACAGGTGTATCCAAGAATGATACAGTGCTTGAAATTGGTCCTGGCAGCGGAATGCTGACCAAATGCCTATGTGACGCTGCAAAGCATGTGCTTGCGGTGGAAGTTGATGCGGATGTACTCCCGTTTTTGCGCGTGAAAACACAGGATTGCGATAACCTCACGATTGTCCAAGGTGATATTCGCAAGCTCAATATCAAGGAACTATGCGAGCCGCTTGGCGAGAACTTCTTTGTGATTGCAAATATTCCCTATAATATCACCACGCCGATTTTCGATTTGCTTTGGGAGAGCGGTCTCCCCATTGAGCGTATATGCATGATGATTCAAAAGGAAGTTGCTGAAAAGCTGATGGCTGCGCCGTCAACAGATGCATATGGACTTTTGAGTGTGAAGTGTCAATATCGTTGTGAACCGAATCTGATTGCCATTGTACCTGCAGAAGCATTTACTCCGCCGCCTAAGGTGGATAGTGCCTTTGTCAGGCTGGATTGTTTGAAAGAACCGCCGATTCCATGTGCTGACGAGAAGCTCTTCTTTACCATGGTAAAAGCGGGATTTACGCTTCGCAGAAAGACACTGACCAATGCCCTCAAAGGTTTGGTGGATTCGGAGAAGCTGAAGGGTGCATTGGAGGCAAGCGGGCTGCAGCTAACGGTTCGAGGAGAAGCGCTGGATGTTACGCAATGGATTACCATTGCGAATGCTTGTGCGAAGGAATAAGGCGCAATCATGCTTTCTTGTGCTCCAAGTGAAACTCCTTGGCTTTACTGGCAGCAAAGAGCGCAAGGCAAATGGCGGCAGGAATGGGATAAACCCATTGACCTGTTAGCAATGCCAGCAGGCCTAGTCCCATCCCAAACCAGAAGTAGCGTTTACAGCGGGTAGGGGATAGCACCATGTCAAGCCACTGCTTAGCGTTGCGGTGGGTATGCTTTTTACGGGCGAGCTTGCTTAGATCCTCGTCTGTAGCAGGCGCGGATAGTCCTGCAAGCAGCATCAGCTCTTCACGCTGGACGATGCGAACCGATAAATCTGAAGTTTCTAGGTACTGCGCAGCGTCGCGGCTGAGCGGGGCTGTCAGGCAGAGAATACAGCTTTCTACCTTATGCTCTCGCGTTTCCTTGATGACGGTAATGATCTGCTGTACATTTATCGGCATGCTCTCGTGCTGCGCAATCAGGCGAACCATCACTTCTTTATCATCAAGCGTGCCAAGGATACCCCATTCAATGGCCTTGACCATCTGAACGGATTCTTTTGGCAAAAGCCAGATGGTTGCTTGAAAGGCGGCATGTCTTGGCGGAAGCAGCAGCAATTTGTTTAGTGCGATTTCGCCGCCAATCATTCGCCTCATTTGCAGCTCGCGCTTTTCAACGGATTTCTTGCTAAACAATCGGGCGCATAACCAGATGAGACCACCCATGGCAAACCCTGCGGTAAGTGCAGGGAGACTCAAACCCCAAAGATAGACAAACCACGCAATGCCGATTCCTGATGCGACAATCGCACGAAGCAACTTGTCCGTTACGCTGGCAATCGGGGTTTTCTGCTTATATTTCTGCATTCAATCACTCCTATATAAACATGGTGATGAATAAAGTGTTTCCCTTTTGCCAATTTTTTAGTATAATCATTAGAAGGGTTATTGCCCGGTCCCATTTCGAAGGGAGGCATAGCCGTGCCAAAACAGCGCATCGGCATCATGGGGGGGAGTTTCAATCCCATCCATGAAAGGCATTTGGAACTTGCGATTTGCGCGATGAAAGAACAAAAGCTAGATCGCGTGATTTTTTTACCGACTGGAAACCCACCTCATAAACGAGAAGGTCTTGAGGATGCAGAACATCGATTTGAGATGACGCGCCTTTGCATGATCGGACTGCCTAAATGCAGTGCATCTAGGATGGAAATTGATCGAGAGGGTGTTATCTATACTGTTGATACCCTCACCCGTATGCTCAAGGATTCGCCGGACTTGGATCTGTACTATATTATTGGAGAGGACACGCTATTGGATTTGCCAAATTGGCGAAAGCCTGATAAAGTGTTTACGCTCTGTAAGTTCCTTGTTTGCAGACGCAGCGAGGACGGAGAGCCTGATCAAGAAAACTTGTCGCTGCTTGAGCAAAGAGGTGCAAGGCTGACGTTCCTCCAGATGACGCCCATGGATACCTCTGCAACTGAGATCAGATCTCAGCTAGCAAGCGGGATAGAGCCAACAGCACTTCGGCCGCAAGTCCTTGAGTATATCCGTATCATGGGACTATACGGCACGAAGACGAGTTTGGAGCATGCGGATATGATCTATGCCAAGCTCAAACAGTCCCTTAGCGATCGGAGACTGCTACATTCTGTGCTGGTAGCAGCCACTGCGAGGAAACTCGCCGCAATCCATGGTGTCAATGAAAATCAAGCTGTATTGGCTGCACTCCTACATGACTGCGCAAAATGCATGCCGCTTAGCGAAATGCAGAAAATTGCGAAAGAGAACCGCTTGCTCGTTGACAAGGAAACGATGCAAAGCACCAATCTTTTGCATGGACCTGTTGGTGCAGTGGTAGCGCAGCGCGACTACGGGATTGATGACCAAAACATACTGGCGGCGATTCGCTGCCACACGGTTGGCAAGGTGGGGATGCTTCCCCTTGATATGATCGTTTATCTATCAGACAAGATTGAGCCTTCAAGGCGCAGCTATCCTGCACTGGAAGAGGTTCGCAGGCTATCCGGCAGCAGTCTGATTGATGCGATTCGTTACTCGATGGAATCCACTTTGGAATATATCGCTGCCCAAAAGAGTACAATCCACCCCGATACAATGCGTGCTGCACAGTGGCTTGGGCGGATGGCGGCAAAGAAAAATGCAGTACAACAAAACAAAAGGAGCGAAATGAATGAAAGAACTAATTGAAAAGATTGCGACGATCCTCTATAACAAAAAAGCGAACAATATTGTAGCCTTGGACGTAACCGAACTGACGGTGATTACCGAGTGCATGATCATTGCGAGCGGACGCAGCACCATGCAGGTGAAGGCTCTTGGCGAAGAGGTGGAAGACCGCCTGACAGAAATGGGTATCGAACCTGCCCGCAAAGAGGGCTACCAGGATGGCAAGTGGATTATTCTTGACTATGGCGCTATCCTCGTACACATTTTCCATCAGGAAGATCGTGACTTTTATCGCCTTGATAAGCTCTGGGAAACAGAAGATAATCGCATTGCTATGCCTTTTGAAAACCAAGAGGATTAATCTTTTCACAATTGTTGGGAGAATGAGCTGTATGATATGCGTTCATTCTCTTTTTTCTAGCATTTTTCAAGCGTTGTTCATCTGCTCATCACTTCCAAAAGTTACGATATATTTGTAAAATGATACAAAGGAAGGGGAATGAGGATGGTGAAAGAACGCGATAGAAGAAACGGATCACTCGTCATGATCATTCTTATCGTTGCCATCATTGCGCTGCTAGCAGCTGTGATGACCATGTTATATAGCCCCCAACTTCAGGCCTTTCCATTTGAAAATTATGCGCTTGAAAGTACAGATGCTGATGACTGTATGCGAGGCATGGTGCTGCTGGATATTGTGGATAGCGAGGCAATTTCGTATTATCATGTGAATGATACGGGCGTTTACGTACTGGCAGTAGATGAACAAAGCGAAGCATATCGTGCGGGGATTCGTTCGGGAGACCGGATTATCATCGCTAATGGTATTGATATTTTAGATTCCAGCCAGCTGATGACCATGCGCAGTGAATTGCTTGACGGCGAAGCGTTTACACTGACTTTACTGCGCGGGACGCAAGAGAAAAGCTTAGAAGCTGTGCTATGCGATATGGCACATGAGTAGGCAATTGCCTAGCGGAATGAAAAAGAGAGGGGGAGCCTAATGATGAAACTTCTCATCGTAGATGACGAACAGCGCATTCGTCAACTGATCATCAAATATGCTCTGTTTGAAGGCTATAAGGTGGCGGAGGCGGAAAATGGCATGGAGGCCATTGATAAAGCTCAAAAAGAGCGATTTGATCTCATTATTATGGATGTGATGATGCCTGAACTCGATGGTTTCTCAGCCTCCAGAGAAATCAGGAAAAATGCGGCTATCCCCATCATTCTTTTGTCAGCTCGAGGCGAGGAATATGATAAAATTCATGGGTTTGAACTGGGCATAGATGATTATGTTGTCAAGCCCTTTTCTCCCAAGGAATTGATGCTTCGCGTAGGGGCTGTGCTCAGGCGCGCTTCTGCCAACTCTCCGCAGAGTTTGGAACACGAATGTGTAACCATTAATAATATGCTGGTCGACTTCACGGCGCGTAAAGTGACAGTGGATAATTTTGAGCTTGATTTATCTCCCAAAGAATATGATTTGCTCTTTTATATGGTCAAAAATCGCGGTATTGCCTTAACCCGAGATAAGCTCATCAGTGAGGTATGGGGCTTTGATTTCTTTGGTGACGATCGTACCCTTGATACCCATATCAAGCTGCTGCGAAAGCAGCTGGGGGACTATGCAAAGTACATCACCACACTCAGAGGGGTAGGATACCGTTTTGAAAAAGAGTGAAGCGACAGATAAGCTCTCATTAAAGAGTCGAATGATGAATTACAAGAACTCACTAGGCATCCGCAGTAGAATCTTTCTGTATTTTCTATTGTTTACAGGACTGCTGCTGGTGCTGCTTTGGCTGTTCCAGATTGTATTTCTGGATGAGTTTTACAGGCTGCAAAAGACAGAGATGCTGAAATCATCATCCGATAGCATTGTCAGGAACATCAACAATGAAAACCTGCAAACGCTTGTGGACCGCATTGCTGAGGACAACGAGGTTTGTGTTTTGGTCATTGATGAAAACTTAAAACTGATTGTCAGCGCAGAGCACACGCCTGGATGCATTATCCATCACATGAGCATTCATGACATTCTGCGGTATACTGAAATGGCGATGGACGAAAACGAATCAGTTCTGCGTATATTTCCCATGCTCGGGTTTAGAAATGAAAAGTATGACGAAAAGAAATTTTCGGGTCATGTCCCGTCCAGCGACGATGGAAGTGCGCGGAGTATGGTTACGGTCAAGGCAACGGTGCTTGAGGATGGCCGCAGGGCGTTTGTGTTTCTGAATGCGACGGTTACGCCCGTAACCGCAACGGTTCAAACCATACGCAACGAATTGATATTCATCACTGTGATTTTGATTTTGCTCTCATTTTTGATTTCTCTGGTCTTATCAAAGCGAATTACCAGTCCATTGATTGCGACGACACAAGCGGCAAAGCAGCTGAGTATAGGGGAATATACCCCCGTTTTGAGCAGTATAAGCTACCGCGAAATCAAAGAGCTCAATGCGCAGTTGATTCAAACAGCCGATGATTTAAAGCGCGTTGAAACGATGCAGCGTGAGCTGATCGCAAACATCAGCCATGACCTGCGTACGCCGCTGACGCTGATTGAGGGATATGCAGAGGTGATGCGCGATTTGCCGGGTGAAAATACGCCTGAAAATATGCAGGTGATTATCGATGAAACAAAACGCCTTTCCACCTTAGTGAACGCTATACTAGATTACAGCGTGTCAAAGAGCGGCAAAGACGTGATTAAGAATGAGAAATTTGATTTAACATCGTCAATCAACAGTATTCTTGAACGATATGGAAAGCTCAAGGAGCAGGATGGTTATCATATTATCTTTGAACCGTTCAAAAATGTCTGCGTATGTGCGGATGAACTGAAAGTCGGGCAAGTGATCTATAATTTAATCAACAATGCATTGACCTATACGGGCGCTGATAAAACGGTCAACGTAGTTCAAACGGTTTCCAATGGTAAGGTCAAGATCGAGATTAAGGATAGCGGAGAAGGGATCGAACCTGACGAGCTTGATAGCATTTGGGAACGATACTATCGAAGCAACAAAGCGCATAAGCGTGCTGCTATCGGAACAGGGCTCGGCCTTAACATCGTAAAGGGGATACTGGATAGCCATGGTCTAGAATATGGCGTAGAAAGTGAAATTAAAAAAGGCAGCACATTTTGGTTTGTGCTGCCTGAGGCATAAGCTTATAGATCCGCTTACCACTGCCCAAAAGCAGCGAATATGACAGATCCTAACATAAGGCACGCAATTGATAAACTCACAACTCGCACCATGATGGTTTTTAGCGGGGTCTTGCGCTTGGTTGTCGTTGCCATTGATTCCACTCCTATCAGAGATAAACTAAAAAAATTATAGCATAGTGACTACAAAAGGGCAAGATACAAAGCGGTTTACAGCACATATTCATAGATTGTTTACATGCAATCCTTAATTTGGGCTTCATCCATGCTTGAAAGTTCTTGGGTCTAGCGGTATAATGCATAGGAATGTTGCGGAGGTGTGATTACATGGAAGAGATCCGTTTGGGTGATGTTGTCAAAATGAGAAAAACTCATCCTTGTGGCAGTGACGACTGGACTGTGATCCGCATCGGTGCTGATATAAAAATCAAATGCCTTGGGTGCGCACGCATTGTGATGATGGATCGTGCGGATTTTGTTAAGCGTCGTAAAAAGGTGCTGACACAGGGTCCGATTCCCGAGGCAGAGACACTTCGCAAGATGACTGAATTACCCTAAGGAGGTTTCCCCGTGCAAGTACAGAATGAACAGGAGCTGGAAAATGAAAATGTTGGTATTGAAAATGAAGCTCCCCAAAAAGACGAGAAAAAGCCAGTGGACATAAAGAAAGAAATATTGAGCTGGGTACTGACTTTGGGTGCTGCGGTAATCATTGCGCTTTTAATCAGAACCTTCTTGTTTGAGCCAATCAGGGTCGATGGCAGCAGCATGTGCGATACCCTGCAAGATGGAGAGATTATGCTTGTCACCAAACCTGAATATCTTTTCGGAGATCCTCAGCTCGGTGATGTAGTGATATGTAAATACCCCGGACGGACTGAGAATTTCGTGAAACGAGTGATGGGGACACCGGGAGATGTACTTGAGATTGTAAGCAATGTGGTGTACCGAAACGGCGAGGTTGTGGATGAACCATACCTAACCGAAGAACGTAATGACAACGGCTTTAGCATGGTAGCGTTCACGCTTGGTGATGATGAGTACTTTGTGATGGGCGATAACCGTGACAACAGTCATGATAGCCGAAATTATTATGGCTATACTCAGCCTTCTGCACTGACAAGAGATATGATATTTGGTCATGTACAATTTGTCATGTTCCCCTTTAACAGCTTTAGAGGGATTGAATAACTGAAAATATAAAAAGAAGCTCTCCTTGAAAATCAGGAGAGCTTCTTTTGTATTTTCTGTATTAATGATGCAGCCAACCTGAAAAAGAAGTTTAGCGATTTAATACGTTAATATATAATAGTACGTTGGGAAGCTACTTTGTTCAATAGAAAATACTGAAATAGAACAGAAAAACATAAAAAAAACAATAGGGAAATGAGTCGACCATTCTCATAAAACTGTTGAATGTAACAGGTCGTAATGTACTTGCTTTGTATGTGGAATCAAAATGGATCAATTCATTTATTGACAACGAAATTCCATATGTTATGCTTATGTATGCAAACTTTTTTGGTGTAAGAATATCTAATGTAAGCAAATTGGCGCGAGACGAATGCGTTGATCATTGCTTGCAGTAGAGCGCAGCCATTGGCGTTCGCCGAATTATTTCGTTGTTATGCAAAAAAATGATGTCTGGCAAGCGCTGCAGAGTCAAATTGTGATTAGAGCAAACAGTAGGGTATATGATGCGATGCTGCTGAAAATTAAGGTCTGCCGAATCGATGATGAATGGACACAAAATAGTACGGATTTTTAATCGAATTCCAGCCTGAATAGACGCAAATGATTGAGGGATTTATCAAACAAAGCGTTGACGTTGTTACAAAAATGTATTATCATTATATGAAGTTCAGCAGAAGGGAGAAGGAATAGAATTAAACGAAAACAATATCAATCTTTACAGAAGCTGGTTGTCGAAACAGACCCTTATACGGGGAAGGATAAACAGGTTTCTGTCTATATCGGCTCTTGGTATCATCTTTCGATTTCTGATACCCAAAAGCAGAGTATTAGCAAACAGAGCATAGGATTATGGATAGTTTGCGCGTTATTGATCGTTGGTTGCGGCTTTTTGAACAACGAAGGATCACGTTGCTTCTATGTTTTACCATTTTACCTCATTATGCTGTTTCCCATGTTTTATGCTGGGCTAGCGGTGGTGAAATTACGTCGTTTGACAAATCCCTTCACTGCATTTGTCAAGGATGAAGGCATTGATCGGATGCAAACCAGCGCAGGTGCGATGACCGTTCTAGCGGCTCTTCACACGGTGGGGGAGCTGGTGCTGATGCTAACGGGCGGCGCGTCAGCTGATCTCAGCCGCGAAATCATTGCGACAGCCATGATTGCAGCAGCAGGTGTCTGTGCCTACGGACTATTTTCTCGGGTAAAGCTACTCGTTCCCATTGAGGAGAAACCTCAGCCCAAAGGGGAAGATGCGGAAATTATTTCCTAGTGAAATGATGTGTCGCAAATCAACGTTGATTGTAATGCGGGCAACCGCTTGCAAACCACCACTTCATGTGGTGGGAATATAAATTAGGAGGAAAATAAAAATGGCAAACATGAAGAAGATCCTTTCCATGTTGCTCGCATTGACCATGCTTTGTGGTATGGCAAGCGTGAGCCTAGCCGAAACAGTCGCAGAAGGCGACACTCCTTTGGTTGTTGGTTACTCCAACTTCAGCCAAAAGTTTAGTCCCTTCTTCGCAGACACTGCTTACGATCAGGATGTAGAAGAGATTGTCGCAGGTGTACTACTAACCACCGATCGTTCGGGCGGTATCATTTACAACGCAATCGAAGGTGAAACCGTTAGCTATAATGGCTCGGATTACTTTTACACCGGACCCGCCGATGTAAGCGTTGCGAAGGACGAAGCAGCAAACGAAACCACATACACTGTAAAAATTCGTGAAGATCTAAAGTTCGGCGACGGCATGCCCGTAACAGCTGATGACTTGATTTTCTCTTATTATGTATTCTTGGATCCTGCTTATTCCGGTTCTACCACTCTTGGCAGCTACGGCATCAAGGGTGTTAAAGAGTATCAGAGCCAGACCAGCAGCGACATCTACGAAAAGTATGAAGCTCTTGCTAATGCTATCTTGGCAGCTGGCGAAGATCATGTATGGACAGCAGAGGACAGCTGGACCCAGGATCAGCAGGATGCTTATTGGACCATGCTGAACGAAGCTTGGGCTGATGACTGTGCAGACATCGTAAACTACGTTGTTGCTAACTACAATAACGCTGATTACAGCGCAACCTTTGGCGCAACTCCCGAAGAAATCACTGCTGATGAAGGCAAGCAAGTTGCTTTCGGTATGGCAATGTGGGGATTTGCTTCCTATGCTGACGGTATTGTAACAGGCTCTGGCACAGGCAATACTTGGGATCTTGCCAATGGCGTAGCTCCTACCGTTGCAGACTATGTTGCTGAGACCAAGGTTGCTTATGACAATGATGCTGATGCATTCTACGGCACTGAGGCTGTTGATACGGCAGCAACCTCCACCACCGGCACCGCTTTGGCTTCCTTCATCTCAATTGAAGGCGCAAAAGAAGCTGGCTCGGATAGTGGAATTCCTAGCATCTCTGGTATCACCAAGATTGATGCACAGACCGTTCAGGTTGTAACCGATGGTTATGAAGCACCTGCTGTTTACAGCATCTGCGGCATCACTGCGGCTCCTCTACACTACTATGGCGACGTCGCACAGTATGACTATGACAACAACATGTTTGGTCATCCTTTCGGCGATCTATCCATCGTTTCTGCAAAGACCACTGAGCCCATGGGCTTTGGTCCTTACAAGTTCGTGAAGTACGAGAACAAAGTCGTATACTTCGAAGCGAACGAGCATTATTATGCTGGCACCCCCAAAATCAAGAGCATGCAGTGGAAGGAAGGCGCCGATGCTGATAAGATCAGCGGTGTAACCACCGGCACCATCGACGTTACCGATCCTTCTTTCAGCAACAGCGCTGTTAACGAAATCAAAGCAGCTAACCCCAATGGCGAGCTCAACGGCGATAAAGTTATTGTTAACACCGTTGACAACCTTGGCTATGGCTACATCGGTTTGAACGCAGACACCATGCGTGTTGGCGATGCTTCTGACTCTGTTGAGTCCAAGAACTTCCGTACCGGTATTGCTACCGTATTGGCTGTATATCGTGACGTTGTTATCGATAGCTATTATGGCGAGCGCGCTTCCGTTATCAACTATCCTATCTCCAATACCTCTTGGGCAGCACCTCAGGCAACTGATGCTGACTATAAAGTAGCTTTCTCCACCGATATTAACGGCGAAGCAATCTACACCACAGATATGACCGCTGATGAGAAATATGCTGCTGCTCTTGCTGCATGCGTAGAGTATCTGAAGGCTGCTGGTTATACTTGGGACGAAGCAACCTCCAAATTCACAGCGGCTCCCGAGGGCGGCCTCATGGAATTTGAAGGTCTTATCCCTGCTGATGGTATCGGCGATCACCCCGCATTCGGCGTATTGACCGATGCAAAGGCTGCATTTGAGACCATTGGCCTCACATTGACCATCAACGATCCTTCTGACTCCAACGTTCTGTGGGACAAGCTGGATGCTGGTACCCAGAACATTTGGGCAGCTGCTTGGGGTGCAACCATCGATCCTGATATGTATCAGGTTTATCACTCCTCAGGAATTTATGGTTTGGCGGAAGCGATTCCAACCACTACCACATCCAAGACGCTGATTTGGATCAACTGATCATTGATGCACGTCAGAGCGATGACCAGTCCTTCCGTAAGGCAACCTACAAGGCATGCCTTGACAAGATCATTGAGTGGGCAGTTGAACTTCCCGCTTACCAACGTCAGAACTGCATCATCTTCAGCCCAGAGCGTGTCAACATGGACACCGTGACGAAGGATATCACAACCTTCTATGGCTGGATGAGAGAAATCGAAACACTCGAAATGAACTAAGTCACCCCAATATGTTTTTCTAAAGTAGCTCATATGCAGCTGTTTTGAAAAGCATAGCGCATTCTGGGCTCGCCCATGGGCTGGCCCGGAATGCGCTTTAACTTTGAATACTGAAGCAAAAATTGCATTAAGCGATGATTGTTTAAGTCATAATATTTATCAGCTTTCGCTGTGGCGGATACGCCGATGCGATCTAATTCAATGGAAAGAGGGGTGTACTCGGTGAAAAAGTACATCTTAAAGCGTGTCCTTATCAGCATAGTTCTGTTGTTTTTTGTCTCAATGGTTATTTATGGCATCATGCGCTGCATTCCCACATCGTTTGTGGAGAAAATGGCGCGTGAGAAGTCGACCCTCCCAGGGGGCAAGAGTTATACAGAATGGCTAGCTGAATTGAATGCGATTTACAAAATGGATTCAAATATTATTGAGGGCTTCTTTACGTGGATAGGCTCAGCAATAAAAGGCGAATTTGGCGAATCATGGCAGTATAATGTGCCTGTTGTCGCCAAATTCAAGGTAGTCATTTGGGATTCTTTTTATCTGGCATTTATCACATTGATTCTTCGTGTGGTTATTTCGATTCCGCTGGGAATCCTCAGTGCACGAAAGCAGTATAGCAAAACGGACTATGCGATTACAGTTTTCGCGCTCATCGGTATTTCGTTACCGACCTTCTTCTTTGCAACGGTCCTCAAACTCATTTTCTCCATTCAGCTCGGCTGGCTGGATCTATATGGGAAAGTGGGACGCTTTTACGAGCAGCTTAGCCCGATGGGGCAATTCTGGGATGTTGCAAAGCACTTTATCATGCCAATCCTCACACTGACGCTTGTTAACGTTGGTGACTTGATGCGTTATACACGCACCAATATGCTGGAAGTGCTCAATAGTGACTTTATTCGTACGGCACGCGCAAAGGGTTTGCCTGAGAAGACCGTTATTAATAAGCATGCATTCCGCAATACATTGATCCCCATCGTGACGATCATTGGCGGCACTTTGCCCAGCCTTTTTGGTGGCGCGCTCATTACAGAAACGCTCTTCCAGATCCCCGGCATTGGATATACATCCTATCAAGCAATGGTAGGCGGCGATATCCCCTTTACTATGTTCTATATGTTATTTATGGCTATTTTGACGCTTATGGGCACATTGATTGCAGACATTTTGTACGCTATGGTTGATCCGCGTGTACGAATCGGCTAAGGAGGTGGAAAGCATGGACGAACTCAACAATCGAGACATTGACAACAAGGAAGAGAACCTGTCACTGGATGATGAGCGCCGCATTAAGGTGCTTTCTCCCGGCATGCTTGTGTTCAAGCGTTTTATACGTAACAAGCTGGCAATTGTCGGTAGTATCATTATCATTTCTATGTTCTTATTCTGCTTCTTGGGTGGCGCATTAATGCCCTATTCCCAAAGCGAAGTGTTCAAGAACTACGAGATGATGGAGAAGGACTACGCTGCCGTTACGCAGAACGATGCTCTGCTTTACACAGTGGCGGATGGCGAGAAATTCGATTCGATCGCTCAAAGCCGATTGATTTTGGCGATCAATAACAATGCACCCACTTTCGAAAGCGGCGGCAAAACCTATACCCTTGCAACCGAAGGGGAGGATTTCCACGTCATCGGTGCTACAACGGAAGTTGCTTCGGGTAAGGGCATCAAGAACAAGTTCACCCTCACGCCCGTAGCGGACTTTACACCAAGCGCTGATTTCACTGCAAAGTTTGATGCAGCTGTTCTCGCAAATGAAAATGGCTTCACAACCGATGATGGCAATTCATTTGTGATTGAAAAGTCAAAGGTTGCCGCATCCGTATTTCAAGCAAAAGAAATCGTCATGGCTGCAAAAAACGTATTCGAAGGCGATCGCGAGAACGATTTCGAATTCTGCCTTGCAGCGCAACGTGCACTTGTTGCAGGTAATGCACAGAGCTTTGATGTGACTGGCGAAACCTTTACCCTCACGAAGAACGAGGATAACAGCGCTTCGATTACTGATGCATTGGGTGAGGAGCAATTGTTTGTTTCACGCTGGGTGTTCAAGGAGTCTGAAACCGGTACTGTGTATCCTGATGGATTTGTCGCTGCTGTGCAGGATGCCATCAACACAGGTAAAGAAAGTATTGAACTTACCAACGCTGAAGGCGAACAGCAGATTTTCAACATTGAGCGCGCTATTACACACTATAAAATTCGCACAGAGCGTTCAACCTATAAGATCATGATTTATCACGAACCTTCAAAGGCGCATTGGCTCGGCACAGATGCTAACGGCATGGACGTAATGACCAGACTGATGTACGGTGGTCGTATCTCGCTGATCATTGGCTTTGTGGTCGTTCTGCTTGAAACCATTCTGGGTGTTATCCTAGGCGGTATCGCAGGGTACTTCGGCAAATGGATCGATAGCTTGATCATGCGTATCGTTGATATCTTCAACTGCATCCCTGGATATCCGATTTACATCATTCTTGGTGCGGTTATGGATGCCGAAAAGGTCGATCCGATCAAGCGTATCTTCTACCTGATGATTGCGCTTGGCATTCTTGGCTGGCCTGGTATCGCACGTATTGTTCGTGCCCAGATACTAACGCTTCGTGAACAGGAATTCATGACTGCTGCAGAAGCAACAGGTATTTCTGTTAACCGTAGAATCTTCAAGCATCTTGTTCCCAATGTCATTCCTCAGCTGATTGTTATTGATACAATGAGCCTTGGCGGAATCATATTGACAGAAGCTACACTTTCATTCCTAGGTCTAGGCGTAAAGTATCCACTGGCTTCTTGGGGCAGCATTATCAACGCGGTAAGCAACGTATTCGTTATGACAAACTATCTGTTTGTTTGGATTCCGGCTGGTTTGCTCATCCTGCTAACCGTCTTAGGCTTCAACTTCATTGGCGATGGTCTGCGCGATGCGTTTGATCCCAAGATGAAACGATAAGGGGTGGTGTGAAAGTGAGTATATTCAAGAAAAAGAACAGCGGATACATCTCCGCTAAAGAGTCCTCAAAAATAAGCAGAGAAAACCGACGCACTACCGATCAAATGGAAAAGCGCCTGAATCGAAAGAATGTTGATCCATCCGAGTATACAACAAAGATGCGCGATGAGAACAACGTTGTGGAGTTTGATAATCTCCATACCTATTTCTTCACCGACATTGGTACGGTGAAGGCTGTGGATGGTGTCAGCTTTGATATTCCTAAGGGAAAGACGGTTGGTGTTGTTGGCGAGAGCGGCTGCGGCAAAAGCGTAACTAGCCTAAGCCTCATGCAGCTTGTCCAGCGTCCTCAAGGCCAGATTGTGGAAGGCGAAATTCGTTTTAATGGCGAAAATCAAGTTTATGATATTGCAAAGACGCCTATTCAAACCATGCAAAGCATTCGTGGCAATCAGATTTCCATGATATTTCAAGAGCCTATGACTAGCCTGAACCCTGTTTTTAGAATCGGGAATCAGGTGGACGAGGTGAGCGAATATCATCATCCTGAAATGTCCAAGGAAGAGGTCAAGAAACGCACCATCGAAATGCTGGAACTGGTTGGCATTGCTAATCCTGAAGGCGTTTACAATATGTATCCCCATGAATTATCGGGTGGTATGCGCCAGCGCGTGATGATTGCAATCGCACTCACACTCTCGCCCAAGCTGATCATTGCCGATGAACCCACAACCGCACTTGATGTGACGATTCAAGCTCAGATTCTGGACTTGCTGCGTAACCTCAAGGATCACATCAATTCCTCCATTCTTCTCATCACCCATGACTTGGGCGTTATTGCGGAAATGGCAGACTACGTTGTGGTTATGTATTCGGGTCGTGTGGTTGAAAAGGGTACAGTTCACGAAGTATTCAAGAACCCAAGCCATCCCTATACCATTGGTTTGCTTAATTCCAAGCCCATGGTGAACAAGCAGGTGGAGCGTCTCTATTCGATCCCCGGACGCGTTCCCAATCCCATTGATATGCCTAACTATTGCTATTTCAGGGATCGCTGCGAAATGTGTTTGAAAAAATGTAACGGTGAATATCCTCCGGAGTATCATTTGAGTGATTCTCATATTGTGAGCTGCTATCGTTATGAGAACAAGGAGGTCAAGACCGATGAGTGAGTTGATACACAACGACGAAAACATTTTGGAGGTCAAAGATCTCAAAAAGTATTTTCCAATTAAGAACGGCATGATGCAGCGCATGGTTGGCAGCGTGAAAGCGGTTGACGGGATTACCTTCAACATCAAGCGCGGCACAACGATGGGTCTGGTTGGCGAGAGCGGCTGCGGCAAGACAACGGTTGGCCGCACCATCCTGCGCCTGAACGAAATCACAGGAGGCACCGTGCTGTTTAACGGCGTGGATGTTTGCAAGCTGAAAAAAGATGAACTTCGCAAGCTACGCCCCAAAATGCAGTTGATTTTCCAAGATCCCTATTCTAGTCTTTCGCCGCGTCTACCTGTTGGCGAAATCATTGGCGAGGCAGTGCGGGAACACAAAATCGTGCCTGAGAATGAATTTGATGAGTATCTGGAGCATATCATGAGTGAATGCGGATTGATGAGCTACTATAAGGATCGCTATCCTCATGAATTCTCGGGTGGACAGCGTCAGCGTATTTGCATTGCACGTGCCCTTGCCCTGAATCCTGATTTCGTGGTTTGCGATGAGCCTGTTTCTGCATTGGACGTTTCCATCCAAGCGCAGATCATCAACTTGCTATGCGATTTGCAGGAGCAGCACAATCTTACCTACTTGTTCATTTCCCATGACCTCAGCGTTGTTGAACACATCAGCGATACGATTGGCGTTATGTATCTGGGCAATCTTGTTGAATTCGGCACGAAGAAATCGATCTTCGCGAATCCCTTGCATCCCTATACCAATGCTCTGTTCAGTGCGATTCCGATTCCAGACCCCGATGTGAAGATGAATCGCGTGATCCTTCAGGGCAATATTCCATCGCCTGCTAATCCGCCAAAGGGATGCAAATTCCATACGCGTTGTTCGCAGTGCATGCAGCGTTGCAAGGAGGAGGCTCCTGTACAGCGCGAGGTAGAGCCTGGACATTTCGTAGTTTGCCATCTGTACGAAAACGAAGTGGTGAAGACAGATGCCTGATAAAAAGCGTAACAGGGATATCGAAGTGGATGATGACTATGTCGTTGCAGATATGAACATTGAGGGTCTACCATGGTATCGTAAGGAAGAACCCTCACGGAAAAATCCTAACGCCGAGCCAATGTCAAAACGCAGCATGTGGCGCTACACCTTTGTAGCAGTTGGTGCGGGACTTACCATCGTGTTTATCTTCGGTATACTTGGTGCAGCATTTATCTGGTTCTGTAATAACATTTGGTTCCGCTAATGGATGAAAGAGTTGAATAAACCATATGAAGAAAGTCTATTTCCTGTTATTTATCGCCGTTGCGATCATCGTATTGACGGTATTCATGGTATTTGGTCCTGCATTTGATAAGTCCAATTACAGCAGCAAAGTTGCAAAGTATATAAGCGATGCTCTGGAGCAGGACAATTTAACGGCTGAGTACCATGACGATGTAAACACATTGAATTCCCGATATGCTGACGGTTTGCTTCGCGTCCTAACACGCGGCGTAAGTGAACTGAAGAATGTAAACGCTCCTCCACGGGTCTATGACGATAAGCTCACTGTCTTTTTTGGAGACGTGATATTGAATGTCTATTGCGAAGATCGTAAGGTGGATACTGTGGTGATGGAGTACATTGTGGATGGGAAAAGCAAGTGCCAATCATTAAGCGGCTATGCTGCTTTTCGTTGGATGCTGGATGTCACTGGTTTTGAAGCAGCAGAATCCAACTAAGCACTTCAGGATGATCTCAATAACTGATAATGATGACAAAGAGGCTGGTAGAGATTTTTCTCTACCAGCCTCTTTGAATGTCAAAAATGATCGGGGCTCCGCCCGTTCATTTACTATGTCCCTATTTGCCAGCACCCAGAGCCTGGACTACGAGTAGGGTGAGGGGGTTACTAAGCATTGCGTATTTACTGCTTAATGCAGCTGAATACGCATCGCTACGCCCATGCTGCCAGTCAGCCTTTCGGATGTAAACGGCTGACTAGGCTTAATCGCTGCTATCCAATCATGATTTTCAGAATCTCATGATCCGTTTCTCGCATACCCTCTTTACCAAGGCGTCCGATGCTGATGATCGTGTTCTCAACACCTTTTTTAATAATGCCTTCACCGCCGCGGAATTGCTTGTGATTCAAAGCCATTTGATAGCCCATCAAGCCTGCATCTACGGCGCAGGCGATTTTTGCGGCACAGGAGGGCTTTGCGCCATCACAAATGGTGCCAGAGAGGATGGCAAGTGAATTAACGAGCGTATGCTCAATGATGTGGAGATCGCCTGTTGCAAGGTATGCAATGCCAGCGCCGCTTGCGCAGCCTGCACTGATCGCTCCACAGTATGCAGATAGGCAGCCAATCAATGCTTTTAAACGGATCGCGGAAAGATTGGACATAATTAAGGCTCTGTATAATTGCTCTTTTGTCGCGTTGATTTCCCTAGCATATTCGATCACAGGAACAGAGACTGTAATCCCCTGATTGCCGCTGCCTGAGTTGATGATGACGGGAAGCTCACACCCTGACATTCGGGCATCTGATCCTGCTGCTGCATAAGCTTTAGCACGCACATGAACGTTTTCTTTGCCGTAGCTGTCAAGGAGCACCTTGCCGACAGATGCACCCCAGTTGCCGGTAAGGCCTTCTTTGGCAATCTGACTGTTGCACTGGATTTGTTGATCAAGAACATCGCTTATATCTTGAATATCACAAGTGTTGGCAAAATCAAAGATGTCCACGATCGATAATAATTCTTCTGAGGGGTCAAGTGCTTGATTCTCATCGCATAAGCATTGATTTTGCTCAAAGATCCCATTTCTTTCAATGGTTACAATATTGGTATGACGGTCAGCAATGCGTGCGCTCGCACTGTCCTCATCGCTAAATACAGTCACTAGAATATCAAAGAGCCTTGCATCTGGCTTGATATCTACCGTAATGACATTTAGTGCAAGATAGGCGTCGATTTCAATTAGCTGCTTAGGGGAAACAGAGGCTATAACCTCCAGCTCTTTCGTTGGATCACCCGCAATAATGCCAGCAGCACATGCAGCATCAATCCCTTTTTTACCGTTGGTATTTGGTACAGTGACAGATTTTGCGTTCTTGATGATATTTCCACTTGCGAGTACCTGCGCGCGCTTGGGCAATTTTCCAAGGGCGCGCGTAGCAAGCGAGGCAGCATAGGCGATAGCGATCGGCTCAGTGCAGCCCATGGCGGGTTTTAGATGATTATGGAGAACTTCCACATAAGCAATGTATTTCGGATCGGATTTGAGCATAATGTCAATCCCTTCATTAGTAGCTGGTTTTATAGTAGCTTGTATCAAAAGCACTGTCAAGCATAACGATCATTTAGGGTCAAAAATAGGGTAGCGGCATATTGGAAAATGCGGCTACCCTGCGTTGTATTTGGATTTTAGCGGAACAGAAGGACAGATAGGGCAAGCACCACACCGATACAGATCAATAGCTGCCATGCCATTCTCTTTTTCATAAGCGTAACGCTTGGTTCATCTGCGCGTGATGCGCCTATGAATGCATCTTTGAAATGCATGGACGTATCTTTAAATCGTAAGTCATACTGCTTCGGGCTAAGCATTCATAGCACCTCTTTCTGTGATTGATATACTACGGGTAGTCATTAATAATCCTTGTTTTTGACGATTCGGAACGATAGGGCAATGGATGCTGCAATGATCGCAATCGTCAGAAAGGGAATAGCGGTATAGAGTGCGGTCACTGGGAATGATGCGCTGGCAACGGGGAGTATTTCACTACCTACGACAAACACGAACATCATAAAGACGACCAATATCATCATAAAAATACTGGCTTTTTCCACGCCGAAATGAAATAGTAGAGGGTAGGTAAAGCTGATGTAAATCCATCCAACGCAGGCGACCATCAAAATGTGGGAGAGAGCTTCTGCAAATCCTGAACCGATGCAGATCATCCCAATCAAGCCTGCGGCGGTTAGCAGCAAATTGATGATCAAATACAGCGCATATTTGGACAGCACCAAATCCTTACGCGAAAGGGGCATGGTGATCGCGTAACGATCCCATTTTACCTTGGCATCGCAGCTAAAAGCGGTGAGCGGGATGATCGCAGTGAGGATGATGAGTGATCCACTAAACGCAGAGCCATCCTTTGCAATAATACCCGTAACCAGATAGAGCAAGTTCAGCAACACGACAATTTTAACTTGTTGCTTCAAGTTAATGAGATCTTTGATCATAAGCCCTTTCATAGGTTGATCCTCCTCATGCTGCTGAGTTAAAACTCTTTTTTCGCCATGATACGAAACGAAATCATCATGGAAGCAGCGATAATCACAATGGATAAAATGGGCGAAGCAATATACATAACGATGTTCGGCAATGAAATCGACAATGAATTGATCAGATCACTCCCTGCGGTAAATGCAATCATGGAGATGACCGACATAATCATGATGACAAACCGTGATTTTTCCACGCCGAATTTAAATAAGATGGGATAGGAAACACTAACGTAAATCCATCCAATGCAGACAACCGACAGCACCATGGAGAACGATTCGAGCAATGGCATGCCTGTGGCAACAGATGGCACAAACGCAAGGATGGAGAGTACGCAGTTGACGATCAAATACACCAGATATTTTGAAACCACAAGATCTCTGCGCGAAACAGGGAGGGTGAGTGCATAGCGATCCCATTTTGCCTTTTCGTCATAGCTAAAGATGCTGAGCGGAATCATCATGGAGTAAAGGACCAGGACCATGTAAAACATCGATGTACTTTGGGTAATAATCCCAAATAGTAAGTAAAAGATAAATAATATGATCGTGATTTTGAGCTGTTGCTTTAAGTTAATAAAGTCTTTGATGATAAGCCCCTTCATTTATTTACCCCCCTTGATATTGTATAGCATGATTTCCTCAAGCGTTGGGGGATCGCAAACAAAACCTGTTGGCACATGATCTCGGAGCACCAAGGCTTCAGAGCCGAATTTGTTGTGCCTAGCTCCGATGATGGCTGAGGAAGCAATGGCTTCAAGTTGATCTTGGCTGCATTTGACAATGCTGTATTTCTCCATCAATTGATCCTTTGATTCGCTGAAAATGATCTTGCCGCTATGAATCAAGGTGATGTAATCGCAGATTTTCTCCAAGTCGCTCACGATATGGGAGGACATCAAGATGCTTTTTTCCTCGTCTTGAATGAAATCCAGAAAGACATCGAGGATTTCATCGCGCACAATGGGATCAAGCCCGCTTGTCGCTTCATCAAGGATGAGCAGCTTGCTATCGTGGGAGAGGGCAACGGAAATGGCGAGCTTCATCTTCATGCCGCGTGAATAGTCCTTGATCGCCTTTTTAAGGGGCAGCCCGAAGCGTTTGATATAGCCGTGATAGACTTCCTCATTCCATGTGCGGAAAATATTCTTCATGATGAGGTTGATATTGCGCGCGGTGGCAGTATCGGGGAAGTTGGTTTCGTCCATGACGACCCCAATATGCTCCTTGATGGCTGCATTGTTTGAAATGTCGGTTTCGCCAAGGACGGAGAGCTCGCCGCCGTCGCGCTTGGCAATATCAAGAATCAAGCGGATGGTCGTGCTCTTGCCTGCGCCGTTCTCGCCGATAAAGCCCATGATGCAACCCTTGGGCAATGAAAAACTGACATTATCAAGGGTGAAGTCCTTGTGGTTTTTGGTGATGTTCTTGAGTTCTAAAGCATTTTGCATAGATTAATCCTCCTGATATTGAATGGTTAGCATTTGCTGCAAATCATCTAAGCTGAGCTCGCAGCGACTCGATAGCATGACGATCTGGTGCATATGATCCTCGATCTTTTTCAGATGTTCCTCTTTGATCAGATCGACATTCTTGCTGGCGACATAGCTGCCCTTGCCAACAACCGATTCGATAAAACCATCGTGCTCGAGTTCATCATAGGCGCGCTTTGTGGTGATGACGCTGATGCGCAGCTCCTTTGCCAGTACCCGAATAGAGGGGAGCATATCGCCTTCGTGCAGCTCACCGATGATGATTTTATCTTTGATCTGGGACGCAATTTGATCGTAAATTGGTTGGCTGCTGGAATTGCTAATAATAATATTCACTGTACACCTCCGAACTAAGTGTTCATATACAGTATAAACACTATGGGCGATTCTGTCAATAGGGAAATTTGTGTAAAATAAAAACAGCTTGGAGCGTTTTGCGCTTCAAGCTGTTTTAGGCTGTTAAAAACCCAAAGAGGTATCGGAGGGGCGCACCCCTCCGATCAACGATTCGAGATCAGCGACGGATAAGAGAACGATGCTCCGGTGGTTTCGGAACCTTGCGTAGCAAGGATTCCCTACACGTAGACCAGGCCCTGAGCGTTAGCGAACAGGGACGTAGTGAAAAAACGTCGGAAAAGATCGCATGGACGGGCGAAGCCCCGAGCTTTTTCGACGCGGTTAGTCATAAATAATTTCAGCACCAAAGGGCATGAGTGCAAGCTTTGCGAGCTTGAAGCACTGCTGGCCGAAGGGAATGCCGATGATGGTCACGCAGAGGATCAATCCGCTGACGAGCGAACCGATTGCCAGCGGAATACCGCTGACCAACAGCCAGATGATGTTCATCAGCATGGACATTGCGCCGCCGCCAAACCTGACATCTTTGCCAAAGGGGGAGAAGGAGAGTGCTGCAAATTTGAAGCACTGACGTCCAATCGGAATGCCAACGATTGATATACTCCAGAGAAATCCTGCAAGTGTCCATCCGAGCCCCTGCCAGAATCCTGCTGCGATAAGCCAAATTAAGTTCCCAATAAAGTTCATGTTTTTCACCTCGAATGTAGTATAGCATACCATTTGAGGGAGAAAAAGCTTATTATCATTTTCTAATCTAATTATCATTCGGTCATCATTTGATGTAAAGCATACTTGACATGAGAATGCAATTATGCTATGATGAACGTGTAAAGCAGACTTTACATGGCGCGCTGGAAATAGGAGGAATGGATAGGCAGTGAAAAACCGATTGGAGGAGCTTCGGGGGCAGCATGGCATCAAGCAGGAGGAACTTGCGAAGGTCTTGGGTGTATCGAGGCAGACGATCAGCTCACTTGAAAATGGACGGTATAATCCATCCATTCAGCTAGCGTTTAAGCTCGCTAGATATTTTGGCATTACGGTGGAAGAACTATTTATATATGAAGAGGATGAATGAGCATGAAGAAAAAGAATGTGACAAACACAACGGCAATCGCGTTTTTGATTGTAGGCATCATTACCATGGCATATGGTGTGGTTGGGCATCTGCAAGGAACAGCAATCGAGCGGCATGTAGAAAAGCTGCTGGGCATGTTCGCGGGCGCTGGGTTTGCACTGATGGTGCTTGGCATTGCCATGTTGGTGATTGTGAAGCTGTCGCCCAAGGAGAAAATTGAGCAGGCTGAGGTGGAAATGACGGACGAGCGCAATATCGCCATTTCGCGTGCGGCTGGATTGGTTGGGTTTGCTGTGAGCGTGGTGGTGCTGGTTGTACTTGCATTCACGCTCACTGCGATGGGGTATTTGGAGGCATCGCTTCCCTGCATCATCGGGCTGTATGTTTCGGTGATATCGTTCGCCATTGCACAGAGAGTTTATCAAAAGAAAATGTAAGCATAGTAAAACCCGCACAGGAATTTCTCCTGCGCGGGTTTTCATTTGCTTGTATTTACATGGCTGCGAGGGTGTCAGCGATTGCATCTAGGAATCCATCGCTGGTAAGCCCTGTTGCTTCGCCTTCAAAGAGCATGACCAAGTCCTTGGTCATCTTGCCGTCCTCGATGGTCTTGAGCGTTGCGGCTTCCAGCTTGTCGGCATAAACGCCCAGCTCGCTCAGACCGTCCAGCTCGCCGCGCTTGCGCAATGCGCCAGACCATGCAAAGATGGTCGCAACGGGGTTGGTGCTGGTTTCCTCGCCCTTGAGATGCTTGTAGTAGTGGCGCGTCACGGTGCCGTGCGCTGCTTCGTACTCGTACTGTCCACCAGGGGAGACCAGAACGCTGGTCATCATCGCAAGGCTGCCAAAGGCGGTTGCGATCATGTCGCTCATGACATCGCCGTCATAGTTCTTCAATGCCCAGATGAAACCGCCATCGCTGCGGATGACGCGGGCAACTGCATCGTCAATCAAAGTGTAGAAGTATTCAATGCCAGCGGCTTCAAATGCTTCCTTGAACTCTGCTTCGTATAGATCCGCAAAAATATCCTTGAAGCGATGATCGTAAACCTTGGAGATGGTGTCCTTGGTCGAAAACCACAGATCTTGCTTTTCGGATAGCGCATATTGGAAGCAGGAGCGTGCGAAGGAAGTGATGCTCTCATCGGTGTTGTGCAGACCCTGAATGATGCCCGAGCCATTGAACTCATGGATCAATTGCTTGGTTTCGTTGCCATTGGCATCGGTGAAGCAAAGCTCCGCCTTTCCGGCGCAGGGAACAGCAAATTCGGTGTTCTTGTAGACATCGCCATAGGCATGACGCGCAATGGCAATGGGCTTTTTCCAGTTGCGAACGCAGGGGGCTATGCCCTTGACCACGATGGGAGCGCGGAACACGGTGCCGTCCAAAATGGCACGAATGGTGCCGTTGGGGCTTTTCCACATTTCCTTGAGGCTGTATTCCTCAACGCGCTGTGCATTGGGGGTGATGGTCGCGCATTTAACGGCAACGCCGTATTTCAGCGTTGCATTTGCACTGTCAACGGTGATCTGGTCGTTGGTTTCGTCGCGCTTTTCAAGCCCTAGGTCATAATATTCGGTCTTTAGGTCTACATATGGCAAAATCAGCTTGTCCTTAATCTTCTGCCATAGAATGCGTGTCATCTCGTCGCCGTCCATCTCGACAAGGGGGGTGGTCATTAGAATTTTGGTCATTTCATCACCTTTAATTATATAAAATTTGTTAATACTACATTTCTATTGTATCGGTTATTGACTGATATTGCAAGCACGGTACACAAAAAATACAGGGTACACAACGTTCTTGGTGCTAAAGTGCAGAGCGGTAAATGCGCGAACTCTCGCCCCAAGGATGATATCCCGTGCCGATATACTCAAAGCCGTAATGCTCATAATAGCCGATGTGGTCGGTGGCAAGGTAGAGGTTTTCAAAGCCTGCGCTCTGCGCATCGACCTTGGCTTTATCCATGAGCAGCGAGCCATAGCTATGCCCGCGATGAGTTTCTTCAATATACATGCCGCAGAGCCATGGATATAAATCCATGCGGCTGATGAAGTCGTTTGGGATGAGTCCAGCGCATCCAGCGATGGTTTCCCCATCCATGAGCAAATACCAATGGGGGAGCAATTCGCTGGCCGTGACCGCAAAGGTCAGGCAGTCTTCATATAAGCGCATCGAGTGCTCGTTTGCCCATTTGCTTTGGATATAGGGGAGTGCAAGTGCCATATAGGCGGGATGCTCGCGAATGGACAGCGTGCAAATCTCCGAGCGACGGAGCAGGAGCGGCTGTATTGCTGGGTACGTCCATTCCGTTGGGAGATCCTCAAACAAACGAATCAGCTCGATTTCGGATGACGCGGGAATCGCTTCAAAGGCTTCAATCTGCGCACAGAATAGCATGCCGTAGGACGGAGCGCCATCCTCCCTTTGCACAGAATAAATACAGACAGGCGTGAGTGAGTACTTGGTTGCGCCTGTTTCTTCATATAGTTCGCGCTTGGCGGCTTCTGTGATTGTTTCGCCCTCCTCGCGGTGCCCACCCGGGCATTCCCATGTGCTGCGCTTGCGATGCTGGCAAAATACCCATTTGCCGTCTGCCTTCGCAATGATGACAGCGAACTTCAACAAATGATCACTGACCTGCGGATGAAAATGTACAGTAATAGACATTAAAAATTCCACCTTTTGATATGGTTTTGCATGTTTACTAAGCCCTATCTATATTTGCGATTATAAGCCCAAAATCCTGCTAGCAATGTATTTTGATGATTTTACATGGATTTAACACAAGCCATCCTCAGGGTTTTACACAGTAGATATATACTCAGTCTGTACTAAGAAATGAGGAGGAAGTCATATGAAAAAGATCGTTGGAATTCTTTTGATGGTGTCTATGCTTTTTGGAATGGTAGCAATGGCAGAGTATGATTATGCTCAGGAAATCACAGTGGTAAGCCGCGAGGACGGCAGCGGCACACGCGGTGCATTCATCGAACTTCTAGGCGTTGAGAAGAAGGATGCGGACGGCGTGAAGGTTGACTATACAACCGAAGAAGCTGTTATCACAAACAACACCAATGTCATGATGACCACAGTTGCTGGAAATGAAGCAGCGATTGGTTACTCTAGCATGGGTTCACTCAATGAAACCGTTAAGGCCGTTGAGGTCAATGGCGTGGAGGCAACAGTTGCTAACATTCAGGCTGGCACATACGAAGTGGCTCGTCCCTTCAACATTGCTACAATGGGCGATGTAAGCGAAGCAGCGGCTGACTTTATTACCTACATCCTATCCACTGAAGGTCAGGCAGTCGTTTCAGATAATGGCTATATCCCAATGGAAGCTGCACAGGCTTATGCAGGACAGCAGGTAGCTGGCAAAGTGGTTGTTGCGGGTTCGTCCTCAGTAACCCCTGTCATGGAGAAGCTCAAGGAAGCCTACGGGGCAGTCAATCCCAATGCTGAGATTGAAATCCAGCAGAGCGATTCCACCACAGGCATGAAGAGCGCACTGGACGGCATCTGCGACATCGGCATGGCATCCCGTGCACTCAAGGACAGCGAAATCGAAGCAGGCCTCATGGGTCAAGTGATCGCCATGGACGGTATCGCAATCATCGTATCCCCAAGCAACCCAGTTGAAACGATGACTGTTGAAGAGATTGAGCAAATCTTCACAGGCGCAGTTACCACTTGGGAAGGTTTCAATAAGTAAAATCCTATGCGAAAGCAGTGGAAAGAAAGTGTCATGCGGTGCGTGTTTTGCGCAGCCGCATGCGCTTGTATCTTAGCAGTTTTGCTCATTTGCTTCTTCCTGTTTGCTAAAGGATTGCCTTTCTTTGGCAAGGTGAACCTCTGGGGCTTCCTGACGGGTGAAAAGTGGAAGCCGACAAATGGTGTCTTTGGTATTTTGCCGATGATCCTAGGGAGCGTTTATGTCACGGGCGGCGCACTTTTGCTCGGTGCACCGCTGGCAATCCTCACCGCAATCTACCTTGTCAGATTCTGCCCCCATAGGCTTTATCGCATCTTAAAGCCCGCGGTCGCGCTTTTGGCAGGCATTCCTTCAGTCGTCTATGGACTTTTTGGATTGACGGCTATTGTCCCCTTTGTAAAGGGCACCTTCGGCGGGAACGGAAGCAGTATGCTCACCGCATGTATTTTGCTGGCGATGATGATTCTACCCACAATCATTCAAGTGGCTGAATCTGCGATTCGTTCAGTACCCGAAAGCTATTTTGAAGGCAGCCTTGCACTGGGCGCAACGAAGGAAGTAAGTGTGTTTAAAACAGTAGTACCTGCTGCTAAGTCAGGTATCATGGCAGCGATCATACTGGGCGTTGGGCGCGCGGTGGGAGAAACGATGGCTGTAATGATGGTTGCAGGTAATCAAGCACGTATGCCTGCGGGGATTCTCAAGGGCATCCGTACGATGACAGTGAACATCGTCATGGAGATGGGATATGCCGCAGACCTTCATTATGAGGCATTGATAGCAACGGGTGTTGTGCTCTTTGTCTTCGTGCTGATGATTAACTTGTTATTCTCTGCACTTAACAGGAGGCAAGAACAATGATAAAGCTGAAACTCTTATGGCGCTATATGAAGCATCATCCTGGATCGTTTCTTTTGAATCTGCTTTGCACGCTCGCTACCCTTGCGGTGGCAGGCGTATTGGTACTTGTGGTTGGATATATCGTTGTCATGGGCGTTCCCAATCTCACGCCTAGCCTGTTCTCGCTTCATTATAACAGTGATAATGTGAGCCTGCTGCCAGCACTGCTCAATACGATTATTATGACAGTGCTATCACTGGCAATCGCTGTGCCGCTGGGCGTTGGCGGTGCGATCTATCTTGCTGAATATGCAAGCAAGGATAATAAGCTTGTGAAGATCGTTCGGGTGACAGCGGAAACACTGTCGGGTATCCCATCTATTCTTTATGGATTATTCGGAATGATGTTCTTTGTGACCACACTTAAATGGAGCTATTCCCTGCTTGCAGGCGGAATGACGCTTGCCATTATGATTTTGCCTCTGATCCTGCGGACTACGGAGGAAGCACTTTTGTCCATTCCCGATAGCTACAGAGAAGGAAGCTTTGGACTTGGTGCCGGAAGGCTAAGAACTGTTATTCGAATTGTTCTCCCGCCTGCTGGCTCTGGTATATTGGCAGGCATCATATTAGCGATCGGCAGAGTCGTTGGCGAAACAGCTGCACTGATGTATACAGCGGGAACCGTGGCTGATCTGCCCAAAGGACTCATGTCATCGGGGCGAACGCTTGCGGTGCATATGTATGTGCTCTCGGGCGAAGCGCTCCACGTAAAGGAAGCCTATGCGACAGCAGTTGTACTTCTGGTGATCGTCGTTGGGATGAATACACTAAGCTCTTATATTGCCAAAAGACTGACGAGGGGATAACGGATGGATAAAATACGTATCGAGAACTTGGATTTATACTATGAGAAGTTTCAAGCGCTTAAGAATGTTAATTTGAGCATTGAGCGAAAGAAAATATCTGCTTTCATTGGTCCATCGGGCTGCGGTAAGAGTACGCTTCTAAAAACGCTGAACCGCATGAATGACTTGGTTGCAGGATGTAAGGTAACGGGCAAGGTGTTTCTTGATGATGCAAACATCCTTGGAGATATGGATGTGAACAGCCTTCGCAAACGCGTTGGGATGGTGTTTCAAAAACCCAATCCCTTCCCAATGAGCGTATACGACAACATCGCCTATGGTCCTCGTACCCATGGGGTGAGGGGAAAGGCGAAGCTTGATGAAGCGGTTGAGAAATCACTTCGAAGTGCTGCGATCTGGCATGAGGTGAAGGATCGTTTGGGTAAAAGTGCAATGGCATTATCAGGCGGGCAACAGCAGCGTATTTGCATCGCAAGGGCATTGGCTGTGCAGCCCGAAGTTCTCTTGATGGATGAACCGACATCTGCGCTTGATCCGATTTCAACGGCAAAGATTGAAGAGCTCGCTATTGAGCTGAAGGAAAATTACACCATTGTTATGGTCACCCACAATATGCAGCAGGCAGTGCGTATCTCGGATCAGACATCATTTTTCCTCCTTGGCGAAATCATTGAAACCGGAGCAACAGAGAAACTGTTCTCCATGCCGAGGGATAAGCGCACGGAGGACTATATAACAGGGAGGTTTGGATAATGCGGCGCGTCTTTGATGAACAACTGGATGAATTGGTACAAGAGATGATTGCAATGGGCGCAATGATCGAGAATTCTATTGATAAGGCATGCGACGCATTGCTGGGGCGAGATGTCAAGCTTGCACGTGCAGTGATGCAGGCGGACTCCATGATCGACCAGAAGGAACGCAAAATTGAAGCCATGTGCCTTCGCATATTGCTCATGCAGCAGCCTATCGCCCGTGACCTCAGAAAGGTCAGCTCAGCACTGAAGATGATCACCGACATGGAACGAGTGGGGGATCAGGCAGCTGATATCTGCGAGATTGTGATCATGATGGGTGACAGCTTTGAGATATTAAGTGCAGAAAATATCAGTGATATGGCGCATGAAACCATGAAAATGGTACATCTCTCTATTGACGCATATGTTGCCAGTGATGTAGACTTAGCCAGAGAAGTCATGGCGCTTGATGATGTGGTGGATGAGCTATTTATGCAGGTGAAGGACGAACTGATTGAGATTCTTTCGCTTGATTCATCAAAGGGGCAACATGCACTGGACTTGCTGATGATCGCTAAGTATTTTGAACGTATTGGCGACCATGCTGTGAATATAGGCGAATGGGTAGAATTTTCTGTGACAGGGAACTACAAGGGAGAAGAGCTTCAATGATCTATGTGGTAGAAGATGACCTGAGTATACAAGAACTGGAATGCTATGTGCTGAAACAAGCTGGATTTGACGTGCGAGGATTCGGGGAAGGCAAAGAATTCATGGCAGCTGTCATGAGAGAACTGCCTGAGCTGATCTTGCTTGATGTGATGCTTCCTGGAGATGACGGGCATGCATTGCTGAAAAAACTTCGCGACAATCCTCAAACCCATCGGATTCCTGTTGTGATGGTCACAGCCAAGGGAGAAGAGTTTGATAAGGTACAGGGGCTTGATGGCGGAGCGGATGACTATATCGTCAAACCGTTTGGCGTGATGGAGTTGATTAGCCGCGTCAAAGCGGTGCTTCGCCGTACGCAAACGAGCCAACCGCTGACCAAGCTTGTTTGCGGCGAGTTGTCGATGGATACGCAGCGCCACAAGGTGTTTGCACAGGATCAGAGCATTGCGCTGACCCATATGGAATTTGAGTTGCTTGAATATTTAATGCGCAATCAAGGGATTGCATTAACCAGAGAACGCCTGCTTGATACTGTTTGGGGAATGAATTATCTTGGCGATACTCGTACGGTGGATGTGCATATGAGGACACTTCGGGTAAAGCTTGGAGATGCTAGTCAATACCTGCAAACCGTTCGTGGGGTAGGCTATCGAATGGAGGCAGAGGATGCAAAAGAGAATATTTAGAGGGGTATTGCTGCTCACGATTGTTTCGGCACTTCTTGTAGGAGTGCTGTCATCTGTTGAAAACTATTTGCTCTCCGAAAGGCAGCTTAAGGAGCAGCTTACACAAGAACTGACGATTTTATCTTCTCTTCATGAAGAACAAGCGGATAAAGCATCATTTATTTCATTGCTTGATAAGCTGGATGTGCAAAATCGAGTAACGTGGATTGCAGCAGATGGCACGGTGCTGTTTGATAATCAGGGACGCGCGAAAACTATGGAAAATCACGCATATCGCGAAGAGATTATCACAGCCAAGAACGATGGCTTTGGCTATGTGAAGCGCTACTCCAATACGCTTCTTGAAGAACAGCTATATTGCGCCAAGGCGCTGACGGATGAAAGCTATCTGCGCATTGCAGCGACTCAGCGGACCATTGGCGGTCAGCTTAAGCATATGTCATGGGTGCTGGTGCTTGGCATCACTGTTATTGTGGTTGGTGCGGGACTGCTATCGCGTGCTTGGACGCGCAACTTGGTCAAGCCAATTAATGAGATTGACCTTGAGAATCCGCTTAACAATCATGTATATGACGAACTGTCGCCGATTCTGCGCAGAATGCAGGAGCAAAACGGCAAGATTGATATACAAATCAAAGAGATCACAGACAGGCGCAACGAGCTTGATACGATCATCAAGCATATGAACGAAGGTCTGCTAATTCTTGATCATCATAAGCATGTGCTGATGATGAATGATAGCGCGCAGCGCATATTGCATGCACCGCAGGCAGTTGATGGGAAAACCGGCATCGCTTCCTATAATCGTTCGCAGGTGCTGCTGGATGCGGTTGATGCTGCATTCCAAGAGGGCAGTTCTTTTTCGGAGATGAAGGTAGGGGTCAGGGAATATATGCTGACTGCGAGCGTTGTAAGGCCTAATGCGGGGCTTGTGCTGCTGCTGCAAGATGTGACTGAAAAGAACCAAGCCGAAGCAGGACGCAGGCGCTTTACAGCGAATGTCAGCCATGAGCTGAGAACGCCGCTGACAACGATCAGCGGTTATGCAGAGCTGATGAAAACAGGCATGACAAAGGCGGAGGATATTCCGGAGTTCTCTGCAAAAATCCACAAGGAAAGTCAGAGGCTTCTCCAGCTAGTGGAGGATATCATCCACTTATCGATGCTTGATGAAGGCTTTGTAGCAGGCAGAATGACGACTGTTGACTTGTTTGCGATTGCGAAGCAAGCGGCGGAGGAAAATGCGGCAACGGCGATCAACCGAGATGTTAAGCTTGTGGTTGATGGCGAGAGCGCCAATATCCAAGGCGATTTTGCTTTGATTGATCGGATGCTGCGAAATATCATCGAAAATGGCATCAAGTATAATCGTGCACAGGGAAAAGTCCATGTGAAGGTTTCATCTAGGGACGGGAAAGCGGCCGTTGTGGTGGCTGATACGGGAATCGGTATCCCGCAAGGTCATATTGACAGGATCTTTGAGCGCTTCTATCGGGTAGATGGCAGCAGAAGCAAACTGACAGGCGGAACGGGACTTGGACTGTCCATTGTGAAGCACGGTGCGGAATACCATCATGCGAAGATCAATCTGACGAGCGAGGAAGGCAAAGGCACAACCTTTGAAATTATCTTTCCCATGAATGCAGAAGGGCTGACCAAATAAAGAATAGCCCATCACATAAAAATAATGTGATGGGCTATTTTCGTTGAATCAATATTCGTCGGTGGGAGCTTGATCACTGGCAGAGGCTTCTTCTGTTTCAGTGTTTATATTTGCGCCGGAAACAGAAGTCTCCATGGCTTCATCTGCTGCGGTCACAAATTCTGCAAATGAATCAACCAATGGGGCGTCCTGCTGATTTTCTGCTGGGAAGACAGCGGTATCATCCGATGCAGTATCCTCATCCATGACAATATCGTCAGATTCTGGTGCTTCCGCGTTTTCATTGGATGCATTTTCTGCTTCACTGCTCTGTGTACTATGAGATTCTACTTTCGCATAGCGTTGTGCTCTGATGACATTCAGGTGTTCGTCCAGATCGCTGATCTCTTGGAGCATTGCGCTTAAGGATTCGGGAAGAACTTCTCCTTTTTGCCAAAGATCAAATGCACGCATGGGGAACTCACTTAAGATCTCGCGGCGGCGCGATTCTAAATTGATTTCGCTGAGCTTTTGCTGTGCATTGCTTGCCATATTTGATGCGCCTTTGCCAACGGCTTCCATCCCCTTGAGTACAGCTGTTTTAAAACCATTTACAATGCTTGCCATTTGCCTCATCCTTTCAGGTGATATCGATGATTGTGTTGATATTGTCAATAGCACTTGCCACGTTAAAACCTATGTTCAAGCATAGTATAACATGATTTGATCGTAATAATAGATGAAGCATGGTAAATTTGCAAAATGTTCACATGACTTTCACGTTTGATCGTGATTACCAGTGAAGTTGCAACGCATCGGTTTCGCATGTAAAGTGAGTATTTTCGATGGGCAGAATCTCGCCGTCCAGATTCAGACGCATCCCCGGGGATGCTAGTGAGCATTTGTTTGTTCTATAGCAATGGGCGATTTTATGCTTGTGCAGTTTTCCTGCCATAAGTGCAGCAAAGTAATAGGGAATCTTCCAGCGTGGGACGGCATCAACAACGAGAATGTCAAAAACGCCATCGGTTACGTCTGCATTTGGTGCGATAGGGATACCGCCGCCGATATATCTGCCGTTTGCGATGGAGCAAATCATAAAGTCGCCATCCAAAATGGTGTCTTCATTCACTTCAATATGCATCTTGAAGGGATGAAAATTCTTGATGGCTCGAATGACACCATACAGATAGGGCCAGATGCCGCTTGCGTGCTTCTTGGCGCTTTCAGCATAATCAAGTACCATTACATCAATGCCCGCACCACAGACATTCATGAAGAAACGATCATTCATGGTTCCCGTATTGATAGGACGTGCAGGGTGGTCTAAAATAAAGTCCAGAGCACTGGTCAGTGCGGTGGGTGTGCCAATGACCTTCACAAAGTCATTGCCGGTCCCTGCAGGCGCAATACCAAGTGCTGTGCGGGTATGCTTCAGCCCTTGTGCAGTTTCGGCAACCGTGCCATCACCGCCAAGCGCAATAACTGTATCTACGCCGCGTTGGGCAGCGTCATAGGCCAACTCAGTAGCATGCCCCGGATGATTTGTCAGTCTAACAACAAAGTCGATTCCTTTTTCGCGAAGATAAGCAGCAGCTTGTTCGCCTGATGCTTTTGCACGACCATTACCAGCAACTGGATTTACGATAAGTTCTATCATTGTGCTTTAGATCCCCTTTATATTGGTAATTAACCTCTTCATTGTAACCGAAAAAGCGGAAAAATGAAATAGCGATACGGTTGTTTATAATGCAGCCAAAACGGCATCGCGAATCGCTATGTGAATCACATCATAAGCGGGTCCGCAATTGCGCACATGCTGTGTGTACAGCACGCCAATGCGGTTGGTAAGGTCGCAGATGGCATAGGAACCCGCCGCACCATCCCAGCCAAATTCGCATATCTGATTGGGGTTGTCCTCGTTATCAAGCCTAGTGCGTACACCAAGACCATAGCCATATCCAAAACGCCACGCGCTGAAATCTTTGAGCTGCTCATCGTTTAGGCGGTTGGTGGCCATGTCCAAAATGCTCGGCTCACTGAGGATTCTCTGGCCATTGGCGCCTACGCCCAAATTAGCAAGTGCATTGATCAACAAAACATAGTCCGAAAGCGAGGAGGCAAGACCTGCGCCGCCTGAACAATATTGTGGTGTCATCACGTAGCAATTGGGCACATCATAGGGCACGATGATTTCGTTTTCGTAGATATATTGATCGCTGAATGGCTTGAGCTCATCTTTGCTGGTCGCAAATCGCGTTTGGGTCATGCCTAGCGGCGCGAATACCTCTTGTTCGAGCCACTTTGCATAGGGAATACCTGCTGCCGCCGCAATCACGCCTGCGAGTACATCGTGGCAAAGGCTATATTGATAGCATGTACCCGGATCGAAGTTCAACGGTCTTTTGGCGATTTGCTCAAAAATATCGCTGTTGGTTGCGCTGGAACCTTTATCCCCGCACAGTCCATCAAGATTATAATCCAGTCCGCCGCGCATCGTCATCAGATCTATGACCTTCATTTCGGACGCAGCGGGACGCAGTACGCCATGATCGAGCACCTGTTGATTTTTAAATGCAGGCAAGTAATCAGATACATTGTCAAATAGTCCCAGCTTACCGCGCTCAATGAGCTGCATAGCCGCTGTGCAAGTGGCAATCTTCGTTAGCGAAAACAACCAGCAAAGATCCTCAGGGGTAGCTGGTTCTTGTTTTGCATAATCACGATATCCGCAAACGTATTGACACACCTCTTTTTGATCCTGATAGATGGTCAATCCCCATGCGGGAATGCCATACTCCTGTGTGAGTAGCTTAGTGGTTTGGAGAATTGCATTGATATTCATTGGTACGATTTCCTTTCACTTGGGAAGTGGGGACGCTTGCCTATTGGGGTATAAACAGATACATTATAAACAAAGGTGTGTGGTTGGGCAAGTATAATCTTTTATGTGATAGAATCAATCTATTACAGTAGCATACATCGCTGCGTTACTACATATGTTCATTGAGTATAATGGTAGGATATGGACCTTTTAAGCGCACTCATTTGCGTTTTATCGCTTGTAGTGATACAATCACCTCGTTATTTGATAACAATCGGGCACAACAACTACCAGTGCCATAAGGAAGTGACTTAATGATGGAAGATATGCGAATTGTCATCATTGGTGCAGGTGCCATTGGCGGCATCTCTGCTGCTTTGATCAAACAAAAAGGATATGATGTTTCCCTTGTTTGCAAACACCAGGTGATTGCGGATATTGCCAGCGGACGCGGGCTGCATATCAAAGGCGTACGCGGCGAGCATACCGTTAATATGAAGGCTGTTACGGATCTTGCAGAATTACAAGGTGTATTTGATATAGCGATTATTGCAACAAAGGAATATGATATGCAGGCATGTGCAAAGGAACTATTGTCTTTTCTGAAAGAAGACTCGCTGGTGCTAAGCTTTCAAAACGGAATTTGCACGGATGACTTAGCGGCTATTGTCGGGCGTGAACGCACAGTAGGCTGCGTAATTGGCTGGGGCGCGACAATGCTGGAAGAGGGCGAACTCGAAATGACCAGCACAGGCGAGTTCATCATAGGACGTGTAGAGGGTGATCAATCAAGGCTTCTGGAGGTCAAGGATGCGCTGGATGCAATTGTACCGACAGAAATCAGTGAGGATATTACGTCAGAGCTGTATTCAAAGTTGATTGTTAACAGCTGTATCACCTCCCTTGGCGCAATCTGCGGTCTGCGTCTTGGAAAGATGCTGAAAATGAAGCAGGCAAGAAACATCTTCATTGCGATTATCAAAGAAGCCATGGAGGTAGCGGATGCCCTTGGGCTCAAGGTGCCGCCCTTTGGCGGAAAGCTCAACTATGAAAACCTTGTTGCAGGGGACGGAATGGTTGATTCCATTCGCAGACATATGGTCATCTCTGTGGTAGGACTGAAATATCGCAGCCTAAAGAGTTCAAGCCTACAGTCCTTGGAACGGGGACGACCAACAGAAATCGACTACTTCAATGGATTCATCGCACGAAAAGGGGAAGAAGTCGGTGTGGATTGTTCTGTGAACCGCCGTTTAGTGACGATGATTAAGGAAATCGAGGGCGATAAACGCAGCATCAAGATCGATAATCTTTATGATCAAACCTTTATGCAACGGCATGAAACTGAAACTAAAACAATATGATGGATCGAGGGAAACCCACTATTGTCGGTTTGCTTTTTATCAATCTCCGATGATCAAAGTGACCATTGCAATACTTTAACCAGAAAAAAACAAATTTTACTTGTAATTACTCTTCGTGTAGTGTAATATCACGTTGACGAATTGAGTGAGAAAACAGTTGCTATTGGTATAGTAACGAGTAAATATAGAAAAAAAAGAGTTGTGCGTGCAAAATGAATCATATTGAAAGACTGCGGCACATAATCCTTTCATGATCAAATGCATGAGAAAATGGGGCGTCTATTTATAAAAATAGACACCCCATACAGCGTTGGATTATCTCACAAATAATTGTGTGACATAGACGAAGCCTTGATGATCATAGCAAACGCCGATGCCAACCTTGGACCATTGGGAACCAAGAATGTTTCTGCGATGCCCTGTACTGCTCATAAAGGCAGCTTGCGATTTCTCTACCGTTGCGTGATGCGCGATGTTTTCGCCAACGGAGGTGAATTGGTAGCCGTTGTTTTTCAGCATCTCGGACGCACTGCCAAGTGTGGGTGATGTGTGTGCGAAGTAATTGTTGTCACGCATATCACAGCTTTTCATGCGGGCGAGGCTGCAAAGCTCAGCGTCAAGAGTGAGGGAAGACAGGCCATTGCTGGCGCGATCTGAGTTTACCAAAAGAAATGCATTTTGCTCTTGCGTGCTCACTGAACCTGTAGTATAATCTCCCCCTGTAGAGGGTGGCGTAGCCGTTGGAGCAGGAGTAGCGGTTGGTGCTGGCGTGGCAGTTGGCACAGCAGTTGGCTTGATGGTAGCGGTCGGTCGCGGAGTAGCTTCAAGCGTGGGCTGCGGCGTTGCTACGGCAGTGGGCTGCGGCGTAATCACGGCGGTTGGCTCTGGCGTGATTAATGGCAGGTCAGTCGGCTGCGGTGTTTCTTCTGGAACTTGAGTTGGCTGAGTGGTAGGCTCAACAGTTGGTTCAATAGTAGGAACCTCAGTGGGCTGGATGGTTGGTACCTGAGTTGGCTCAGGTGTTACCTCCGGGCAGATGGTCGGTGCAGGTGTTACCTGCGTATCACATTGAGTGCTTTGCCTGTATGGCCACCCCTTGAAACCGAACTGGGATGTTGGAGCATTGGATGCATAGGATGTCGCGCCTATCGATAACCCGATCGACAAGACCAGCAAGGATATTTGTTGCTTTTTGTTCATAAGGCACCTCCAAATGTTAAAAATTTACGTCGTTGACGTAATGCAATCGTAATATATGACGCTCTACTCTGCAACAATATTTCCATTTAATTACCATGGTAATGTTTCCAAGCATTATGGAAAACAAATATAGCCCTATCTTTGAGGAGGAACTGACACATGAAACTAATCAAGTGCCCACGGTGCGAACTGAATTACATCCAAGAGACTGAAAAGTTCTGTAAGGTGTGCTTACGAGAGATGAAAGGTGAACAGAAGCATGATGACATGGAGCTATGTTCAGTATGCAACGCTGCGCCTGCTTTGCCCGGACGTGATGTGTGCTTGAGCTGCCTGAAGGAAATGAATTCGGGCAATGTAGATAAAGATGATGAAGATACTGCATCTGTTGATGACGCCACAATCGGACTCAATTCTGTGAGCAATATGGATGAGATCATCCCGCAGATTAACGAAGACATTCCGGAGAATGAGTTTGATGATATGGAAAGCGAGCTCTCGCTGGAGCGCGTGATCGAAGATGAAGAAAACGATGCCGATGATGAGGATGATGATTCCATCTAAGGCTTAACCACTTGACGAAGCGAGGAACACATGGCGATATATGCAATTGGTGATCTCCATCTGCCGGGCAAGGAAGAAAAGCCCATGAATGTCTTTGGCAGTCACTGGGATCACCATTTTGAAATCATTCAAGAAAACTGGTTGAAAATGATATCCGATGAAGATATAGTGCTTATTCCGGGTGACATTAGCTGGGCTATGCACCTGGAAGATGCAAAAGATGATCTGGATGCAATTGCAGCCTTGCCGGGTCAAAAGCTCATCTTACGAGGAAATCATGATTATTGGTGGAGCTCGCTGACGAAACTTCGTGCGATGCTGCCTGAAAACATGGATGTCATTCAAAACAATGCACTCAGAATTGGGGAGCATGTGTTTTGCGGAACACGAGGATGGAATTTTCCGCTGCCGCAGCAAGCACTTGCTGCGCAGGACGAAAAGATTTATCAGCGGGAATTGCTAAGGCTGAAGATGTCGCTTGACGCTGCAGTTGCCATAGCTAAAGATGATCAAATCACCGTCATGATGCATTATCCGCCTCTGTTTGCAGACGGCGTAGCAACTGCATTTACTGACTTGATTGAGCAGTATGATGTGGCGCGGGTGGTCTATGGACATTTGCATGGTGCTGGCATACAAATCGCATTTAATGGCGAGCGAAGAGGAATTGACTATCGACTCGTCTCGTGTGATGCACTGCATTTTTCGCCATTATTAATCAGCGAAAGCTAAAAACGAATTCTAACAAAAAAGAAACTGAAACGTAACACAATAGTAATACTTTCCATGAGAACGAGCGTTTGCACACCCTCTCGAATCCATTTCAAATAAATGGGTTCGAGAGGGTGCTTTTTTTGTCTCCGAAAATAGGTAGAACGACTGTTCCCGAAAATTGAAATATAATGTGATGCAGTTGTTGCGCAAAGTCAAGTGAATCAACGATTTGACTGTTGACACAATCCTAGAAAGTGTCACATAATGGAGTGGTAGTGTGGAATCGGGGCACAAAGTAGGGGCTTAGCCCTAGAAGGAGGGAGCAGCGTGGATGAGAACAAACGCAAGGATACCAGCGAAGACCAAGCACTAAGTTTGTCCGACCTGCTTACTTTCTCCGGTGCATATGATCATACACTTGATGCAAAAGGCAGAATTGTTATCCCAAATGCATATCGAGAACCACTTGGTGACACTTTTGTTGTTAGCGTTACAAGAGATACGAAAAGCATTGCGCTATACCCCAATGATGTGTTTGAAAGCTTTATTAGGGAGATCAACTCGCTTAACAAGCGCAAAGTTGCGATTCAGGACTATATCCGCAACGTTGCAAAGTTCACCTTCCTAAACAGCCAAATGGATAATCAGGGTCGTGTGCTTTTGCCAGCTAAACTTCGTTTGGCAAAGCTTGGAGATGCAAAGGATATAGAGATTAGCGGCGCATTTGACCATGTGGAAATTGTCAGCAGCGAAACTGCACGCCTCAATTATGAGCGCTTTAATGATCCTGATCATCTTGATGCACTGCTTGAAGAAATTGGGAACATGGGATTTGAACAAACAGATCGATTTTAAGGAAAGGAGAAACCTAAATGTCACAGAGTTATCCGATGTATGACGGCTACAGAAGCAATACCGAAACCTTCGATGGCAGGATGTCAGTGTCCAGCAGCGTACGCGTGCCCGGAAGTGAAGTGGACTATATCACGGGTTTATTAAAGCCGGATATTCAGCGCAGAAGCCGTATGCAGGCGAATCGCAAGGAAATGGAAGAACTGGAAAAAGAAGAGCGTAAAATCATCAAGAACAGTGATAAAGGTATCTCCTGGGGGAAATCTATACTGTTTCTATCCGTTATACTATTTACTTGCTGCATGATTTTGGTGTTCCAATATGGACAAGTCGTGCAAATGCAGACCAAGATCAACAACTCCATTGACCAAATCAAAGTAAGTTCGTTTGCAAATGAAGAGCTGAAAACATTGATTGCAGAAGCTTCTGATTCGGCAACTATCTGCTACGCAGCAGCGCGCGATCTGAATATGGTTCCCGCTGAATCAGTTGAAGCGATTCACTTGGTGGCTGAGGATCCGCGCCCGCGTAAAAAGGTTGCAGTGGCTCAAAATGACCAGCAAACACAGATTTCAGCAGAGAATCAGGCAACGCAAGCAACCGCAGTTCCTGTGATTGCAAACAATAGCGGATATTAATCTGTCTACTTTTGCAAAGCCCAAGCGACTTTAGTCGAAATGCGAATAGGGACCTGTCAATATGCATACAACCCATTATCAAGCATAATGGGGGAAGTAGGATGCCGACAGAGCTGCACATTCGGAAAAGGGTACTGGCGTTACTGCTCATTTTGGTTTTCTTGTTCGTGCTATTGGTTGCACGAATCACTTATCTGACAACGGTGGAGTCGGCTTCGCTCACGCAGCGAGGCATTAAGCAATGGACGCGCGAGGGTATTGTATATGCGCGCCGAGGCAATATATTAGATACAAACGGTCAAACGTTGGTAGTGAGCGCAACGGCTTATATCGTTAGTGCGAACCCGCGTAAGATCTCGGACATATCTTTGTTTGCACAAACGGTATGTCCGATTTTGGATTTATCAGAGGAGCGAGTGATATCGAAGCTCTCGGATAAGTCAAAGGCATCGGTTATACTCAAACGGCAAGTATCGCGGGCAACAGCGGATCAACTGCGAACGCTTCAAAGCAATGATGATGAAACGGTCGCAACTGAAATGAAAGCGCTCATCTTTGATGAGGATGTGCGCAGGGTATATCCGCGAGGTGCATTCTTAGTACAGACGCTTGGGCTCACGAATGTGGATAGCGTCGGTCAGTCGGGGCTTGAGCAGAAATACGAGGAACTGCTGCGAGGAGAAGCTGGATCAAGTCTTTATAGTGTGGACGGAAAAGCACAGCCTATCTATGATGATGGTAATTTATATGTTGAGCCGCAGGATGGGAATGCTATCAAGCTAACGATTGATGCAACCATCCAAGAGATATGCGAAAAGGCAATGAGGGAATGCTACGAAGTCAATAACGCGCAAGCAGTGCATGTCATCGCCATGGATGTATACTCGGGTGCGATACTCGCAATGTGCTCCAAACCGGATTATGATCCCAATGACCCGCCCCGTGAACAGCTTGATGCGCTTCAATCATTAATGAGAATCAGGTTGATTTCGGACGCATATGAACCGGGCTCCACCTTCAAAGTGCTAACAGCGGCGGCAGCGCTTGATGCAGGCGTAACAACGCCTGATGATAGCTTTTACTGTTCGGCAAAGATCAAAGTGGATGGCGATACCATTAAATGCTGGGGCAACCCGCATGGCGCAGAAACGCTGGCCGAGGCAATTCAAAACAGTTGCAATCCGGTTTTTGTGGAACTTGCGCTCAGACTTGGCACAGAAACGATGTACGATTATTTGCATGCATTCGGTCTAGGCAAAAAAACAAATGTTGACTTGCTTGGCGAAGGTAGTGGTATACTAATTCCGCTCAAATCTGTAAAGAATGTAGATTTGGCGAGAATCGGCTTTGGACAAAGCGTTGCAGTAACGCCAATCCAGCTGCTTGCGGCATCTTGCTCAGTGGTCAATGGCGGACGGCTTATGCAGCCCTACTTGCTCAAGGAAGCAGTCGCGCCTGATGGAACGGTTATATATCGTACCCAGCCTAAGGTGGTTTCCAATCCGATATCCGAGGAAACATCCAAAACCATGCGTGAACTGCTTGAAAAAGTAGTGAGCGTTGGCGGCGCAAAAAATGCAAAAATCGAAGGCTACAAGATTGGCGGAAAGACGGGAACTGCGCAGGTTTATAAAGAAGGACGCATTGTAAGGGATGTTCACATTGGCTCATTCTTTGGCTTTGCGCCCGCAGATGATCCTAAGATTGCTCTTTTGGTCATTGTAGATGAAGCAGACACCCCAATAGACTATGGCGGAACGACTGCAGCACCATTTGCTAGACAAATTCTAGCGGATGTGTTACCTTATTTAGGTTATCAGGCGGATGCTCAGGATGACCGTGTGGACATTGAGGTGGCTGATGTTATTGGTCTACCGCTGTGGCAAGCCAGAAAGACTCTGGGAGACCAGGGATTTCGGGTGCTTGATGATGGCGTTGGTGATGTTGTCACCGCGCAAATGCCTAGCGGCGGCGGGATGCTGATTGAAAATGGGCAAGTGATGTTATACACATATAGCGATGAAAATCCTATCGTTGAGGAGCTTGTCTGTATACCCGATGTAATGGGTATGTCGACCGCGCAAGCAGCATCAATGCTCCGGCAACGCAGCTTGGAGACGGAGATCATAGGCAGCGGATTTGCTGTAAAGCAAGAACCGGCTGCAGGTGAATATGCTGCACCCAACAGTGTGATAAAAATCACGTTTGAGATGCCCAACCCATAGAAGATGGAGGAATACCGATGCTATTTAAGGACTTGCTTGTTGAGGTTCCAGGCGTTTTGGAAATGCATGGCAATATGGATATTGATATTGAAGAGCTGCTCACAAACAGCCGAGAGAAAACAAAAAATGGCTTGTTTTTCTGTATCAGTGGATTGCGTTTTGATGCGCATGAATATGCTAATCAAGCAGTTGAAAATGGGTGTATTGCACTTGTTGTACAAAAGCGATTAGCGATGGATGTGCCTCAGGTGCTGGTGGAAAATGTCCGCTCTGCTATGGCATTTATTGCGGCAGAATTCTTTGGACATCCTTCAAGAAAACTGAGAATGGTTGGGATGTGCGGTACAAAAGGCAAGACAACCACCAGTTATTTAATGAAGGCGATTTTAGAAAGTGCCGGTTATAAGACGGGGCTCATTGGCACGACTGGTAATTTGATCGGTCAGAAGCATGTAAAGAGCAATATGACAACGCCTGATCCGATCGATCTGCATCGCTGCTTGAGGCAGATGGTCAATGAGGGCGTGAAGGCGGTTAGCATGGAGGTCAGTGCTCATGCAGTGGCGATGCATCGCCTTGATAGCGTGACGTTTGAATCTGTATGCTATACAAACTTCTCTCAGGATCATCTTGACTATTTCGGCACGATGGAGAAGTACTTTGAAACCAAGAAGGATTTCTTCATGCATGGACAGGTGCTCAATGCATCGCTCAATGCCGACGAGGAAACAAGCGCAGATGTGATCAATGATTTAAAAGTACCTTATCTCACATTTGGTATCAGTGCAGAAGCGGATGTCTTTGCCAGAGAAATTGAGATTTCAGAAAACGGCGTATCCTTCCATATTGCGCTGCGCGGGCTGGAAGAGATGAGCATTGATATGAAGCTCACAGGGATGTTTAACGTGTACAATGCCCTTGCAGCGGCATCTCTTGCCATGATCATGGGCATTGACCAAAGCGCAATCAAGAACGGTCTTGAGAGCATCAAGGCTGTACCTGGACGCGTAGAAGTGCTTGATACAGGCACGCCCTATAAGGTGATCTTAGACTATGCGCACTCGCCTGACGCACTTCAAAATGTCCTCAAGACCATTCGTGCATTTACCAAGAAGCGCTTGATTGCGCTGGTTGGCTGCGGTGGTGACAGAGACCATGGAAAGCGTCCGATCATGGGCGAAATCGTTGGTCATCTTGCCGATTTCTCCATTCTGACAAGCGATAATCCGCGAACGGAAGATCCAAACGTTATTCTACAATCCATTGAAGAGGGCATGCAAAAAACCGACGGTAAGTACATCGTGATTGAAAACCGCCGAGAAGCCATCAGGTATGCACTCCAAATGGGCGCAGAAGGAGACGTTATCATCCTTGCCGGAAAAGGAAATGAGACGTATCAAGATATCATGGGTGTAAAACGCCCATTTGACGAAAAGGTTGTAGTGCAGGAATTGCTTGACGAAATGCAAAACAACTGAGAACACCAAGGAGTGAACGACCATGCTAAGGTTGATTTTAGCGCTAGTACTATCCATTATAGCGATGCTATTGATTGGACCGCGTGTACTGCCGGTTTTGCGCAAACTTAAATTCGGACAAACGATTTATGAACTTGGTCCGCAAAACCATAAGGTAAAGCAAGGCACCCCTACGATGGGCGGGCTGATGTTTGCTGCGGTTACCTGTGTTGTTGCGCTGCTAGTGCATAAAACATGGCTTGGCGCTGGCGACTTTACAATTGCGCTTGTGGCTGTATCACTTCTCAGCATGCTAATTGGCTTTGTGGATGACTACATTAAAGTAGTCAAAAAGCGCAATCTAGGGCTCATTTGGTGGCAAAAAATCATTGGTCAAGTCATTGTATGTGTTGCCTTTTCGGTATACTGCTATCTCCACCCAATGGTCGGCAGCAAGCTCCTTATCCCGTTTTTCAACGTAGAGTGGGATCTGGGCATTTTCTATGTGCCCCTGATGTCCATTGTCATGATCTTTATGATCAATAGTGCCAATCTACAGGATGGTTTGGATGGATTGCTAAGCACGGTAACGATTATCAGCAGTGTCACTTGGGGCTTGATGGCGCTTCTTGTCACCATGGCAAGCGGAGCGGCTATTAGTGATAATTATCAGAATCTCGCTGTGTTTGCTATGGCGCTTGCGGGCGGCTGCATGGGTTTCCTGCGTTTCAATCATTATCCGGCACTTGTGTTCATGGGGGATACGGGCAGTATGTTTATCGGCGGCGCTGCTGTTGGCATGTCAATGCTTATGCGTATGCCGATCTTCATGATATTTGTTCTCTTTACTTTGATCATGTCTTCGCTTAGCGTGATCATCCAACGCATATACTTTAAAGTGACCCACGGAAAACGCATCTTTAAGATGTCACCAATCCATCATCATTTTGAACTATGCGGAATGAGCGAGCAGAAAATTGTTTCAATGTATGCGATTGTTCAAGGCGTTTTGTGTGTGATTGCACTCATTTCCTTGCAGCTCGCACTTTAAGCTGAGTAGATTAACCTTTAGGGGGTGACCGATATGAAGTTTGAAAACAAACGAATCCTTGTTGTTGGAATGGCACGCAGCGGTATTGCTGCAGCTGCATTGCTGGTGCATCATGGTGCGATTCCCGTACTATCAGATACAAAAAAAGAAGACGCATTTGGCGAAGAGTTGGATTGTCTAAGAGGAACTTGCTGCGAATTCAGGCTTGGTGAAAACGCCATTTTACTCCTTGAAAATGTTGACGGTGTGGTCATTAGCCCGGGTGTCCCGATCGATGCACCGATTGTAGTCGCTGCAAAGGAAAAAGGACTCTTTGTCATTGGCGAAATAGAACTTGCAAGCTCGCTTCTTCATGGAGAAATACTTGCTATATCAGGCACTAATGGTAAGACAACCACAACGACCCTCGTGGGCAAGATTTTCGAAAATGCTGGTAAAATCACGCATGTCGCAGGTAATATCGGCTATCCGCTTTCGGCTGTGGCGCTTAAAAGCAAGAAAGACGATGTGGTGGTGGTCGAGGTTTCAAGCTTCCAGTTGGAGAGCATCAAGGCGTTTCACCCACGCGTTGCAGCGCTCCTAAACATCACAGAGGATCATCTCAATCGGCACGGCACGATGTCACAGTATATCAAGCTCAAGCAACGTGTTTTTGAAAACCAGCAGGAAAATGATTTTGCAGTGATTAATTTGGACGATCCAACGCTGGTGAAGATGGCATCAAAGCTAAAGGGGCAGGTGGCTTACTTTAGCCGTACACAAAAGGTGGAAAATGGTGCGTCGGTTGAAGACGGTAAGATCGTATGGCGCTGGAACGGTGTCCTAAAGCCCATCTGTGATGCCGATCAAATTCTTATCCCCGGTCCTCACAACCTTGAAAATGCACTTGCTGCAACGGCGATTGCATCCGCTATGGGTGTACCTGCACCGGTGATTAGGCATACGCTGCAATCCTTTACAGGCGTTGAACACCGCATTGAAAAGGTTCGTGTATTCGGCGGCGTCTGCTATATTAACGATAGCAAAGGCACCAATACCGATAGTACGATCAAGGCTGTACAGAGCATGAAAGCACCGACTGTGCTATTGCTTGGAGGCTATGATAAACATACTGATTTTGCACCGCTTTGCAACGAAATCAAAGCATCGGGTCAGATTCAAAATGTAGTTGTGATGGGGCAAACCGCTAAACAATTTCGTGAGCAGCTTGAAGAAGCGGGTTACGAGAGCATCACACGCGCTTACAGTATGGAAGATGCAGTTCAAAAGGCGCGCGAATTAGCAGTTTCAGGTGGTAATGTACTACTATCGCCTGCTTGTGCCAGCTTTGATATGTTCCGTGATTATGAACATCGCGGAGAGGTCTTCAAAGAGCTGGTCAACAAGCTGGATTGATTCCTATCCTTCCTACATGGGAGATGCATACGAAAGACAAGCATCTTTTATGGTAGGGAGGTTTTTTAATGGTTCAGCGTGAAAGACCAACGAGTCAAAAATATCTCAAGGCCGCGGGTGCGCCTGTTGATAAAACATTGCTGTTGATTCTGGCGATGCTGCTGATGTTCGGACTACTGGCGCTATTTAGTGCAACGTACTATAAGGCTGCCGGCAATGGAGATTCACTCTCGGAGGTTAAAAAGCAACTGATAGGTATCGGGCTTGGCAGCGTACTGATGATCGTTACAAGTCAAATTCCATACACCTTCTGGCGTGAGCCGGTCGTGGTTATGGCAGGCTTGATCGGAAGCTACATCCTGCTGATTGTAGTTCTCATTCCGGGTATCGGTGTCTATATCAATGGCTCAAGGCGCTGGCTCAGCATTGCAGGTATGAGCTTTCAGCCATCTGAATTAGCCAAGATAGCCTCTGTCCTGTATCTTGCATCCACCCTTAGTTATAGGCTTAAGCAACTGGATAAATTCTGGCGCGGAATTGTGCCCCTGCTGATCGCGCCGGCGCTGATGTTTGGACTTATCATTCAGCAGCCGAACCTTTCCACTGCGGGAAGCGTTATGATCGTAGCTGCGCTTATGATGCTTATTGCTGGGGTAAAGTGGAGCCATCTGTCGGTGCTGGGCATCGCGGGAGCATGTGTGGGTGGTCTCTATGCTTGGATTGAACCTTATCGCAGAGAACGCTTGCTATCCTTTCGAAATCCCTTCGCTCAAATGAGTGATGAGGGGTATCAGCTTGCTCAATCGCTGATAGCCATTGGTTCGGGCGGACTATTTGGCAGAGGTCTTGGACAGGGAAGACAGAAGTTCAGCTATCTGCCGTATCCTGAGAGCGACTTTATCTTTGCCATTGTAGGCGAGGATTTTGGGCTTTTAGGGTGCAGCGCAGTGATCCTGCTATTTGCTGCATTTGCATTCTGCGGTATGCGAATTGCGCTATCCTGTCAGGATCGATATGGCTGTTTGCTGGCATCCGGGCTAACAGCCATGATAACAATTCAGGCATGTATGAATATCGCCGTAGTGGTTGGTGTGATGCCAACAACGGGTCTGCCGCTCCCTTTCTTTAGCGCGGGCGGTACGTCGATTTCCATGCTCATGGCATCGGTTGGCATTATTTTGAGCGTGTCGCGCTCATGCGTAAGGTAAAGAAATTTTCACACTTCATTAAGCTGTGCATAGGATGGTGCATGTAATGCTTAACGGAGGTGGAAAGATGGACGCCTTGCGGATTCGTGGCGGAAAGAGGCTAAGTGGAGAATGGCGTGTGCATAGTGCCAAGAATGCGGTTCTTCCCATTATGGCAGCATCTATTCTAACAGATGAGACTTCGGTGCTGCTTGATTGTCCAGAGCTCAGCGATATTGGATATATGGGTGAAATTCTGCGTACACTGGGTTGTGAGGTGCATAGACAGGGAAGTGCACTGGAAATTGATCCTCGTGAGATGAGTCGCCATGAAATGCCTGATGGACTGGCAAAGAAGATTCGTTCTTCGATTTTTCTGCTCGGACCTATTTTGGCGCGTTTCAGGAAAGCAGCAGTTACCTTTCCAGGTGGATGTGAGATCGGGATGCGGCCGATTGATCTGCATCTCAGCGGCTTAAAGCAGCTGGGTGTACAGATTCATGAGGTAGAAGGCGTCATCAGATGCGACGGCAAGAACATGCATGCTGCAACTGTACATTTTGATTATCCAAGCGTTGGTGCAACAGAAAACGTGATGATGGCGGCGGTCATGCTTCATGGGAAAACCTATTTACATAATGTTGCCAGAGAACCGGAAATCATTGATCTACAGCGGTTTCTCAACGAAATGGGTGCCAAGGTCAGCGGCGCGGGCTCACATACGATTTGTGTAGAAGGAGTTAACCGACTGCATGGCGTAAGGTATAGACCAATGCCGGATCGAATTGTTGCAGGGACATTGCTTGCGGCAGCTGCGGTTACAGGCGGATCAATCAAGCTGACTAATGTGTGTTGTCAGGATATGTACGCTATTTGTTCCAAGCTAAAGGAGATGGGTTGCGTAATTCTTGAAAATGACGACACGATCTCTATTCATGCGCCCGAACATCTCAGACCCTTTCAGCAGCTGCAAACGCAGCCCCATCCGGGATTTCCTACCGATATGCAAGTGCAGATGCTGGCCATCGCAACGCTTGCAAAAGGCACTTCCATCATTGTGGAGAACGTCTTTGAAAATCGATTTACCCATGCAGGGGATTTGAACCGCATGGGGGCAAATGTGGTTGTGAACGGACGCACGGCAATTGTACAGGGCGTGAATGTGCTATATGGCGCAAGAGTGACGGCGCGAGACCTCAGAGGCGGCGCTGCACTGACAATAGCAGGTCTAAAGGCAAAAGGCGAAACGCTGGTTGAACATGCGGCGTTGATTGACCGCGGCTATGAGAGACTGGAAGATATGCTGACAGCACTCGGTGCTGATATTGAAAGAATAACGATTGATGCTTAATTTTGAGGAGGAAAACGAATGACGAAGCGTACAAATCACAATCAAAGCACGAATACGCAGTCGGAGCAATATCAAATGCAGGATCAATATGAATATGTACAAGATCATCGTTCCCATCAAAATACAGGAGCACAGCAGGAGCCTATTCCTGCTGTGCCAAACGCATCGCAAGCCCACGCTGCACAAAAATCAGTCAAGCGATCCAAGCAAAGGCGCTTCTCCCGTACCTTTAGCAAACTACTTGTCATGCTCGCAGTGGTGACAATCGCGCTCATTGTGGCGATATCAACGGTATTTAGACTTGATGAGATTGTAATTCACGGACGCGAAAGCAAGAGTTCAGAAGAGATTGTGATGGCATCTGGTTTGGTGAGAGGCAGGAATGTGCTTTTTGTCAAAGAAGAGGATGTGAGGAGCGAAATAGCGAAGGATCATACATTGATCTTTCTAGGTATGCAAAAGGAGTACCCCAATAAAATTCATCTGAGCATAGAGGAGCGCAAGAATGTCGCAGTTATGCAATGGGCGGGGATGCGATATATGCTGGATGATGATGCGATGGTGATGAGCGAGAACAGTTCGCTTGAGGATCCCGTGTCTTTGCCGCTCATCATTGGGTTTAAAGTGAATTACGTAACCGTTGGTCAGCAACTAATGGTCAATATCAAAAGACAAATTGACGCATATCAAGCTATTATGTTAGAATTGTATGAACAGATGATCTCAGATATGATTACTGAAATCAATCTTGCGGATGAAGATAACATTTATCTCATGACGGTCTATGGCACATCGATCAAACTCGGGGATGAATCAAACATGATGAAGAAGATCGCATTGGTCAAATCGTTCTCAGCATACATGAGGCAATTTGGTGATAGCAAGGGATATTTGGACGTTTCATCGGGAACTGAGTGCAGGTTTAAATCAGAAACATGATGAAATGATGAATTTTTACATCTAAAGCTTAAAAATAAGAAAAATAAGTTATATAATACTTGCGAATTCTTGGCAAAACGGTTACAATAAAAGCTGGTACTTTGGGTGATTGTTTTGCACGTTCATTTTTCGGCTTTTAAGTTGAATTAACCAAGGAACTGCTGACAGGATTTACCTGCGGCTTATATAGCACGAACAGGGGAATGCTTTATTATGAAATCGACCATTTCGGCAATTGATTTTGGCACCTCCAAAATTGTAACGCTCGTAGCAGAGAACAGTGGCTCTGCGCGTTGCGATATCGTTGGCGCGGGCATTGCTGCCTATGACGGTTTTCTGGAGGGCGAATGGAACAACAAGGAACACCTAAACGAAGCCATCCAGAAGTCAATCAATGAGGCTGAATCCCAGTCAAAAAGAAAGATCAGGGAACTAAATGTGGGCGTACCGGGTGAGTTCACGCGTGTTTATGCTGTTGAAACCAGTGTAACCATTCAGGGAGCGGATCCTCATGTTACGCCTCGTCATGTTGAAAAGATTTTTGCTAACGCGGACAAGCAGTTATCGCCTGTTCGCGGTGTTGTTGTGCACCGAAGCCCTGCTTGGTTTATGGTGGACGGCGGCAAGAAGACGCTTGAGCCTGTGGGCCAAAAGGGCACAGAGCTAAAAGCGCTTGTTAGCTTCGTTGTTGCGGATGCATTCTTCCTTGATGATGTTATGGCGCGGCTTCGCGATATGACCATCACGGTGAATGGCTTCTTTAGCAGCTCAACAGGTGAAGCAATGCTTTACTTGCTTGAGGAAGACCGCGACCGTACTGCATTGCTGATTGACATGGGTTATCTATGTACGGATGTGATGGCAGTTGAAGGCGATGCAATTATATTCCAAAAGACTCTACCGGTTGGCGGCGGGCATATTGCAGCTGACCTAGCGCAAGGTCTTTCCATTTCGCTTGAATCTGCTGAGCAAATCAAGCGAGATTATGTGTATGGAATTTCAACAATCTCGCAATCCTATACAGTATCCAGCGGTGAAGGCGTAAAGTCTGAGACTTATACGCAAGAGCAGGTTTCTGAGGTGCTGGAGCCACGTGTTGATGAAATCGCTGAGATGATCAAAGGTTGCATTGAAGACAGCGGCATCAAACTTGGAAACTGGTCTACCATCTATCTAACAGGCGGTGGACTGAGCCTTAACCGCGGCGGACGAGACTATCTCTCCGCAAAACTTGAGAAGCCTGTGCGCGATACAATCAAGCGCACGATCAAGCTCTCAAGTCCGATTTACGCAAGTGCAATGGGTCTAATGGACCTGATCATTGATACCATCGAATCCAAGAACGTTCCCTCGGGCGGCGTGGCAGGTGGAATCAAAGACTTTTTCAGAAGCCTACTTGGTGGCTGATTACGTAATGATCAACTGAAGCTAAACAAAGACTAGGGGGATGTATCGTGCTTGAATTTCAGATTGAGGATCAACAGAGCTTTGCAACTATTAAGGTAATTGGTTGCGGCGGCGCGGGTAATAACGCGGTTAACCGTATGGTAGATGCAGGACTCAAAGGCGTTGACTTTATCGCCATCAACACCGATCGTCAAGCGCTGGCCATGAGTAAGGCCGGTCATACCATTCAAATTGGTGAAAAATTGACAAAAGGTCTGGGCGCAGGTGCTGTTCCTGATGTTGGCCGCAGGGCTGCAGAAGAGAGCAGAGAAGAAATCGCTCAGGCTATTAAAGGCGCAGACCTTGTTTTTGTAACCGCAGGTATGGGTGGCGGAACAGGAACAGGCGCTGCTCCTATTGTTGCTGAAATCGCTCGCGACATGAATTGCTTGACAATTGCGGTTGTCACCAAGCCTTTCCAATTTGAAGGCAAGCAGCGCATGAAGAATGCTGAGATGGGCGTTATTGACCTAAAGCAACGTGTGGACACGCTTGTTGTTATCCCCAATGACAGGCTTTTGCAGGTTGTCACCAAGGGAACGACCATGCTGGAAGCATTCCGTATTGCTGATGATGTCCTTCGTCAGGGCATTCAGGGCATCAGTGACTTGATCGCTGTGCCTGCACTCATTAACCTTGACTTTGCGGACGTTAAGACGGTCATGGAATCCGGCGGACTTGCTCATATGGGCATTGGCGCAGGCAAGGGCGAAAACCGTATGGTTGAAGCTGCTAAGAACGCCATCCAGAGTCCTCTGCTTGAGACGAACATTGATGGCGCACGCGCTGTGCTGATCAATATCACAGGCGGCGAAAACATGAGCATCATTGATATTAACGAAGCAGCAAACCTTGTGATGGAAGCAGCAGATAGCGAAGCAAACATCATCTTTGGTGCTGGCATTGATGATACAATGGACGACGAAGTTCGCATCACCGTGATTGCAACCGGCTTTGAAAAGACACCATTCCCCAAAAAGGAAGATGCCAAGAAGTCCACTGGAGAGCGTGACTGGAAACATAATTTTGGCGGCACGACGCGCGGCAACACCTATGGCGGCGGCTATGCAGCAGGTGCTCCTCTGAGTCAGCATGATTATCCAACACCTTCTTATGAAGATATGAGCTTTAATCTGCCCATGGAAGAAGACCAAGGCATGAATGACTTTGGCGGCTATATGGGCGGCAGTGCGATACCTACACCTGCAGCAATGCCTCAGATGGCACAAAATAACCAGATGTACCAAGGCGGCTATGGTCAAGGGTACCAATCACCGCAATATGGACAGATGGATTATGGCATGCAACAGCAGCCTGGTGCACAGTACCAGGGCGGCATGATGCAAGCTGGTCAGCAGAATGTACAGCCGATGGATTATGGTCAGCAGTATCAGGGCGGTGCAAACCAGCAGCAGATGAATCAGGGGCAGCAACCCCAAGTGCAGCAAAAGCAAGAAGAACCCGCTACTTCAGCATCAGCTGAACGTGATGATTTGGGCGTTCCGGCATTTCTGAGAAGAGGCTCACGTAAATAATCTTTATTAAGAAGCGAAGCATGAAAGTGCTTCGCTTCTTTTAGTATACATTGCTTTTCCTTTGTGTTTTCTCATGACCATATTTAAATGAGTGCTCACCATCCTATCGGCGTGATTGGCGGATTCGTTTGATCAATACTTGCGAGTGTCAGAATAACGTTGCGATTAGTGAGTTTAGTTGCTTTTGAGATGTATTGCAGTCTTTTGGTTTCCATCAATCATTCGTGAGATTAAAATAATTTACTAGTCGAATCATGACGAGAGGACTCTTTTCTTTAAATTGCATTTGTGCTATACTTTTAACCATATATGCGTCGGATTTTGTAGTAAGGAAGAAAAGTAGTGTATGACGCTAGGAAGATCTGCAGTATGGAAGGAGTAAGGAACAATGAAAATTTGGAACAAGGAAATCGAATGCGCAAAACGCAGTGACATTGAAAAGATTCAGCTAGAACGCCTAAAACATACGGTTCAGCATGCCTATGACAATGTGCCTATGTACCGAGAGAAGATGGAGAACGCACATGTAAAGCCATCTGATATCAAGACATTAAAGGATATTTCAAAGATACCGTTAACCACTAAGCAAGATATGAGGGGTCAGTATCCCTTTAAGCTGCTGGCAGTGCCTATGCGTGAGGTGGTTCGTATTCATGCATCCAGCGGCACGACAGGTCAGCCAATTACGGCTGGTTACACTCGATCCGACCTCGATGTATGGTCTGAGTGCATTGCGCGTCTGGCTACTGCCGGCGGCGTTACAGATGAAGATATTGCACAAGTGAGCTTTGGTTATTCGCTTTTCACAGGCGCATTTGGTCTACATGGCGGACTGGAGAAAATCGGTGCAGCCATCATACCGATTTCCAGCGGCAATACCGAACGCCAGATTCACATCATGCGCGATTTTGGCGCAACGGTGCTGATCGCGACACCTAGTTATGCGCTTTATTTAGCAGAAACAGCGTCAAAGCTTGGCATGCTGGATGAAATCAAGCTAAAGATAGGTCTCTTTGGCTCTGAAGCAAGCACGGAGGAAATGCGTGCGGAGCTTGAGCGCAGATTCCACGTTATCGCTACAGAAAACTATGGCTTAACTGAGCTCATGGGACCGGGTGTATCCGGTGAGTGCGAGCATAAGACGGGCATGCATATCAATGAAGATTGTTTCTTGGCAGAAATAGTTGATCCTGACACAGGTGAAGTTCTTCCGCTGGGCGAGCAGGGGGAATTGGTATTGACAACGCTGGCGAAGGAAGCACAGCCTGTTCTTCGTTATCGTACAAGGGATATCACGCGCCTGATTGAAGAGCCATGCGTATGCGGCAGAACACAAATGCGCATGGAAAAGATTAAGGGCAGAAGCGACGATATGCTCATCATCAGAGGTGTAAACGTATTCCCTTCGCAGATCGAAAGCGTATTGCTGGGTCAGCAGGGGATTGGTCCTCATTATGAAATTGTTGTTTCGCGAAAAAACTATACAGATCACCTGCAAGTCAAAGTCGAGCTTGTGGATGCAGGGCTGCTGGAAAGCTATAGCGAACTGGAAAAGCTTCACAGCAAGATCAAAGCTGATCTAAGGACTGTGTTGCAGCTTGATGTTGAGGTGACGTTGGTTTCGCCGACAACGTTAAAACGCTTTGAGGGCAAAGCAAAAAGAGTAACTGATTTACGATAAGGGGAAGATAAAATGAACGAAATGAGTATAGGTGCTGATCAGTTTTCATCCAACCCTGTACAAAGGCGCTTATTGCTTGGCAATGAGGCTATAGCTCAGGGGGCATGGGAAGCAGGAGTTAAGGTGGTAGCAAGCTATCCCGGAACACCTAGCACAGAAATTACCGAGTGCATTGCGAATTATCCAGAAGTGAATTGTCAATGGGCACCTAATGAAAAGGTGGCATCCGAAGTTTCCTTTGGTGCGGCTATGGCTGGTGCACGTGCAATGACCTGTATGAAGCATGTGGGCGTGAATGTCGCGGCTGATCCTATTTTTACATCGGCTTATACAGGCGTGAATGCTGGTTATGTGATTGTGTGTGCGGATGACCCTGCTATGCATTCAAGTCAAAATGAACAGGATAGTCGTTACTATGCGCGAGCTGCGCATATTCCAATGCTAGAGCCTGCGGATAGCAACGAATGCTATGCGTTTACAAAGCTTGCCTTTAAGCTCAGTGAAGAGCTGGATACACCGGTGTTTGTTCGATTGACGACCAGAATTGCACATGCGCGTTCTGTGGTTTCAGTTGCTGAACGCGGTGATGATCAGCTTCGTGACTATGAAAAGAATCCAATGAAATACGTGATGATGCCCGGTATGGCCCGCAAGCGTCATTTGCATGTGGAAAAGCGTGAAGAGTTTCTTGCTGAGGCGGCTAATCACATGCCGATCAATGTCGCAAAGATTCGCGACACGTCGGTAGGTATTGTCACAAGCGGCGTGTGCTATCAATACGTTCGCGATGCGATGCCCAGTGCAAGTACGCTCAAGCTAGGGATGGTTTATCCGCTGCCGATGGAGCAGATTCGTGAATTTGCATCAAAGGTGGACAAGCTGATTGTCATTGAAGAACTGGAAGGCCTCATCGAAAAGGATATCAAGGCTGCCGGTATTGAGGCAGAGGGCAAGAGCATTACAGGCATTCAAGGCGAGTTAAGCGTTGAAAGACTGAAAAATGTGCTGCTTGGCGAACCTATGCCACTGGACGGTGGTGCTCAGCTGCCTGCACGTCCTCCCGTCCTTTGTCCCGGATGTCCGCATCGCGGCGTGTTCTATGTGCTCAACAAGCTCAAAGTTCACGTGATGGGTGATATTGGGTGTTATACGCTGGCAGCACTGCCTCCGCTTTCCGCTATTGATGCATGCCTATGTATGGGTGCAAGCATCGGTATGGCAAGCGGCGCAGAGCGTGCACGCGGCAAGGAATTTTCCAAAGAAACGGTAGCGGTGCTCGGTGACAGTACCTTTATCCACAGTGGAATTACCTCCCTGATTGATGCTGTATACAATCAGGAAAGCATCACTGTCATGGTGCTTGATAACCGTATTACCGGTATGACCGGACATCAGCAAAACCCATCAACAGGCAAGGATATTCATAATCAGCCAGCTCCTCAGCTCAACATTGAGCAGATGTGCAGGGCCTGCGGCGTAAATGATGTGGTGGTGGTTGATCCGTTTAATTTGAAGGAAACAGAGCAAGCGGTGCGTGCGGCAACGCGAAAGGATGAAGTCAGTGTGATCATTGCACGCCGTCCTTGTGCACTGCTTGATAAAACTCTGCATCCCGCTTGCAGCATCAAAAATTGCAAAAACTGCGGTCTATGCATGAAGCTCAGCTGCCCAGCAATCGAGCGTCATGAGGGCTGTGTGAAGATTAATCCTGCACTGTGCATCGGCTGCGGAATGTGCGCACAGGTTTGCCCCTTTGGAGCAATCGGCAGCGGGGAGGAAGCATAATGGATAAAGCAACATTTAATTTAGTGATCGTAGGTGTTGGCGGTCAGGGTACATTGCTTGCAAGCAAAATTCTTGGCAGGCTAGCCCTGATGGAAAACCTAGGTGTAAAGGTCAGCGAGGTTCATGGCATGAGCCAGCGCGGCGGCAGTGTTATCACACACGTTCGTGTCGGCGATCAGGTCAAGTCACCGATCGTGAGCCTAGGTGAGGCGGATTATCTGATCAGCTTTGAGGCACTTGAAGCAGCTCGGTCAGCGGCATTTTTAAAGGATGACGGCGTTGTTATCGTCAATTCGCAGGAAATATTGCCTATGCCTGTCATTACAGGAGCGGCGAGCTATCCAGCAGCACCCCTTGATGGCTTTGGCGGATGCAAACTGATCAGCGTGGATGCATTGGCATTGGCAATTAGTGCAGGTAACCAGCGCGCACTTAACCTCGTATTGCTTGGTATCCTCAGCAAATATCTTCCTTTTGAAGAACGGGTTTGGAATCAAGCGATTGCCGCATGTGTTCCTAGAAAAACACTGGAAGTCAACTTAAAGGCCTTTGCCCTCGGAAGAGAGCAAGCTGCTTAAAGCAGATAATTTCGACAATAAGGAGTGCCTACCAATGCAACAGACTTACTGGAATCCGACAATGGAAACCATGCCTAGGGAACAGCTCCGTGTATTGCAGGATGAGCGCCTTCGTGCGATTGTTCGCAGGGTCTATGAAAGCGTCCCCTTCTATCGTCACAAGATGCAGGAAAGAGGACTAACCCCAACCGATATCCATGGCGTATGTGATTTGGAACTCCTGCCGTTCACCGAGAAGCAGGATCTGCGTGATCATTATCCCTTTGGTCTGTTTGCAGTGCCGCAAACGGAAATCGTTCGTATTCATGCATCCAGCGGCACAACTGGTAAGCCGAGCGTAGCGGGCTATACAAGCGGCGATGTGGATCGCTGGTCTGAAATGATGGCAAGAGCAATGTACTGCGGCAGCATAAACAAGCAGGACATTGTTCAGGTAGCCTATGGGTATGGCTTGTTTACGGGCGGTTTGGGTGCACACTACGGCGCAGAGCGCGTTGGTGCATCCGTTATTCCAATGAGCGGCGGAAACACGGCGCGTCAGCTCATGCTGATGGAAGACTTCGGTGCAACCGCACTTTGCTGCACACCCTCTTATGCGCTGAATTTAGCAGATGCATTGGAACGCGGCGGAATTTCGCTAGATCGCATCAAACTTAAGACAGGCATTTTCGGTGCAGAGCCTTGGACAGAGGAAATGCGCCTGAAGATCGAAGAGAAGCTGCACATCGATGCACTCAATATCTATGGTCTCAGCGAGGTTATGGGACCTGGCGTTGCCATTGAGTGCATGGCGAAGAACGGCATGCATATCTGGGAGGATCATTTCCTTGCAGAAACCATTGATGAGAATGATAAGAGCCAGCCTTATGGCGAGCGAGGCGATTTGACCTTCACCACGCTTACCAAGAGCGGCATGCCTCTGCTTCGCTACCGCACGCACGATCTGTGCAACCTGACGGACGAGCCTTGCCCATGCGGACGTACACATGTGAGAATGAGCCGCGTAATGGGACGTACGGACGATATGCTCATCATCCGTGGTGTGAACGTATTCCCATCACAGATCGAGCATGCGCTTCTTCAGGTACAGGGCATTGAGCCGCATTATCACATTGTTGTGGATCGTCAGGGAAGCCTTGATACAATCGAGGTACAGGTCGAACTCGCAACCTCTATGATGAGCGATACAGTGCGCGATCTGGAAGCTCTTGAAAAGAAAATTCAAATTTCTCTTGCAAGCCATGCACTCATCAGTGCCTCTGTGAAGCTTTGCCAGCCGGGTTCACTTGGCAGAAGTGAAGGAAAAGCTGTGCGCGTGACGGATAAACGCAAATGATTTGCGTAGAATTCTATATGACTTGTGGTATAATAATGGCAGGCAAAGATAGAAAGGGAGGGTCATCTATATGTATGTAAAACAAATTTCGGTTTTTATTGAAAATACCCCTGGTCGTCTGGCTCATTTTACCAAGCTTTTGGGGGAACATAACATTGATCTGGTATCCCTCTCCGTGGCAGACACAACGCATTTTGGCATTTTACGCGGTATTGTGGCCGATTACGAAAAGGCTGTAGAATTGATATCAGAAAACGGTTATACGGTTAAGCTAACGGATGTACTCGCAGTAAGCGTGGCGGATACACCTGGTGGATTAGCCGATGTTCTCAAGACACTTTCCGATAACGACATCACAGTCGAGTACCTTTACAGCTTTGTCAGAAACGCAGGAGATCACGCTTTGATCATTTTCCGTGTTGATAGGCTTGAAGATGCTGTTCGCGTTCTTTCGGAAGCGAATGTGAAGCTGCTTACCCAAGAGGAAGTACGTGGTCTGTAAGACCCCGTAATATAACGCTCATCGTGCCATCCTGCGCGAGAATCATGCGTGGGATGGTGGGATGAGCGTCAAAAAATGTGCATGTAGTACATGCATGAAAGTAAGAGGGTTGGTTCATGCTCAGGGGAAATCAAGTCACGATTGACTTGGACGCCATTGCCAATAATTACAATATATTACGTGGCAACGTGCCTGCATCCGTGCGTGTGATGCCTGTTATTAAAGCAGATGCCTATGGTCATGGGATGATTCCTGTGGCGCAAAAACTCTCCAGCTTAGGAGTGCGTGATTTTGCAATTGCCATTCCAGAGGAAGGGATTGCACTTCGCGAGGCTGGAGTACAGGGGAATATTCTTGTTTTAGGTGCCGGGATACCTCGCGCTGTAGAGTCGGCGGTCGCATTTGATTTAACGCAAACTGTTTTTACTGCTGATTTGATTGGACTTGTGAATGAAGAAGCAAAGAAACAAAATAAGATTGCTTCTGTACATATTAAGCTTGATACGGGGATGAACCGTATCGGCATTAGAACAACGAAGGAAGCACAGGCGATTTCCTACGCTCTTGCATCTGCTCCATTTGTTAACGCTACAGGGTTATATACCCATTTTGCAGATGCAGATAATCCAAAGCCTGATGGCTCTATGAATGACTTTACCAGATGTCAACTTGACAAATTTAATGAACTCAAATCATGCTTTCCATCAAAGATTCCTGCACATGTCGCTAACAGTGCAATGAGCCTAGTTGCACCTGAAGCTTATTTTGACATGATCAGGGAAGGGATTTCGCTTTACGGCTATCCGCCCGTCTATACAAAGCTTTCATTTAAACATGCCTTGCAATGGACAACTGAAATTGTCAGCGTGAAGGAAGTGGAAGCGGGGGAAACCATTGGATATGGCAGGAGCTTTACCGCTCCCCATCAAATGAAAATTGCAACGGTTGCTGTTGGCTATGGCGATGGGTATCATCGCATGTGCTCAAATCGCGGGATGATGCTTGTAGGTGGACAGCGTGCACCTATTGTCGGACGTGTGTGCATGGATCAAACGATGCTTGATGTGACGAAAATTCAAAACGTACAGGCATGGGATGAAGTCGTCATTATCGGAAAGCAAGGTAATGATGGCATAGATGCACAGGAGCTCGCTTCTTGGGCGGAAACCATCAGCTATGAGGTGCTTTTGGCGATCACGCAGCGAGTACCTAAAATATATCTTGGCAATGTATAAAAGAAAAACAATTTTATCATAATAACCTTGCCTAGTGGCATGAATACAGAAGGGAAATATACCATGCAAACCAAAAACACGAAGAAACCTGTGATTCAGGAGGTAAAGAAACCCATTATTCAAGGGTCATGGCATGGAAAAGATGTCTGGAAATTGGCGGGAAAGCGCGTTCTTTCTATCATTGGGATTACATTCATCTATTTGATTGCTGGTCTTTTGCTAAGCTTTGACAGCCTGATCGGACGTAGCCTTGCATGTGCCGCTGTTATTTTTATCGCGGCTTATTATCAATATGCACAGGGTATGGCACAAGGCGAGAACGAAGCGTCGTTTAGCGAAATCATGTACTCAAGGGAGCAGGAAGGGCGTACGGTCACAGAGGAAGACCGCGCAAAATGCTTTCATCCAATGAAGGGTTTCTTTGCAACGCTGCTTGCATTGATTCCATTTATGCTGTTTGCACTTGTCTTTGCTGTTTTAACAAAGCCATCCGAGTATACACTGGGACTCCTGCCTTCATGGACGGACGGTCTGCTCATGAATAGCGAGTTTGGTGATTCGCTTGCTTACTATGATAATGTCGCTGGCTTTCAGGCAATAGATTTGATGCGAATCGTCGACCGTGCGCTCGTTATGCCCTTTATCAATGTAGCAGCATATATCGGCGATAATGCTGCGCTGCTCGTAGAACGCTTAAGCCCATTACTACTCACAATTGCACCAATGGGCTATGGTCTTGGCTATGCACAGGGTCTCAAACTCCGCACGAGGATTAACACGGGTATTAAGATGGGCGATGACAAGAAGAAGCGTAAAGAGCGCAAAGCGCGTAAGAAGAGACAGCGGTCCAATGCGCCCGAGCGTCTCATTTGACACGCTTATGAGAATTATTGCAGGAAGAAATCGCGGTACGCAGATTTTTGCGCCTCGCGGCGACGATACCAGACCTACGCAGGACCGCGTGAAGGAATCGCTTTTTAACATCATTCAGGCCTATGTTCCTCAAGCAGTTGTACTAGACCTTTTTGCAGGCAGCGGTGCATTGTCATTTGAGTCAATAAGCCGAGGGGCGCAGGAAGCATCCCTTGTGGATATTGATAGAGAAGCGGCAACTTGTATCAAGCGAAACGCAGAGAAGCTGGGCTTGATGGACTGCATCCATTTCTACAAATGCGAATGGAAACAAGCGATCAAGCAAATGAGTGAGAAGGGCAAGCGTTTTGATCTTGTCTTTCTTGATCCACCGTATCGCATGATGGATTTGAGTATCTATTGCTATGCCTTGGCAAGTGCAGATTTGCTTGCTGACGGAGCCATGATGGTGCTCGAGCATCGCGAGGGCATTGTGCCAGCGCTAGATGAGCGCTTTGAACTGGTCAACGAGCGCAAGTATGGCGATAGCGGCATTCATTTTTATTTATTCAAGAGGGAGGAAAGCGCATGAAAGAAGGCGTTTGCGTTTACCCCGGCAGTTTTGACCCGATTACGAATGGTCATATGGACATTATTGAACGTGGGGCAGCGATATTCAATGAGGTCATTGTGTCTATTCTCCATAACCCGGCAAAAGAAGGTGCGTTTCCAGTTCGAAAACGACTGGAGATGATTCAAAAGGCCTGTGCGCATATTCCCAATGTGACATTTGACTGTTATGATGGTCTGTTGGTTGATTATATGCGTATTAAAAATGCGAGTGTTGTGCTGCGTGGATTGCGCGCTGTCTCGGACTTTGAGAGCGAATTTCAGATGGCTCAACTGAATCATCAGATCGCGCCTGACGTAGAGACGTTATTCTTGATGACTTCACCAAATCATGCGTACTTAAGTTCGAGTGTTGTTCGCGAGATTGGTTCATTTGGCGGAGATATCTCCCCGTTCATCCCTGCGTGTCTTGTGGATGAAGTGCAGAACTTTCTGGGTCAAGAAAATAAGTAACTTGTGGACTTAGCAATATGAGGGAGGCAAATTATGCAAAATGATGAAATTTCCATTTTTCGAAAGAATGTAACTGACTTGCGGGACGAAGTGGTGAATGCGAAGAAGTTTTTAGCGACCAGTTCGGTGATTGTCAACCGCGAACGTCTGCTTTCGATTGTTGATTCAATAACCAATGATATTCCTTCGGTTGTTGCACAGTGCGAAGGTGTTGTGCAAAATCAAATCAGCATCATTTCAGAAGCAAACGAACGCGCTGAACAGACAAAATCCAACGCGACCATGCGCGCAAATCAATTCATGAATGATGCAAAGACGCAAGCACAGCAAACCGTAGGGCAGGCTAACAAGCAGGCGCAGGAAATGGTTGCACAATCGCAGCAGCAAGCAACTGGCATGATGAATGAAGCTCAGGAACAGGCAAATAAGCTTGTCAAGGATGCTGAAGCGCGTGCAAGACAGCTGATCAGCGAGGAAGAGATCGTTGCTAGGGCAACCCTTGAAGCAGAGGAACTGAAGCAGGCGACTCAGGAAGAAATAGACAAATTGTATTCTGATGTATACCGCCACATTGACGATGTACTCGCTCAACTGGATCGTTCCATTAGTGAGAAGTTGACTGACATTCGCATGACCCGTCAGCAAATCGATCAAAGTATACCCATGAGATAATTATATTAAGCAAGTGCCATTCAACTGTTAGAAGTTGGATGGCACTTGTTAAATGATGCCCTATTTGCATGCAGTTGCCACGGCTATTTTCCTGATCTGAGGCTACAATAGCTTTGGGATTGTTCTGAGTTTATAGTTGGGAAGGACGAAATGCATGCAAAAAACAAAAGCTTCCCTATGGGTTATTGCGGCTACAACGGTGACGGTAGCCACTCTTTTTCTATTGCCATTTACGCCAAAGATCGCAGTGAGAACGACGCAGGTTAAGCTGGGAGAACTGGAAAAGACTGTGTTTTTGGAAGGTGTTGTGAGATATCAAGATGAACAGGCTTGTCTAAACACACAAGCGGGGCAAGTATATTCCGTTCATGTATCTCAGGGACAGAAAGTAAAAGCCGGCGATTTGCTGATCAGCATGGATACAACAATAGAGGAGGAATCATTAGCGGTACTCTCGCAAATGCTTCATGAACAGGATCGGCTGATCGTTGATGAGCAATACGCTGATGTGATTTCCACCGCTGTGATGCAGACTACTTGGGATGCCCGCGTAACAACACAAGAGTTAAGGGCAAGCATAGAGACAAAGCAGATTCGTGCTGCGAAAGACGGTATTATAGGCGGCGTTTATGTGCAGGAGGGCGAATATGTTGCAGCGTTTACGGCGCTTGGATATGTTCGGGGCGAAGAAAAATGCATTGCTGCTGTGAAAATGGTCGATTATTCCTCTGATATTTCAGATGGAACCATTGCGAGAGTGCTTAGCGGTACGGGCGAAGCTTTGGGTTTGGCTACGCTTTGCAAGACGGATGCTCCAGTGGTGAATGAAATAACCGCCCAGCTCGCGCAGCAACTCACCTTTTATCCTGAGACTACAACAAACCTTGCTGATGCAGAAATTGGGGATCAAGTAACACTGGAAGTGCTCTATGGAGCGAATGGAGATGCAGCACTTGTCCCTGTTTCAGCCATTGACCACAATGACATGCTTTGGGTTGTCGAAAATGATAAAGCAATGCCGATCGCGGTAGATACAGCAAAGCATAATGAACAATATGTCTGTGTACCAGACCAATTGATCGGTCAGCAGATCATCCTTGATCCAAGTTTGTATGATTTATATGCAGGCTGCGGTATTAAGGAGGAAAAATAAGATGAAACGAATCGACTTTTGGAAGTTGAGTTTTCAGAATATATTCGCCACGCCTACTCGTTCCGTTTTGACTGTGCTTGGCATGGCCATTGGTATTGGTGCGATTTTGGCAGTTTTGACATTAAGCGATGCAGGACAGGTTGAAGTGGAAAGCGAAATGGCGCGTCTGGGCATTGATAAGGTATGGATCACCGCGGCGCAAGGTAATTCGCTCAAGCACGGGGATGCACAGCTGTTATCCGAAGCACTGGACACTGTGGTGACGGAACAGGTTTATGCGCCTGTTACGGCGCGCTACGGCAATTGTGAGGGAAATGGGATTGCGGTAGGCTGTACGCTGGACTATATGGAGATTATGGATAGCCATATCATTGAGGGACGTACTTTTTATCCGATGGAATGGAAGAGCGGAAGCAAAAGTGTATTGTTGGGCAATGAAATTGCTGAGGAGCTGCATATCAAAATGGGGGATATGCTCAGCGTTGCGGGCATTCCTTTTCGCTGCATAGGGATAGTCACACAGAAAAACGAACTTTCACAAGTGGATGCTTCCAAGGCTATCTTCATTCCTGTTGCGGTTTTTTGTGAATTGATGGGGCAAACTGTTCACGAACTGACGCTAAGCGTTCCCAAAAGCACAAAACCACAGGCGGTCGCAGCTATGGCAGTAGATGTTATGGCGACAAAGCGAAATATTACTGTGGATGCATTAACGATGCAGGTACAGATTGAGGCAGCCAATAGCGTGATGGCTATTTTTATTAACGTTTTGAAATGGATTGCTGTCATTTGCATTCTTGTTGGCGGCATAGGTGTAATGAATATATTGCTTGTCAGCGTAAGGGAACGCAGGCGGGAAATCGGGATTATGAAATCGCTTGGAACTACGCAAACTCAGATTTGTATGCTGTTTTTGCTGGAGGCATTGGTTTATGCAGTCGTTGGTGGTATGATAGGAATTATTATGGGAATAGGCATCATTCAGATTGCAAGCAGCAGCATCGGACTAAAGCCGGTTATTCAAGTCGGGGACTGTATATCTGTATTTTTATCTGCACTGTTTATTGGATTATTCTTTGGCGTTATGCCGGCATCGCGTGCATCAAGGCTGAAACCCGTGGACGCATTACGCGTAGAATAGGCAAAAGTGCATGAAACATGGTCTTGTTTTTGCCACTGTGTACATCATTACCAAATGGATTATTTAATCTTAGTAGGATTAGTCAATTCCATATTTGTGAAAAATATATTATAATACAAACATACAGATGCGAGACGTTCCATAACAAATACAATATGGATTCGCGTGCATTTATTAAAAGGAGGCTATTTCATGGCAAGCGTATCGCTCAAGAACATTTATAAGATCTACGCTGGTAATGTAACTGCTGTTAGCGACTTCTGTTTGGATATCGAAGACAAAGAGTTTATCGTATTAGTTGGACCTTCCGGTTGCGGTAAATCAACCACCTTGCGCATGGTTGCTGGCTTGGAAGAAATCTCCAGCGGCGAACTATACATTGGTGACCGTCTGGTTAACGATGTAGCACCTAAAGATCGTGACATCGCAATGGTTTTCCAGAACTATGCACTTTATCCCCATATGACAGTTTATGATAACATGGCCTTTGGTCTAAAGCTTCGTAAGACCCCTAAGACCGAAATCAAGACCCGTGTTGAAGAAGCTGCAAAGATTCTTGACATTACTCACCTGCTCAACCGTAAGCCTAAGGCTCTATCCGGTGGACAGCGTCAGCGTGTTGCTCTAGGCCGTGCTATCGTTCGTGAGCCTAAAGTCTTCCTAATGGACGAACCGCTCTCCAACTTGGATGCTAAGCTTCGTGTTGCAATGCGTACTGAGATCACTAAGCTACATCAGCGCTTGCAGACCACATTCATCTATGTTACACATGACCAGACTGAAGCTATGACCATGGGTTCTCGTATCGTGGTTATGAAGGACGGTTTCGTGCAGCAGGTTGATAGCCCCCAGAACCTATATGACTATCCCAACAACTTGTTTGTTGCAACCTTTATCGGTAGCCCCCAGATGAATATCTTCAATGTTAAGCTTGAGAAGCAGGGCAACGATGTTGCAGCTGTCTTCGGTGCAAACAAGATCATCATCCCCCCGAGCAAGCTCTCCAAGTTCGTTGACGAATCCGTTATCGGCAAGGAAGTTTACATGGGCATTCGTCCTGAGAACATTCATGACGAAGATGTCTTCCTGCAAGCTGCTCCTAACGCTGTTATCGACTGCACAGTTGAAGTTACAGAGCTCATGGGCGCTGAGACTTATCTATACTTGTCCACAGACGGCAAGGATGAGAACATCATCGCTCGTGTAAATCCTCGTACAACCAGCCGCTCCGGCCAGAAGATTCAGGTTGCATTCGATTGCAATCACCTGCATTTCTTCGACAAGGAAACCGAAGTAACGCTGCTTAGCCGTAACTAATGATTTCCAAAGCGTCCATCCGTTCATTCGGGTGGGCGCTTTTTATATGCGAATGATTACTTAAATTGCGGATGCTGGTGATGGTTTGACTTGATTATCGATAAAAGGTATAATCAGTTGCTTTGATATATAAGAACTCATTTATTTAATTGCAATATCTTTATACAAAAGCGTACTAATTAGTTGAAGGATGAAGGTATATTGAAATTGAAAAACAATCAACATATGGCGACTTTGAAGGAAAACATGGTTTCATCAGTTCAGCATAATTGGTATACATGGCTTTACATATGCTTGCTGACAATTACTTTGTTTTTTCGCATATCTCCATTACATGAACCCAAAGTGAATATTATCTATATTTTACCTATGGCATGCTCTGCGTTTGTTCTTGCACTATATATCAATCGTCAGCATCTGCTGCGAGGTCAAAAAGTATTGATCTTATTAATGATTTGGCTTGCCTTTTCTTGTGTGCTTAATGGTGATATATATTTGCAGCAGAATAGGACGTTTTTGCTAACAATGTTCATCAGCATGGTGATGGGGTATTCAGTTGTTGGCCTCTGTTCATCAAATAATAGAAACAAGGCCTTTCATGCAGTATCAATAGCCTATATTATATTGATTGCTATTTTATCGGTTCTTAGCATATATTCTGCACTTGGTGACCAACCGATTTTTACGCCTTTCTCGAATCAACCCATCTATATCAATCCAGCAGATGCGCGTTTGGCTGTTTTTGGGTATCATTCTAATGAAGTTGGCTGCTTTACACTCATTGCGTCATATCTTTGCATTTACTTCTTCTTCAAAACGAATAAATTATGGATCAAGCTATGCAATGGAATTTTGGCACTTATGTTTATTATCGTGATTATGTTGACTGGCAGCAGAACCGCTCTTCTCTTATATGTGATTGGAATTGGTTGTGCCTTCATTGTGATGATATTAAACAGAATGAACCCCAAAGATCAAAAAGCAATCATAAAGAAGACGATTATTGCAGTTTTGATCGCTTGTGTCGTTGTCGCAATGATCGCCGCGCTATATACTCCTGCGGTCAATTTGTTTGCGTCATTAACCAATAAAATTGCACAAAATGACGATGTGGCAATTGGAGAAGCAAATGCTGTCACGATCCCGCGGGCTAGAAGCTTCCAATTGAAAGACTTTCTATCCATGGGAGCTCGCACTCCGATTTGGAAGGCTGCCTTTGAGTATTTGCAGAGCAATCCTAAGACATTGCTGATTGGTGTTCCAGAGAACGTAGTGAGTACGATAGCGTATGAGGCGATTTATCATACTGCACCTCATATGCACAATTCCATGATTCAAATCTTACTTCTTGCGGGGATTCCTGGTTTGTGCATGATTCTGTTCTTCCTATTCATTGTTTTAAGAGCATCCGTGAGGTTGTTCTTTGCCAGCAGGGCAGCGAAGCATCTTCGCTTCCTTGCCTTTATCCCCGTTCTTTTACTGCTGAATAACTTCACAGAAATATTCCCAATGCTATCGGGGGATATCATGGATATGATGTTCTTTGTCATCTGTGCAGCAGTTGTAGGTTTTGAACATGACCTTAAAGCAAACCAGCCATAGAGTTCATAATCATTTTTGATTGAAAAGCAACACCCTATTCAGATAGTTGATTTGAATAGGGTGTTGTTAAAACTGAAATACGAATCCATTTGAAATATTATTTAAAGGGGTGTGTCATGGCGTGGATCGTGTGATCTATCATATAGACTGCAATGGATTTTACGCGTCTGTTGAATGCCTTGACAATCCATCGCTCAAAGAGGTTCCAATGGCAGTAGCGGGTGATCCGAAGAATCGCAGCGGCATTATTCTAGCTAAAAATGAAAAGGCAAAAAAATATGGAATTAAAACAGCTGAGACGGTGTGGCAAGCACGGAAAAAATGTCCAAGTCTTGTGCTTGTACCTCCGCATAGAGACCGGTACAGTGAGGTTTCAAAACAGGTGAAAGCTTTGTTCTGTGATTATACAGACCAAGTGGAGTCCTTTGGACTGGATGAAGCGTGGCTTGATGTAACAGGATCGTTAGCATACTTTAAATCAAGCCCTGTTCAGCTTGCCAATCGAATCAGAGAACAAGTGAAAAACGACATTGGAATCACAGTGTCTGTAGGGATTAGTTTCAATAAAATATTTGCAAAGCTCGGCTCTGATATGAAGAAACCTGACGCGACAACCTCCATTACTCGCGGCAACTATCAACAGCTTGTCTGGTCTCTTCCTGCAAGTGAATTGCTCTTTGTTGGCAAAGTTGCGACAGATGAGCTGCATCGTCACTATATCAATACCATAGGTGATATTGCACGCAGCGAGCGCGTAGTGCTAAATCAATTGCTTGGTAAAGGCGGAGATGTACTCTGGCTATATGCCAATGGCATGGATGAAGAACCCGTACGCCGATATGATGATTTGGAGCAGGTCAAATCAATTGGCAATGGTATGACATTTCGGCGCGATCTTGTTGGTGTTGATGAAATCAAGGCTGGGATCATTTCGCTATCAGATGAAGTTGCCTATCGATTACGCGAAGCCAGACTTAAATGCGGAACGATACAAATCATGATTAAGACACCGAAGCTCACAAACATTTCCAGACAAAAGCAAATCACGACGCCAACATATTTGCAAAAGGAAATCGTTCATACTGCGATTGAATTGATTGAATCAAATTGGCGTATGTCAGATCCGATTCGTGCGCTTACAGTGACTGCAATGAATCTGGTTGATGAAAATGATGTATGCCAGCAAATTAGCTTGTTTGATATGGATGATCATCGCCATACCAAAGAACGCTACGAAAAAATTGAAGATGCCATGAGCAAAATTCGTAAAAAACATGGAAAAAGCAGCATCGGAATGGGTTATGTACATAGTGAAGAGCTTGGTATCAATTAGTTTCAAAGGTCTGATCATTCGGAAACGAAAAACAACGAAGCATAGCTTCGTTGTTTTAGTCTGGAATAGTTATGTAGAATTGTATGAGTCATTCTTTGGGTTTGGTGATTGGGAGTAAGCGTTCGCAAATGGCATTATAGCTCTGTTCACTTAAGTAGTGCTCAATTTTGCATGCATCCTCACGTGCGATTTCCTCGGCTACACCTAGTTGCATAAAGAACTGGGTGAGTGTGCGATGACGATCGAGAATTCGAATTGCAATTTCTTCGCCGCTTCCGCTAAGCGTGATTCGATTATCGCTTCCCATCAGAATATAGCCGCTCTCACGAAGTTTTTTCATTGCAAAGCTTACTGAGGGTTTGGTTACATTCAGGTGCGCGGCGATATCGACAGAACGCGCATATCCATTTTCCTGACATAAGACTAATATTGTCTCAAGATAGTCTTCAGCTGATTCATATATATTCATCTTAAGACCTCCTTAGGATAATAATAGCACAATTCATGACTTTAGACAATCTATTGTTACTTCTTTTTCTAATGTTGTATTCTATGCTTGCTGGTGTGCCGCGAGGAATGGCGATTCTTGTTCCTATCCTCAGAATATGCTACAATTCATAAGTGGGATTGTATGAAAAGGAGCACAAAATGAAGCTTTTACATCTTTCGGATTTACATATAGGGAGACGAATTGGAAACATTAACTTGCTTGACGATCAGAAGCATATCCTCGCGCAAGCGGTCGAGATGGCGCAAGAATGCGATGTGATACTGCTGGCTGGCGATATTTATGATAAAGCTCAGCCATCCTCAGAAGCTATTCGCGTGGTGAGCAACTTTTTTGTATCGCTTAGCAAGCTGGATAAGCCCGTGTTTGTGATTAGCGGCAACCACGATAGCGCTGAGCAAATTGCCTATTGTCATGAACTCTTAGGACAATGCGGCGTGTTTGTTTCGCCAGCTTATGAAGGTGCGTTACAGTCCCATGTTCTTCAAGATGAATTTGGCGAAGTACATATTTGGCTGTTGCCGTTTATTAAGCCAGCAAATGTTCGAAAATTCTATGCAGATGTCCGCAGTTATGACGATGCAGTTCGTTTTGTGCTGGAAAGTGCCAATGTTGACTTGACGGTACGCAATGTACTGGTTGCACATCAATTCGTTTCAGGCTCTGAGGTTTGCGAATCTGAGAGCAGATTGATCGGAGGCCTTGATCAGGTGGGGCTAAATCAATTTGCTGCTTTTGACTATGTGGCATTGGGGCATCTCCATTCGCCTCAGCGATTAGCGGGAGGACGTATTTGCTATAGTGGATCACCGCTTAAGTACTCATTGTCAGAAGCAAACCAAAAGAAGGGTGCTTTGATTGTTGAAATCGAAGAAAAGGGAGTTCTTTCAGTCAAAAAGGCACCCTTTAAACCCCTTCATGATCTGCGCCTTGTGCGTGGAAATCTAAGCGATATAACAAAACCTGACGACTATAGTACGGATTATATCTATGTAACGGTGACCGATGAACAGGCTACGCTTGATCCGCTTGGCACACTGCGTTTAACCTATCCGAGTCTGATCGGAATGCGCATTGAAAACAGCCGAACCAATGTTGATGAAGCGGACTACGCTGAGGTGGCGGATGCAGAGGCCTCCTCGCCGCTTGAACATTTTATCGCGTTTTATCAAGCACAGAACAATCAAACCCTACCAGATGAGGAGAAAATCGCAATCATGAGTGAAGTCATTGCAGAAGCGGAGGAAATGCAAAATGCGCCCGATTAAACTTGAAATGTCCGCTTTCGGGCCTTATGCAGGGCTGGAATGCGTTGACTTTACATTGCTTGGTGAAAATGGTTTGTTTCTCGTTGCGGGCGATACAGGTGCAGGGAAAACCACGATTTTTGATGCGATTTCATTTGCGCTCTATGGCGTGGTGTCCGGTGACCCGAAGCGCCGTTCGGGAAAATCATTTCGCAGCGATTATGCAGATAAAGCAATAGATACATGGGTTGAATATACCTTCTTGAGTGGGGCAAAACAGTATGTCATTCGTCGAAGCCCCGAATATATCAAGGAAGGCAGGAAATCCCCATGCATAGCTGAAGCTGAAATGCACTGCGACGATGGACGCAGCTGGTCAAAAATCCAGACGGTAAACGAGGCGGTAGAAGAACTGATCGGGCTTTCAGCAAGTCAATTTTCGCAGGTTGCTATGATCGCACAAGGTGATTTTCTTTCGATTCTTAGGGCGGACAGCAAGACTCGCGCAACAATATTTCGCAGGATATTTGATACGCAGCTGTATGATGATATCAAAGAAATCGTCAGAAGAAAAAATGATGAAGCATCCACAAGGTGTAAAGTTGCAGAGACAACCTATTTGAGCTTGGCTGGACAAGTTGCATGCAGCGAGGATGAAATGGAAGAGCTGAAGATTGCGGAGCATACGTCCACTTGTGGTAGGGGAAATGAGCTTTGCAGTGCAATCCAAGTGCTTCTGAGCCGTCACCAAGCAGCGCTTGATACTTTACATGGGGAGCACGAGAAAGTATCACAAAGCCTTAGCAAAGCAAATGCGATCCTTGAGAATGCAGAAATTCAAAACGCAAGCATTCACAAGCTAATGCAGAGCAAAGAGCGTCAACAAGCATTACTGCTTGAAAAAGATAAAATGATCAAGCTTGAACATAAAATCGCAGAGGCGCAGCGTGCGCAGAAAGTTCGTAATGCCCATGAGCAACTGATTGGTGAAATGAAGCGCATGCAGCAACTGCAAACAACGCTCCAGAGTCAGGAGCAAGAAGCAAAAGCTGTGCAAGAGTCCTGCTACGCTGCACAGCAAGCACTTGAAGCGCTGGGCGGCAATGAGCAGCGTGCGATGGAACTGGAAAAGAAACAACAGATACTAGGACAGCTATTGCCATTGTTTTCGGGCTATCGAAAGATAACGGTTAAGCTCAATGAAGCGAGAGCAAAGCTATCATCGCAGCTTGATATGCAGGCAAAAAAAGCAAAAAAATATCAAGAGCTATCACTTGCGTACTTGGCAGATCAAGCAGGTGTTTTAGCAGATCAATTGGAGACTGGCAAACCATGTTTGGTCTGTGGCTCGACTGAGCATCCATGTCTAGCAAAACATATTGAGAATGCGCCGATAAAAGCACAAGTGGATTTGGCAGAGAAAGAACGCAACCTACAGGAAAAATCCACACAGATGCAATCGGAAGAATGCGTGTCCATTCAGCAGCAGCTGCATGAAGCTCGTAAACAACTATCAGCTGTGATTGGCGATAAAGAACCGACTACTGAACTAGAGGCGGATTGCCAGAGGAAGTATCAGCAATTTTCCAAAACGATTGGCAAGCTAAAGGTTTTGCTTAAAAATGCACAAGAGCAGTACTCCAGTGAAAATAGCAGATTACAAACAGCCAGGGCACTGCTGGATAACAATCAAAACGAAATGGTCAAGCAAAAGGAACTTGTCTCCAAAACGAATGATTCGTATTTGCATGAACTCAAGAGCAATGGTTTTATCAATGAAGAAGCATACAAAAATGCGATGCTGGCTGATGCTGAAATGGATGCAAATCGAAAGACAATATCACAATATCATCAAGAACGAGCAACTGTTGAAACATTAGTGGCGAGTTTATCTGAACAGTGGGAAGGCAAACAGCTCATCAACATTTCGGGCATTAAGGAAGAACAAACGCTTCTGAAAATGCAGGATAGTGAACTAAAGGATAAAGAGCGCAGCCTCGAAGGCTATATGATCAGAAACAAGAGGTTGCTGCCGCAATTGCAGGATTTGATGTCCAAGATCATGGACTATACAAAAAAAGCGGATACGCTTGATGATCTGTATAGAACGGCATCGGGTAATGTGCGCGGAGCTGCCAAGATTCCCTTTGAAAACTATATCTTGCAATATTATTTTAGGCGTGTGATTGTTGAAGCGAATAAGCGCCTTGATCTGATGTCGGATGGACGCTTTAGTTTATGCCAAAAGAGAGAAGAGAGCTTGAGCGGAAAAGCAGGACTTGCTCTTGATGTGCTTGATCGTTTTACAGGTAAAACACGGGATGTAGGCACGCTATCAGGCGGCGAGTCGTTCTTGGCATCCCTTGCCCTTGCGCTTGGGTTTGCGGAGGTAGTGCAGGCACGAAAGGGCGGGGTGAGGCTTGATACATTGTTCATTGATGAGGGCTTTGGTACGCTGGATGACGAGAGTCTAAAACGCGCGCTGGACATGCTTTCACAGTTTGCAGGCGGAAAACGCCTGATCGGGATCATATCGCATGTCTCAATGCTGAAGGAATGCATTCCCAATAAGATTCTGGTTCAGACGAAAATTCCGCAGGGGAGCTGCGTGAAAGTCGTGATTGAAGCATAACTCAGCATAAAATGATGTTTTTTTGTTGTGCAGACACCATAATGGGTCAATATATACTTGACATGAGATAAATTAACGATACAATATGATTGTTCAGTAAATGTAAAGTTTATTGAATAAGGAATAGAGGCGCGATTCATCAAAAGTACCTTGCGAGAGCTTCTCAATGAGCTTGGACCGCACGGAAAAGGGATGATCGCCGAAATGCCAAATGTATTTGAGGATATTTGGTGTTGGGCAACGAAAAAAGATTTCGTTGACTGTCACGACCTGAGTCGTGGGGTGCTATTCAATGTTTTTATCGATGGATAGAAGCAGCGAAGGCGCAAACCTTTGCTGCTTTTTCTATTTCTAAGAATTAATGGGAGGATTTCACAATGAGAAAAATGTTCACACTTCTAATGGCAATGACTATGCTGCTTTGCAGCGGTATCGCACTAGCTGAGGATACTTTCCGCGTAGGTATGGAATGCAACTACGCACCCTTTAACTGGACACAGGCAGAACCAAGTGATTTTGCTGTGGAGATTGAGGGCGGCGGCGGATATGCTGACGGCTATGACGTGCAGATTGCACGTGCTATTGCAGATGGCCTTGGCAAGAAGCTCGTGATCGTCAAAACCGAGTGGGACGGTCTCTCGATGGGCGTTAGCTCAGGCGCATTTGATGCGATCATCGCGGGCATGAGCCCCACGGAGGAGCGCAAGTACACCATCGACTTCACCGACTCCTACTACACCTCAGACCTCGTTGTGGTCGTGCGCAAGGACGGCGCATATGCAGCGGCCACGAAGCTAGAAGACCTGAGTGGTGCAACGATCACAGGTCAGCTGAACACCTTCCATTACAGCGTTGTTCCCCAGATTCCGGGCGTGGTCGTCGGAAGCGCTATGGAAAACTTCCCCGTCATGATCGTTGCGCTTCACAGCGGCGCGGTTGACGGCTATGTAGCAGAGGAGCCGGGCGCCGTGGCAGATACCACGGCAAACCCCGACCTCATGTATATTTCGTTTGATGAAGGCGCTGGTTTTGTCGCTTCCCAGGACGATGTAGCTGTGGCGGTTGGTCTTGCAAAGGGCAGCGAGCTTATGGACGACATCAATACCGTGATCAATGGCATTGATGAAGAAACCCGTTTGCAAATGATGATTGATGCAACCCTGCGTCAGCCCTTGAACAACTAAGATTGTGCAAACCAAGGGAGCGTTCGCCTAGATAGGCGGCGTTCCCTTTTGTCGATTCTATCATTTTCATCCTCTCATTGCGAAATACCCCTAAAGGAGTTACAAAGATGTCATCTATGCCAACAAGTTTTTTCGGCTGGGTTGGGTTCATACTGGAAAAGTATGGCTCGCTGTTTCTCAAAGGCGTACAGGTCACGCTGATTATTGCCATCATAGGCACCATTTTGGGCTTTGCGATTGGCTTGCTGGTCGCGATTATGCGTGCCATCCCCGTGCATCCTAATGATTCACGCCTAAAGAAGGTGTTGCTCAAGATCCTGTCCTTTGTTCTCAGCGTCTATATCGAGGTGTTCCGCGGTACGCCGATGATCGTGCAAGCGATGGTCATTTACTATGGCTCAATGCAGATGGGGCTTAGGATGCAGGTGCTCGTTGCGGCGATCTTCATCGTGTCCATTAATACAGGCTCGTATATGGCGGAGATCATTCGCGGCGGCATCATCAGTGTGGATAAGGGGCAGAGCGAGGCAGCAAAGGCGATCGGCATGACACATTGGCAGAGCATGGTGCATGTCGTGCTCCCGCAGGCTGTGCGGAACATTATGCCCTCCATTGGTAATGAATTTGTCGTCAATATCAAGGACTCGAGCGTTCTAAACGTTATTTCCGTCAATGAGCTGTTCTTTATGAGTAAGTCGGCGGCAGGCACGTATCTGCGCTATTTTGAAGTGTTTTTCATCACTGCCTGCATTTACTTCATCCTTACCTTCACCGTTACGCGCATCTTGCGCCTTGTTGAAATGAAGATGGATGGCAAGAGCAACTACAGCATTCATGGCTCGCAAAGCGATAGCAAGAGCAGCATTCTATTTGAAGCGGAAGGAGGAAAGTGATGATGAGTATTGAAACAAAACCGATTGTTTTAACGGTGGATCATTTGCAGAAATCCTTTGGCGATCATGAGGTTTTAAAGGATATTTCCTTCTCCATCCGTCAAGGTGATGTGGTAAGCATCATCGGTTCATCGGGCAGCGGTAAGAGCACGCTCCTGCGCTGCATCAACTTCCTTGAAACGCCGACAGCGGGCACGATTTCCTTCCATGGCAAGAATGCGGACACGGAGTGGAACAGTGCCGAGTATCACGCAAAAGTGGGCATGGTATTTCAGAGTTTCAATCTGTTTGGCAATATGACGGTGCTAAAAAACTGCATGGCGGGACAGATGCGCGTGCTCAAGCGCGATAAGAAGGAAGCTGAGGAAAAGGCACTTTTCTACCTTGAAAAGGTTGGGATGGCACCTTACCGCGATGCAAGACCCAGTCAATTATCGGGCGGACAGAAACAGCGCGTAGCCATTGCCCGCGCGCTTGCGATGGACCCTGAAGTACTCCTCTTTGATGAACCGACCAGTGCCCTTGACCCTGAAATGGTTGGCGAGGTGCTGGAAGTCATGCGTGATCTTGCAAAGTCAGGACTTACGATGCTGGTCGTCACCCACGAAATGGCGTTTGCAAAGGATGTCAGCGGCCGCGTGATCTTTATGGATGCAGGCGTAATTGCAGAGGATGATGTGCCATCAGAAATCTTCGTTAATCCCAAGCAGCCGCGCACACGCGAATTCTTAAGCAGGGTTTTGCAGCGCTAAGGGAGAACTAAGAATATACACGGCAGGTCCGTGACTTAAGATTTTTACTTAAGCTCGGACTTGCTTTTGTTTGTAATGGGAGTGATGATATGCATATTGCAGTGATAGGCTGTGGGCGTTGGGGATCATTTATTGCGTGGTATTTGCATGACCTAGGGCATAGCGTGACGCTTTATGGACGAAATAGCTCTTCGAAAATGCAGGCCTTTGAGCAGACGCGTACCAATGGGCTGGTAACACTATCGCAGGAGATTAAGTTATCCACTGAAATGGGCGAAGCGGTTGATAGCGCTGATGTTGTTGTGATTTCCATAGCATCACAGGGTTTACGCTCATTGCTAGAGACAAAAAAAGAGCAGTTACAGGGAAAATCGCTGATCCTTTGCATGAAGGGCCTTGAAATAAATACTGGCAAAAGGCTAACGGAAGTGGTAGGCGAAACACTTGGAGAGCAAACGCCGGTTGCTGTTTGGCTGGGTCCGGGGCATGTGCAGGAATTTGTGAATCGCGTGCCAAATTGCATGGTCATTGACAGTGCAGATGAAGCGTTTAAGCGTGAGCTAGTCAATGCGTTTTCGGGGGATTTGATCAGGTTTTACTATGGACAGGATTTGCTTGGCAATGAAGTTGGAGCAGCAGCCAAAAACGTTGTGGGAATTGCGGCGGGTTTGCTTGATGGACTCGGACTTGGGACGCTGAAAGGCGCGCTGATGAGCCGCGGTACGCGCGAAATGTCGCGCTTGATCAAGGCGATGGGCGGGAATGAGCTGAGCGTTTACGGCCTCTGTCATTTGGGGGACTATGAAGCGACTGTTTTTTCGCCATACAGCCACAATCGTAAGTTTGGTGAGTGCTTTGCAATGGGAACGCCTTATCAAGAACTAGCCGAGGGGTATTATACGGTAGAGGCACTTCTTAAGCTAAGCGAGACCTATCAGGTGGAATTGCCTATTTCGCAGGCGATTCATGACGTGCTCTATGAGCATACGAACTTAAACGAGACACTTGATCGGCTATTTAGACGTACTTTGAAGGACGAAATGTAATTGCGGCGTGATGCGGCCATAGGCCGGATGACAAAGCTTGGGAATGATGATGCGAATAGCCAGTGATATCACAGTTAACTGGAAAATTAAAATTATTTATTCTTTTGATACAAATACAGCACTGAAAAAAGCGCTGAACACTTGCACGTATATGTAAACAATGGTATACTGATAGATGGTATCTTTGAATAAAATGGTATGGCATATACATGCCTCAGGAGGAAAGTACATGGAACATACGGTGGAAAAGATCTCCGGAAACAAAGTAAAAATTTCTTTCAAGGCTCCTGCAGCCGATTTTGAACATGCAATTGAAAAGGCCTATCTAAAGATGCGCGGCCAGATCAACGTACCTGGCTTCCGTAAAGGCAAGGCGCCCCGTAAGCTAATTGAGCGCATGTATGGCGAAAGCATCTTCTTTGATGATGCGCTGGAAGCTATATTTCCGGAAGCCTATATGACCGCCGTTGAAGCGAATGATCTCAAACCAGTTGGTCGCCCTGAAGTGGATGTGCAGGAAATGGAATCAGGCAAGGACCTCGTGTTCTCTTGCGAAGTTTTCGTTATGCCTGAGTTCACCCTTGGCGAGTATAAAGGCGTTGCTGTCGCCCGCAAGAGCGCAACTGTTACCGCTGAGCAGATCGATGAGCGTATCGCACAGGAGCAAAAGCGCGTTGCACGCAGCATTGATATTGTAGATCGTGCACTTGAAAATGGCGACAAGGCTGAGATGGATTACAGCGGCAGCGTTGATGGCGTTAAGTTTGATGGCGGCACAGCTGAGCACCAAACTTTGGTCATTGGTTCAGGCAACTTCATCCCCGGCTTTGAAGAAGGCATGATGGGTATGATGGTTGGCGAAGAGCGCGACGTGAAAGTTACCTTCCCCGCAGAATATCATGCAGAAGAACTCAAAGGCAAGGATGCAGTATTCAGCGTAAAGCTGCATGCGATCACCTGCGAAGAACTGCCTGAAATCGATGATGAGTTTGCAACAGAAGTCAGCGATTTTGACACATTGGCTGAGTACCGTGCTGATCTTGAAAAATCAATGCTCGAAACTGCAACTGCACAGATGGACGAAGCTGCAAAGCAGACTCTCATCGACAACGTTGTTGCAAACACAGAGATTGATATCCCTGCACCCATGGTTGAGGAAAAACTCAATGACATGATGGAGCAGATGGGATATCGGATGCAGCAGCAGGGCTTCAGCATGGAGCAGTATCTTGGTATGCTTGGTCAGACCGAGCAGCAGATGCGCGAAATGTATCGCCCAGAAGCGCTTAACAACGTTAAGACCGAGCTTGTCATTAACGAGATCGTCAAGGCTGAAGCAATTGAAGCAGACGATAGCGATGTTGACAACATGCTAGGCGAATATGCTGTAGCTATGAATCAAACGCTCGAGCAGCTAAAGAATAGCTTTGCACCAGAGCAGCTGGACTATTTCAAACAACGTGCACGTGTTAACAAGGCATTTGATATGCTTTGGGATAATGCAGTTGTTACGGAAGAAGTCGCTGAAGAGGGCGAAGCTGTAGAAGCAGCAGAAGAGACAGAGGCATAATTTCAACATAGACGTATAATATGCGCATCGCAATCATATACTTACAAAGTATGTCTTGCGATGCGCGTGTTTTAAAATGAAACTAATACGCAAGGAGTGAACGGTATGAGCTTAATTCCAATGGTTATTGAACAAACAAATCGTGGTGAACGTTCCTTTGATATTTATTCACGACTACTCAAAGATCGTATTGTCTTCCTCGGCGGGGAGATCAATGACGATGTGGCAAACGTGATTGTTGCTCAGCTGCTTTTTTTGGAAATGGATAACCCTGATGCAGATATTTCCATCTATATCAATAGCCCAGGCGGCAGCGTGACTGCTGGCATGGCGATTTTTGATACGATGAACTATATTAAATGCGATATCCGTACCGTATGCATCGGTATGGCCGCAAGCATGGGTGCATTTCTGCTAATGGCTGGTACTAAAGGAAAGCGTTTGGCGCTCCCTAATAGTGAAATCATGATTCATCAGCCTCTTGGCGGCGCAAGCGGCCAGGCATCCGATGTTGCAATCCGCGCAGAATGGTTGATGAAAACAAAGGAAAAAATGAACAGGTTGATGTCTGAAATGACTGGTCAACCTATCGAGAAGCTCGCGCAAGATGCTGATCGCGATTACTTTATGGCAGCTAGCGAGGGCTTGGAATATGGTGTTATTGATGAGATTTATAGTCCTAGGAATAACGCCAAGTAAAAAGAGGTGACAACATGTCGGGAGATGACTTCAACCCCCGCATCCCAAAGCTCAAGCGCTGCAGTTTTTGCGGGAAGACGAGCGAGCAGGTGCGCCGTATGGTGGCTGGACCTAATGTCCAAATCTGCAATGAGTGCATATTGCTTTGCCAAGAGATTATCAGCGATGATTTTCTGCCAAGCGATTCGATTAGCACCGCAGACACCCCACGTCCACGTGAAATCAAAGAAATTCTTGATCAATACGTAATTGGACAGGATGACGCGAAGCGTGCCCTTTCAGTGGCTGTTTATAATCACTATAAGCGCATTGATGCACCGCCAAGCGGAGATGATCTTGAACTTCAAAAGAGTAATATTCTGATGCTTGGTCCTACGGGCTGTGGTAAGACTTTTCTTGCCAATACGCTTGCTAAGATTCTGCGCGTTCCGTTTGCAGTTGCCGATGCTACCAGCCTAACGGAAGCAGGTTATGTGGGCGAGGATGTCGAAAACATTCTGCTGCGATTGATTCAGAATGCTGATTATGATATCAACCTCGCACAGCGCGGTATTATCTATATCGACGAAATTGATAAGATTGCACGAAAGAGCGAGAACCCATCCATCACACGCGATGTAAGCGGTGAGGGTGTGCAGCAGACGCTGCTGAAGATCTTGGAAGGAACCGTTGCAAGCGTACCCCCACAGGGCGGTCGCAAGCATCCTCATCAGGAGTTCATCCAGATCGATACAACCAATATTCTATTTATCTGCGGCGGTGCATTTGACGGCTTGGTTCCGATTATTGAAAACCGCATTGGTAAAAAGACACTTGGTTTTGGCAGTGAAGTCAAGAGCGTAAACGAGCAGAACTACAACACAGCCTTCAAGCAACTCCGTCCTGAGGATTTGACGAAATTTGGCTTGATTCCTGAGTTTGTTGGTCGTCTGCCAATCGTTGTTACGCTTGATCAGCTGGATGAAGAGCAATTGGTTCGCATTTTGACTGAACCTAAGAACGCGTTGGTACGTCAATATGTGTACTTGATGGATCTTGATGGCGTTTCACTGGAGTTTGAGCCAGCTGCATTGCAGCATATCGCGAAAAAAGCGATTGAACGCAAAAGTGGTGCTCGCGGACTTCGTGCCATTATAGAAACATTGCTGATGGATACTATGTTTGAACTTCCGTCAAGGAATGATGTTCAAAGCTGTATCATCACAGAACAATGCGTGCTCGGCAACGAAAAACCGAAGCTTATTGCCAGCGAGGGAAAACCACGCAAATCACGCAATAAGAAGAATACCGAGAAAAAAGCGCTTGCCCCGCCGCCAAGTGAGTCAAGCGTATCCTAGGAGCACAAGAGTCGGAGAAGCAAAGCTTAGGCAATGCTTCTCCTTTCTCATTGTCTGAAGGTTTGAAGCAACTGCTGGAATGACAAGGTAAATCCAGATCATCATCCCGTATTGAAGAAATATGATGATATTACAGAGAAAATGTTGCTTAAACGTTGAAAAACACTTGCATTACATGATGAGTAGGTGTTATAATAATCTTTGTGAAAACGGACGGTCCTCTGTCTAAGCCAAGAGCTTTGGGACACGAACGTCTATGAAGGAAGGAGGCCAATGAAATGAGTGAAATCATTCGTTCCATCGAAAAGGCACAACTCCGCACTGATGTGACTAAGTTCAACATCGGTGATACCGTTCGCGTATTCGTGAAGGTTGTGGAAGGTAGCCGCGAACGTCTTCAAGCTTTTGAAGGCACCGTGATTGCGAAGCGCAATGGTAGCATCCGCGAAACATTTACCGTTCGTCGTGTATCTTACGGCATCGGCGTTGAGCGTACATTCCCGCTCCATTCCCCACGCGTAGACCATGTTGATGTGGTACGTCGCGGTAGGGTTCGTCGTGCAAAGCTGTACTATTTGCGCAACTTGCAAGGCAAGGCTGCAAAGATCAAGGAAGCAAAGCGCGTCTAATGACAATGCAATCAAAGAGAGCGTCCGAACATTTGGGCGCTCTTTTGGTATATAAGAATGAAAGCGGAGGTATATAATGAACGATTTAGTGTTAGATGATGTAAAAAAATATATCCTTAGTAAGCTGGAGAAAAAGACATTCAGTGCAATAGCAGACCAAGTACCAGCATTGATTGATGATTTTCTCGCCTATGATATTCACTTTATGAAGCTGACGAAGGTGCTTGACGAAAATGACGAACAAAGCGATAATGAGTATGATGAAGATGATGCATTTGAGTATATCTATGATGCATATCTTTCTGATCACCCCCAAAACGATGACGAGGATATGATCGTTGCAACGCTGCTCAATCGTTATATGGAGCTTCATGCGGAGTATTTGGAGCTGCAAGCGTAATGTTTGAGTGTGAATGTATACATTTTTTGTTTTAGGAAGATAATAGTCATATCATCTTTTCATACTTTCAATTGGGAGACAAAGCGCAAAGGAGTTTGCTAGATGAAATGTCCAAACTGCGGCAAATGGAATCAAGCCACTATGCCGCGTTGTATTTATTGCGGTGAGGAGCTTCCGGATGATGCCTATGGCATGAGCGGAGTACCCGCTTGGCAACTTGAGCTTCAAGACCGTGAAAAAGCAAAGAGCTATATTCACGTTGATGAATATGGTCAGATGGAGACGAGTGAAGACCCCCGTGATAGCTTGGCGGCTGAAATGGCTGATTTAAAGTCCCGTAAGCTGATGGGGGAAGAGAAGCAGCGTCTGCTGCGCGAGGAGGCTGCACGGCGCGGTATGGCGCCTTCTGGGCTATCGGTACGCACTACGAGCAACCGTGGTACCTTCTTCTCTGCATATGACGACAATCCGGATGCTACGCTGAGACCGGTTGCTCCTGAGCTGATTGAGGATGGCGAGCTTGACCCTAACGCTAGGCGTGTTTATCCTGCTAAGTATCGAACAACCCATTCAAGCGGCAGCGAGGATGAAGTGTACGGCTATGGGAACACAAGGCGTTTGGTTAATGTGCAAAAGCCTGATGAGGACGATCCTGTTTATGACGGGTACCATGATACCAGTGCGTATTTGCCGGCACATTCCAATCCCGATGAGATTGAGAACAGCATGAGAATGCGCATGCGCGGTACCATTCCGACCCATAAACCGCGCAAGCCGAGTGGACGGCGAATATTCAATGCATTCTTAATCATTGCGTGCATTGCTATGTTCTCCTATATTGCAGTTACTGCGATCATCCCTGCGATCTTCCCCAAAGCCGAGGAAGTAAAAGCGGTTGCAACCGTGACGCCGACAATCAGAGATGATTTGGCGGCTCATACGATTACGGTTCCAGGCGAGGATGGGCAGCGAATTACAATTCGTGAATTACGCACATCAGCCATTGTTACAGGCGGATTTGCTACATTTGATGTGATGGATCATATTTGGTATGATGATTACGAAAATTATGTGGAAGAAACGATGACGGTTACCCTGACACCGCTGCTCATCACGGATGCAGGAAAACAGCAGGCGCTTGATCAAATCAATTATGATATTGATATCCCGCTGTCGCCAATCGAATTGGTAACGCCCGATGGACCGTATCAGGTAGTGAGTACAGCTATGTACAATATCATTATCAATGTTAGAGAAGGCAGCACAGTGTTGATTAATGGCGATGACTATAGCGACCTTGTCAACACTGAGGGCGGTAAAGTCAACTATAACGCTACCGTGCAGCCAATTGGTGAAAACAATTTCGAAATTGTGGTTCGCAGTCAGTATTGCCGCGAGAATTCGATGACGGTAACGCTGTTTCGAGAGAAACAAGAGATTCCCCTTGATCTTGCGTCCGATATTGCTAGCAGCAGCTCGGATAAAAGTGCGACGATGACGGTCAAAGCTACGACAATACCCGGTGCGGTTGTGAAGGTGCTTTCACCATATACCGATCTTGATATTACAAGCACTGGATCGGATGGTACGTTCAGCTTTAAGGCGGTTTTTGATAAGATTGGCGATAATTCCATTATTATCACTGCCGATTATCCGGGAAAGCAGACCACGACAGTTGAGCACGTCGTGTACTATGTGCCCAATATAGATATTTATTCACGTAAAGCGTGGTCGATTTCTGAACAGTATACGGATTTGATGGATAATTTGGAGACGCGCAAGAGTAAATCACAAATTTACGTCTGCATAGGCGAGATCACATCGATCGAAACGACCAAGCCACAGCGCGCATTCATGAATGTGGGCACACTGGAAAGTCCATTGGTGATCTATGTGGAAAACTCGTCTAAAACAACTTGGATAGAAGGTCAGAAATATCGGCTTTATGGCGATGCCTACGGTATGTACAGTAGTAAACCGTGGATTGTTGTGCGGTATACCTATGACTAAAATATCCTAACAAATGAATTGAGATCATAAAAACAGGAACGTTTATGCGTTCCTGTTTTTGCTTTATATGATTGTTTAGATTGATAAAACTTAGGTATCTAGTTCGGACAACAAATCCGGAAACATTGAGATGCTGCGCTTCAAAATGCCCTTCATATAGGCGATGGAGATGCCGTAGTTGGTGAAGGGAACACCTTGCCTGACGGCGTTATTCATGCGGTAGGTGACGGCGCGCTCATTGAGCATGCAGCCGCCGCAGTGGATGACCATGCGGTAGGGGGATAAATCCTCGGGGAAGGATGCGCCTGATGTCAGCTCGATTTCGAGATTGCATCCCGTGTAGCTGCGCAGCCAGTTCGGCAGCTTCACGCTCCCGATATCGCCGCATTGACGGTGATGCGTGCAGCCCTCGGAGATCAGCACGCGGTCGCCGTCCTTGAGAGCTTCAATCGCGGAGATCCCACGCACAGCCGTTTCAAGGAAGCCCTTGTAGCGTGCCATTAAAATGGAGAATGAAGTAAGCGGGATATCCTGCGGCACATCGATGGCGACCTGCTGGAAGGCTTGGCTGTCGGTGATCACAATCGCGGGTGTTTTGCCAAGTGAGGCGAGTGTTCGAGCCAGCTCAAGCTCGCGCGTCACAATGGCGATAGCCCCTGCGTCAAGTACGTCACGGATTGCCTGCTGCTGGGGAAGGATCATGCGACCCTTTGGCGCGGCAGCATCAATGGGCGTGACGAGCACGACGAAATCATTGGGCTGGATCAAATCCGCGACGAATTTCACGCCTTGTCCTTCAGGCTTGATCATGGTTGCCATGCGCTCCTTGAGGGCGTGGATGCCCTCACCTGTAGCGGCACTCACAGTGAAGCCGCCGATAGGTGCATCGGTGAGGTCGGTTTTGTTGTATACAACGATGGACGGGATATTGCGCTCATGAAACATCGTCATCAACGCGTCATCAATGGGCGATTTGCCCAGCGTTGCGTCGATTATCAGCACCGCAATATCGGTTTTCTCGAGAATTTCGCGCGTTTTTTGCACGCGCAGGTCGCCAAGTGCGCCCTCGTCATCAAAGCCGGGGGTGTCAACGATCACGACAGGACCAAGGGGGAGTAGTTCCATGGTCTTGAAGACGGGGTCGGTGGTCGTTCCCTTCACATCGGAAACGACCGACATTGCCTGCCCTGTGATGGCGTTGACGATGCTTGATTTGCCTACGTTGCGCCGTCCAAAAAACGCGATATGTGTTCGCTGCGCCCTAGGAGTTTCGTTTAAACTCATCCATTGTCACCTCAAAAGCGGAAGTCACGGCTACCTGTGCCGATTGCTTCCAGATTATGTGCACAGATATCGCGAACCTTGTCGCTCTTGATATTCGCAATCTCGGCTTGGATCAGTTTCTCGCCAATTTCTCGGGTTTCCTCGCTCGCGTAGTCCATCAGGTACTCCTTGAGCGTCATGAGGGCATTGGGATGGCAGCAGTTGGAGATCTGTCCGTTCTTGAGCAGCGTCATGAAGCGGTCCCCCGTGCGGCCTTCGCGGTAGCATGCGGTGCAGAACGATGGAATATGTCCCTGCGCCATCAGCCAACGGACAACCTCGTCCAGCGTGCGCTTGTCGCTCACGTCAAATTGCTCGCTGCTTTCGTCCGCGGGCTCTGGCTCGCAGTAGCCGCCAACGCTCGTGCGCGATGCGCCGCTGACCTGCGAAATGCCAAGGGGAAGCACGCGCTCGCGAACCGATTGGCTCTCGCGTGTGGAGATGATCATACCTGTATATGGTACGGAAATGCGGATTAGCGCGCAAATCTTCGCAAAGGTTTCGTCATCAATGCCGTTGTCAAAGACGCTAGGATCGATATCGTCCGCGCGCTTGATTCGGGGTACACTGATGGTGTGCGGGCCAACGCCATGCACGGCTTCGAGGTGCTCCGCATGCATCAGCAGCCCTGCAAATTCGTACTTGTATAGCTCTAGACCGAACAGCACACCCAAACCTACATCATCAATGCCGCCCTCCATCGCGCGATCCACCGCCTCGGTATGGTAGGCGTAATTATGCTTGGGACCAGTGGGGTGAAGCTGCTCGTAGCTCTTCTTGTGATAGGTCTCTTGGAAGAGGATATATGTGCCGATGCCCGCATCCTTGAGCTTGCGGTAATCCTCGACGGTGGTCGCGGCAATATTGATGTTCACGCGACGAATTTCGCCGTTCTTGTGCTTGATGGAGTAGATGGTCTTGATGCTCTCCAGAATATACTCCATGGTATTGCGTACGGGATCTTCGCCCAGCTCAATCGCAAGACGCTTATGTCCCATGTCCTGAAGCGCGGTGACTTCCTTCACGATCTCTGCCTGCGTGAGCTTCTTGCGCGCGATATGCTTGTTTTTCGCATGATAGGGGCAATAAACGCAGCCGTTCACGCAATAGTTGCTCAAATAAAGCGGAGCAAACATAACGATGCGGTTGCCATAAAAATCGTTCTTGATCTGCGCGGCGAGCTTGTAGATCTCCTCGAGCTTATTGGGCATTTCGCATGCCATCAGCACCGACGCTTCGCGGTGGGTCAGACCCTTGGCGAGCCTGGCTTTTTCGATGATCTGATCGATCATTTCTACGTTTTCGCAATTCGCTTGCGCATACTCTAAAGTGGATTGGATCTCCTCGTGGTCAATAAATTCCTCTGATTTAAGTGAAGCTGGATTATACATGTTCTTCGTACCTTTCTTTCGGGTCAGATTTTCTTCCCCGTTAGTTTGAATTCTTTGTCAAAAGGCTATCGCCCCGACTTACCGCTACCTGATAACCAATTCCCGCAAACCGCTCCCTCAGCTTTTCCAGCTGCTCCGCGGTTTCATCGCCCGTGCATAGCTTGTTGTCGTAGAGTGAGTATTTCTCGCGCACATTCAGCGGCGACAGATTCGGCATCACGACGTTTGCGCCTGCGAGAACCCCGCGCTCCCGTCCATCGCCAAGGGCTGTACCCAGCGCGGTTGTGGCGGGGAGTAGCACACCTGGCACGAGCAGCCGCACAAGCGAGAGCAGCTTCAATGTCATGTCGGTGCTCCCTGCAGGATAATCCCGAAATGGCGTGTCATGATGGGGGATGAACGGACCAATGCCCACCATATGGGGCTGAAGCTCCTTGATGTAGCGCAGATCGCGCACAAGGTGCTCACAGGTTTGAAATGGCGAGCCAACCATCAGCCCGCAGCCTACCTGGTATCCGATTTCTTTTAGATCCTGCAAACAATTCATGCGGTGCTTTAGCATCAATGCCTTTGGATGCAGCCGCGCATAATGTTCTGCCGTCGCCGTTTCATGACGAAGCAAATACCGCTGCGCACCCGCATCATAGAGCCTCTGGTAGCTCTCACGTGATCGCTCACCAATAGAGAGCGTGATCGCACAGTCGTCAAATCGACGGTGAATCTCGCTCACTAGGTCACACATGAATGCATCCGTCAGCTGCCCATCCTCACCGCCTTGCAATACAAAGGTACGAAACCCCATCGCATGCCCGCGCGTGCAGCAATCCAGCACATCCTCCTTGGACAGTCGATAGCGATCAACCTTCGAATTGCTGCGCCGAATCCCGCAGTAATAGCAATCGTTCTTGCAGATATTCGTGAACTCGATCAAGCCGCGAATAAACACGACCTTGCCGTATTGCTGGGCGCATGCTTCGCGCGCCGCCGCGTGCAATTCCTCCACGAAAGAGGAGTCATCACACTCAAGGCAGGCGAGTAGCTCCGCGTCCGATAGATCATGAGTCAAGCGGAGGATGCCTATCATTCGTCGCATGAAATCACGTTGGAATACGCTGTTTTCGCGGTAATGCCTTCCAACTTGCCGATCTTCCCCGATAGCGCGCTGATCACGTCCTGCGGTGCATCGATGACCACACTGATGACGTTGAGATTGCGCCTCTGGTAGGGAATCCCCATGCGCCCGATGATGTAGCGTCCGTATTCGTGTAGGACATTGTTCAGTTTTTCCACGGCATCTGTTTTTTCAACGATGATGCCCAGCACAGCGATACGATGTTCCATCCTAGATCCTCCTAATGATACATAAAAAGAGCTGCACCCTTCAAAAGGCGCAGCTCAAAACAATTCATTCATTGCCTTGTGGCTGAACCTTCTACCTCAATGCGAAATTTCGGTATTAGGATACATATGTATGGTAACAAAATGCGTGAAAATCGTCAAGTTAGAATTGCGTCGAACATGTACATTGACAACCATCGTACTATATGTTAGAATCGTCTCGAACAAGGAGTATGATGGACATGAAACAATCATTTGAAACGTATCGCGCATTAAAGGGAGAACGAAATTACTGGCTTTATTTATTATCTAATATCTTCTCGCGTCTAGGGGATTCCATCGATTCTATTGCCTACTCATGGATTGCCTATGAGCTGACAGGGTCTGCGGTGTGGCTAACAATCATCTTCGGTGTCAACGTATTGCCAACGATCTTTGTCACGCCTTTGGTTGCGCCTATTGTGGAGAAGATGAACAAGAAGCGCATCATGGTCATCACCAGCTTTATCCGTGCTATACTCGTGCTCCTCACAGGCATATTGATGCTCACAGGGATATTGACCGCGCCGATGCTGCTCGTGATCACGCTGCTCATGTCCATTTCTGAATCGTTTTCAGACCCTGCCTACATGGCGGCTATGCCGCAAATCCTCCCCATGGATAAGTTGGATACAGGTATCGCGCTTCGCACCATGGTATCGCAAACCGCACAGCTTGTTGGCGCGGGTGTTGCGGGCGTGATCATCGGCGTGTGGGGCGGCGGGGGAGCGCTGGTGGTGGATGGAACGCTGTTTTTCATTTCAGGCTTGATCCTTGCCATGATGCGCATCACAAACGCCATTAAGCAATCCGAAAGCAGCGAAAATGAAGAGACTCAAGACGATAGCTACCTGCATAACCTAAAGGCAGGATTCAAGTACTTTATCAAAAAACCGGAGCTTGTGCTTCTATGTGTCCTAGGCGTCAGCGTCAACCTCTTGCTATCGCCCGCCAATCAGCTTGAAACAGCCTTTGTCATAGACACGCTTCATTTGGATGCCTATGCGCTATCGGTCACAGGCATCGCGTCCTCCATTGGCATGCTGATCGGCTCTGCGATCTATCCGCTTCTAAAGGGCAAAATCTCTTTGGGCAAATCAATCCTTGTTGTCGGGCTTACGGTCGTTGTGCTTTATGGCGCGAAGATCGGACTTGGATTCATTGAAAATATGGTGGTCCTAAAGTATACCGTGCTGTTCCTAACGGATGCCTTGCTTGCGATTTCTGTCGCATTCTTCTCCTTAATGACGAACGTTTTGTTCTTTCAAGTCATTGATGAAGGCTATCTCTCCCGTATGGCATCCATCATCAACGCTGTTTCGATTGCAGCCGTGCCGCTTGGCTCTTTGTACAGTGGTTCATTGGTTTCCTTCCTATCCATCAGCCAAATCTATCTCATTACAGCTGGGCTAGCATTGATTTGCACATTTGTGGCAATTAGGTTAAAATCAATGAAGATACTGGATGAAACGATGAAGAACCAGTTAAAAGGAGAAATAGCTGATGAAGCTACAGTTTGATCCGACGATTGACTATGTACGCGAAGGTGTCGCCATGCTGCAATATTTCTGTAGCACGGATGCGGACAAAACCTTGGTGGAAATCATGCGGAAGAATGATCCTCTGATTCATTTCAGCAAGGAAGACCTCGAATTGATGGCCGGATATGATCGATTTTTGGCGCATGTCCGCCAGCAGCTTGCACTTTCGGAGGATGAACTCAAATTATTGGAGCATGATTATACCCATGAAGAGGGCGAAACAGATGTTAGAGCCTCCGTTCTATTTCCGTGCTATCATGCATCCGGCATGACGCTGGAGGAAGTCATTGCCCGAATTGAATCATTAGATGAAGGGACCTTACGCGCCTATTTTTTAACCCTCACATTGAATATTGAGACGATTGAGGACGGTGCTTCGGTATCAATAAATGAATTTATGCAATATGTGCTGGATGCGCCCGCATGGACGGCGCAATACCGCTGCCACATTCTCAATACTTTTCTTGATTATCATGCGAGCTTTGCCAAAGCGACCCCTATCCTAGCGCGTCTCATCAAAGTGATACAGGAAAGCGAGTCGATGATACGCAAAGACTTGGATGAGTGGGCAGAGCAAACACTCATCCATATGAACAAAGACACAGATAGCCCTTTCCTTACACGACTTTCAACGATCATTCCGATTATTGAAGAAAAAGACTTAACGATGATCGTTAGACCTACGATTGCCACGCCCGCTTCCGTCGTCATTTTTATGTACGTGGTGGACGGAGATACAGGACTGTTTGGCAGCCGGTCAAATTGCAGCATTAATGTCGGTCTTGGATTCTACAAAATGGACACCAATTTGACAAAGAGGAGCGATCACCTCACCGATGAGGAGCTTCAGCAGGCGCTCAAAACGATAGCGGATAAGAGCAAGTTTGATATTCTCACGATTTTGCGTGACGAACACTGCTATGCTGCGCAGCTTGCCAATAGATTGAGCCTTTCGCCCGCAACGATTTCCTACCATATGAGTGCGCTGGTATCGCGCCAATTGGTGAGCGTCGGTATGGGATCTGAAGAAAAAAAGCTTTACTATCAGCTGAACACAGGCCGTATCAAGAAAATTGCAGAGAGCCTACTCAGCACATTTGTGAGATAAATACTTTGACAATTAAACAAAGGACTTGTATTAAGTTTACCCCAAATTAAATCAAAAGGAATGTGCCACAATGCGAAACGTGCGATTTTTATGACAGCATACGGTGGAAAAGAAACGGCTGTTTTTCTTGCTGCTGCTGGTGCTCATAGGAGCTTTTTGCTCTGTTCTGTTCTCGTTTAGCATGGGCGCGTCTGGCTTGGTGCTTGATGTGCTGGGGAATCGGACAACGGTGAAAACCTATCGGCTGCTTCCGTATTTTATGGCAAAGATCAATGCTGCGCTCGTTCGCGTGCGAAAAACCTACCTCAATGCGATCTATCATGTGCTGGGCTATGGCTCGCTATCCGAGGGGATCGAGTCGCTGGTCATCATCGTGGTCACGCTTGTGACGGTATCGATTACCTTGGCGGTGGATGCGCCCGCGGGGTCTGTCATCTCCGCGCTGCTCATCACCCAGCTTGCCTGCGCGCAGCTTGGCAATATGACCAATATCACCATGAACCTGCCGTCCAATCTCGTGGTTGTGGATGTGCTGCACGAATTGCTGGCAATGCCTCAAAGACCGCAAGGTGAATGCACAGAGGCATCGCCGCACACGCCGCCCTTGTCGATGCAGGACGTACGCTTCAGGTATGAAAAGGTACAGGAGGAAGACGACGATCTGCCCTATGCGCTGGACGGCGTAATCTTTGCCATCAAGGAAGGGCAACATGTAGCGGTTGTGGGTGAATCGGGCAGCGGCAAGAGCACGCTGGTGAAGCTGCTGGCTGGGCTGTACACGCCAAACGAAGGCCGTGCGATGGCATCGGCACATCCGTTCAGGAATGGGACGGAGCTGCGCTCTCCTCGCGCATGGCGATCCTGCCCCAAACCCCCTTTCTGTTTGCCACCACGATTGGCGAAAACATCCGCTGCGTGAAATCCTCTGCCACTGATGCACAGGTGCTGCAAGCAGCAGAAAAAGCATGCCTGACCTCATTTGTCGAAACCCTACCTGAAGCGATGGATACGCAGGTGGGCGAGATGGGCGCGATGCTTTCGGGCGGGCAAAAGCAGCGTATCGCGATTGCAAGGGCGTTCATCAGTACAGCCCCTATTGTGCTGATGGACAAAACGAGGAAGCAGTCAATCGTGCCATTGCAGCCATCGCGCAGCAAAAAACAGTAGTCATCGTGTCCCATCGCCTGTCTACCATTCGTCAATCGGATCAGATTATCGTGCTAGCGCAGAGGCGCATCACGCAGGCTGGCACGCATAGCGAGCTAATTGGGCAGGAGAGCGTATAACGCGAACTGATGCGCCATCAAGAACTAAGATAAAAAAAGACAGCCATCCAATTTGGATAACTGCCAACACCCATGGCTAAGCATAAATTGCTGCGAAGCGATTATGCTTAGCCTTTTTCGCGCTAACCCTAGCGATATTTAGCTATTTTTCATGATTGTATTTTCGATGATATCCGCTGCATGCTCGCATAGGTCGCAGCAGGACTCGAGGCATTCGTAGATTTCGCGAATACCGATGATCGTCTGCGTATCTGCGGCTGATGTGAATAAAGCTCGCATTGCTTCTGTATAGACTTCATCCGCGATGCTTTCCACTGTGTTGACTTCGATGAGCAGCTTCACAAGCTTTTCGGGCTTCTTAAAGGAATGCAGCTCTTTCACCGCGTCCTCAAGCGCCTTTACGCAGCGAACAACCAGGCTTGCCATATCCATGGTCTCTGTGGGTAAAGAGGTGATATTGAACATGTACAGGTTGATGACAACTTCGTCGATTGAATCGGTTACATCATCGATGATCTGTACAAGCGAGAGAATATCATCCCGTTCGATGGGTGTGATGAACTCACGGGAGAGCTTGTTGAGGATAAGATGTCTTGCTTCATCCGCTTCGTGCTCAAGGTTGTGCATTTTAACGCGGTTCTCTTGAATCTTGGAGGGGTCGAAGTCGGTTAGAATCGTGATCAGCAATTCAGCGGCTTTTCCGCCGTAGCTGATGAGGTTTTCCATCATAACAAAATAATCGTTTGGTTTCTTCATCGTATCTTTCTCTCCTATGCAAATAAATGTAGAAATAGCTTCGCAGTTAAGTAACCGATGATGCCACAGCCTGGGAAGGTGAGCACCCATGTCAATATGAGGTCCTTCACGACCGCCCAGTTTACGCTGCGGATTCGCCGCGATGCACCTACGCCCATGATGGCAGTTGTTTTGGTGTGGGTGGTGCTGACGGGAATGCCTGTGAGGGACGATACCAAAAGGCAAGCTGCCGCGCCGATATCAGCGGAGAACCCCTGATAGGTGGTGAGCTTGACCATGTCCATGCCGACTGACTTGATAATGCGGTAGCCGCCGATGGACGTGCCAAGCGCCATGACGCCAGAGCAGACAACCATCAGCCAAATTGGTACGTCAAAGCTGGTTGCCTCTGCGTTTCCGCTGGCAAGTGCCGTTGCAAGCAAGAAGACTGCGATGAACTTTTGTCCATCCTGCGCACCGTGCATGAAGGCCATCGCCGCACCGCCGCCGACCTGACCATAGGAAAAGAACTTGTTGGTTTTGCGTCGATCCATGCCCTTGCAGACGAATTCGACGATTCTAGCACATAGAAAACCCATGCCAAAGCCCAGAACCGTGGAGAGCACCAAGCCCCAAAGGACCTTGATCCATTCGCCGCCGTTGATGCCTGACATGCCGTTATGAATCGCAATGGCTGCACCTGATAAACCTGCAATTAGTGCATGGCTTTCGCTTGTGGGAATGCCGAAATACCAAGCAGCCGTTGCCCAAATAACAATCGCTGTCATTGCCGCGCAAAGTGCAATGAGTGCGGTGGTCGCGTCGCCGCCGAAGTCCACCATGTTATAAATGGTCATCGCGACGGATGCGTTGACCGTAGTCATCACCAGCACACCTAAGAAATTGAAAATGGCAGCCATGATGATAGCGGGACGAACCCCCATCGCGCGCGTGGAAACGCAGGTGGCAATGGCGTTAGGCGCGTCTGTCCAACCATTGACTAGGATTACTGCCAAAGTTAGGATGCTGGAGATCAACAGGGTTGGATTCTGAAAGACCTGTTCTAAAAAACTTGAAAGGGACAACTTTTTACTACCTCCTCTATCTTTTGTTTATTTCAAAAGGAAATTCTCAAAGCGTGCGATGTTTTCCTTTGTACCAAGTACCGCTATGACGTCATCCTCATGTAATGGTTCATCGGGATTAAGCTCAATAATGGTTTGATTTTGCCTGACGATGGCAATAACATTTAGCCCATAGTTGGTCCTGAAATCAAAGTTTCGAATGGTCTTACCATTCATGCGCTTGCTCAGTTTGAGTTCAGTAATGTCTACCTCGTTGCTAAGAGATATTCTCTCCAGTACATTATTATCGCTGAGTTTTGCGGCAAGGCGCTCTGCCATATCGCGTTCGGGGAACACGATTTTTGCGCCGAGACTGGTCAGGATCGTGCCTTGATCCTCGGTGGTGGCTTTGGCGATGATCTCCGTCACGCCAAGCTGCTTGATATGCAGCGTGGTTAAGATACTTGCATCAATCTGGCTGCCAATGCCGATGATGACCGTATCGCAGTTCTGAATTCCTGTCTCCCGCAGCGTTTCCAGCGAGAGATCGGAAACAACAAATGCATTATCCGTATAGGCGCGAACTGCGCGAACCTTTGCGTCGTCCTCGTCCACTACCAATACTTCCGCGCCGAGCTGGGAGAGCTTGATCGCAAGCGCAGCACCAAAACGTCCAAGCCCAATGATTCCAAAGGATTTTGATTCGTTTTGCATGATGATTTCCTTTCTATCCGATTGTTAGTGGTTCCTCGGTATAATGTGCGCCCTGCTCGGGGCGGCTTGCGCCAAGGAGTAAAATGGTTAGCGGGCCAAGCCTGCCAATGAACATAATGAGTATCATGATGAGCTTTGCAGCGCTTCCCAAATCAGGCGTAATGCCTGTGGAGAGACCCACGGTCGCAAAGCCAGAAACCACCTCAAAGAGAATTTGGATGAAGCTATATTCGGGTTCGAGGAGGCAAAGTGCAAACGTGCCAGTGCAAATCACACCAAGGTAGAGGAGAAGGATTAAGAACGCTTTGGCGATTGCGTTATTGGAAATGGAACGGCGAAACGCTGTCGGTTGTCGGTTGAGCATGGTCCCGCGCATGGAGATCAGCAGCGCAAAGAACGTAGTTGTTTTCATACCGCCGCCTGTTGAGCCAGGCGATGCACCGATGACCATCAGCATGATCAGGACGAACAGCCCTGCATTGGTAAGCGATCCGATAGGAACGGTGGAAAAGCCGGCGGTACGCGCGGTGATGCTTTGAAAGAAGGCAGCAAGCCAAGTGATATCCTCAGTTGTTTTGAGCAGCAACGTACCAAGGATGATCAGCGCCATCGACATGCTGATCGCAACCTTTGACTGCAAGGTCAAAGTCTTGAATCGACGTTTATGCAGCACATCCAAAATCACAAGGAAACCAATGCCGCCAAAGAAAATCAGTCCACAGGTGGTAAGGTTTAGGAGAACATCGCCACGATAAGGAATGAGATTTGTCAGCCCGCCCAGCATATCAAAACCGGCATTGTTAAACGCGGCTATTGAATGAAAGAGGCTCACACCAATCGCCTTGAGCGGGGAGTATACCTTGCTAAAGGTGATATAGGACAGTGCTGCGCCCATAAGTTCAATGCAGAGTGTGATCAGAAGAATCGAACGAACAAGTGACACAGCACCTTTAAAAGAGTTTAGGTTCAAGGCTTCCTTCACCAATTGCCTGCTTTTGAGCCCGATTTTCTTACCTGTAAGCAGAATCAATCCAACGCCTGCGGATGCTACACCAAGACCGCCGATTTGGATCAGCAGGGCAATAACCGTGCATCCAATAGCTGAAAAGGTATCGGCAGTATCAATTGCGATTAGCCCCGTCACGCAAACTGCGGAAGTGGACGTAAACAGCGCATCTATGAACGATACTGCCACACCATCATTGTGCGTGAAAGGCACAATGAGTAAGAGAGTTCCGATCAAAATGACAAGTGCAAATCCAAGCACCAGCATCAAACCAGGTGAGAGTTTTTTGATATGTGTAGAAATGATCTTATTTTTCATGAGTTTATTCCCATCTAACGGATCCCATTGCTAGGAAGGCGTTATTTGTGCATGTGCACAATCATAGCTTGCTTGGTATTGTATTGAATCATACAGGAGGAGCGAGCATGGGATGGTTGATGTTAAAGTCAAAAAGAGATAAACGCTTCACCGATTGTCGTGTGTGTCTATATTGAAATGAAGAAATATAGAATTGAATAATCAATAGCAGCATGTAAAAAAACAGCCTTGCTATTGGGCGACTGGACAATTGGTATGAAAACTCCTGTGATGATGTGGGTTTTGGGATCAATGAGTTTTCGACCAATTGCACGAATCTGCTTATGACGCAAATTGATTCATCGCGATAGGAGCATTCGGCTGTAGGTACATCTGGAATCACGGTAAGCGGTAACAATGATATAAATAAGATGATTAGAACCGCAGAAAAGAGCAATTGATAAAACCTCTTCATCGTTAGTCCTCCAAATGTCAAAACCATAACATAGTACAATATATCACGAAGGGTAGGCAGTGTCAATTTGGATAAAAAGTATGTAAAGAACTTGTTAGATGTGAAGGGAAGATTGATATAAGATATGTAACATTCTATTAATAAGGGGTTATTGCTCGGGTAATATAGTATCAAAAAGGATATCCGAGGCGAGTGCATTCAATATATATTTTCAATGGAATTTTTGATATACTATATTTGGCTGTTGGATAATAATGATTTGATTATGTTGCATAAGCAACAGACATATGAGGATGTTTCGAGTATGATCAATATGTGAATCGAAGCAATAGAAGCTTTGAAACATATTGGCACTGTAAAGTAAAGATGAAAGGAAAAGCTGAAGAAAACATAGCAATGCTTCAAGCAACGAGCGGAAACTCCCTTTTTTGATTTTTGGTAAGATTGAGACCCGCAACTTGCGCCGGCGTAAGA
>JAAYIN010000114.1 GCA_012523405.1 Clostridiales bacterium
ATCATTGGCCTGTCTGTACGTCCTCGCCTGTGGAGTACCATATCCACTTTGCAGCCTGGGTGTTGGTCGCTCTCTCTTTGGTAGAGGTCATGGCGCACCGGCTGATCGGCTCGGCACAGACAGAATGTATCCGTATGCCTTATACTGCGTCGGCTTTATCTTCCGTCGTTTTCTTTGTCAAGGAGCAACAATCAAGGTAAAGGCATTATGAAGCAGAAAGGGGATGTAGATGCTCCAGTGATGGTTTCTGTTATTCCACCTTGAATGTGAGGACAGCCCGCATGAGCTTTGCTTGCAGCCGCTCCCGCAAATCTTCGTCTATGCCCCAATAGGAGTTACCGCTATCATCACGGATTTTCTGCATAGACAGATAGGCTATGTAGCTTTGGTATTGCTGCGAAACAATTTTCATAGCATCCGGGTCGCCTTTGGTTGCGGCGATGATAACCGTGAAAGGCAACAAGCCGCGCTCGTCCTGTTTGGTGTTACCAATCGTCCCGTTCATCTGCGTGTTCCTCCAAATATCGTTTTAGAAGCTCAAAAGAGCTTGTCCGTCTGTACTGCACTGTACTCCGTGGTATCTTCATCTGTTCCGCAATTTCCACATCAGTCATGCCAAAGAAATAGTAGAGCAGTACAGCTTGTCGTTTTTCCTCTGGCAATGTGCGTAGAGCTTCGGCAAGTAGCTCTGCTGAAATCTCCAAGCCTCCCGCACAAAAGCATTTTTCTTGATCCGAGTTATCAAAATACTTATCCACGGTATAAAGCTGGTGTTCCTCATATGGCGTCAGGTCTGAAAAACTCACTTCATGCAGGCTGCGCCGTTTGCGTTCCCGGAGGGCATCCTTTAGCTCGTTGCGTAATACTTGCTTGCAGCACGCATTGAACTCACAGCGGATTTTCCATTCAGACCGAGCAGGGTCCATGTTCTCACCCCCTTTCGTCCCGGGGGCGGGTTAGTGTTATCCCCTTTCAGCAGCCCTCCACGACAGAGCCATGGAATATGCCAAATGGAAAAGCAATTTTTATAAAAAGAATTTTTTGGCGCAAAAATGCCCGGTTGAACATAAGTCAACCGGGCATAGTGGTATATATTTCCTATTGAGTGAGCTGAAAATGTAAATCGGAGAGTATCGATGTCCCATTCGTGATATGGGCTTTTTTTGACAATAAAGCATTTAACGGGTCATGGGAGCATAAAGAGAACATGGCGATACCCCTTTTCGATACCGCCATGTTCTTAAAATGGGCATAGTTGACCAAGCCCTCAAAAAAACAGAGAACGGCGGCTTTGATTTTCTCAAAACCGCCGTTTAGCTTTATTCTTCATTTGATCGTGACAATATGTCTGCCAAATGACGGCTTTTTTTATATGCCGTCACGGGCAGTTGAGTATTTGGTCATAACACACTAAATTCTATTCCACTTCTCGGAGCCGCTCAACAATCGTAGATTTGTTGATAGAACGGCATAGTAGCTCCGGCGTAACAAAGCAAATCAGGAAAATCACTATAATTGTAATAGCCATCGGAATAAATGGATAGGTAAAGGTTGCAAAACTTACCTGCTGTTGGAATAGCTTGAAAACACCGTATGTTGCCGCATTGCCTATTGATAAAACCAAAAGCAATGTTATCACGGCATATCCA
>JAAYIN010000115.1 GCA_012523405.1 Clostridiales bacterium
GATCTATACGGAGTGAGCCAGAACAAAAAAAATGACCCAATTACCGCAAAAGTCAGCGCTGCGGGATGATTATTCCGGATTCAGAGAGCCACCCATTCCGACGGAATAGCGCCACCTGTTCCGCTGGCGAGAGCCAGCGGTCCGTAGGCGGGAGCCACCTGCTGGGTGGCTCATGAATCCTATTGCTTATTCTCTAATAGTTCGTTTCCTCTTGCGCATGGAAACGTCTCCTTCGATCACCATGGTGTATGCCGAAGGGATGACTCGGTCGAGAATAGAGTCGGCCAGGGCGCTGCCGCCTAGTCGCTCATGCCAACCTTCTGGCAGAAATTGTGAACAGAGGATAGTAGATGATTCTCCACAGCGTATTTCCATGAGCTCCAACAGATCCCTTTGTTCTGTATCATTGGTTGGTATCAGTAGGAATTCATCGAGGATCAATAGGGAGTACTTTCGGTACTGCTTCATCATTTGTTGGTATTTCCCCTGGATACGAGCAACCTCAAATTCGCTGAAGAGCTCAGGCAGGCGTATGTATCTCGTCCGATATCCAGCCCGGCAGGCATTGACTCCCAGAGCATTTGCGATATAAGTCTTGCCGCTTCCCGTTGCACCGATCAGGATCACATTGAGCGCTTGGCGGATATACTCATTGTCAGCCAAGCTCTCGAGCAAATCACGATTCAAGCGACGATCCGGCAGATACTCGATGTTCTGCATGAATGCAGAGGAATTGGCCAGCTTAGCATTGTTGATCAGGCGCAGGATGTTGTTATTGTGTCTGGAGTCAAATTCGGCATCCGCCAGCAAGGTGAGGCGTTCATGAAAGCTCAGTGACTGGTATTCGATTTCGTTCTCCACTTGCTTTTGGTAGGCTTCTGCAAAAGCCGGTAGTCGCATATGTTTTAACTTCCGCAGTGTTTCATTTTTCATTGCTTCCACCCCCATAGTAAGTTGAGCCTCTGACAATGGCATATTGGCGGCCGGCTGTTGTAGAAGTTTCTGCTTTAGCTTCAGCAACCTTCCTGTCTTGACCCGCTTCCAGAATCAACCTGATATTTTTAAAACGAGGATTTGGGATTCGAAGCAATGCGATCTTGCATGCATTTTCCAAGCGCTCGGGCGTGTATTGATCCGCCAGTTTCAACAGGAGCAGGCAGCCCTTATATGCCTGCTCTTCCACTCGATAGGACTCAAATATTTTTTCGACCACTGTTTTTGTTGAAATCCCAATTTTTTCTGACCAGCGCAGGAAACGATCGGCATCCCATTCACTGTAGAGCTGGTGGTTTGGAGGCATATGGTCTACTACTGTTGAATATTGGCCCCGTTTCCCGAGAAGTCGCTTATGGCTGGTGATTCGTAAGCCCTTGTAAAAAATCTCAACCATAGTTCTCGTATACCGAACATCCACATTCTTTTTGACATACTGGTACGGCACCGAATAATTCTGGTAATCCATTGCAATATGGTAGTTGAGTTGTACTTTGGCTGATTTCCACTGGGCATACTCATAGGGAAACGCTGGCAGAGGCTGCATGAAGGGCAGTTCTTCTTCCCGAAATACAGAGCAACGACTACCTTCTCTCTTCTGGAAATCATTGGCATTGAAAAGGTCCAGTTCTTTTCGAACCGCAATATTCATCTCGTTGATATTGAAGAATTGACGGTTCCGTAGTTTGGCAATGATGTGCGTCGTGACTTTTCCAACATTGCTCTCTACCGCTGCCTTGTCCTTGGGGGATAATACCCTGGCTGGAAGCAGAGCTGATCTGTAGTAGTCTGCCAGCTCTTGATACGAGCGATTGGAGATGGGATCCTCCAGTTTCTTATTGCTCAGGATCGCTGTCTTAAGATTATCCGGGATCAGTAATCGTGTGGATCCGCCGAAATACTCATACATCTTGATATGAGCATTGATCCAATCTTCTTCTTTCATGGTCAAAGTTGCTTCTGCATAGCAGTACATGCTGAAAGGCAGCGAGGCTACAAAAAGGTAAACTTTGCACATTGAATTCGTCAGCCGGTCGTAGAGAGGCAAGGTTGTTCCTGTCCAATCCACCATTAATTTGTCACCGGGCTTATGTTTGATATGCATTGTAAGGTGGTTCCGATCCACATGATCCTGATATAGCTTACAGTACTGTGAGTATCTGTAAGGGGCTTGTTTCGAGCTGCGACAGCCCTCAACATATTCTTCCCATAAAAGCTTCAGCGTCACTCCTGACTTCAGCAGTTCCTTGTGGACATAATCATAGTCTGGCGTGACCAACTCAGGCTGTTGAGCGCTCTCAGGGAATAGACGCTGGTGGATTTCCACTTCATTTAGGTTCTCCAGCTCCCCACTTGGAATAGGGGCCTCAGCAGATGCCTGAAAGACCCTGGCTACGGTGTTTCTCGAGACGTGGAGCATATCTGCTATTTTTCGCTGGCTAAAGCCTTGCGAGTGTAACAGCAGAATTTGTTTCTCTTTGGACATGTTTATTTCTCCCCTTTCTGATATTGCGGAAAGTCCGCTTCCTTGATTTTAATACCAGTTAGGGGTGGCTCTCTATAGCGGATTGTCTCAGATAGTAAGGTGGCTCTCTACAACGGAATGCGTGGCTCTCTGTGTCGGATTGGGTGGCTCAAATTCAACGGAATATTCACTACCCCCAAGGCTTCACCCAAAAGACGTCTATCTGACCCTTCCCCTATAAATTGGACTCAATTATCTCGCACATTCGTTGATTATCGTAGAATTGCTCTGTAGTCCATTTTGCACTTATGATTCTATCAGCCCTTTGGGCCCATCTATGCTACATCATCC
>JAAYIN010000116.1 GCA_012523405.1 Clostridiales bacterium
AACTGATCCTGAATATGTTTCTTATGTGCTCGAGCTTCTCAACAATAGACCTAGAAAATGCCTTGGCTGGCTTTCTCCTTTTGAGGTCTTTTCTCATGCTTGTTGCACTTGATTTGACAATCTGCCATTTCCCCTCCCAATCCCTCCCGAAAATCGGATATGTGGGTAGTGCAATACAGTTCTCATCTATCCTGGGTCCAGGGATATGAAACGAGCGAAGCTCCCCTGAGCTAGGTTGCAGGGGTGATTTCCCCTCCCAATCCCTCCCGAAAATCGGATATGCGGGCAGTGCAATACAGTTCTCATCTATCATGGGTTCAGGGATATGCCTAGTCTGGTGGATTGCATTTTTTGCACGCTGTTTTGCCTGACTCTTTCGCTGTTTGCAAATCCACAGTCCATGCATTTTCCATGCCGCTGCAACTGCTTTTGCTATGGTATTTCTTGCCGCTTGATGAGATCCATACGGATACGCTTGCCCGCCTCGTCTGTCCTGAGGATGCACCGCTCAGTATGCTTGAACCGCCGATAAGCCCCCGCGATTCGAGTTCCGCATCAAGATCGCTCTGGAGCGTCAGGAGTTCATCATCGCTCATTGCCGCCAGCTGCTCTTGGTATCCTTTGACCGCTGCATTTGCGCAGGAAAAAAGCACGAGGGTCAGCAGCAACGCCCATGCTAACATAATTTTGCTTCTTGAGTGCTTCTTCGTCATATCAAGTTCCTCGGTTTCTGCATCAATTGTATGTTCCATATTATACCATAGCCAATGCATGTTGCAACATCAAAAAAACCTGTCCAGCTCATAACGTAAGAGCTGGGCAGGTTTTAATCGTTTGCTTTATGCGACTGGACGGATCAAAATGAGCGGGGTGAGTTCATCGCCCTGACCACTGGGATTGTCAATCATCGCGTCTTGAAGCTGCTCGTCGGTAAGCGGCATATTGCTGCTCTTGCCGAGCTGATCGCGGTTAATATCGTTTGCATCCATCAGCACAACGGGTATACCCGTCTTCTTTTCAAGTTCCTCGCAAAGCTCTGTCGGGTTTTCCGGATTGATCAGTGCAAGCTCGTGATAGGTCTTGAAGCTTGAGCGGGTGTAGAAGCCATCAATGCCGCCAACGCCGCCGCCGCATACCTTATAAAAGACGCCTCTCATGCCAAAGAGCTTTGTCACAGCGCTTAGGAAGGCTGCGAGCAGCACGCGGGGCAGACCCACCAGATCAATGACCAGCTGCATTTTATAGGGCTCATGCACGCCGATGCCTGTTCCGTTGATGCCGGCAAACTTCCACAGGATATTTGCCCAGAAACCGGGCTTCACCTCTTCACGGGTTCTGACCGACTTCACGCACATGCACATCACCTTTGCACCAAAGCTAAGCACATCACCCTCTTGATAGAATGGACGCACATACTTTTCAACCAATTCGCTTTGGTCTTCTCCAACCTCGACAAAATGTGTTTGGATTGCAAAGCGGTCATACTTCTGTCCATCTTTACCTTCCACTGTGCCACGGTCAAAATAAATAATGCCATCTTTTTCTCGGCGTTGATCGTCCATATTACGTGAGGTTGCGCTGTCCATGTGGAATCCCTCCATTATATAGTATGATTAAATATTCTCGAAGAACGGTTCACCCGAATCAAGTGTCAGGATGCCCAGATCATTAAACTTGAGCGGAACGGGGTTAGCCATGATGTATTTGAGAATCGCATCAAAACGAACGGACTCTGAAAATGTCAGAAGCGTAAAGGCAACGCCGTGCTTTTTCGCGCGTCCTGTACGGCCAATGCGATGCAGATAATACTCATTCTCATTGGGCAGGTCGTAGTTAATAACCGCTTCCACATCATCCACGTCAATGCCGCGTGCAGCCACATCGGTTGCCAGCAGAATCTGGAACTTCCCTTTTCGGTAGCTCTGCATAACCTGATTACGAGCGCTCTGGCGCATATCGCCATGCAGGCAATCCGCTTCATACCCCGCGTCCTGCAATCTCTTGCAGAGCCTCTGGGTCATGTCCTTGGTGTTAACAAAGACCATCACGCGCTGATACACATCGCTGTCAAGCAAGTACAGCAGGTGCTCATACTTGTTTTCCCGTTGCGTCTCGATTGTATACTGAACAATATGCGGACGATTTTCCTTTGTAGCAGGAATGATGACCTCGGTAGGCTCATGCTGATACTTCCATGCTATCGTCATTACGTCTTGATTGGTGGTGGCTGAGAACATCACCAGCTGGCGCTCGATAGGCGTCGCTTCGATGATCTTAGTCACGTCCTTGACAAAGCCCATGTTCAGCATTTCGTCCGCTTCATCCAGCACCATCGTGTGAACACCGTCCAAACGGATATTGCCGCGCTCCATATGATCAAGCAATCGGCCCGGCGTAGCTACGATGATCTGAGGGTTTTGCTTGAGTGCTGTGATCTGCTTGGCAATTGGCTGACCGCCATAGATGCAGGCAATCTTGACGCCCGGAATGAAACGCGCCAATTCTCTGAGCTCGTCCATAATCTGGAGGCTGAGCTCGCGTGTGGGTGCTAATACAAGCTCTTGAACACGCTTGTCCTTTAGGTTGACATACTCCAGCATCGGAATGCCAAACGCGCAGGTCTTGCCTGTGCCTGTTGGCGCAATCGCGATGATATCTCGGCCTTCCATCATCAGCGGAAGTGTCTGTGCCTGAACAGGGGTCATATCGCTGAACCCCATTTTGTCAACCGCTTTTAGTATCTCTTTGCTTAAATCCGCTTGTGTAAATTTCATAGTCTCCGTTATTTCTGCTGCCAAAATGGGTTCTCCTTACTGTGCTTGTTGGTTGTAATAAGATTCAATTGCCCTGCTAAGCTGGTCGGGGCAAGAGGTATTTGCTCTGCAATCAATACCGCGCAATTTTTGCATCACTTCTTTTGCGTTCTGGCCTATGACCATCTGCGCCAAGCCTGTTGTGTTGCCGCGGCATCCGCCAATGAATTTGCAATCAACAATCGTGTCATCCTTGATATCCAAATCTATGGCAGAAGAACAGGTTCCTTTTGTCTTGTAGTGCATGATAATCGCTCCTAGTATAGTTTGGCAAAGTAAGCCAATCTATCAGTTTCGACAGTCCACACCATTTCTCCTGCAAAGCTCTCACATTAGCCGCCGTTTTGCATACTTTGAGAGTATCATACGCCAAAAGGCAGAACAAGGGAGCGGTGCGATGAGCATTCTGTTAACGGATCCTACTTTCGGCGCCTGGGTTTTCCACGAATCAGGTACATCTCCCAATGCGCTCCCCTGCCCGTTTGAAGCGCCCTACATGCCCACGGCGACTACGGAGCATCTTCTTTTTTGTTGCAAAAAAACATTGGACTGCGTTTTCCTAGCTAGAAGTGACCACAGCGAGCTATGTCGCATCCCTACCATGCCCGCGATTTCATCCTTATGCGTCTCTCCCTGCGGTCGATACCTGTATGAGCTCAGCTCGGAGGCAGACAGCGTGCACACTCGGCACATTGCATCGGGAGAGTTGCTCTACGCCTCGCAAACAGGCGTATTTCCGCGCATGATGCGCCTGCATCCAAGCGGCAGCTCCTTGCTGGTGGCAGGCGGCGCAGTGAATGAAGCGTACTTACTCCACGCACCCGACCTCATTCGGGAGAACACAATCCAAACCAAAAGCGCTTGTTTTGCAGCAGATTTCTGGCAGGGCGGTCTTGTGTTAGTGTGTGCAGGTCAAGGCGATGATATCCAAACAATCGTATATTCGCTTTCGCCAAATGCCGTCAGACCAAAGAAGCTCATTGACTTGCCCGGTCAGCCGGGCGGCCTGTGTGTATGCCCCGATGGGCAAACCGCACTGCTTAGCACACCCGACGGTCTGATGAAGCTCGACCTTACCAGCGGCAAACTGCTATGGAATCTCCCCGAATGGCCGCTTTGCATGCAGCTGCGCTGCAGGGGCGCAATGGCACTTGTATCCGAAACGCTCACAGGGCAGGTGTGCCTCCTTGCCCACGAAAAGCCGTGGCTAGCGCGAATACTATGCAGCGGCGATGATCCACAAGCATGTTTTTGCTAAAACCTAGCATAAACCTCGATCAAGCGGAGCATCCTAACCCCATGACCTAAGAAGGTTATTAATTGCTCGTCCAAAAGCTGGGCAGGCAAAAATAGGAGGATTTCTCATGCTCAATAAAATCTCATTGGCATTGGTCATCATTGGTGCACTCAACTGGGCACTGATCGGGGTATTCCAATACGATCTGGTCGCTTCCATCTTTGGCGGTCAAGGCGCAATCGTCAGCCGCATCATCTACACAGTGGTTGGTGCAGCTGGACTTTGGTGTATTTCACTGTTGTTTGGCGAAAGGGTGGAAGGCCACGAATGACTTTGCCAACCAATGCGAATCTGATGCATTGCCTGTATTAGAAACGCACGATTGGTTGGTTTCCCGCGTTCGGGGTCGATCGTCGCGCCAAAGAACTGCTCAATGCCTATCATGCTTCCCTGCGTGAACACATTTTCAACCGCAATGCGAAGACAGCGTTCTACCGCAGCAGCCGTTGTACAATGTGCCTTCGCGCAGGATGCATAAAGCAGCTTAATAGGCTGGTGCTCTATGACCGAGGACTGAACCAGCTGTGCAAGCATCCAAGCAGCGTACTTGCGCCCCTTGAGATCACTTCGAATCAAGAGTGCATCCAGAAACAAATTAACCGCATGAGCCACTTCAGGGCTTGTTGCCGCCGCCAGCATTGGCAGCGGTTTTTTTGCGAGAATTTCAAGCAATTGTGCAATTTGCTCAGCTGATGCCGTGATAGGTACAATGCAGTCAGGTTTGTACTTGAGGTCATTGGTCATTTCAGGCTCGCTAAGGTACAGAATTCGCGGAGGACAAACCAGCGGGTTCGTCCATAGCTCGCTAAGCACACCAAAACCATCGATCTTAGGTAAGCATGAATGCAAAAGCAGCAGATCATATGACTCCTGCGATAAGCAGTCGATCACCGCCTCGCCGTCCATCACCACCGAAACATCCCATGATAAAGATTGCATATAAAGAAATGCCAGAACATGATCTGCCTGCTTGACGTTCATCGTCGCAATTAAAAGGCGCACATCCTCGCCCCCCTTCATCCATTAGGTACAACAATCAGCAGTGGAATCCTGCGCCATATTTTCACTACCTTTATCGAATGCTGTCGAAGACGGAAACATCGCATCATTTCCTTTGGATTTGAGTTGTTTATACAGGTATTACTGCAAATTGAAAAATCCCAGTCAAAAAGGCGAAGGTGAACCGCATCGTTCATCCCTTCGCCTTTTTCATATCACATGTATGGCGTGTTTTATTCCTGCGTGATAAATGCTGCGGCTTCATTCACTGCCTCAAGCGCTGCCTGCGTGGATACGGTTGCGCCGGCAATCGCATCGATGTCCGTCATCTCAAACGGCGGCTTCTTGCCAATGAACTGGCTGATGAATTCTTCGTCCTTTACCTTTGAGCCAATGCCTTCGGTTTCCATAAAACGCTCACCGCCAATGGCCAAAGAGGTGATCACGCCTTCCATGTCCAGCCCAACCCGTACCAGCACAGGCCCTGCGTATCCAATCACGCTTGCATTAGCAATGCGCTGATGCTCGGTGGGCATTTCGGTCGCACTTGAACCGCCAATGATCGCATCGATCTTTGACATGCCGCTGTTCACGCCATCCACCACAGCGCGGCTTGTAACCGTTGCGCCTGAAATCGCATCAATATTGTTTCCAAGCTCCACCGGTAAGCTCTTGCCTGCAAATTGATCGGTGAATGCAGCATCCTTCGCCTTTGAGCCATAGCCCTCGGTTTCAGCGAATTCTTTTCCGCCTACATAAACGCCGCGAAGAACGCCGGAGGTTTCCATGCCCGATATGACGTCAATCATTCCCGCATATCCCTTCACCGATTCCTTGACCGCATAGCCAACAGGCTTGCCGCCTTTATTGACCACGTATACAAACTCCGAACCTTGAGCGCCTGCGTCATTCATATTTGCCACGCCCGCTTCTCCTGCATCAGCCTCGGGAAACAAATGCCGAATTGCAGCTTCTTCTTCCATCACGACATTTTCCATAGGCATGTCTTCCGACTGATTTGTCATGGCAACCGCCACAGCAGCAACCACTACAATGACAGCCGCCAACAGCCATCCCACCCATTTTTTCTTTTCCAAGTTTCATTCCTCCTTGTCAACTGACTGCCGCAAATAGCTTGTGCAAAGCTATTGTGAACTATTCTCATCAATGATCTGTCGAAAACGGACAAATGCATGACAAGTTTTGCGAACTGAATCGACACGGCACACATCTCAGCGTGTTTATACTTGCTGTACACTTGTCACAGGGAGGCGGCACATGCAACTCAGTTCATCTCAAAGCGCGGCCCAGGTAGCCGCCGCGCCCAAGCGCAAACAGGCTCATCTCAGGCACTCACTTCAGGGGATTTCATCGGTTCTCACCAGCATCGCCCCACCGATTGGATATGCTGCGTGTATGTTTTTATTTCCATTTGTAAATTGGTTTGCTATCCCATCACCTTTTGCACCTGCATATCTGCTATCAAGGGAGGAAAAACCTTCTATTTTCGCACTTATTGGGCTTGGTGCATCATTGCTATTGCGAATTTTCTACGGGATTGATCTGGACCTATGGCAATTTTTCGGATGCGGACTACTATGGCTCATCATGCAGCGCTATCAGCCCAAAACAACGGTTGAAACCGCTGCGTTGGCTGGTCTGGCGATGATGCCTCGCGTCATTATCGCGCTGGTGCAAGTCGAAGCGATTGATATCGTTTTTGGCTGCGCAGCTGTTCCCATTGCGATGCTCAGTGCGATTTACATGCAATATGGTCAAAGAGCCATCGCATCCCGTGCGCCTCAAATCAGACCGCGCGAACGAGCAAGCGTGATGCTGTTTTGCCTGTTGATTGTCAGCGGCCTTGGGTATTTCCGGATTGCGACCATCAGCCTTGGGCAAGTTGCTGCTGTGGTATGCACCATTGCCATTGCCAACACAGGGGGCTGTACGTTCGGCGTAGCGAGCGGATTGCTATGCGGCCTAGCCCTTGCCCTTTGCGGACATGACTGCCGCATTGCGCTTAGCCTCGCCATCTGCGGACTATGCTGCGGCATTCCTTACTTCTATAAGAAGAAATGGTTTTGCCTGCCCGCAGCGCTGGTCGGCAATGTATTCGCTTTTTTCATCACCCCGCTTACCTACCCAACGCTCTCCTACCTCACCGTTGGCATCGGCTGCATTGTGTACTTCCTATTTCCCGCACGCTTTGTCGAGCGGATTCATGCCTATACCACAGGCACCATCATGCAAATGCGCAGCATGGACACCTCCTTCATGACCCATCGCATCGCTCGTATGCAAAGCGCGATCGAAAAGCTTGCCATCGCATTACCTCAAAGGACAGATCAACACCTCTCCGATGGTGCGGAACTCGGGTCTGTGCTATGCGCTCATTGCTCTAACTACGAGCAATGCTGGGGACGAAGCCGCGCCAGAACTGAAAAGATGCTGACGATGGTGATGGCGATGTCAAAGAGCGGAAATGAGATCAATGAGGATCAGCTCCCGCTGCTTGCAGAGCACGGCTGTTTGCGCGCAGATGTGATCCCAACCCTCGTACAGGATGCGCAGATCATGCAGCAAAAGAGACGCGCAGCCTGCACCAAGGCACAATTTGAACATGAGCTCACGATTGCGCACTTGGCCGCCATGTCAGATTCGCTTGGCGATCTGGGTGTTTTGGCAGCAGGCGAGAGCCTCAATGACCTCAACGCATCCCACCAGATCAGCCTTGCCATTGAAGAGCTGAATGTACCGCTCAAGCTGAGCTATGCGCGCCGTGTGGACGGACATCTCCAAGTCGCGCTGGAAACCGAGAGCATGCTTCCCATACAGCGTCCGCTGGATATGCTGATGAAATACTTGGCCAAGGAAATGAACCTCCTGCTATCCGTCGCAAACGCAAGGAAGGGATATATTGAGCTGGAAGAAACGCCGCTATACAGTGCTGAGATAGGCACGGCATCGCTCTGTGCAGGGCAGCGGCTAGACAGCGACTCAACCGCCGTCTGCGGCGATTCCAGCATTGCAAAGCGCTGCGAAGGCGGCAGGCTGCTCATGATGTTATCCGACGGTATGGGACATGGCGAATTGGCGCGAGAGCAAAGCGAGAAGACGCTTGAATTGTTGCTGCTGCTCTTGGAAGCAGGATACAGCCGCAAACAAGCGATCACGGCGGTTAATGGCATTATGCTCAATGCGCAGGATGAGGAGCGGTTTTCAACGGTTGATATTGCCGACGTGGACCTATGGACAGGGGATGTGTACAGCGAGAAGCTGGGAGCATGTGCCTCATGGCTCATTCGCGGCAACCATATGAAAAAGATCGATACCTCCTCCCTGCCCCTTGGGATTATGGAAGAAGCGGCATCCACCACCGTTCAGTACCGCCTGCACAGCGGGGATATTCTCATCCTCATGAGCGATGGTGTGACGGACGTATTCAACGATGATGACGAAATGAAAATCATTCTGGAAGAGAGCCTCTATATTCAGCCCCAGCGAATGGCCGATGCCATACTGCGCAATGCGCTGCTGGTAACTGACGGTCCGCCAAAGGACGATATGTCGGTGATGGTCATGCTGCTAATCGATCGAAAACGCGGAGGCGGCGAAGAAGAAATCGCATAAAGAAAGACATGACTGCTGAGAAACAGCCGCAATCAAAACCACCAGTTGAACTGGTGGTATGCACCAGCTCTAAAAGGGCATATTACTGGCTGCGTCTCAAGACGCATTGAAAAAATTGCCAACCGCATAACTTTCACAGGCTGCCTCTAAAGCGGCCTGTTTTTTTATGCCTTGGGATTCTTACTACCCGTAAACGGATCTATATACTCTTTGAATGACAACTGATCTGACATAATATCTTCTTGCAGTTGATTCTTTAATATACTCCACAATTGCTTTTTTATTACGCCCTACCGTATCCACATAGTATCCTCTACACCAAAAGTGTCGATT
>JAAYIN010000117.1 GCA_012523405.1 Clostridiales bacterium
TTGGTAGCCATTGCTGGAGCGGTTGCCTTGGCCGCTATCGCGGTTTCCTTGGTAACCATTGCTGGAGCGGTTGCCTTGGCCGCTATCGCGGTTTCCTTGGTAACCACCACTTGAGCGGTTGCCTTGGTATCCACTGCGCTCGCCCTGTGGTGCATTGCTTCGATTACCCTGACCGCTGCCCGAGCGATTGCCTTGGCTGCTGTCGCGGTTACCCTGATAGCCGCGGCTATTATTTCTGCCGCCGCGTGATGCACTGTACTCGCTGCCCTCGTCTTCAAATCCGCCGCGAGCCTCTGCCACGGTGCGCTTTTCCTGCTTTGTTACTCTCTTGGTATCCTTGTAAAATGCCATGTGTTTTCTCCTATTCCAACCATACATATTTGTTAGTGCTTGTCCACCGTAAGAAATGCTTTCCGTTCATTCTTCATTTCCGTCTGTTTTCCACAAGTCTTAGTTCCCTCTGGGCATGCACCGCGCAGACATCCGGGACCGGCGTCCCTGAACATTGCGGGTGCTACTGCATATGCTTGCTCAAACATCTTGCTCGCAACCGAGCGAATTTCCCATTGAGCACGAGTACACATTCTGAGGGCAAAGAAATGCCGGAGTTCGCGCGCGTTCATTGTCACCATCATGCGGGTTGTGCATGCGTTAGGTAGGACAAAACGTGCGTCTTCATTGCTTTTTTCGCCTGACTTGCCGAGCCGCTCTTGCCAAGATTCATACCATGACTGCATCTGTGCCATTTGGCTTTTGTAGTCGCTGATCGCATCCTCCCCAAGCGCCTCGATGGCGGGAGGAATGACGTAATCAAAGCCTTTTTCATAACTGACATAACGCTGGCTTTGCACGCTGAAGCTTGCGATGCGGTGGCGGGTGACCTGCGCGAGAAACGCACGGCTCACACCTTCGAGCAAAAAAGTAAACGAAACATGTTCCAAAACGCTTTCATGACCCATTTGCATTATTTTTTCCAAAAATGCATGCTGATCTTTTTCGCTGACCAGCTTTAGCAATGCATCCATGTCGCTCCCTGCGTAGCACAGGCGAGCGCCCAGCGCAACTAATGCCTGCGGATCAGCTGTGTGGTGCACCAGTAGAACGCGCTGAATTGATTCGGGCATGAAAGTTCCTCCTTAAAGCTTTAATAGCTTAACAGCTTATTTTAATTGATAGCTTCACTAATGTCAAACAATTCGCGAATTCTATCGTTTTGACCCGTTAAATACAGATAGCCAAAGACAGCTTCCAGTCCTGTGGCTTTGCTGTAATCCATCGGATCTTGGTTTTTGGGCACGGAATGTTTGGCATGTGCATTGAGCCCACGCCTCATAATATCCGCTTCCTCGTCAGTAAGATGAGGTGCAACTTTGTCAAGTGCAGCTGCCTGCGCACCTGCATTGACACGTGAAACCGCGCTTTTATGCAAAGCATTCACCCGCGCCGCGCTGGATAAGAGCAGCTGGCGCGTCAGTAAGTCCCAAATCGTATCGCCCATAAACGCCAGCGCGAGCGGGTTCTTCTGCTTTGCGTCCATGGGAGTCATTGGTGTTTTCAGTAGCATGCCCTGCATGAATCGGCCTCGCTTTCATCTTTGGATTGCCTCCCCCATCATACCATGCTAAGGCGTGGCAAACAACCCATAATTGCGTGATTTTACGGAGTTTGAGAAAGCTCGCCCGCTTCGCCAAGCTCGCCGCCTATGCCTGCGATGAGCTTTCGGTATTCTGTGAGTCCATTTGCAATGGATATGCCAATTTTTTCATGGTAAGCAGGGGTCAATAGAAGCTTCTCCTCAGCTGCGTTGCTGAGGAAGCCGCACTCGACAAGAGCGGATGGGATTTTGCTGCGAAGAACGTAATAATTCCCTGCCATCGCCACGCGCTCTTTGATGGGCCTTAGCTCAGAGATCATCGCTTCTTGCAGCACGCCTGCGAGCAGCCGTCCGTCATCCCCGCCCTGCTGATAGAAGACATGCGGTCCGCTTTCGCTTCGGCTTCGGTATTCGTTTAGGTGAATGCTCAAAAACACATCTGCGTTCGCTTCCAAGGCGATGTCTACGCGGCGCTGCAAATCCTTTCGTTTGCGTGCCTTGGTGGTGGTGTCGCCCTCTGCGAGGCATACATCCTCGCGCCGCGTTACCACCACCGTTGCGCCCCTAGAGATAAGCACTTTTTCAACTGCCAGGGTAATTTGGAGCGTCAAATCTTTCTCCCATATGCCGCTGTCCTTTGCGCGTGCACCGCCGTCATAGCCGCCATGCCCGGGGTCCAGGGCAACGATAAGTCCTGATAATGCCTTGCTCCAATCGCCCTGTGCCTCCGCAGGTGATGTACCCGCGTCGCTGGTCCCGCCAACACCTGCCAGCATGCAAATTGCTAGGGTACTGAGTAAAAGCAGCACACACATTCGCATGCGAGCCGTCCGTTTTATGACGAAATTGTGGATTGTTTGTTTCATTTCGCACCTCCGCTCTTTTATATTAGCGTATGCTTATTCACGGAACAAACATGACCGTATGTGACAGGTATATAAACGGCAAATATTCTCCTTTTGAGCATTGGCATATGTTACAGAACCATCTGATCGAAGTGGTTTCGATAGCGTTTTTAGCCACTTTCAGACCATCAGCCGAATTTCGTTTATGCATGTATGCATCGCTTTTTTTGGAGTTTTCCTAAGTTTCCACATAGTTATCCTCAGAAAAACGGCTATTTTATTGGGGAATCGTCATTTATGTGGAAAACTCTCTGTTGAAAACTCCACTGCATAAAAGTTTTCCACATGTGGACAATAATTGCACAAACAATTGTAAATGTTACAATTGTCCAAAATCTCTGTATTCTCTGTGTGACGAAAGATGCGTAAATCAAAGAGCACCCCCGTGGCAACATAATCGCTGCCAAAGAGGTGCTCTTCACTTATATTGCTGGTATTATCGAGCCTTTTTCACGCTGAGGCTTTGTTCTTTTCACCCACCCCTTGTAGGGGTTGTAGGGGGCTAAGCCCCCTGCCCTCTCTGCTTCTTGCGACGCTCCCAGAGGACGACGACGACCATCATAACGATGGTGACGACGTAGGGCGCCATGGAGGTGATGTCGGAAGGCATGTACTTTTGCATGCGTAGTCCAAGGGCAGAAATAAAGCCAAAGAGCAAAGCAGCAAAGAATACCTTGGGCGGGTTGCCGCGCCCGAAGATCACGCAGGCAAAGGCGACGTAGCCCCGCGCTGCGCTCATGTTTTCGGAGAACATGGTGAGGTAGCCTAGGGATAGATGGGCGCCTGCAAGGCAGGAGAGAATGCCGCATAGAACGCTGGCAAGGCATTTCATTTTATCAGGGCTTTTGCCGCTGGCGGTGAGCGCGTCGGGGTATTCGCCTGCGGCACGTAAGTGAAGACCTGTGGGGGTTTTGTAGATAAATGCCCAGATGAGAGGAACGAGAATCCAACTCAGGTAAACGAGCAATGTGTTGCCGCTGAGGAGCGTGCCGAGTATCGGAATATCCTCGATCAACGGAATGTCAATGGTTGGCAGGGGCACGATGCCAGGACCTGAGAAGGAACCCTTCACCTGAAAGATGGTGCGCAGGAGGAATACGGTGAGCCCGCCTGCGAAAATGTTCAGGGCAACGCCGATGATGAACTCGTCGCTGCCAAACTTGATGACAAACACATAGTATAGGAGACCTAGCAGTGCGCCCATCACGATGGCAAATACAAGCCCCATGACCCAGCTGCCGCAGAGGTAACTGCCTAGCACGGCAAAGAACGCGCCGATGAGGATCATGCCGTCAATACCGATGTTGGTGATGTTGACGTGCTGGGTGAGCAAGCAACCAAGGGCTGCGAGCACGACAGGGGTCGCGGTGCGCAAGGTGTTTTGAAGCAATAAAACATTGAAAATCGAACTCATTTAACACCGACCTCCTTGCCTGCAAGCTCTGCACGAGCACGCTTGTTGAGTGCACGCTCGGAGAGCATCTTTCTGATACCGCCCTCTGCTGCCATGAAGAAGATAATGATGGACTGCACGATCAAAATCAATTCGCTGCTGATGCCCGCGGTGAGCTCCATGGACTTGCTGCCAATGTTGAGGATGGCAAAGAAGAAGCTCATCAATATGACACCAAAGGGATTGTAACGCATGATCATGGCGACGAGCATGCCGTCAAAGTAGAATTCGTTACTGACGGTGGTGATGAACCTGCGGTGCAGACCGAAGATTTCCAGCATACCGACCATACCGCAAATCGCGCCGCTGAGCACCATCGACCAGAGCATGAGCTTGCCTGTGTGAATGCCGCCATACTTGGCGAAGCGGTCATTGTCGCCTGTGAGCTTCATTTCAAAACCAATGGATGAACGGCTCATGAGATACCAGACAAAGAGCGCCATGGCTGCGGCATAGAATATGCCCGTGTTGAGGTTGCTGAGCTTGATAAGGGGGGTAAAGGCGGCTGCCTTCATGATGCTGTCTGTGCCTGTCGCGATGCCGCGCTCGGCGGTTTTAAGGGGCCCGTTGGCAAGGTAGCTGCAAAAGAAGATCGCGACGGAGTTGAGCATGATGGTCGTGATGACCTCATCCACCTTGAGCTTGACCTTTAGCAAGCCCGGCAGGAGCGCATATAGACCGCCCGCCAGCATCGCTGCGAGCAAGGCCAGGACTACGACTACCCACGCGGGTGCACCCTTGACCTGCGCACCGACAACGGCTGCTGCCATCGCGCCCATGTAGAGCTGACCCTCGCCGCCGACGTTAAATACGCCCGCCTTGGCTGCAACGCTCATGGCAAGACCTGTGAGAAATAAGGTAGCGGTCTTGGCGAGCGTGTTGCCTAGTGCACGGGGTTTGCCAAGCGAGCCGCTGAAGAGCGCCCCGTAGCACTCGATGGGGTTGTATCCGCAAGCCAGCATGATCACCGCGCCTACCGCAAACGCAAGCGCGACAGCTGTAAAGAGCGATACCAGATAATCGCGGTTCACCTTTTGGGTGGGCTTTAGGCGAAAGAGTGCGCGTATGGATTGAGAAAGGCTGTTACTCATAAGCGCTCACCCTCCTTTGTGTCCTGCTTGCCGCCTGTCATGTAAAAGCCAATTTCCTGCTTGTCGATTTCGCCCGCGTTAAACCTGCCTGTGATCTTGCCTTCAAAGATGGTGACAAGGCGGTCGCCGAGGCGAAGAAGCTCGTCAAGGTCTGCGCTGATCAACAAAATCGCACAGCCCTCGTTGCGCTTTTCAATAATATGTTCATGGATGAACTCAATCGCGCCGATATCCACGCCTCGCGTAGGCTGGCTGATGAGGAGCACAGGTGCATCAAAGCTGAACTCGCGTGCGATAACGACCTTCTGCATATTGCCGCCCGAAAGTGACTGCACCAATTCATCTGTGCCCGATGTTCGGATGTCGTAGCGCTTGGTCAGCTCATTGGCGTATTCCTTGATCTGTCCGCGCCGTTGGTGGATGCCAAAGAAGCTGAACGCCTTGGTGCGCTGCTTGCCAAGGAGCAGATTTTCCTGCACGCTCGCCTTTGTATCAACACCCATGCTGACCCTGTCCTCTGGAATGTAACTCATGCCGAGGCTGCGAATGGCGCGTGGGTCAGTGTTTGAGATATCCTTGCCGCTGAGAAGTACCGCGCCGCCTGTTTGAGGGCGCATGCCCATGATGCATTCGGCAAGCTCCGTCTGTCCGTTGCCCTCCACGCCGCATACACCCACGATTTCGCCCGCATGCACGGTGATATCAACGCCGCGCAAAGCGGGCAGGTTGCGGTCAGAGCTCGCGCAAAGTCCTTCGATACGCAGACGTTCCTCGCCCGCAGGCTGATCGGTGCGCAGGTCATCAAAGATCACATCGCGCCCAACCATCAGCGATGCGATTTCGCGCTCGCTTGTGTCCGCAGTGATCAGCACTTGCTCCAGCTTTCCCCTGCGCATCACGCCTACGCGGTCGCTCACATGCATGACCTCAGGCAGCTTGTGGGTAATCAAAATCACCGTCATGTTTTTCTCCGCCACAATGCGGCGGATGACAGCGAATAGCTCGTCTGTTTCCTGGGGCGTAAGGACAGCGGTCGGCTCGTCCAAAATCAGCACATCCGCACCTGTGCGAAGCGCTTTGAGGATTTCCACACGCTGCTGAAGACCTACGCTCAGCTCCCCCACCGTGTCCGTTGGGTTCACGTAAAGCCCGTAAGCCTTTGACAGCTCGCGGACAATCTCATTGGACTTCTCCGTGCCTAAAAACACGCGTCCTCGCTTGGGTTCATGTCCAAGCAATATGTTTTGCGCAACAGTAAAACTAGGCACCAGCTTAAAATGCTGATGCACCATGCTGACCCCCATTTGCATTGCGCGCTCGGGGTTATGCTGCGCAGATATTTTTTCACCGCCGATGAAAATGTCCCCCATGGTTGGCTGTCCCAGCCCATACAAGAGATTCATGAGTGTGCTCTTGCCTGCGCCGTTTTCGCCCACAAGTGCGAACACCTCGCCCTTGATAATGCTGAGGGTTACATCATTGTTTGCCAGCACCCCCGGGTATTGCTTGCTGACGTGCTCAAAGCGCACAACCTCTGTGCCCATGCCTTGCATTCACTTCGCCTCGCTTTGGTGCGATATTTGAGGGAACACCCCCTGCCAAAAATTTGGCAAGGGGTGTCGTTGATTCATTTATGATTTCAATTTAGCGGGTGCTCTCAACAACGATCTCGCCTGAAACGATCTTTTCTTTGAGTGCTTCCACCTCTGCCTTGAGCTCGTCTGTAACCTGCTGGGTCATGCCTTCCTCGCCATAGCCGATATCGACCAGACCAGTTGTCATGTCAGCGTTCCAGATGGTGCCGCCTGCAAAAGTGCCGTCTTCAATATATTGGCCGACTGCATCGTAGATGCTGTTGCCAACCTGCTTGAGCATGGAGCAGATAACTACATCGGGGTTTACATGCTTTTGGTCGCTGTCAACGCCGATTGCATACTTGCCCTTCTCAGCAGCTGCATCAAATACGCCAAGACCGGTCTTGCCAGCTACGTGGAATACCACGTCTGCGCCCTGATCATACAGGGACAGCGCGACTTCCTTGCCCTTATCGGGAGCTTCGTAGTCGTCTGTATATACGGGATCAAGCACGGTGCCTTCAGCGTTTGCATAAAGTGCGCCCTGCTGATAGCCAACGATGAAGTTATTGATGGTGTCGCTGTTTTCGCCGCCGACAACGCCGACCTTACCAGACTCAGAAAGCTTCATGGCGATATAGCCAGCTAGGAAGCTGCCTTCGTTCTCTGCATAGGTGATGGACAGCAGGTTGTCGCCAATGCCGTCAAGTCCGTTATCAATGAAGATGAACTTGGTGTCAGGCATTTGGGGAACGACCTGATCCAGTACATCCCAAAACTGCCAGCCGACTGCAACCACGATATCGTTGCTCGCTGCGGCTTCTACAATTGCGGGCTGCCATGCACTAGCATCGCTCTTGCACTCAACAACGCTGCCAACGACGCCGTAGTCGGTCACAAGCTTGCTCAGGCCCTCGTTTGCGCTGTCATAAAACCCAAGATCGCCAAGTGTCTCTGCGATGCAAAGAGCCACCTTCACGTCAGTTTGGGGAGCAGTTTCACCCACTGCAGAAATAACCAAGGTTAGAACCATTGCCACGCATAGGAGAAAAGATATGAGCTTTTTCAAAATTGTTCATCCTTTCCATTATCACAAGTTTAGGTAGTATTCCAATGAAAATATTATACTCATTCTAATAGGTGAAAGCAAGAGCGCAAGCGTTTTCAGATTGTATAATTAACATTCGTTAACCAAGGTAGAATCACATTCTCTGATGCCGTCCGCTTCCATTATTTGATCGGATATTTAGCAAAAATCGGTGCAACCATCACTAGCTGCACCGATTCATTTGACTTATCGATAGAGAATCTCGCTGCGCTTGGGTCCGGTCGATATCATATGGATCGGAACTTCAACCTGCTTTTCGATAAACTCAATGTACTTTTGGCAATTTTCAGGGAGTAAGTTCCAGTCGGTTACGCCGCGTACATCGCTCTTCCAGCCGGGAAGCATGGTGTATACGGGTGTGCACTTCATCAGTGTGGGCGTATTTGGGAAATCGGTGATTTCCTTGCCTTCTACTTCATATGCTATGCAGACGGGAATTTCGTCAAGGTAACCCAGCACGTCAAGATTTGTCAGCACTGCCTCTGTTGCGCCCTGCACCATGCAGCCATAGCGGCTTGCCACCGCGTCAAACCAGCCCACGCGACGCGGGCGGCCTGTGGTTGCGCCGTATTCGCCAGCATCTCCGCCGCGCTTGCGTAGCTCCTGTGCTTCATCGCCAAACAGCTCTGTTGTAAACGGACCAGCGCCAACGCAGCTCGAGTACGCTTTTGTCACGCAGAAGATATCCTTCATCTCGCGTGCAGGCACACCTGCGCCAACCGTACCGTACCCTGCAAGGGGCGAGGAGGATGTGGTATAGGGATAAATGCCATGCTCGATATCCCGCAAACTGCCCAGCTGACCCTCCAGAAGAACGGTTTTGCCCGCCTTGAGTGCCTTGTGCAAATACAGGGTAGAGTCAATCACCATCGGGCGGATGCGCTCTGCAAGTTCCTGCAAATGCGAGATCAGCTGCTCGACATCAATCTCAGGCTTGCCATAGAGGTTCTTGAGGACAACATTCTTTTGGGTCACTGCGCTCCCTAGCCTTGCGCGAAGAATGTCCTCATCATAAAGCTGGCAGACCTGAATGCCAATCTTCAAATACTTATCGCCATAAAAAGGTGCAATGCCGCTCTTGGTAGAGCCAAAGCTTGCCTTGCCAAGACGTTCTTCCTCAAACCGATCAAAGTCAACGTGATAGGGCATGAGCACCTGTGCACGATCGCTGATATAAAGCTTGGGCGTTGGAATATTACGGGCAATCACGGATTTATACTCCGCTAGCAGCTTTTCAATGTCAAGCGCTACGCCCGGTCCAATGATGTTGGCAATATGAGGATGGAACACACCTGAGGGAAGCAGATGTAATGCGAACTTGCCATAGTCATTGATGATGGTATGTCCTGCATTTGCGCCGCCTTGAAAACGTACAACAACGTCGCTTGATTCAGCAAGTACATCGGTGATCTTACCCTTGCCTTCGTCTCCCCAGTTTGCGCCTACGATGGTACGGACCATTTTGAGATCCCCCTTCAAAAGCAAATTAAACCTTCCAGCCCAAAGATGGGCATAGCTGGAATGGAGTCATGAACTCCACTCATCTTTATACTATACGCTGTATAAAATGTCAAGTAAACAGGAGGGAAAACACATGTGGAATGCTAAGAAAATGGGTTGCTCGGTTCTTATCGCAATGGCTCTCATGCTACTTGCTATCCCCGCTTTGGCCGTGATCTACCAAGACGGCGTGTATCACGACAAGGCCGAAGGATACAATGGCGACGTGATCGTAAAGGTCGTGGTTCGCGACGGCAAGATCACCACGCTATCAGCAGAGGACGAATCAGGCGAGAAATCCGAATACTTCACAAAAGCGGAGGAAGGGCTGCGCGATGTCATCATAGAGAAGCAGAGCATCGAAGGCGTGGACGCGATCAGCGGCGCGACAGGCACAAGCGACAGCATCCTGAAGGCGATGGAAGGGGTCTTCCTGCAAACCCAGTACATCGGGGACGAGGACAATGGCGACAAGAATCTCGCGGATACGCCTGTGCCAAGCGAGGAAAATGCACTGCTGCCATCCGTCATGCCCGAGGCTGAGCCAAGCGCAGTTCCCACCATGGATACCGAAGCGACAGAAGAACCTGCAACGGTCGGGAATCGGTAGGCACGGAGAATTGCTGGAAAATCGGATAGGTGAAGCAGCAAAACAGACGCTCGTCATAAGTGTCTGTTTTGCTATTTAATTTTCTGCTCCAAGTTATCAAACTCGGAGGTACTGAAGAACTCACCAAATGTCATTTCAAGACCGTCGTAAATCTTTTTGATTGTGCTGATATAGATTTCGTTGCGCATCGAATCTAAGAAGCTGTAAACAGCAGATGGCGTAGTGCCTGATAATACAGCAAGTTCATTCGGTTTTATTCCTCGTTCATTGCAAATTTGCATCATTCTATTGACTATTGTTTGCTTCAAATTCATATTTATCACCCTATTTTGCCACCATCAAATATCTCATACTGGGTGGCTTGCCACCATTTATGCGTCCGCTTCAGGCAGCTTGCTGATATCCACCCAGCCGTCAGCCTTTGAGGCTTGCTCGAGTTCCTCAATGGACAGCTTCACCGCGCTTGAGCGCGTACCAGCGGCGGGATAGACCACATCAAAGCGCTTGAGGGATTCATCAAGGTAGACCTTCACCCCATTGGGCGCCATGAAGGGGCAAACGCCGCCAACGGGGAAACCCGTCAGGTCAGCAACCACCTCAGGGCTGATCATCTTTGCTTTTTGGCTGAACTGCGCCTTGAACTTGGGATTGCTTATGCGAGCGTCCCCTGCCAGCACCACGAGGATCGGTGCGTCACTGACCATGAATGACATGGTTTTGGCGATCTTGCAGGGCTCACAGCCTACCGCAAGCGCAGCAAGCTCCACCGTAGCGCTGGATTGCTCAAAGGTATAGATTCGGTCGCCGAGGTCAAGACCGGTCAGGTAGGTCTGAATTTGTTCAAAGGTCATGCGGGTTCTCTCCTTTGTGTCATTTGCAATGGGACTAGGGTTGCGGCGTGCCTCTCATGCACAAGAAACTCAGCGGCAGCGAAACGCCTGCTGCGCCTAGCTGAATCCATTTCCAATGCTTGCCGATCCAAATCAATGCATCTGAAATCCATTGATAGATCTTAAGCCCTTGCAGCATGATTTCGCCTTCGCTCATCCGCCCAATGGCATTGAGCGTTTCCCGAACGGCGGGGATGAACATCGACATCATCGCAAGCAGCGGGATGCCTACGATCACCGCAAGGGTGATCTTTTTGCTCCTGCGCAAACAGCAGCCAAACAGATAGAATATGCAAGTCCACTCTGCCACCCACAGGCATTCCTTGAGCAGCCAATCGCGAGTGAATACCCACATGCTATCCAGCACATGCTGCACACTCGCTCCATTGCTAAGTTCCAGCGCAACGATAAATTTATCGGGCATAGCGCCTGCGAGTAAAACCTTGACGACCGTTGTGATGCCGCTGAGCACAAAGGATGCGAGCAGCAATGCGATCATCCACAGCACCAAAGACAGCACGTTGGCAAGCCATGTAGCCAGACGTGAAGTGCCAAAGCGAAGCACAAAGCGTGTGCCTTTTCCTGCCACAGAGCATGCCAATACAAGTCCCAGCATGATGGCGATAGCGACATTCGCTGATGCACCAATCACATACATGCTCGAATCCGTCAAGAGCGTCATGGCGATGGAAAACACCTCGGAAGCGAGGAGTACGAGGATCGCGTAAAGTACGGTTCTGCCAAGCTGATTGGCATGATATTTCATCACGCCGTTAAAGCGCGAGGTAACAAACCAGTTTTTCGGATCATTTGTTGTTTGCATGCTGCACCTCCTCCTCTTCGGTCAAAAACACGAATAAGCGTTGCAGATTCATGCTTGCGCATTGAATGCTGTTATTTGCCATGAGTTTTTCCTTGTCCCCAGGGGATGCGAGGCGCAAATGAAGCACGAGCGAGCCCGCCACTTCTTCCTGCTTGAGGACGGTAGCGCCTGTGCTTGCTTCGCGCACTGCATCGGGCGCGCCTGAAATGCTGATATAGCCGGAGGTCAGCTCCTGCATATCGCCTTGGCACATCAGCTTGCCATGATCGATCATGACCGCATAGTCAAGCGTGCGCGTCACTTCGTCGATCAGATGGGTGCTGAGCACAAAGGAACGGTTGGGCTGGAGGGTGCGTATTTCGATGAGCATGTCATAAAACCGCTCGCGCATCACCGCGTCAAGACCCAAGCTCGGCTCGTCAAACACCGTAAGCCTTGCGCCCGAGGCGAGCCCCACACACAGCAGCAGCGATGTTTGCATGCCGCGGCTAAAGCCCTTGAGCGCCTTTTTGCGCGGGAGGTCAAAGCGATCAATCAGCTTATCTGCAAGGGCGCTATCCCACGCGGGGAACATCGCCGCCATCACAGGCAAAAATTGATTGATGTTTTTGATGCTGCCAAAGTCAGGTGTATCGCCGATCATGCAAAGATTGCTGAGCGCTTGGGCGTTGTCGTATACAGGCATGCCAAACAGCTCAATATCGCCCGAGGTTTGCTTGAGTTGTCCGCTGAGGATGCGCAGCAATGTGCTCTTGCCTGCGCCGTTCCTGCCAAGAAGGCCGACGATTTGGTTCTCTTTGATCGAAAAGCTAAGCCCGTCAAGCGCCATCGTCTTTCCAAAACGGCGAGATAAATCGCTGGTCTTAATGGATGTGGTGATATCTGTCATGAACGATTTCCTTTCAGTCCTTGGATTTTAATAGCAAGACCGCCAAAAATGCGGTATGTCGCAATTTCGACGGCCTTGCTATATTGTCCTTGTTTTTGGTTGTTTATTTTACAATCAAGTTGCAGAGGCGACCCGGAACGAAGATCATCTTCACGATGGCCTTATCGCCGACAAGCTCTTTGATCTCTGCCATCTCGGGCAGTTCCTTCTCGGCTTCCTCTTTGGTCATGTCGGTGGAGATGACGATGCGTCCGCGAACCTTGCCATTAATCTGTACGCCGATTTCAACTTCGCTGCGCTTCATCGCAACCTCGTCATAAACAGGCCACTTCTCAAGTGCGAGACCTTCTGTGCCATATCCCATCAGCTCCCACATTTCTTCGCAGATATGGGGTGCGACTGGAGATAGCAGCAGCAGCAATGTGCGGAGCTCATCCTTGGTGCAGCTGCCCTGCGAGTAGAATTCATTCACAAGGCTCATCATCGCAGCGATTGCGGTGTTGAACTTCATCGCTTCAAAGTCCTCTGTGACCTTCTTGATGGTTTCGTGCATCACAGGGGTCATCTTCTTTGAATAGCCCTTTTGATCTGTGACCATATCCATCAAACGCCATACGCGGTCTAGGAAACGGCGGCAGCCTCGAGCGCCGTCTGTGCTCCACGGAATCGCCTGATCAAAGGCACCCATGAACATCTCGTACATGCGGAAGGAGTCCGCACCCAGCTCGCCCACAATGATATCGGGGTTGATGACATTGCCGCGAGACTTGGACATCTTCTCGTGGTTCTCGCCCAATATCATGCCATGGCTTGTGCGCTTTTGGTAGGGCTCCGGCGCTTTGATCACGCCGATATCATGCAGGAACAAATGCCAGAAACGGCTGTACAGCAGGTGAAGCGTGGTATGCTCCATGCCGCCGTTATACCAGTCAACGGGCATGAAGTAATCCAATGCCTCTTGGCTTGCGAGTTCCTCTGTGTTGTGCGGGTCACAGTAGCGCATAAAATACCAGCTGCTTCCAGCCCACTGGGGCATGGTGTCGGTCTCGCGCTTTGCAGGTGCACCGCATGTGGGGCAGGTGGTGTTGACCCAATCGGTCATCGCTGCCAGCGGGCTCTCGCCGCTATCGGTTGGCTCGTAGTTGGCTACATCGGGCAGCACAACGGGGAGCTGATCGTAGGGAACAGGCACCGTGCCGCAATGCTCGCAGTGCACAACGGGAATCGGCTCGCCCCAATAACGCTGGCGGCTGAATACCCAGTCGCGGAGCTTGTAGTTGATCTTGCGCTCGCCAAGCTTGTTATCCACCAGCCAAGCAGCCATCTTCGCCTTCGCATCCGCGACGGACAAACCATCGAGGAATCCGCTGTTAACAACGATGCCTTCATTGGTGTTGGTATAGGCTTCCTTGGTCACGTCGCCGCCGCTGATCACCTCAATGATCGGCAGACCAAACTTGGTTGCAAATTCATAGTCACGCGTGTCATGTGCGGGAACAGCCATGATTGCGCCCGTGCCGTAGGTCATGAGCACATAATCGCTCACCCAAATCGGGATTTCCTTGCCGTTGCCTGGGTTGACAGCCGTGAGACCGTTAATCGCAAGACCTGTCTTGTCTTTTACAAGCTCAGTGCGCTCAAAGTCGCTCTTTTTGGAGGCTTCGGTGCGGTAGGCTAGGATTTCATCATAGTTGCTGATTTCAGCCTTGTACTTATCAATCAGCGGATGGTCGGGGCTGACAACCATATAGGTTGCGCCAAAAAGCGTATCTGGGCGGGTGGTGAATACGCGCAGGCGATCTTCCTTGCCGCTCACGACAAAGTCGATTTCCGCGCCTTCGCTTCTGCCAATCCAGTTGCGCTGCTGAATCTTGACCTTCTCAATGTAGTCTGCATTATCCAAACCATCAATGAGCTTTTGTGCATATTCGGTGATGCGGAGCATCCATTGGGACTTGACCTTGCGCACGACTTCGCTGCCGCAGCGCTCGCAAGCACCCTGCACAACCTCTTCATTGGCAAGACCGCATTTGCAGCTTGTGCACCAGTTGATGGGCATTTCAGCTTTGTAGGCAAGACCATGTTCCATGAATTTCAGGAAAATCCACTGCGTCCACTTATAATACTCGGGATCGGTCGTGTTGATCTCGCGCGAGTAGTCAAAGCTAAAGCCCAGACGCTGGAGCTGCTCTCTGAAATGGTCGACATTCTTCTTGGTAACAACCGATGGATGAATCTTATGCTTGATCGCATAGTTCTCCGTAGGCAGACCAAAAGCATCGTAGCCGATTGGGTACAGGACATTGAAGCCCTCCATGCGGCGCTTACGAGCGATGATGTCAAGGGCGGTGTTGCTGCGGGGATGACCCACGTGCAGACCATCACCGCTGGGATAGGGGAACTCTATCAAGCAATAGAACTTGGGCTTTTCGCTAGGGAACTCGGCGTTAAACACGCCGCTGTCCAGCCAGCGATCCTGCCATTTCTTTTCAATGTTCTTGGGGCTGTAGGAAGAGTGATGTTGCATTGCCATTTCTCCTTTATACTTTGCCACAGAGTGGGTTTATTTCGTATTAGCTTTCAATTTCTCAATGCCGATCTTCATGCGGCGCAGGCTCTCGTCTTTGCCAAGCAGGTAGGCGATTTCGGTCGTGCCGCCGGGTGTGCTTTGCTGCCCTGAAATGGCTATGCGCACAGGCCACATGATCTGCCCTGTTTTCATTTCATTTGCCGCCGCAAGACCCATCAGCGTTTCCTTGAGCGCTTCTTCGCTAAAGTCATCTTGGTTTGTGAGGGCTTCCAGCGAAAGCTCAAGCACCTTGAGCGAAATCTCAGCATCGGTTTTCATCTTCTTATGGGTATAGATCGCGATATCGTACTCGGGCAATTCCGCTAGGAACGAAACCATATCAGGCACGCGGTCAAAGACCTCGGTGCGCGTATGCATCAGCTCTGCCAAGCGGCGGTAATCCATATTCTTGCTGGCAAGTACGCGGTCAAACCACGGCGTCACCATTTCCAGATAGCTATCAAAGGGCATTCTTGAAATGTACTCATGGTTGAACCAAACAAGCTTCTCGGTGTTGAAGATCGCAGGGGCTTTGCTCAGTCCCTTCACATCAAACGCCTCGACCAGCTCGTCCATGGTAAAAAATTCGCGCTCATCTCCAGGACTCCATCCCAGCAATGCAATGAAATTGATGATCGCATCCTTCACGTAGCCTTGGGAGAGCAAATCCTCAAAGCTCGGGTCGCCATAGCGCTTGCTCAGCTTGCGCGAGGCGTCCTTCATTACAGGGCTTAGGTGGATGTAGATGGGCGCATCCCATCCGAAGGCAGTGTACAACAGATTATATTTCGGCGTGGAGCTTAGGTACTCCGTGCCGCGCATCACATGGGTAATGCCCATGAGGTGATCGTCAATAACGTTTGCAAAGTTATAGGTGGGCAGTCCGTCCGCCTTGATCAAAACATTATCATCAAGGGTATCGCAGGGAGCTTCCACATGTCCATACAGCGCATCCTCAAAACTTGCAAAGCCTGTGGTGGGGATGTTTTGGCGGATGACGCAGGGCTCGCCGCTTTCCATGCGCGAAAGGGCCTCCTCGCGCGTCATGTGGAGGCAATGCTTGTCATACTTCCACTGCTCGCCCTTGGCGGTTGCAGCGTCTCGGCGCTCCTGCAGCTCTTCCTTGGTGCAAAAGCAGGGGTATGCCGCGCCCGACTTCACAAGCTCCATCGCGAATGGCAAATAGCTATCCTTGCGCTCGGTCTGGATATAGGGGCCAAAATCGCCGCCTACATCGGGTCCTTCGTCATAAATGAGACCCGCTTGGCGTAGGCTCTTGTAGATGAGTTCTACCGCGCCCTCCACTTCACGTTCTTGATCTGTATCCTCTATGCGCAAAATAAATTTGCCGCCGTTTTTCTTGGCAAATAGATACGTATACAGAGCGGTACGCAAGCCGCCCAGATGCAAATAGCCCGTGGGGCTTGGGGCAAAGCGGGTACGAATAGTCATAAGGGCCTCCTTGTCATACTCATAGAATGGTTACAAATGCATATTATATACTAATTTGCAGATTAAGTCGATTGGAAATGGATAATTTATTGTTTCATTTGTGTAGAGCTACAATACATATTGGACAAAGAAGAAAAAAGATGAAGGATAAGACAAAATCGGTTATAGTTGAATTGCAGCCAACATAACAGAGAGGAGCCTTATCCTTCATGAACAGCATAACACAA
>JAAYIN010000118.1 GCA_012523405.1 Clostridiales bacterium
AACTGATCCTGAATATGTTTCTTATGTGCTCGAGCTTCTCAACAATAGACCTAGAAAATGCCTTGGCTGGCTTTCTCCTTTTGAGGTCTTTTCTCATGCTTGTTGCACTTGATTTGACAATCTGCCTCGTAAGATAGCTTTTGGGGAAGCAGCGCTCGGCAAGCAAACAAAAACACTGTCCGCATATCGTGGGCAGTGTTTTTGCTTAATCGTTCCTATTATCTTGATTTCAAAGTGATGCTATGGATTTGCGGTTTGGCGAAGAACCGTACGGGCAATACGCTTGTGCCTACGCCATTGCTCACCAGCACCGCCGCGCGGTTTTCTTCAAACCAGCCCGTTAGATATCTTGAGCCAATCTCGGGCGACAGGTTTTTGAATATGGATTTTCCAAAGAATGTGACCTGCCCGCCATGCGTGTGCCCAAAGAGCGCAAGATCAAACCAGTGGTTATCCCCATCGCTGCTGCGCGCTGTGAGCATATCCGGCATGAGGTCCGGCGTATGCCCTGCGAATATCACAAAATCATCCTGACTTACCTGCGCCGCAACCTTCGCCACCTCAGGATAGCCATTATAGTAATCATCCACGCCCGCAATGGTCACATAGGTCTGCCCGACCTTCACGCGGCTCACCTCGTTGACCAGCGGAATACAGCCGTAGTTTTTCATCTGCGCGATCAGCACATTCAAATTGCTTTCAGGCACCGTGCGGTCATGGTTGCCCATGATGGCAAATACGCCGAGCCTCGCATGAAGCTTAGGTGCATTGTAGAAAAAATCAATCGCGCCATCGCTGTCATCCGCATAATCCCCGCCCAATATAATGATATCCGCGCTGAGATTATTCACCATCTTAATCAAATCATTCACCCGCATTTGCGAGAACCAGCGGTTTTGATGAATATCGCTGACAAAGACGATCTTGAGGTTTTTCAGGTTGGTGGGGAGGTTGCTCACGGTCACCGTATGCTCGTCAACCGACAGCTGCCTTGCCTCCAAAAAAGGGTATACAATCAGCATCACCAATGCCAGAATGAACATCACTGCAAGCATTGGGAATTTTCGCCTTTGAGGGGGTCTGTATTTATATTGATAACGAGCCATGCTACCTCCTTTTTTCCGTGCAATAGATACTGCAAAACGCTCTATTTAGGCATTTACAGTCGTTGACACATGTGATGATTCATTGTACACTGATCATACAAACTTGACAAGGGGGGATGTTAATAATGGAACAGTTTTCCAACAATTTTCGCGAAATTGGCGCTACCACGTATCTCTCTCCAATACCGACTGTGATGCTTGGCTGCGCTGATCCTCAAAACGATATAAAACCTAATCTCATCACCATTGCATGGGCAGGCATTGTCTGCTCCAAGCCGCCCATGCTCTCCGTCAGCATCCAAAAGAGCCGCCACAGTCATGGCATCATCTCCTCCACAGGCGAATTCACCCTCAACCTCGTTGGCCAGGAACTCGGCAAAGCGATGGATTTTTGCGGGGTGAGGAGCGGGCGAGATGTGGATAAGTTTGAAGCACTCGGTCTCACCGCCATCCCCGCGCCCAAGCTTAGCGCCGCGCCCGCCGTTGCGCAGGCACCCGCATTCCTCAGCTGCCGCGTGAAGCAGATCATCGAGCTTGGAAGCCATGATTTATTCCTCGCGGATATCCTGCAGGTCAGCGTGGCTGATCGCTATTTCCAAGAGAATGGCTCCATTGACGAGGAAGCGATGAATTTGCTCAGCTTCGTACATGGCAAGTACCGCAAAGTCGGCAGTGAGTTTGGCTTCTTTGGCTACTCCGTCGCATCGCCAGAGGCCTTGGCACGCAGGCAGGGCAAGTAATCCGACCACCTAATATTAAGAAAGAAATGAGTTGAATCCGATGGCCTATCAAGTCTTACTTTCAGATGCAGACCAGACGCTATTTGACTTTCACCTAGCAGAGCGCCACGCGATTAGTGAAACTTTTACGCAGTTCTCCATTGAGCCTACGCCTGAAATGATCTCGCTATACCACCAGATCAACGATTCGCTATGGAAGAAAATCGAGAAGGGGGAAATCACCTCCGAAAAGCTCAGAGTCGAGCGATTTTTGCAGTTCTTGGAGGCCACTGGGCATGACGCCGATCCAATGCTCATGTCGGGGGTATTCATCCAGCAGCTTTCAAAGCAGCGGTTCCTCATACCGGGCGCGCTGGAATTTTGCGCCGAGGTGAGCCGCCATATGCCCATCATCCTTGTCACCAACGGGATTCAAGTCGTGCAGCGTTCGCGGTTTTTGCAATGCGAGCTCACGCCGTATATTTCGGGTCTTGTGGTCAGCGAGGAAGTCGGCAAGCCAAAGCCCCATCCCGACATGCTCTATCGCGCGCTTGAGATGGCAAACGTGACCGATCCATCCCGCGCGATCATGCTCGGCGACAGCCTTACCTCCGACATTGCCGCCGCAAACAACGCGTCGATTCCGAGCATTCTTTTTACCAATGGCAGCGATGCACCCGCAAACCACGGCGCAACGTATACCGCCAAGAAACTTTCAGACGCGCAAACCATTATTTTAGACAACTCGTCTTGCCTTTTGTGATGAAACAAGCTAAAATATACATAATAAATCCAATTAGGGATTAAGGGAGGAACTTTCATGTATCGTCAAGTAATTACCTCTGCTAAAGAGAAGATGCAAAAGACTACATCCGTATATCAAGACGAGCTTCGCTCGCTCCGTGCAGGCCGCGCTAATCCTCAGCTTTTAGACCGTGTTGTGGTTGACTACTACGGTGTGCAGACCCCGCTGACCCAAATGGGCAACATATCATCCCCTGAGCCGCGCATGCTGGTGATCAATCTATGGGACCAGAAATCCATTCAGCTTGTGGAAAAAGCAATCCTCAAGAGCGACTTAGGTCTCAACCCCAGCAACGATGGCAAGATCATTCGCCTCATCATCCCAGAGCTGAATGAAGAGCGCCGCAAGGAACTGACCAAGGTCGTTCGCAAGAGCGCAGAGGAAGCGAAAATCGCTATCCGTGCGATTCGCCGCGACGCGATGGAACAGTTCAAGAAGATGGAGAAAGACACCAAGATCACCGAGGACGACCGCACCAAGGCAGAAAAGAAGATGCAGGACGAAACCGATGCAGCGATCAAGGGCGTTGATGAACTATCCGCTAAGAAGGAAAAGGAAATCATGGAGGTTTAATACCACCTTGCAACATACTTTTGAGCATCTATTGGGTCTACCAACCCAAACCGCGCTATCGCTCCTTGCCGTAAACAAAATCTTTGATGTGGACGTGGTATTAACCGCCGCGCCGCCTCGTAAAAACCCCTCACCTCAGGATCAGCTGAGAAGCGATGAAGGTGAGGTTAATGGCTATGCCTCCACACGGGTTGTAGCCGTCCAAAACGATGGGCGAAAGCTCATCGTTTCGCGTTTTTTAGTGGGTGAGCCAAAACCACTTGTGAAGGAGTAATCAGCATGAGCAACGCAGCACTTGCACCGATTGATATGAACAAACTGCCAAAGCACATCGCCGTCATCATGGACGGCAACGGACGATGGGCGAAGAAGAACAAGGTCAAGATAGCCCTTGGACATCGTGCAGGCACTGAAAACCTGCGCGAGATCATTCGCAGTTCCAGTGATTTGGGGATTGAGGCACTTTCGATTTTCGCCTTTTCCACCGAAAACTGGTCTCGCCCCAAGGTAGAGGTCGATGCGCTGATGCAGCTCATTCTTGAGTTTTTCTCCTCTGAAATTGATGAGCTGTGCGAGAAAAAAGTCCGCATTACCATGCTGGGCGATATCACCCAACTGCCCGAGCGCCAGCTGCTCGCATTGCGCGAAGCGGAGGATAGAACCCGCGAAAACGGGGGTCTTCGCCTAAACATTGCAATCAACTACGGCGCACGCGCGGAGATGGTTCGCATGGTCAAGCAAATCGCTGAGAAGGTCCAAGCGGGCGAGATTTCGCTGGATAGCATCACGGAGGATACGCTGTCCAGCCACCTCTACACCGCAGGTCTCCCCCAAATTGATCTCCTGATTCGCACCAGCGGCGAGCTGAGGCTCAGCAATTTTCTACTCTACCAATGCGCATACGCGGAGTTTGTTTTCCCGCCTATGCTTTGGCCTGATTATTCGCTCAAGGATTACCACGAAAGCATTTGCGAGTTTCAAAAACGCAAGCGCAGGTTCGGAAGCCGCGAGGAATAAGCTTGTTTCTTTTTCTATATTTTGTCCCCAAAGGAGGTTGCCATTATGAGCGATCTATCCAATACCCATGAAAAAAAACGGTCTACCAAAGTCCAACGAGTGATTACGGGCGCTGTTTTGGTTGTGCTGCTTGCCGCAGTGCTCGCCATTGGCGGGTGGTTCTTCGCCATCGTCGCATTTATCGCCCTCTCGCTCGCGCTGCATGAGGAGTTTTCCGCGCTCAGAAGCGGCGGTCATCGCCCTGTGAGCTGGACGAGTTACATCGGGCTTGGCATCTCCATTCCGCTGATGATGCAGTATTCCTCGCTCGTGATGATCCCGATACTGACATTGCTTTCATTCGCTATTTTGCTGCAGGTCATGCGCAGGGATAATCCCGATCTGGTGGATATCATGACCAGCGTTCTGCCGATGCTCACCATCGTACTGCCCGGCATGTGCCTGTTTGGCATATTGGACACAGACCCCAGAAGCATGCAGACGATGCTGCTCATCATGGTGTTTGCCATTGCTGTTGGCGGCGATACATTCGCTTATTTTGTCGGCAGTGCACTCAGAGGACCAAAGCTCTGTCCTCATATCAGTCCAAACAAGACCATATCAGGCGCAATCGGCGGTCTTTGCGGCAGCATTTTTTGCGCAGTGCTGGTGGGTCGTATCTTCTCATGGGCGATTCCCAGTTTTGCAGGTCCGCCTATTTGGGGCGATATACTGGTTGGACTGTTTGGCGGCGTAGCAGGGCAGATGGGCGACCTGTTTGCCAGCTTGGTCAAGCGTCACTGCAATGTGAAGGACTTCGGTCATATTTTCCCTGGTCATGGCGGCATGCTCGATCGTCTTGACAGCATCGTGTTCACCGCTATCATCGTTTATTGCTACCGCGTGATATTGCTCGCTTCATTCTAAGCAGTATCCGCATCATAAAGGAGTATCATCATGCGCCGCATTAGCATTCTTGGATCAACAGGCAGTATCGGTACGCAGGCTCTCTCGGTCGCTGCACTTCATGCGGATCAATTCCGCGTAGTCGCGCTGACTGCGCATAGCAACTATGCGATGTTGTTTGAGCAAGTACGCAGGTTTCGCCCTGAAATTGCGGGACTGACTGTGCCGATCCCGATGGAGCTGATCCCAAGCGACCTGCGGTTTTGTGAGTGGGTATTTGGCAGGGAAGCGTTGACGATCTGTGCAAAGGCAGATGTGGACGATGTGCTGGTTTCGGTTGTCGGCATGGCAGGGCTTGAGTCCGTGCTGGCTGCGCTGGAAAGCGGCAAACGCGTGCTCCTAGCGAATAAGGAAGCGCTGGTTGCAGGCGGGCATTTGGTGACAGAGGCAGCTGCAAAAGTCGGCAAAAACGCACTGCTCCCTGTGGACAGCGAACATAGCGCGATCTTCCAATGTCTGGAGGGCTCGGCTGGAAACCCCATATCAAAGATCATCCTCACATGCTCTGGCGGTCCGTTCCGCACGTGGCCAAAGGAGGATATCAGGAGCGCGACCAAGGCGCAGGCGCTCAAGCATCCAAACTGGGTGATGGGGCAGAAGATCACGATTGACTCTGCGACATTATTCAACAAAGCACTGGAAGTTATTGAAGCAAAATGGTTGTTTCACGTGGAACATCGCGATATTCAGGTGGTCGTGCATCCCCAGAGCGTGATCCATAGCGGCGTTGTATTTGCGGACGGCGCATTGCTGGCGCAGCTGGGAACGCCCGATATGAGGCTGCCGATTCTGTATGCGATGAGCTATCCCAAGCGACTGCCCACAGGCGGCGAGCCGCTTGATCTGTTCTCACTGGGCGCACTGACATTTGAAAAACCAGACGAAATCCGCTTCCCCTCTTTGCGCATGGCACGGGAAGCACTTGAAAACGGGGGAGCAGCGGGATGCATTTTGAACGCAGCTAATGAAGTAGCGGTCGCGCATTTGCTCAGCTCTGGCGAGCAAAGCCCCATGACAGTCGGCAAAATTTATGAAGTGGTCGAGGAAACGCTGATGCAAATCGGTCATTTGCCCGCAAGCACGCTTGAAGAAGTGCTCGAGGCTGACAGAAGAGCAAGAGAAATCGCAAATGAGCGATTGAAAAGCCTATAAGCGCATATCCTATGAAAAGCGCTTTTGAAAGGATGAACTAAATGACAATACTCTACATACTATTGGCTATCCTACTCCTAGGCATCCTGATTATGGTACATGAGATGGGGCATTTTTTCGCAGCCCGCATGTGCGGCATCGCCGTGAAGGAATTCTCGATCGGCTTTGGTCCTAAGCTGTTGCAGTGGCAGAGCAAGAAACACGAAACCCTGTTCTCCATCCGTCCCGTCCCGCTAGGCGGCTACTGCATGTTCTATGGGGATACGGACGACGACCCAGACGGCACGGTGATGAAGGACGATCCCAGAAACTATAACAAAGCAGCTGTATGGAAGCGCATGATCAGCGTTATCGCAGGTCCGCTGATGAATATCGTGCTTGCATTTGTGGTGGCGGTTGCTTTTGCATTCTTCTATGGCACAGCGCTCACAACGCCCTATGTTGCTGAGGTTACGCCCGGCGCACCAGCGGCGATCGGCGGACTTGTCGCAGGGGATACATTCATGTCGATCAACGGGGTGGATATGCTCGATCTGACATCGGCTGATGTCAGCGATGCGATCACCAAAACCAATGGCGAAGCGGTATCGATCACAGTTGATCGTGACGGCGAAGCAAAGGAGCTTACGCTCACGCCAAAGCTGGATGCTGAATCAGGACGCTACCTCATCGGCATCACGATCACGCAAGTAACCGACTTGCCAAAGGGTCAGGTGCTTCCCGCCGCATGGAATATCACGGTCGAAACAGGCACAGCGATCGTTAGTGCACTTGGGAAGCTGTTCACAACAGGCGAAGGTCTTGACCAAACATCAGGTCCAATCGGCGTGGTGCAGCTAGTGGCTGAACAAACGCGCCAAGGCGGGTTGGAAATGTTCCTGTATCTGATGATCTTCATATCGATCAACCTAGGTCTGATGAACCTACTGCCCATCCCAGGACTGGACGGCAGCCGCTTGATCTTCATGATCTTCGAAGCATTTAGAGGCAAGCCAGTAAACCAGCGCATTGAAAGCCGCATCATCCTAGGCGGATATCTGTTCCTGTTTGGGTTCATGATTTTCTTCACATTCAAGGATGTAGTGAGAATATTCTCCTGATAATTTGAAAAGCAAAAGGTTGCTGCACAGAATCATGTGCAGCAACCTTTTTTGTATGTGGAGGATCGTAATATTAGTGGAGATAGCATGACGTCCCCCCCTGTCCGTGCTTTGGCACGGACAAAAACGGGTCAAGGGGGAGCTTCGCTCCTCTATTTGCCCCTGCTACTTCGTCCCCCCACCACGTTCCCTAGAATACGCCAAGATGCGCTCGGCTAGGACTTTGCTAATGCCGTCAACGGCGCATAGCTCTTCTTGTGAGGCTTGGAAGATACCTTTGACGCTTCTGAAATGCTTGATGAGGGCGAGTTGCTTCTTCTTGCCGATACCTTCGATGTTGCTGAGCTCACTTTTGAGTCCTTCTTTGCCGCGGATGGCCCGATGTTGGGTGATACCAAATCTGTGCGCCTCATCGCGAACAAAGGTGATAAGGTGTAGGGCGTTGGAGCGCCGATCGAGAATGATGGGGTCTATGCGATTGGGGAGGAAAACCTCCTCGAGGCGCTCGGCGAGACTGAACATGGGGATGTTAGCGCCAGCTTGTTTCATGGCACGCTGAGCATACTTGAGCTGCTCGGGGCCGCCGTCGATCAAGATCAGATCAGGCATTTTGGAAAAGCTGCCGCCGTCTAGGTCAAGACCTGCTTCCTCGCGCTCTTTGCGCTCGGCGATGCCGTGAGTGAGGCGCCTGCTGATAACCTCAGCGATGGAGGCAAAGTCGTTGGGTCCTTCAACGGTCTTGATCCTGAAATATCGATACGCCTTTTTGTTGGGGACACCGCCCTCAAATACCACCATGGCGGCAACGCTTTGGTTGCCTTGGGTGTTTGAGATGTCATAGCCCTCTATGCGCATGGGAATGCTAGCAAGGCTCAGCGCTTCTTGCAGCTCTGCCATGGCTCGCTTGGTGCGTGAATCCTTGACAAAGGCACTCATGCGGTGCTTGATGAGCATATCCTCAGCATTCTTGAGGGATAGGCGAATGAGGTCGACTTTGTCGCCGCGCTGGGGTACGGATAAGGTGACGGCAGCGCCCTTCTTTTCGCGCAGCCAATGCTCAAGCTCATCGAAGGGCTCGGGGAGGGCTTGGGCGAGAACATTTCGCGGGATGAGATGTTCGTCGTCATAGTATTGGGTGATGAAGTTGGCGATGATCTGGTCAGGCTCTTCGGTGACGGAATTTTCGATGAGGAAGGCGCGACCGCCTTCCATCTTGCCGCCCCTAATATGGGTGAGCTGCACCATAGCGTCCACTTCGTCAACTGCAACGGCAATGATGTCCTGCTCGACCTGCTGGGTTTGGATGGCGTTTTGCTGCTCCATGAATTGCTTGACGGCGATGATCTTGTCGCGGAGGGTAGCAGCCTGCTCGTATTCCATGTTGACGCTCGCCTTGATCATGTCCTCGTTGAGCTTGGCGAGAAGCTCGCGCGAGTCTCCATTCAAAAAGGCGACGACCTGCGTGAGAATGCTGCGGTACTCGGCTTCGGTAACTTTGCCCGCGCAGGGAGCAAGGCAGCGCCCGATCTGATGATGGACGCAGGGGCGATGCGCTCTGGTCAGGGGAAGCTTGAGGGTGCAGGTACGCAAGGGGAAAAACCGCCTGACTTCCTCGAGCACTCGCTTGACATCGGTGGCGCAGATATAGGGTCCAAAATATTTTGCACCATCTTTGGCATCCATGCGGCGGGCGAGGGTGAGGCGGGGGAATGTCTCATTGAGATCAAGCCTGAGGTATGGGTAATGTTTGTCATCCTTCAGCTTGATGTTGTAGAAGGGCATGTGTTTTTTGATGAGGTTGCACTCGAGGGTCAAGGCTTCAAAATTCGTCTGGCAGAGCATGAGGTCAAAATCATCGACGCGCGAAACCATGGCGGCCACTTTTGGGGTGTGGCTACCTTGAAAATATGACTTCACTCGATTTTTGAGATTGACCGCCTTGCCGACGTAAATAATCTCGCCTTCCGACTTCATGATGTAGCAGCCGGGGCTCTCGGGGAGCATTTTGATCTTGTATAATAGGGTTTCGTTCATAATGAGCTCCTGTTGGTTCTATTTTCGTGTTTGTGATTATTTTATCAATGTATCAGCTTTATTTTCGTAGCCCTTAAATCGAATCCTAGCATGCCGTCAAATCGCTTTATTTGAGTAAAGCCGACCACTTGCTCATTAGAATCGATTTAAAGGGAGAGAACAAAATCGCGCAAATACAGCTGATTGGCAATTGAGATAGTCCAAAAAACAATGAGCTGCTACAAGTCAGATTGCAGCAGCTCATATCGAATTCACAAATTCATTAGTCTCTTGTGGGTAAGATTTCGAGCCAATACCCATCGGGATCCTTGATGAAGTAAATGCCCATGGCTTTATTTTCAAAGCAGATGCAATCCATACGCTGATGAAGGTCATGCGCGTGATCAAAATCATCGGCACGGAAAGCGAGGTGGAATTCCTCATCGCCCAGATTGTAGGGTGTGGTGCGATCCTTCAGCCATGTCAGTTCGAGCTGGAAGGTATTGGTATCATCCGCCAAAAAAGCGATGGTGAAGTTTTCGCTTGGGTTGCGCCTGACTTCGTGGAGACCGAGCGCTTCTTGATAAAATGCGATAGACTTTTCCAAATCCAGCACATTGAAGTTTTGATGAATCATTTGAAACAAATGAAACCCCTCCTTATGTAATGTCTACCGGCAAATCGCTGTCGATAAAGGGATCGTCGCCCTCGTGTTTGACCGCCTTGGGGTCAAGCCTGCGCATGGGCGCTAGGGGCAGGTCGCCAAAGTCTTTAGGGGGCTCAATGATATGGATATCGAGCATCCGATCCCCGAAGTTAAGGTTTGCGACAACGCCCGGTTTGGTCAGTGCCAGCACCTCTGTATTGGGGGTTTTGGCACGTCTGGCAAAGTCGATGGCAACCTCAGGGCGATCCTGCCAATGCATGGGGATGAATACGCGCGGCTTCATGGTGAGGATAAAATGGTTCGCACCTGCATCATACATCAAGCCTTGGCGCGGGTCAACAGGGAACATTGCCACATCAATCGGCTCGCCTTTGATCGGCTCAATGGCTTCGTAGTAGGCAGATTCAGCGGCTTCAATCTCACGCAAAGTGCTTTCCTGCCGCCAATGCCATAGGTTAAGATCGCCCGCATGGAAGATATTGAGCCCATAGGCATGCACCAAAAATGCTACGCCCAGATCGGTGCTCATGAACGCCTTGACGGTGATGTCCTGAGTGAGTTCACGCTCAGCGAGGGGCGCAAGGCGCTTTCCGCGCGTGCCAACGGGCATGTCGGAGCTCACAATGTAGGTAATGGGCAGACCTTCCGCTTCCCATGTATATACGATCGGATCGAGATGATCGGGATGTACATGGCTGATGAATACGAAAATCTGCTCAAATGCCTTGAGAAATTGCGGGGTAATCCGTCCAACCGGCGATAGACTCCTGCCTTCGCCTTCCCAGTAATCGAAGATCAGCAGCGTACTGCCGACCTGAACTGAGAATCCGCTATTGTAATGGTAGATGATCTTGAGCTGTTTGTCCATAGAAAAAGACGCCTCCATAATAAGAAATCTGGTATGCAACATAGACTCCCACGGCTATTCATCTGGAAGATATATTACTTAAAAATTACTTATCAATCAAGGCGTCCAATAAAAATGCCAAATTCAAGTATTTACTTGCGGGCTATGTTGAACGGTCTTAGTATAGCATGCTCCTAAATTCATGTCAACAAATCACCCCTTTTTCGCTATTAGTACCGAACATTAGTAGGAATCTTTGGCAAAAAGATGAGATCTTTTCCCTGAAAACCAAAGAGATGGCAACAAATGTTGCCATCTCTTACAATATACATCGTATGTTCTCTTATACAACCGGCTTGATATGCCAGATTCGATCATTATACTCGCGAATGGTGCGATCCGAGCTGAAGAATCCGGACTTCGCGGTGTTGGTGATTGCCATGCGCAGCCACTTCTCGCGGTCCTCATAGTCGTCCATCATGCGGCGGTTTGCCATTGAATAGCTACCGAAATCCTTGAGGAGGAAGTAGGCATCGGGCATGCTGCCATGGTCGCCAACCAGCAATGTCTGGTAGAGGTCTTGCAGCGCAAGGGGCTCGTTGGGGAAGAGCGTGCCGTCAATCCACTGATTCATGGCCTTGCGAATCTCGAAGTTGGTTTCATAAATGCTCATGGGGTTGTAATTGCGCTCGCGATACATGGCTTCAACCGTGTCTGCGCGCATGCCGAAGATATAGATATTATCAATACCGACCTGCTCGTAAATCTCCACATTCGCGCCATCCATGGTGCCAAGGGTGATCGCGCCGTTCATCATGAACTTCATGTTGCCCGTGCCGCTCGCTTCCTTGCCTGCGGTGGAGAGCTGCTGGCTAATTTCAGATGCGGGCATGAGGATTTCAGCGGTGGAAACGTCGTAGTTCTCGATATAGACGATCTTGAGCATCTGCTTTGCGCGCGGATGCTTATCAATCAGGTCTGCAAGCGCGTTGATATAGCGGATGATGAGCTTTGCGCGCCAATATCCAGGTGCCGCCTTTGCGCCAAACAGGAACAGGCGCGGGGGCATGGTGAAGGATGGATCATCGACGATGCGGTTATAGAGCACCTGCACATGCAGGGCGTTGAGCATCTGGCGCTTGTACTCGTGAAGGCGCTTTGCCTGCGTATCAAAGATGAAGGAGGTATCAATATCGATATCCTGACGTACTTTGATCAGCTTTTGCAAACGTCTCTTGTTATGCATTTTGACCTTCTCAAACTCGTCTCTAAACGCCGCGTCATCTGCGTAAGGAAGCAATTTTTCAAGCTCGGATGCATCGCGCACGAAGCCGTAGCCGATGGTGTCGGTGATGAGCGAGGTGAGAGCGGGGTTTGACTCAACAAGCCATCTGCGGTGTGTGATACCGTTGGTGATCGCTGTGAACTTGCTCTTATCGATCTGCCAGAAATCATGGAAGATCGTATCCTTTAGAATCTGACCATGCAATTGGCTTACGCCGTTAACGCTATAGCTAAGCGCCACGCAAAGGTTCGCCATATGCACCTGACCATAGCCGATAATCGCCATATGACCAACGCGCTCCCACTGGTCTGGGTAGCATTTGAAGAGCTCTGCGCACACGCGGCGGTTAAGTTCTTCCAGAATCATGAAGATGCGAGGCAAGGTCTGGCGCATCATATCAACAGGCCAGCGCTCAAGCGCTTCTTCCATAACGGTGTGGTTGGTATATGCCATGCAGCGCTGGGTGATGCGCTGTGCCATCTCCCATGAGAGGCCTTCTTGGTCGATCAAAATACGCATGAGCTCTGGAATAGCCAGACCCGGATGCGTGTCATTGATGTGGAACACAGCCTTGTCAGGCAGCAAATCAAAGTTCGTGCCAAAGGTCTCCTTAAAGGACTTAACCGCATACTGAAGGGTTGCGCTGACGAAGAAATAATGCTGCTTTAGGCGAAGCATTTTGCCTTCGTAGTGGCGATCTTCAGGATAAAGTACCTTTGAGATGACCTCTGCCATCTGGATTTCTTCCATAGCGCGCAGGTATTCGCCCTCACCAAAGTGAGCAAGGTCAATCCTCTCACGGCTTCTGGCGCTCCATGTGCGAAGCGTATTCACGCAGTCGTTGTCATAGCCGATAACGGGCATATCGTAGGGAACTGCATCGATGGTATAGGCATCCACGAGTTTGAATACCTTGCGGCCATCTTCCTCGAATTCCTCCACGCGGCCGTTAAACTCGACCGAGCAGGTATCATCCACAGAAGGAATCTCCCACACGTTGCCGTTTTGCAGCCAAGTATCGGGGAGTTCCACCTGTTGGCCATCTACCATCTTTTGACGGAAGAGACCGTATTCATAGCGGATGGTACAGCCCATTGCGGGTACACCAAGGCTTGCGAGGCTATCCATGAAGCAGGCAGCCAAGCGTCCCAGACCCCCGTTGCCCAATGCGGGTTCGGGTTCTTCGGGCAAAATAGTATGTAAATCAATGCCTAGTTCCTCAAGTGCCTGCGCATATTCCTCTTGAGTGCATAGATTGATCATGTTGCAATTCAGTGCACGTCCAGTTAAAAACTCAACGGACATATAATAAAGCCTCTTGCTTGCTGCAACCTTGCGATTCTCTTTTGAAATCATCCATTTTTGCATGATCTGATCACGCACGGACGATGCAACCGCCTTGTAGAGTTGCTGAGGATTTGCCTCAGCCACGGTGATACCATTATAACGTTGAAGCTTGCCAACGATGCTTTGTTTAACAACTTCTACATTTGATGTGCTGATGGCCATAGTGTGCCTCCTTGTGGTATAATAAAATAGTCGATTCACGGATGTATTATAGCATGAACTACGCGCTTGAGCAAATTTTTACCAAGCCAAATTCCCTATCTGGCGTACGCATCTATTATGAGATGATTAGTCGCTATTTACTACTTTTCTTGTTTATATGCTAATTTTCGCGTGAATATGGCAACTTAGATCCCCAAAGCCCCTGCACCGTAGCCCCTATGCATGAATTCACTTGTGCATTTGTCCAATGTTTCACGTGAAACATTGGCGATGTTTATCTGTATTTATTTTGGATTCTCGACTGTTTATGCGTTCATCGCACAAAGCATTCGGGAATTTGATGTTTCACGTGAAACATTATGCGGAGCATGGTATAATACATAAATCAAATGAATGAATCGGAGATAGTTACATGCGCTTTACACCGCAGCAATCACAGGCTATAGAGTCCAAGAATCAGGAGCTATTGGTTTCAGCAGCAGCAGGCAGCGGCAAGACCGCCGTACTGGTGGAACGCATACTCCACATGATCAAGGAATGGGATATGAGCATTGACAGGATGCTCGTGGTTACCTTTACGCGCGCGGCGGCTTCTGAGCTTCGCGAGCGTCTTGAGCTACGGCTTGTGGAAGCGGCGCAGTCAAACCCTGCGCTTCAAAAGCAGGCTGACTTGGTGGCGAGCGCTCAGATATCGACCATTCATTCCTTCTGCCAAAAGACGATCAGGCAAAACTTCCAGCATTGCCAAGTCGATCCGCAGTTTACCCTCAGCGATGACCGCACGCGCATAGCGCTGTATAGCGAGAGCAAAGAGGAGTCGCTTGAGCAGCTCTATATCACGGCGAAAGAAGATAGCGACGTTCAGTCTCTGGTAAGCAAGTTTTCAGAGCGCGATATCTCCAATATGATGGACTTGCTGTATTCGTTCCTCATGTCAAGACCTCATTTTTTGACATGGCTTTGGGAGCATGCGGCAATCACATGGACAGAGGACACCATTGATCAAAGCCCGATGGCATTAGCATTTTGCCAAGAAGCTTCGCTGATGATACAGGGCACTCTGTCGCTATGGCAAAAAGCAAAGGATATGGCGAACAATCCATTGTTCCCCCAGAAGTACCTGAGAACCATCGATTCGGACGGCGTGATGCTCGCAGAGGTAAACGATGGATGTGCAGAGGGGTTCCTGCCGCTGCTCCGCGCGCTCAGCGCCGTATCATTTGACCGCATTGCAATCTTCAAGCCAACAACCGATGAAGAAGCGCAGATGGCACAGAGCTATAAGGCATATCGCGAGCAATATAAGAAATTGATCACCGACATGAAGGCATCGCTCCCAAGCGACACCGAGCAGGGCATTGCCGATATCCAGTCCATGCGGCCAGCTTCCATCGGGTTAGCGAAAGCAGTGGAGCATTTTCACAGGGTATTTTCAGCGCGCAAGCACGAGCTTGGCGTGCTCGATTTCAATGACCTTGAGCATATGACGCTGGATATCCTGACAGACGGCGACCTCAAGGCAGAAATGGGTCAGCTCTTTGATGCGGTATTCGTGGACGAGTACCAAGATGTGAGCGAGTTGCAGGAATCCATACTCAACGGTTTGAAGCGAGAAACAACGCCCGAGCACCCACAGTATTTTTTCTACGTGGGCGACGTGAAGCAGAGCATCTATCGGTTCAGGCTCGCGCAGCCTTCGCTGTTCCTTGGAAAGCAAAACAGCTTTTCAAGCGACGAGAATGCAGTTCAGCGAAAGATCGTCCTCAACCGCAACTTCCGTTCCAAGTCCGATGTGCTAAGTACCGTCAACAAGGTATTTGAACATGTGATGGACAGCCGCGTGACGGAGATCGATTATGACGAAGATGCAAAGCTCTATCCGGGCGCTGCGTCCACAGGCGATCCCACAACTGAAATTCACATCTTAAACAGCGAGGGCATTAAATCCACCGATAAGGTACTCGCAGAAGCGGAAATGGTCGCAAGGGATATCCTGCGCACCATCGGCACGCCTGTAGTAGGCGGCGAGGGCAATGAATGCGGCGTGCTGCACTACAGGGATATTGCGGTGCTCATGCCCGCCACTAAGAACATTGCGGACAAGGTGGAGCTGGTGCTCGCAAAGCACGGCATCCCCGTCTATACAGAAAACAGCACAGACGCGCTTGGCAGCGATGAAGTGACGCAGGTGATTCAGCATTTGCGATTGCTGGACAATTTGATGAACGATGTCGCGCTCATCAGCGAGATGAGGTCGCCGCTCTTTGAAATGACGGAGTCCGAGCTTGCGCAAATCAGGCTGATGAAGCCCGAGAGGGAAGCCAGCTTCCTGTCCGCTGTGATTCACGCTTCAAGAAGCGAGGAGAATCCAAAGCTCGCGGCACGGTGCGCGGATGTACTTAGCACGCTTGAGCACGAGCGCTTTCTCTTTACAAGCATGTCCCTTGATCTATATCTATGGGATTTCATCATGCGCAGCGGGCTGTATATTCACTACGGCGCGCAGCAGGGCGGCAAGCAGCGGCAGGCGAACCTGCAAATGCTCTGCCACAAGGCTGGCGAGTACGGCAAATCACACGCGGACGGTCTGCATGGCTTTATCGAAATGCTGACGCTTGATGCCTCCTCAGGCGCATCGATCAGCCCGACCATCATCAACCCTTGGGAGGATGTGGTTCGGATCATGACGATTCACAAATCCAAGGGGCTCGAATTCCCGACGGTATATGTCATGGGGCTTGGGCGCAAGCTCACGGGCAAAGCGGCCACCAAATCCATCAGCATCCACGGGGATATCGGGTTTGCCGTGGGCTATGTGAATGAACACGCCCGCACCAAACGAACGACCTTTATGCAGAGCGCCATTGAGCTCAAGGACAAGAACGAGGACAGAGCGGAGCGCGCCCGCGTGCTATACGTCGCGATGACGAGACCAAAAAGCAGGCTCGTGCTCATTGGCAGCATCAGCGAAAAACGCGCATCCTACGAGGATATTCTCAAGAAATCGATGCAAAGCGCAAACACCAATAATGATGTAATGGCTGTTCGCTCCGCTTCGTCCATGATGGAATGGGTGCTGCAAAGCGTCTCTAGCGGCGACCAAATTGAGGAATGGGAAGCGGATGAATTTTCCACAGAGCATGTGAGGGAAACAGACATCGCAGGCGGCTTTCCCACAGAGTCCACATGTTTTCCACATGAAAGCGCTGATTGGAGGGTGGTTTTCCACATAAATCCGCCTTTTACCAGACAATTCAGCCGTGTGGACAAAAACAAGTTTTTGATTCCAACCATTGCCATTAACGAAAATACGGCGGATGAAAACATTGATATCAGTCGTTATGATGATGTCTCGCTGATCACCGATCCCATCACGCCCGATATCAAGCTCAGCCATCATCCGCTCAAGCTCGGCGTGACGGCGCTATGCAGAGCGATCGAAGAATCAGGCGGGATGGACATCCGCTACGATGCGGAGGACGAGGTCGAAACATCCAGCGCTAAGCGACTGCCGCTCCTGGCCTCCAAGCCGCGCCTGCTCAGCTCCCTTCCGACGCTTCCGCCCTTCATGGAACCGCCCAAGGAGGAGTATGCGCTCAAGAAGGGTACACAGACCCATAAGCTCCTAGGCCTTATGGATTTGGATCGTGCAAAAAACTGCAATCAGGATTTCTCTTCCTATATAATGAAAGAACTCAATGCCATGGTGCAAAGCGGACAGTTCACAAAGGAGGAAAGCGAATTTGTAGACAAGGGGATGATTGCCGCATTCCTGCGCAGCGATCTTGGCACGCGCTTGCTCGCGTCCCCCCATGTGCAGCGCGAATGGAGCTTCAACCTCAAGATCACAAGTCCGCTTGATACCATCGTGCAGGGCATTATCGATCTATGCTTTTTGGAGGACGGCGAGTGGGTGCTCATCGATTTTAAGACCGACCGCATCAGTGATATGGATACACTTTGGAATCGATATGCATTGCAGCTCACCTTCTACCGCGATGCACTCAAGCTTGGCACACCCTATCCAATCAAGGAATATGCCCTCTATTCGCTCAGGCTTGGCAAGAAGATCTCAAAATTATCATAAAAACTTAAATTATGACAAAATTATTTCGTGTTTACGGGAACAAATGGATAGTATGTTTCGTTTCTTATATGTACAGGAGAATATTAGGGCTTGATTTCTAAGCATTTTCACTGTACAATATACATGCCACAGTGGGTTTGTGTACTCGCCGTGCTTATGTAAGATGTTCGTAACAATTACAAGATAATTTCACACAAGGAAACGGAGTGTTGACTGTGAAGCAAAGAACACCTGGGACAACAGATCAAAAAACAAGGATAGGAAGATCAAAGCGTGTAGCAATTTTGCTCATGCTAGTGCTGTCGTGCTGGATTCTAAGCAGTTGTTATATTGAAGAAGATCCTCTCAACGACCCTGGCAATATCCTAAACACAGCAGACCAGCAGGACTTTCAGTCTCTGCTCACGCCTACGCCGAGCCCCTCACCAACGCCCGGCCCTGCGACGGATGCGCCTGCTGCAACGGACGCCCCTATTGATTGGAGTCAATGGAACTTCAACAACACAGAGGCTACCAGTCCGCCAAGCAACATATCCCCCACCATTGATACCAGCGGAAACAGCGGCAGTACCATCGGCACAATCGTTACCAATCCGCCTACCACTACATCATCCACGGGCGGCTCAGGCGTGATTGCTGTCACCACCGCAACCCCCAAGCCCTCCGCTACAGGCTCATCCAGCTCCTCTTCAACTTCCACCGTCATGAAAAACGGTTCGAAGGGCTCCAGCGTCAAGAACCTTCAACAAAGGCTCAAGGAGCTGGGCTACTACACAGGCAGCGTGGACGGCAGCTTTGGCTCGGGGACAGAAACCGCAGTAAAAGCTTTCCAAACAGCTCATAAGCTGACATCGGACGGTAAGGTTGGCGACGCGACTTCCGCAGCTGTTTACAGCAAGAACGCGAAGAGCAAATCATCCACCTCGACTTCGACCTCATCATCGTCCAACCCTTCCAGCTCGTCATCCTCATCTTCCTCCAGCTACACCAACGGCAAGACCGATACCTATTTGAAGCTTGGTTCTTCAGGCTCACAGGTAAAAATCATGCAAAACCGCTTGATCGTACTTGGCTACCTAAGCGGAACAGCGGATGGAGATTTCGCAGAGACCACAGAGGCGGCGGTTATTTCATTCCAAAACCGCAACAGCATTTATGCTGACGGCGTCGCAGGTCCCACCACCCTCACCAAGCTATATTCTTCCTCCGCCAAGAAGGCGTCCTCCGTTGTTGCCAACCTAGGCACTTTGGAATCAGGCGTAAACGGCAGCGGCGTTCGTGCCTTGCAGCAGCAGCTCAAAACCTTGGGCTACTACACAGGCAGCATTGACGGCGACTTTGGCTCAGGAACCACCTCAGCTGTTATGTCATTCCAGGCTGCAAGCGGTCTCAAGCAGGACGGCAAGGCGGGTAAAGCAACCATGAACGCGATTTATGCTGCCCTCAACGGCACATCCACGGGTTCGGGAAACACCTCCACCTCAGGCTCGTCCAAGACATCGCCTGCCACCTATGGCACGAGCGCGTCTAGCAACGGCTACTCCACCATCTCCGCATCCTCCGGCAATAGCTCCAACGTCACCGCCCTACAGTCCGCCCTTTCATCAACCGGCTATTACAACGGTTCACTTGACGGCGACTTTGGCAGCGGCACAACGGATGCTGTGAGCAGTTATCAGCGTGCGAAGGGACTGCGCGTTACCGGCATGGCCGGTCCGTCAACCCAGCGCATACTATACGGCGGAACGTCCGAGAGCGGCTCTTATTCCAAGCTAGAGCCCGGCGATAACAACTCCAAGGTCAAGACATTGCAATACGCGCTGTATGAGCTTAAGTACTACGATGGCAACATCACAGGCACATACGACCAAGCAACGGAAAACGCAGTTCGCGTATTCCAAGAGGTCAACGGCCTTGACATGGACGGCGTTGCGGGTCAGCAAACCCAGCAAAAGCTGTACAGCAGCAATGCAAAACCCTGCAATATCTAAAATTGGGGAATATCGTGCCTACGCAGCCGATCTTTTGCGCAGCGCAGGCGATCCCCCAAAGCGACTCCATTGATTTTCGAGTACCAAAGGCACTCCGCACGCGATGGCATCGGCGGAGTGCTTTTTTGTCGGAACTGTGAATTCGGACAATTTGTTTCTATTTTGGCTATGGATATGGTATAATGCTTTGTGATTAACCCTTCGAACGGAGGCATATTTATGTTTGGTAAGATGATGAACCGCTATTATTATGGCAAAAGCGGAAAAGGTGACTTTGAAAAGGAAGATCTGCCCCAAAACAGATGGCAGTTATTTTGGGAAACCCTGCGTGTGCGCTTCTCTTCGCTCATTCGCCTCAACCTGATGTACGTGGTTGCTTGGCTCCCTGCATTATTTGTCATTGGCCGCTTTGTGATGTATTTTCTAAGCGCGCTCATGGTCATTGATCCTGCTGCTACAGAGGCAGCAGCCGATGCTGCAAACGCAACGCTCACCCTTGATCAGTCCGCCGAAATGGTTCAGGCGCTGCTCATGCAGACGCTGATTCTGCTCGTCCCCGCAATCGCTATCACGGGTCCGTTCACAGCTGGTACGTGCTATGTCACGCGCAACTGGGCACGCGATGAGCACTCCTTTGTCTGGTCTGACTTTAAGGACGCTGTGAAGGAAAACTGGAAGCATGCTCTAGCTACTTCTACCATCACTTCCTTTACACCCTTGCTGCTGTACATCTGCTATCGCTTCTATGGCGACATGTCAGCGAGCAATCCCCTCTTTATCATCCCTCAGGTGATGAGCATCTCCATCGTTGTTCTTTGGCTTTGCTCGCTCCTGTTCACCTACCCCCAGATGGTCACCTATCAGCTGACTTTCATCAACTTGCTGAAAAACAGCTTTTTCCTCACCATCGCAAGGCTCCCCGCTACCGTTGGTCTCAAGCTCCTGTCTACCGTGCCAACCATTCTGTGCCTTGGCATCGGCTTCATCACAGGATACCTGAGCATCGCGGTCATCGTTTTGCTCATATACTACGTCGTCCTGGGCTATTCGCTCAGCCGCTTTGTCGCAGCCAGCTACACCAACGCTGTGTTTGACCGCTATATCAACACGCGCATCGAAGGCGCAGCGGTGAACAAGGGTCTATATGTAGAGGACGATGAAGAGGACGACGACGACGAGAGCGCTCTGCCCTCGGGAAATGACGAGCAGTAATCGCTCGAATCATCATCCTGCATATTAAACGCATGACATTCCCATGTTTGTAGCACCCTATACAAAAATAGGGAGGGATTACAATGGGGAAAAAAGACGAACTCTTATCGGGTGCACTGCGCAGAAATGCCATCACCTATCTCACCAAAGCCGAGCGGCAGAAATATGAAATCGCTCGCGAACTTGGACTGCTGGATCGCGTACGTGAAGTCGGCTGGGCTGGACTTAGCACCAAGGAAACCGGCAGAATCGGCGGTCTGATCGGTCAGAAAAACCGTAAAGCCCCATCATAAAAGGAGATTATCATTCATGTATACTGCTTTTGCCTCTGTCTACGATCAGCTCATGGCGGACGTGGACTACCTTACCTGGGCTCGTTTTTACCACGCCTTGATGGATTGCTACGGCATCCCTCGCGGCAAGGTCTGCGAATGCGCCTGCGGAACAGGAAGTATCACCATCCCCTTAAGCCAAATGGGTTACCAGATGACAGGCGTGGATTTATCGCCCGACATGCTCTTTGAAGCTTCCCAAAAGGCGCGAAAGAGCGGCGCGATGATCCCCTTTGTTAAGCAGGATATGCGCACTCTCCACCTGCATCGCTCCATGGATGCAGTGCTATGCTCCAACGATGGCATCAACTATCTCAAGGATCAAGGAGAGCTGTTTGATTTTTTCACAGCCGCATTTGCTGCGGTGCGTGAAGGCGGCGGCTTATTCCTTGACCTGAGCACCCCCTACAAGATTGAAAACATCCTAGGCAATCATTTTATCGGGGATGAAACCTCCGAAATTGCCTATCTATGGCAGAATCGATTCAGTCAGACGGGGCGCTATGTGGACCTGAATCTGGCAATCTTCGTTCGCCAAAAGGACGAAACCTATATTCGCGTAGGCGAACATCAGCGGCAGTATGCGCACGATGCCAATACGATCGCAATGCAGATGGAAAGCGCGGGCTTCACCGATATCCGCATCTTTGCAGATAAGAAGCTCGAGGCCCCAAGCCCCAAGGAGCTGCGCTGGTTTATCGGCGCAAAGAAACCCGTCCTGCCCGATCCGACTGCGCAGCCGCCCGCATTCAGTCCCCAAGAGCACTATTGATGCAAACGAAAGGAACTCTCAAATGAACGATAAAGATCAAATGATACGCATTACCCTTGCTGACGGCATGGTTCGCGGTTTGCTGCTCACTGCAACAAACACCGTTGCCGCTGCCGCCGCTATTCACAATACCACCCCCGTTGCTACCGCTGCCTTTGGCCGCACGCTGATGGGCACAGCCATGCTTGGCACGATGCTAAAGCAGGACGATGCGTCCGTCACCGTCACCATCGCAGGCGGCGGTCCCATCGGCAAGATCGTATGCGTAGCGGACAGCAAGAGCGTTCGCGGCTACGTTGATGTGCCCAATATCCAAATCCCCCTCAGAAACGACGGCAAGCTCAACGTTGGCTACGCTGTTGGCAACGAAGGACGCATGAGCGTGGTGAAGGACTACGGCATGAAGAGCCCTTATATTGGACAGGTGGAGCTGGTATCGGGCGAGATCGCGGAGGATTTTGCTTCCTACTATGTACAAAGCGAGCAGACCCCCACATTGCAAAGCCTCGGCGTGCTGACAAACGGCGACGCGGTGCTTTCTGCGGGCGGCGTATTGCTCCAGCCCATGCCCGACTGCCCCGATTCCATTATCGAGCAGCTGGAGTTTCGCAGCCCCATGTTTGCGGATATCAGCCGCGAGCTATGCTACGAACCGATGCTTGATCTCATGAACCGCTGGCTAGACGGTCTAAAGCCCGTCGTCCTTGAAACAAATCCCATCAGCTACAGCTGCAATTGTTCACGCTCACGCATGGAAAAAGCGCTGATCACCCTTGGCAAGGAAGAGCTGACGCATATGATCGAGGATGAGCAGGAAGGCGCGGAGCTGACCTGTCATTTCTGCAAGAAGCAGGAGAAATTCACCCAGCATGACCTCATCCGCCTCCTCAACAAGGCGCAGGAGAAATAATGGCCTCACTTGCATCAACCAATTTTGTAAGGAGAAGCGCATGACAGTTATTCCCCAGATTGATCCCTTTGAGAAGACCGCCAATTATTGGCTGAAGCGTGCATTCAAGTACCTAGGACAAGGGCAGGCAAGGCACGCAGCCGTACTATTTCGCCACGCAGCACGGTTGGAGCCTGCCTCGCTTGAAGCGCGGATGGGCTATGCAATCGTGCTGCGCGCGCTTCACTGCTATGAAGCCAGCAACCGAGAAGCCGCCGCCGCACTCGCCTATGATTCCAGCCGCTACCTGCCCTATTACATCATGGGGCTGAACATGCATGCCACTGGGCATAAGCAAGAGGCGCTGGATGCAATAGGCTTTTATTTGGAGGGCAGCTTTGACGGGTTATTCGATATGCCCGCTTGGGATAAGGACCTCTATGAAAACGAGGAGATCCCCTTTGATCCCTTCGACAAGCTTCCAAAGAAGCAAGCGCGCCTTGAGCGTATGCTCCAAATGGCGGCAAAGCAAATCAAAAAAGGCGCATTGAGCAAGGCAAAGGCTGCTTTGTTTGTGGCGTATTCCGCGCCCTATGCTGCGCCAAATGCCCAGCGCTCCCTGCTCACCGCCCTCTACTACGAAAAGCTAGGCGACAGCGCCCGTGCCATCGCCCATACGCGCGTTGCTGCAAAGCTTGCGCCAAACGATTGCGAAGTGCAGGCGACTGCCGCAGGGGCATTCTATCGGCTAGACGAGAAGCATGCGGCGATGGTCTCATTGCTTCGCGCTGCCTCGCTCGCCCGCTACGCACTCCATGAACTCATGGTTTGTACGCTTTGCGAGCAGACTGGGCAGCTCTCCGTTGCCGCTACGATGCTTATCTCCATGCTAAAGCGCACCCCAAACCGCCAAACCACCTGCTACAACCTCTGCGTTTGCTATCTTAAGGCGGGCAAGCTCAGCGAGGCCTCAGGGTACATTCATTTGTGCAGGGAGATCGACACGGACGATATGCAGGTCGAATACCTCTTCACGCTGGTGGAGAAGTTTGAGATGGCAGCACTCAGCCCCGATGCACTGCGGGAGAAGGCACAGAGCCTGACCTTTTACGGCATGCTCACAAGGTCCCAGCTCAAGGTGATCCTCCGGCCGCTGATCGCTGCGCTGGACGGCGGTGTGGAAGGGTTTGCAAAATCCCTGATGGATGATCAGAGGTTTGCCAATCGTTTTTTAAGTGTTCTCCCCTTGCCCGCGTGCAATCTGGAAACGCTTCTGCCCTCGCTATGCCGCTATCTGCCCGCAGACTTTGCGCAGACCATGCTCCGAAATATACTGCTCCTTGACCCCAAGGACGCTGCCTACAAGCAAGTTGCGATCGATCTGCTCGCCGCCATGCATGCACCTGCGCCCTATATCATCTGGCATGAGGATCATATCATTTCAGTGGAGCCGGGTCCTACGCTGCGCGCGCAGGCACGGCTGCTGCAGCGATTGGTGCTCCGCCAGATCAGGCTGACCGTTCGCCTGCACAAGAGCAGCAGCATCATCCCCTTCGTCCTTGAGATGATCTCAAGGATGACCAGAGCTCAGCGATTATCCCTCGCCCACGATCCGCTCCATATATGGCCTGTCGCGTTTTGTCTCCACTACAGCACGTTGTATCACCAAGGCGAAATGCCTGTGAACTACGCAGTGGATTCCAATAGCGAAACGGGAAAGCTGATCATCGAGGCGTTATCCACACTCAGCGCTATGCGCCCAAGGAGGAAACAACATGAACCTGATTGATTTTGACATTCACTTCACCGGCTATCTGAATGATTGGATTGAAGCAAACCGCGCACGCTTTAAGCGCACGGAGGATATGGAGCATGAAGTACCCGACGTGTACATCCGCTTCCTAAACACCCCTCAGGAGTGGCTCCAGGGGGCTACCCCCGGCACCTATTTTGATCGCTGGAGTGACGCGGCTCAGCTTTGCCAGATGCTCAAGGACTATATTGCAAACGCCATCCCCATGCCCGATCCGCTCTTGGATCGAATCGTGGATCTTGGCGATGAGCAGACTGTTTTGACGCTGGTCTCAGACAAGAGCGCAGCGCTGGAAGCCAGAATGCATGCGATAGATTTGCTGCGCCAAATGGACAGCTCGCTGCCCATGGTGGAGTATATCCGCTGGCAAGTGATTCGAGATGAGCATGAGGATTTGCTTGACAACGCGCTGGAAAGCCTGCGCGGCATGGGAAGCGGCGTTCGCGGCGCTGCGAAGATCGCCTTCACCGCTGCTGATCTGGAGGGCAAGGAAGCATTGCTTGACGTGCTATGCGATTACCCCGGCGACGCGGATGTCTTTTGCTTTGCCCTTGAGCAGTTCAAAAAACAGGACGATAAGCGCGCCCTCTTCGCGAGCTATCTGGCCAAGCTGGACGACGATCACGCACTGGAGGCGCTCTATGAAGCAGCCGAAAGTGAAGACATTACCTATATCGACTTTATCGAAGTGAGAAGCGCTATCGAACGCCTCGGCGGCGATATGCCCTATCGCGACTTTTCAAACGACCCGACATTTATCGCAACAAGACAACTACAGTAAAGGAAAAATGATGATTACATTACAAGAGATTAAACAAAACGAAAGCATCAAAGCCCTCGTCAGAGCGGCTAACAAATACCTAGAAACCCTCGGTTTTACCGACCACGGCCCTCGCCATCTATCCTACGTCAGCCGCACCGCAAGCGGTGTGCTAAAGAGCCTTGGATACAGCGAGCGCGAGATTGAACTGGCGGCGATT
>JAAYIN010000119.1 GCA_012523405.1 Clostridiales bacterium
ATTTTATACGCCACGCCTGTCCAGTTGGCAAGGGTGCATTTCACGCGACCTGTCGCAGTGCCATCCATCAGGAATAGATTGATACTTTTTCCTCGTGCAGCCATGATGCCACCCTCCTACAAATTCACCTTAAACGATTTCCAGTCCTTCACCGGAAGCTCGCTAAACACAACGCCATTGTTAAGCGCATCAAAATGCGCCTTGCCACAGCGGATCTTCTGTCGTTCCGGCGTGCTCAGACCATACAGGTCGGTGGTTCCCTTGGTTTCCAGCACGAAGTACAACTTATGCTCACCGTTCTTTTCCAAATACACTGCCCAGTCCGGGTTATAGGTGCCGATGGGTGTTTCAATCTTAAATCGGCTTGGTATTTTGAAGAACATCTTCACATCCGGGTCGTTGTCCAAACTTTCAGCAAAGCGGCTTTCCACTTGGCTGTCGAAGATCACATGGTCATATACGCTGTTATCCACTGGGACAGCATTGCGATCCAGATTGGCGATTAATTCGGCGCTATCGAAAATTTCCTGCACATAGTATTCTTCGCCGGCTAACTTCACATAGCGGATGCCGTCAATAGCGAGATTGTGCCGATTGCGGGTGATGATCTCCAGCGCCTTTCCAGTGAACGCCTGGGGGTTATTCAAGAAATCGCGTCCGCGCCCACTTTCTTTAATGATGCGCCCTACGGTGGAGCGCTTGAGCTGGGTTTCGGTGGTGATTACACGCAAAATATCCGGCAAAGTGTCGTAGCTGTCCTGCAAATCGGTGGTGCGCAACTCCCGCGGGGCATGGGATACACCAGCGGTCTGAATGCCTATATCGGCAGTTTGTGATACCAACCGAGCCTTGGGGATCGGCGGCATGCCCTGCAAGTCGGCCACGCTGCTGGCCACCAGGGTTTCTTGATCGATCTGCACCCGATAGGTGGTTTTCTGTTTGATTTTATCCCACAGTGCCGCGAATTGAGGCGACAGCAGTACGCGCTCCTTGCGGCGCACAGTCACCTCGCGGGAAGCGTCGCGGATTGGCGGCCTTGTGTCGGCCTTTTGGATGGCGCGGAAAATGGCCTTTTGTGCCGCTTGGCTGAACCGCTCACCCAAATCCAGCGTACCGGCGGCAAGCTGTGCTTTCATGGTATCCTTGATTTTACCATCCTTGGTTATGAGCTTCTTATCTTCCAGCTGGGTCATCAAAGTGGCGGCATCCTCATAGGAAATAGCTTTTTCTACAGTGATTCGCTCTGTGTAAGGAGCGCCCACCAACGCCTCAGGCTTCACCGGCATGTTCTGCTCAATGGCTTGCGCCACACGATCCTTGATCTCCTCCATTTGGGGCGGCAGCTCGGCGGTATGCTCCACCACGGCGGCGCGGGCAAGCTCTGTCGGTCTGCCGTCATCTTCCACATAGCCATGATTTTTCATGTAGCCTATGAGCATCTCCGCGTCGCTTTCATTCACACTTTTCTGCTGGACGATTTCCTCGGTGTAAGTTTGACCCACAAACAGGCTGAGCTGAAGCACGCCGAACTTCACGCCGGTTTCTTGCTCAATCTCGCGCTGGAGGGTGTCGGCAAATTCAGCGAAGCTCTCGTTTGCCATAACATGAAGGATATTTACATCCCGATCTTCAATACGGTTGCCCTGCTGATCCACGCACAGACGCAGCCCACGCCCAATTTTCTGGCGACAGGTGAAGGCAGACTTCTGCTCGATCAGCGTGCAGACTTGGAACACATTAGGGTTATCCCAACCCTCTTTCAGCGCGGAATGGGAAAATATGAAGCGGAGTGGGCACTCAAATGACAGCAGCCATTCTTTATCCCGCATAATGGTGTTGTAGGTATCATCGTCGGCCTGGGTGTCGCCGCGGGTGTTCTTGTACACGCCCTTTTTGTCCTGAGAGAAATAGCCATTATGGGCGCTATTCACATCCACTGTAAAACGCCGCTTTAATTTGGAATATTTAGGCTTCTCCAGCAGTTCAAGGTAGCATTCCTCGAACATCTCGGCGTAAATGCCGGGCGCACCATCGATGGTACGGTACTTGGCAACCTCGTCAATGAAAAACAGGGAGAGCACCTTGATGCCCTTTTCCAGATAGCGGAGCTCCTTGTCAAAGTGCGCTTCGATGGTGCGGCGGATTTGGGCGCGCTTGAGGATATTCTCATCCACGCCACCAATAGCCTTGCCCAGCATCACGCTTTCCGTATTAGCGAACTCCACGCCTTCGCCGCCGGGGGTGCAGTCAATCCCCGCAAGCGCATAGCCATCATACAGTTCACGCCGTCCGGACAATATAAATAGGTCATCACCGGGCTTGGCGGTGACGGTTTTACGGCTGACCGTGCCATTCTTCGCCTGTGCGTCAATTTCCAGCTTGGCGCGAAAGCCTTTTTCATTGGAGACTGATTTCAGCATGATGTACGGTTTATTGAAAGCGTTGGTTATAGAGTTGCTGGAAACGCAGATCTGCTTGACCAGCCCCATCTGATAGGCGTCCACCGGAGTCAGGCGATAGAGCAGGTTGATTTTCTCCCGGTGTGTGGCGCTGTAGCGCAGCACGCACAGCGGGTTCAGCGAAGCAATGGCTTCCTTGGACTTGGGCGTGTTGTCCACGCTTTGCGGCTCGTCAATGATGACGATGGGGTTCGTATCCTGTATGTAGCGCATGGCGGTTTCGCCGTTTAGCTTGTCCTGCGCCTGATTGATGATGTTTTCAGCCTTTTTGAAAGCGTCGATGTTGATAATCATGATCTCAATATTGCCGGAAGTGGCAAACTGCCGCACATCGCTGATTTTTTTCGAATCGTAGATGAAATAGCGGCAGGGGACATTGTCATAGTGCGCCCCAAAGTGCTCGGCAGTAATTTGGAGGGATTTGTACACGCCCTCCCTGATGGCGACGCTGGGCACCACGATGATAAACTTGGTGAAGCCATAGCGCCGGTTCATCTCAAAGATGGATTTGGTGTAGACATAGGTTTTCCCGGTGCCGGTTTCCATCTCCACGCAGAATTGTGGCGCCTGCCGTGCAGGGATTGACATGGGAAACGAAATCGGAAAAGAAAAGCCCCCCTTCCAATCTCCTTTTGTGAGCTGCAGATGGTTCCGTCGCTGGATGGCTTGCATATTTTTCAGCATGGTATCGTCGTCGATGAGCAGGGCATTGCCCACACCAAGCTCGTTTTGCATCATGCTAAGCTGTGCATCCTCTACGATGGAGAAGGTGGCGCGGGATTTCTCCTGCCCAGCGAATAGATCGCAGACGGCGTTCACCGCATCGGTTTGAAATTGTTGGGTTTTGAATTTTAGTTTCATGCGGCCACCGTCCTTTACGCACCAATCTTAAGTACAAGCGGCAAGAGCGCAATTCCAACATCAACACTCTTGTCAGCTATCCATGCGAGAATAGGCTTAACTTTTTGCCATTTTGTTTTTGAAGACTCCTTTGCCTCAACTATAACTTTAAGTTCGTCGATTTTATCCAACGTCTCTTGGGTTTCGGAATCAGACAAGGCGGACATTTCTTCGATTTGTCGTTTTACTTCTTCAAAAGTGATGGCGATTGTTTGTGTTTGCGTTGCCGTTAGCGTGTTTTCAATATTTATATTTCCACCCCTGGATTTGGAGTTGCCGTTTTTGTATCCAAAACTTTTGAAAGCAATAAGCTTATTTTTTATCACAATCAAATTGCTCATCAAAGAGTCACCACCAAAATATTCCTGCATTACAAAACCGTAATCTTTGTTGTAGTTGTATAGAGATTCTCCAAAATTTGTTATGTAGGCGGGATATTTAGTAATCAACTCAAGATGGAGAGCTTGTCCTTCCTGTTCATTTCTATCCCCGGCGAGGTAAGTATCACATTTTTGAATATCCTCATCGACCATTCTTTCAAATGGGGGGCGTGACGCCTCCATCCTTTTTTTATATGTATCAAAATAATCGGCCATTTCTACAGTCCCCCTTACAGCAACTTCATCTCAATATCCCGATCCTTCAGGATATAGTGGGCGTTTGACAGTGCGGTGTCATCCGTAAAACCTTCCTCGGCGGCGATGATCTTAGCGGGGGCAAGGTCGCACATGGCTTCGATATCCTCCGGCGTGAGGCCGCTGTCCAGGCAGACCAGTATCATGCAGCCCTCGCCGATAGAGTAGGCCTTTTTGTCGCCCACAGTGATGGGGAGCACAGGGAAGTCCAGCGGCACGCCCATTTTCAGCATGACCTCAAAGACGATATCCATATCCGAACGTCCGGCCTTGAGCGTATTTGAGAGTGCGTCGAAGCGATCCCACAGGGTTTGCAGGCCGCCGTCTGATATTGGCGTTGCATCCCAAGCCACAAGGTTGGAGGAGTCCAGCTTGAAGCAGCGGAAGCCCACGTCCAGCGGGGGGTTGTCCTCGTCACCCAGTTTAACCTGGCCGCTCGATTCCAGAATCTTCGCCCCAGCGCGGCGGATGCGTTCTTTGCCGATTTCGCAGATATTTTTGTACCCCGCTTTGTAGGCCTCGGAGTTTTCATCGCAGATTTCGGGGAGTTGCACCATGATGTACCGCCGGTTACCGCCGTCCTCGGCGTTAAGCTGCATGACAGCGTGGGCGGTGGTGGCGGAGCCAGAGAAGAAGTCGAGAATGATGTCGTTATCGTTGGGGTCTGTAGCTATTTGAAGCATCTTCTTGATAAGGCGAGTAGGCTTTGGGGTTGCAAAACCCACTATCCCATACTGCTTCAATTCCTCTGAAGCACCTTGAGTATGACTTACATCATCATAATGCCAGAGTGTTCGATTTACCACTCCTTGGTGACCAGTTAAAAGTTTCTTGAATCTCGGAAAATTAGCAGTGCCTTCAACGCCCCAAAACAGCAATTTGTCCTTTATATGCTCATCACACTGTTCTTTTGAATATTTCCACACTGCTGTTTCTTTCGGCCAAACCTCCTGCCCAGTGAAAGGGTTCATAATAGGATAATACAAATTCGGACGCTCACTTCTGCTTTTATTGCAAGTATACGTTGCCGAATTCCAGCCACCACGAGGATCATTATCAGGATTTTGATAATATTCCATTTGCTTTTCAGTTAGAGGCAAACGGTTTGGTTGCCACGTTGATTTTGTTTTTGCATACACCAAAATATACTCAACATCATTGCTAAAATATTGCGCATCATTCGATGGAGAAGCTTTTTTGAACCAAGAAATAGTATCAACAAAATTCTCCTCTCCAAAAACCTCATCGCACAGTTTGCGAAGATTATGCACCTCGTTGTCATCAATGCTGATAAAGATTACGCCATCATCCCGAAGTAAATTCGCCGCCAGCCGCAGCCGGGGGAACATCATGTTCAGCCAGTTGGTGTGGTAGCGCCCCATGGTTTCGGGGTTGGATTTTGTAGTCTGTTGTGTGACTTCTTTGTAACGGGAGATAGGGTCGCGAAAGTCGTCGGCGTACACAAAATCGTTGCCGGTATTATAAGGCGGGTCGATATAAATCATCTTCACCTTGCGGAAATAGGCGGTCTGAAGCAACTTCAAAACCTCAAGATTATCGCCCTCTATGTATAAATTACGAGTGGCATCCCAGTTTACGCTCTCGTCCCTACTGGGGCGCAGCGTTCCGGTGGAGCGTTTGCCCGCAATACGATAACATTCTGCCTTGCCCGACCACTCAAACTTGTATTTTTCAAAATCGTTGTCGATGTACTCGCCGCACAGGTTTAAGAGCTTGTCAATATCCAACTTCCCCTCGCTGAAACACTGGGGGAAGAGGGCTTGGAGCTTGTCCCGCTCCGCCTGCTCGATATCCATGCTCTGCCCATTAAATTTGTCCATATAGATTCCCCTATTCTAATCCAAGCACTCTGTTGTGATAGTGAACATCTTCTTCCTCGGCATCATATATAACATGATCCGTGAAAAAGCTGGAGAACATCGTGTAATCGTAATCATCGTGATCTGTCCATGAACACAGAAACAGCTTCCCAACCTTACGATACTGGAGCAGTTCTTGAATTGGCTCAATGTTACCCTTTCTGCATATCGCGTCAATGGGATATACGATAGCAAAATCGTAATCATGATGCATGGTTTTGCTCCATGTTGCGCGAGATGTAAACGCATCAAATACATAGTAATTGTTCTCTAACCTTACAACCTCCCCAGCCTTTGGCCTTTTTGATAACGGCGAAAAGTTGCGGTCATCAATATTGGCCATTCCGTTTATGCGATATAAAACCTTGGCGTTCTTATAATGCTTGTTAATCAGCGCCATGACCATATAGTGCTTTTTGTATTGATGTGTTCCGGTTATTAGCATACCGGTTCTATCTGACTTCATAAAATCAGTTATTTTATCAATTGCTTGTTGCTTTCCGTTCATTGTACTGTCCTCCAAACCATTTGATTGGTATCGTTAATTTCACGACCCCTGTTTGTCTGGAACCATCTCCATAATATCGCTAATATCGCATTCCAGCGCCGAGCATATCTTTTGGAGTATGTCTGTGTTCACATTTTCATTTTTTCCGAGCTTTGTAATGGAGGCTGAGCTGATGCCAGCCAATTTCTGCAAATCCTTTTTCTTCATATCCCTGTCAATCAACAGTTTCCACAACTTTTTATAGCTGATAATCAATGTGGTCACCTCTTTCGGATGGCATCTTCACTAAAGATGAGTATACCATATACAACCATAAGGTCACAAGTATAATTATTGCGTTCGCTCGATTTTGAGTTGAAATGTATTGATTTTACACAGTGCAAATGGTATAATCTTCTTAAACTCAAACACAACTCTGCAATTGAAAGAAAGAGGGACACTACACGATGCGTTGACGGTACGGAGGGATAGCTATGGCACAGCACCGTTCGTTTAAGGAATATATAGCGAATCGCTTTTATAACGAGCTGTTTTCAGCAGTTTCGGATTTTTTGCGGGATAACTGCGGAAATCTGAATGTTGCCTCACGGTCCGTGCGTACTGTCGACAATGCGGAGCTTTCCGACATTAACGTTAAGCATGCTTACGTGGATAATCTGCCCGGCATGAAAATCGCGTTTGATATTCTGCTGGAAGCGGAATTCGAGATTTCCGAGGCAGATAGGCATACAGACCGTTTTGATGAAAAACGGGAATGGTTCAAACTCTCCTGTTCCGGCGACCTTTCGCGCAACCTCGACGATTTTACAATTTCCCACATTGAGGAATACAATGTTCGCAATCAGCAGGAGAACCCCCTGTCAGACAGCCTTGTACCAATAATCAAGAAAGAGCAGTTGGAGACGGTTGCTCGTAGTTTTCTTGAGCTTTACTATCCCGAGGCTCTTTATGCCCCGATACCGATTGATCCCCTTGTGCTTACCCAGCGCATGGGGATTTCTTTTCAGTTGAAACATATTACTCCAGATTTTTCTACCTTTGGGCAGATATTTTTTGCGGAATGTGAAGCCGCATATTACGATAAAAAAAGCGGTTCCTGCAAGACCATCTCAGTGGCGAGGGGGACGATCTTCGTTGATCCCGATGCGTACTTTCTACGAAATCTCGGCTCGGTGAACAATACCATTATCCATGAATGTGTGCATTGGGACAAGCATAGAAAAGCCTTTGAACTGGAGCGGCTATACAACGAAAATGCCACTCAAATCAAATGTCTGGTTGTTGGCGGCGTAAAGGATGCCAAGGTTTGGACTCCGACAGATTGGATGGAATGGCAAGCCAATGCGCTGACGCCTCGAATTCAAATGCCATTCACACAGGCTAAGGTGAAAGCTGCGGAACTAATCGGGGAATATATGCGGCGCTACCCCGGATCTGCGCTGATTGATATCATGGAACCTGTCATCGATGAAATGGCGCTTTTTTTCGGAGTTTCAAGAATGGCTGCCAAGATTCGCATGGTCGACCTCGGATATGAGGAGGCCATCGGAACCTTTACATATATTGACGGCCGATATGTCAAGCCGCATACCTTCAAAAAAGGAGAGTTGGAGCGAAACCAGACCTTTTCAATCAGTGAGCGCGATGCCATTGTGGAAAGTTTCATGAGTCCCGCCTTGCGTGAAAAAGTGCAAAGCGGACGGTATTTATTTGTTGATTCCCATATCTGCATTAATAATCCGAAGTATATCACGGCAGATGATGCCGACGATCTTTGCCTAACCCAATATGCCCGGCATCATATTGATGAATGTTGCCTTTTGTTTAACCTGTCGATCCCAAAGTCAGCGAATAAATACGGGCAGCAATTTTACAAGGAGTGTGTTCTCTATCGTGATGCAACCTCCGATATCGTGTTTGAGGCATGCTTTAGCGATTCCAAAATCAGCAATGATGTTGACGCCAGGTCAAAAGCCATTTGCGATTACACCAAAGAAGTGGCTGAGGTGCTGCAAAAAATGCCCGGTGGCTTTTCAGGGGCGCTCACATCCCTTATGACTTGGAAGGGTAAAACGGTAGAGGCTCTTGCCAGTGACTGCTGTCTTGCGCCGAAGACGATACAACGAATGCGAAATGATGAGGCATACGAAACCACAATTGAATCAATCGTTGCGATTTGCGTCGCCCTGCAGCTGCCGCCCATGATAAGCCATGCGTTAATCAGCCGGTCAGGATGTTCTCTTGGCATGAGCGAAAAGCATGTTGCCTATCAATTTATCCTCACCTCATTCTACACCCGGCCAATTTATGAGTGCAATGAGATGCTTCACCGATTTGGATTCGAAGCTCTGACCAGAGAACAATAAAATATTTTTGCCGGCCCGGACATGAAGTGTCCGGGTCTTTTTTATTCTAATATAATAATCCCCATGATTCCTCCCTGATAAGGAGCCTTGAATGGCTTTTCATCGGGGAGTTTTTGCGTTTTATGGCCTGATTGCCGGACATGCCATGTCCGTGTAAGGGCGAAGGGTTGCCGCTAAAATGATAGCTGTAAGGGACAAGCCGTTCCTTGACGCATATAGCAGCCGCCTGCGCAGGGTGTTTTCCGGTGCTATATGACAACAAGTAAATAATCTGCGGCCGACCACCGGAAAGTGATAGCTGCAGTCCGAAATGGAGAAATCCACTTGGGCTGTATCCTCATTTTCTGTGGTCTGGCTTACCATGTGAACTCTCCGTTTCGGTCAACGCCGAAAGGAGAGTTTTTCATGCAAAACTGGAGAAAAACACGCAGCTACCGCAAAATCAAGAACCCTGATGGCAGCTTCACCTATCTCATCAAAGCTGAGGACATGTATGTGCTTGTCAGCAAAGAGGTCTATACCGTCTACGCACAGTCGGAGCGACAACTGGAGTACATGGCGCTTGATTTGAAGCGTGACCGCGTACTCCAAGGCGCGGACGGCAAGGCGGTTTTAGATCAAACCGGACAACCCAGCATGCTGCCGGAGCGCGAAATTTCGCTGGACAAGCTTATGGGCGAGGAATGGGATTACCCCTCGTCTACTCCCTCGCCGGAGACGACTGTGCTTGACCGGCTTGAAACCACGGCGCTTCATCAGAGCCTTTCATCCCTTGCGGTTGAGGAGCGCACCCTTATCGAAGCCCTTTTCTTCGAGGGGCTGACCGAGCGGGCCTATTCCGAACGAAGCGGCATCCCGCAGAAGACCGTCAACGACCGCAAAAACAGGATTCTCAAAAAATTATATCAACTTTTGAAAAAATAACTCGCTCAAAATCCCACATCAGCGTGACCCCCTATGAGAGGGATAAAATCTTCTCCCGCTCCTTGGCAAACACTTGGGCGTTCGCCCCGGTCATAAGCAAGGCACAACCGGGTACGAAACCGCCCGGCGCCGTGCGCGAGGATCGTACAGTGGAGTCATCCGCTGGCACGGGAGCGCCCGCGCTTTCGTTCTTCCCAGCCGCCCTTTACAGGCGGCTGGGTTCAGGAGCGGAGGTCCGGCAGACATAAGGCGCCTGCGGATTATGGTACTTCCCTGAACCTGTCTGGTAAAGGGCCCGCGATGAAGGGGAAGCGGGGGAATGCCCGCCGCGTTTGAAAAAGAATGCGGCCGGATTTCATGCGTGGCTTTGGCCATGGCTCGGCGGTGTCACAATTTTTATCAACATCAATCCGCGTACCGTAACGGTATAGTTTACGGCAGGCGGTTGGAATCCGCGGACAGGCGACACAGCCTGTCCGCGGCATCGAGCCGCTTGCTACTGAGGGGGTTAGAAAATGACTATAGAAACGGATAATCTTCACGCAAGTGAAATCATATATACACAGCCGGCAGAAATTCCGCGCGGCGCAAGCAAGCACGGCAAGTTCCTTTTCTCCGCTTACGGCTGCGCCCTGATGGAGCGCCGGATGGACGGCGGAGCATATGTCTATACCGCCGTCAACCTGTCCACCGAAAAAACTGAAATCCTCAGCCGCCGCAAGCTGCGCTTGTGCGAGGATGCTTTCATTGGCATGGCGGCCAGGATCAGCACACTACCCATCCGGGGAGACAGCCGGTTTACCATCGACAAAAATCCCGGCGACCGGCCGGACAGCGCCCGCCTGACCGAAACCGCACGGCGCATCTTCACGGATATTCTGCCCCTGCACGGCTACACCCTGCGGGAGAAGCAGTTAGAGCTGGCGGAGCATATTCTTGACGTCATCGGGCGCAGGGGTATTTCCCTTGCCGAATCTGAGGTCGGCACCGGCAAGACCCACGCCTACCTCGTCGCCGCACTGCTCGCCAAACGTGGTCGGCTAAACGACTTTTGGCTGCGCGGCCACTATTCGCGCCAAAGCTGGGCGGAGTCTGCGCATATGCCGATTATCATCTCCACCTCCAGCATCGCACTTCAAAACGCCATCGTGACCGACTATATCCCTGAACTGTCGATGATTCTCCAGCAGCATGGCATTATCCGCACCCCGCTGACCGCCGTGGTGCGCAAGGGGAAGGAGCATTTCATCTGCGAAAAGCGGCTGGGGCGATATTATGAGAGCGCTGACGAGCGGACGAGGGCGCTCCTTGCCCCGTACATCGGGCCGTGTGCGCCCTTTGATTTGACCGGGGCTGACACCCTCACGCCCCACATGAAGCGCGGTGTGTGCGTTTCCGGGGGCAAATGCTCCGTTTCCTGCTCCCATGCCCGGCGGTGCAGATATTTCGAGTATCTGCGGGAGAGC
>JAAYIN010000120.1 GCA_012523405.1 Clostridiales bacterium
GGTCTCAATCTTACCAAAAATCAAAAAAGGGAGTTTCCGCTCGTTGCTTGAAGCATTGCTATGTTTTCTTCAGCTTTTCCTTTCATCTTTACTTTACAGTGCCTTTCACTCTATTACAACTTTGAAAATTTCGCTATCAAAACCCTTTGACATCAAGGCAAATCACCATGTCAAACATGTTTTGCAGGTGCTTCACTCGTTTATTATAGACAAAAAAGGTGCTGCATATCAACATGCAGCACCTTTGAGCGCAAAAAAAGGAGGCGAACAGCTCACCACAACTGTTCACCTCAGGGCAAGGGAAAAAGGATTGGAGACTATGATCAAGCTTCCTCCGACCCGATCATAGAACGGAGGTCAAGGCATATACAGTGGAGGGGGTAACTTCTACTGCATATCTCCTTTGACACTCTGATCATACCACTCAAATATGGTGGTTATGTGAATAAATCGAAAAGATTTGTCGACACTTTAGCGAAGAACGACACTTTGCTCGCCATATTTGTCTTTGCATACGCGAATTAATTCGTCCGAAGCATCGCACCAGAATTCTTTGCTCATCAGCAGGGCAATGCCCTCATCTTTGAGCTTCACGGTGATGGGAATATCGCCGCTGTACTGCATAGCAAGGGATTTCACTTCCTCCATCTCGCTTCTGGTGGGGACGAGGAGGTAGAGCTTCTTTGCTGCCTGTTTAGCGAGCTGTGCATCGGTGAGATGCGTCTTCGCTGGCGAAAAAGCGGGTTTGGGCGGTGCCAAGGCAAAGTACTCGGGCGCTTGGCTGACCGCCTTTGCAGGGATATAGGAGGGCTGCACATCAGGCAGGGGCGACCGTCCCCGCATATAGGGGGTGCGCGGGCGCAAGCGGACATTCTGCTCGTTGAGCAGGCGCACTGAATCCACCAATAGCTTAGGCTCTTCGTCCTCCCTGAAGCTGAGCTTGCCGTCGATGATCACGAGGTTGTCCACCATCAGCAGCGGCACGTACTTCTCATAAACCTTGGGAAAGACCAGTCCTTCAATCTGTCCGGTCAAGTCCTCAAGCGTGAAAAAGCCCATCATCGCGCCTTTTTTGGTGATCTTGCCCTTGCAAGCGGTCAATATGCCCGCCATGCTGACCTGCACGCCGTCATATTCTGCGCCGCGATCCTCGCCCTCCGCCATCTCCAGCATTTCCGAAACCGTGGTAAAGCCTGAGTGCAAAAGATTCGCCACCTCATCCAGCGGATGCCCTGTGATATACACGCCCGTCATTTCTCGCTCCATGCTCAGCAGCGCCTTTTGGGGATGCTCGAGCATATCGGGGATGGAGAAAAGCGGTGCGCTTTGCTCGCCTGTACCAAAGGCAAGGTCAAAGAGCGATACCTGACCTACGATATTCACCTTGCGCTTTTGGGTGGTATCGTCCATCAGCTGTTCATAAACGCTCATGAGCTGCGCGCGGTTATGCCCCAAGCCGTCAAACGCACCCGCCTTGATCAGGCTTTCCACGGTGCGCTTGTTGAGCGCATCGCCGCTTGAGCGCTCCACAAAGTCGGAGATATCCTTGTATCGTCCTTCCTTTCGGCGTTGCTCAATCAGATCAACTGCGCCGTGACCGACGTTTTTCACCGCACCAAGTCCAAATCGAATGCCCAGCTTACCGCTTTCATCCTTGTCTACGCTAAAGCGCCAAACGCTGCTGTTGACATCGGGGGGCAGCACGGGGATATCGTTTCTGCGGCAATACTGAATATAGTCCGCGATCTTGGGCGAGCTGTCAAGGAAGCTATTCATGGTCGCCGCCATGAACTGCACGGGATAATGCACCTTGAGCCAACCCGTCTGCACGGCGACAAGCGCGTAGGCAGCTGCGTGGCTCTTGTTGAAGGCATAGCTGGCAAAGGCTGACATCTCGTCAAAGATATGCTCTGCCGCGTCTTTGGATACACCGCGGCGAATCGCGCCGTCAATGAGCACATTTCCATTTTCGTCCAGCATGCCGTTGATGAAATACTCTCGTTCCTGCGCCATGACGTCCTTTTTCTTCTTTGACATCGCACGGCGCATCAGGTCACTACGCCCAAGGCTGTAGCCCGCCAAATCGCGCACGATCTGCATGACCTGCTCCTGATATACCATGCAGCCGTAGGTTACGTCCAGAATGGGCTTGAGAAGCGGGGTTTGATAGACGACGGTGGAAGGATCATGCTTTCCTGTGATATAGCGCGGGATGGAGTCCATCGGACCCGGGCGATATAGCGAAATCGCAGCGATGATGTCCTCAAAGCACTCCGGTTTCATGTTTTGCAGGAACATCCGCATGCCGCCTGATTCCAGCTGGAACACGCCGTCCGTATCGCCTGACGCAATCATCTTGTAGACGTTTGTGTCATCCAGCGGGAGGGTGTCGGGGTTTATGGTAATGCCCTCATGCTTGAGGAGATCAACGGTGTCGCGGATGACCGTAAGCGTGCGAAGACCTAAAAAGTCCATCTTCAGCAGACCGAGCTGCTCAAGCGTGCCCATGGGAAACTGGGTCGTGACCACCTCGTCGTTGAGTTGGAGGGGCACGTACTGGGTCACAGGCTCGGCTGTGATCAGCACGCCTGCGGCATGGGTGCTGGCGTGACGCGGCATGCCTTCCAGCTTGAGTGAGGTTTCGTATAGCGACCTGACCTGCGGATCGGATTCCACAAGGTTTTTGAGCTGCGGGCTCAGGTCGAGTGCTTTTTCAAGGGTCATGTCAAGCGCAAAGGGAATCGCCTTCGCCACCTGATCAACCGACGCATAGCTCATACCAAGCGCTCGGCCAACATCGCGCACGACCGCCTTTGCCTTCATCGTACCGAAGGTAATGATCTGCGCTACGTGATCCGAGCCGTATTTTCTGGTGACATAGTCGATCACCTCTTGCCTGCGCTCATAGCAAAAGTCGATATCCAGATCGGGCATGCTCATGCGCTCAGGGTTGAGGAAGCGTTCGAAGATCAGCTGATACTTGAGGGGGTCAAGCATGGTGATGGAAAGGGTGTAGGCAACGATGCTGCCTGCGCCGCTGCCGCGTCCCGGACCGACCATGATGCCGTTTTCCTTGGCGTACTTGATGAAATCCCACACGATCAGGAAATAGTCCACATAGCCCATTTGACAGATCATGGACAGCTCGTAATCAAGGCGTGTGCGCGGCTCGCTTTGCTCGTCCTGATATTCGTTTGGATAGCGCTCTTCAAGCCCCTCCATGCACAGGCGCGTGAGCATGTCGCTTGGGGTTTCGCCCGTTTCAATGGGGAAATGGGGGAGGTGCAAATGCCCGAATGTGAACGTCACGTCGCAGCGCTTGGCAATTTTGTCCGTGTTTTCAATCGCCTCGGGGTACTGGGGGAAAAGCTGGTGCATCTCCATTTCGCTCTTGATATACAGCTGGTCGGTCGTCATGCGCATGCGGGATTCATCCTGCAATGTCTTGCCTGTCTGAATGCACATGAGCACTTCCTGCGCCGCCGCATCCTCCCTGCGAAGGTAGTGGCAGTCGTTGGTTGCTGCCAGCGGTATGCCCGTCTCGCGTGCGAGATTGATCAAGCGGGGAAGTGCCATTTTTTCCTCTTCAATGCCGTGATCCATGATTTCGATATAGTAATTGCCCTTGCCAAACATCTCCTGCATCCCTAGGGCGTAGGTCTTCGCTTCCTCATATCTGCCTTGAAGCAGCAGCTTTGGCAGGTCACCGCTGATGCATGCGGACAGGCAAATAAGCCCCTCCGTATGCTCTTTGAGGAGCTTGTAATCGATGCGGGGTTTGTAGTAGTAGCCCTCTGTAAAGCCTGCGCTCACGAGCTTGATCAGGTTTTGATAGCCTGTGTTGTTCTCGCAAAGCAATATCATATGGCTGTATTCACGCGCCGCGCCATGCTTTTCAAAGCGATCTTGGCAGATATAGACCTCACAGCCGATTATGGGCGTGATGCCCGCCGCTTTGCATGCGCTATAAAACTCAATCACGCCATACATCACGCCATGGTCGGTGATCGCCGCATGGGTAAAGCCAAGCTCACCGAGCCGCTTGACCAGCGGCTTGATGCGGTTCGCGCCATCAAGCAGACTGTATTCGCTATGTAAATGTAAATGGGCAAATGCCATGACATATCTCCTTTGGGGTGCATTACTAGCCCTGCAACCAATGCAGGCTTACCTGTATTGGTTGCAGGCTTACCTGTATTGTAACACATCGCGCATGGATTTGGGAAGAAGCGACGCATATCTGCGCGCACAAAAACGCCCGCCCAGCGATTGCTGAGCGGGCGATGGAAAACTTGATTATTTTGCTGCCTTAGCGGTGGGGCGAACGCCATTGGCGGGGTTCTTTTTCTCGTTAGCCGAGCGGAATGCGTACATCACAAGTGCCAGAGCGATAACGCCGTAGCATAGGAACACGCGGAAGAACTCGCCGATGTTGGGATCGCCGAAGATATTGCTGCCAAAGTCCTGCGCGACAACGAAGAGCGTATGGAACAGCAAGCAGCCGATGAATGCCTGACTGTTGGTTGCGCGGTCAATGGACGCGCCGCCGACCAGAATAGCAGCACCAGCGTACAGACCAACCATCTCATGCGCCGCGTAGGTTTGCAGCGTGCCAAGGTTTTGCAGGAAGATGAGCTGACCCCAGCCTGCAAGCACCGTGGAGAGGATGATCGCGGTGATGCGAACGCGGTCGACGTTGATACCCGATGCATTGGCAACCACGCGGTTTTGACCGACTGCACGGAACTTCTGACCAAGGCGTGTGCGCATGATCACGATGTTAAACACGCACAGAGCGCCGATGATGAGGAAGGTAACGACAGGCACGGACACCAGCCAGAAGCATCCTTTCACAGCAGGAATGGTATAGATACCAGCTACTAGCACAGAGCTGACGATGTACGTAATAAAGCGTTTTTTGCTCAGCTTCTTACATGCGAAGAGTACGATTGCACTCACTGCCATAATCGCGGTAACGCCATAGAGTGCCTGTGTGAAGGAAATTTTGATCAGGTTATCCAGCACACCTTGCAATCCCACATCGCCTATCAGGTTCAGCGTGTTTGCAACGCCTGTTGCACCAACGATGGTGACCTTATCGCTCAGCGGGATCAGCTTGCCAAATACGAACAGGAACAGCAGCTGATACGCACCGTTTGCGAAGTAACCAAGGATCATGGAGCCGATGGTTTCCTGACCCTTCATTTTGTTGAGGAGAGAACCGATCAAAAAGCCGAAGAGCGCTCCCAGCGGAACGGTCATTGCAGCCGCAACCAGCAGACCGATGATGCCCTTGAGCTCCCAGTTGATTACGAGCAGGAGCGAAACCTGCGCCGCCATCGCGCCGATGGTGATCGCGAAGTTAATACCCATGCCCGACACAATCGGGATGATGAGCGCCAGCACGATGAACAGGTTACGCACGAGGCGGCTCATCAGCTGCATGAATACGCTTTCAAGCTTTTGACCTGAGAACGCGACAAAGATAATGATCAGTACCAAGAACACGTAGGTAACAATGTATTCTTTGAAGTTCTTTTTCGCCTTTTCGGCAAAGGTTAAATTCGTAATTGTATGTTCCATTATTTGTTGTCACCTCCGGACTGAGTCAGTGCGTAGAGGATGATACCATTGGAGATCAGTATACGCATGACTTCCGACAGGCCGCCCTCCGAAATCGCAGCATTGGCCACCTGAATGCCCATGGCCAAAACGCCTTGGAACAGGAATGTGCCTAGGATTACATGAGAGACCTTTGCGCGCGACACGCTAGCGCCGCCGATTAATATCGCGCTCGCCGCCACAAAGCCCATCTGCTTTGGTCCATTGTATAGCTGCATGAAACCGAAGCTCTGGGAGTAAACGATGATACCCACTGCTGCGATGCAGGTGGAGAGGACGGTACCCAAGGTACGCATCTTGTTGACGTTGATACCTGCTGCTTCTGCAAAGCGTGGATTGGAACCAGCAGCGATCATCGCAACGCCCGTCTTGGAGCGCGAGAACAGCCACATGGCAAAGCAGCTTAGCAGGAGGAAGAGCAGGAGTCCCGTTGGAACATTGACGCCGCCGATCTTAAATGCCCATAGGCTATCGAGGATGCCGCCAAAGGAATCCGCCATATTATGCATCACGCGCAGTCCGAGTCCAAGTGCCCATGTGAGCTTAGGATTGCGGAAGGGGAGAAGCATCCATGCGATACAAAACAGCGAAACGATCGAGAAGCCAACGTAGGTGCTGACGGTCATTTCATTGCCCTTGAGGCGCTTGAGCAGCTTACCGTAGAGCCAGCCAATCGGAACGGCGAAGATCACGCCTAGGACAGAAGCAAAGGCGAATGCGCTCCAGCCAACCATGTTGGATTCCATCGCGATCATGGTGCTCATGAGGCCTGCGATGATACCCACGGTCATGCCCATGTTCAGGCTGATACCGCATTGGATGCCGGGGAGCATAGCGAGCGCGAGCACGCCGTACATACCCGTGCGCTTGAGGATGCTGCCGAGCATGCTGGGCACGTTGATGCCATAGAGGCTCGCGGCAACACATAGGAATACGAGGAACATCAAAATAACAAGACGGGGCATGCCTAGGGATTTGACGAGCCTTGCATAAAAGTAAATGCAGAATGCCAAGACCAAAAGCCCGATGCCAACAGCGATCATATTGTCGCCGCTGCTTGCAATTGTGAGTTTCAGGCGGTCGCCTGATGAGAATACGCTCTCGTTTTTAACGATCTCATAGCGGGTGCTTTCCTTCTCGAAGGTGTCGCCCTCCTGATAGATCGTTGCCTCAACGTCCTTGCGCATGTCCTCCTGCATATCCTGCGTGAGGTCAGGCATGACAACCATGAGGTTTGTCCAAAGGGTAGCGTAGAGAGGTTCGATGCTTTCCTTCTTTGCCTTGAGCGTGCTGCTCGCTTCAAAGAATGCAAAGTCCGTCACGATTTCGTCGATTATTTCGCCGTCCTCGCTTGGGGCTTCCTCCGCTACTGCGGTTGCAGTGAGGCTGGTTAGCACCTCGTCAGCCGACTTTTGAAGCAGCTTATCCACAACCTTTTGGTCATTTTCATCAAGCGCATCGTAGCTGGGCTTAAAGCTTGCGAGACCGCCCGCCAAGATCGCTTCCATATCATATTGATAGGTCACAGCAGATTCGGTTGCTTCCGCCGCGAGTGCAGCTTCCGCATATTCCGCTGTGATGATGCTATTGAGTTCATCGGTCAGTCCGCCCACCATCGCAAGCAGACCTTCGTAGTTCTCTGCATATACAGCCTTTTCAGCTGTTTGAGTGTCGTAGTAGTCCGCCATAGCGGCGCGTACAGACGCGATATCGCCTCGGATCACGGCCGTGTCCACGGCGCCGAAGTTCAGATAGCGTGCCTGCGCCTCTTGGCGGGCAATCGCTTCTTGCTCGGTTGCGTAAGCGCTGCGCTGATTTCTGGTATAACCATTCTCATCAGCATAGGCACGCGCTTCCTTTTTGGCTTGCAGCGCGATATCATCGATGATGCCATTGGCCGCGCTATGCATGACCGCGTAGCTGCGCATGTCGGTGAGCATGGATACAACGCCTTCGTTATCGCGGGTGGAGAAGCCGTAGATACCCGTGCCTATCAACGCAATGGCTAGGACAAAGATGATGATCGCAATGATTTTTGACGTGTACTTTTTCATTTGGAATCCTCATCTCCTTCCTGTATAGCCTCGTCCTCATGCGCCTTTGTACCCGACATGGCAAGACCGAAGCTTGCGTCCGAGCTAGCGGAGGTGAGGATGTTAGCGATCTTGCCTTCCGCAACAATGGCGATGCGGTCACAAATCGAGCGCAGTTCCATCAGCTCTGAGGAAACCATGACGATGGTCATGCCCTGCTCACGATTGAGCTTGACAAGGGTTTCCAGCACGAGCTGTTTTGCGCCGATATCAATACCGCGTGTAGGCTCTGAAACAAAAAGGAATTTAGGCTTTAGTGCCAATGCACGGGCGATGCAAACCTTCTGCTGGTTACCGCCCGACAGCGTGCCTGTGTGCTGGGCGGGGGATTGGCAGCGAATATCAAGTTCGTCGATCATCTGCTTGGCAAACTCGCGCACCTTGGAAGAGCTTGTGATGCGTGCGAACTTGGGTCCCATCAGGAAATCATCCTTGATCTGCATCGCGCTAAAGACGATATTGTCCTCAATCGACTGATCCAGCAAAAGACCCACGCCGCGGCGATCCTCGCTAACCATCGCAAGCCCCGCCTTCAGCGCAGCTCTTGAATTGTTCAGCTCGAGCGGCTCGCCAAAGAACGACACTTCGCCGCTTGCGGGGAACAGGCCCATGATGCCGTTTGGCACGCCGACCTTGCCCTGACCCGCCAATCCGCCGATGCCGAGTATCTCGCCCTTGCGTACCTCAAGATCAATGCCGCGAACCTTTTCGCCTGGCATATCAACCTCAAGATCCTTAATGGACAGCGCGATCTCGTCGCTGATTTTGTCGTTGTCCGATGCTATTTTCATCATGCCGTCGTTGCCGCGGCCGATCATCAGCGACGCGAGCTCCACAACAGATGTTTCCGACTTAGCGCGGGTAGCTGCCAGCTTGCCGTCACGCAGAATCGTGACTTGATCCGCCGCGTTCATGACCTCGTCAAGGCGGTGCGTGATGAATATGATCGCAATCCCGCGGGATGCGATATCCTTCATCACCGAGATCAGCTGATCCGCTTCGCTCTCTGTGAGAACAGCGGTAGGCTCATCAAAAACAAGGACCTTTACGCCTTCCTTGTCAATTTCGCGTGCAATTTCAACAAACTGCATATAGCCAACAGGCAAGCCTGATACTTTCGTCGTTTCAGGGAGATCAATGCCAACGCTGTCAAGGGCTCGCCTTGAGTCCTTCGCCATGGAATCGATATCCAGCATTTCTAGGTTTTTACCGAAAATTTTGCTAATCCAATTAGGCTTTGCAATCTCGCGGTTGAGTTTGATATTTTCTGAAATGGTAAATCCGGGAATGAGCATGAATTCCTGATGAACCATACCGATGCCCTGATCCATTGCATGGTGGGGCGAGAGGATATGGGTCTCTTCTCCGTTGATAAAAACCGTGCCCTCATAGCCCCCTGTGGAGTGGATGACGGGCATACCAAAGAGAATATTCATCAGCGTGGACTTACCAGCGCCGTTTTCTCCTAGCAGTGCGTGTATCTCGCCGGGCTTTACTGCAATCGATAC
>JAAYIN010000121.1 GCA_012523405.1 Clostridiales bacterium
CAAGTCAACGCCCATCTGCTGGCAGAATATTGTCAGTACCACCAGCATGTCACCGATCTCAAGCCTCATGCTCTCGTTGCGCCCCTTGATGAAGTCTGCTATAAGTTCGCCGTACTCCTCTCCCAGTTTTAGCAGTTGCTTCGAAGGGTCTGCCTTGTCAATGCCTCGCTCTTTCGCCCAGTCCTGAACCAGTTTGATTGTGTTATTCATCGTCATCCTCCAAATAGTTTTTGCCAAACACTTCCCTGAACTCTTGCCTTGTGTGTGTTTCTTCAAACTGCTCTTGCGCCCATCGCTTTAATATCAGGTTGTTTTCTTGGTTGTGGTGCACTCCGTCAGGTGGTTCGTTATGGTGGTAATGGCAAAGTGGAACAACTAAATTGTACTTGTCGCTTTGCTTGCGCTTGCTTGCGCCGAAGATATGGTGCATCTCTACCCATTGCTGTGAACCGCAGAACCAGCATTCTTTCTCACTCATGCGTTACCACCCCATATCGTTTAGCGTACTTCTCATCAAGCTGCATGATTTGTTCAGGTGTATCTGTATCAATCTCTAACTCTTGCGCTTCTGCTACAATGCCGTCTATGAGTATGCTCATTTCTAAGGAGTTATACTTGCTTGATCCCACCCACATGTATACATGCGTAAATCCAACGTTATTTGCAACCCCTGTTCCTTTCACCTCGTAATACTCGATTTCTCGCTTTACCATAGGCCAATTCTTTGTTGGTACTGACACTAACCCACCTTGTCCATATCGTTGTAGCATCAGGAGATAGCACTCGTCTTTAGTCATTGGATACTTTTGCTTTTCTGCTATCTTCCCGATAAGTTCCCACGCATATGCGTTTGATGAACGTGATCTTTTGATCCTACGCTTCTTGATTACAACATCCACAGGCTCGTCTTTCAGATTGCTCATCTCTTCCGCAAACTGTCTTGGAAGGGTGAGCGTAAGCTGCAACTCACCCTTCAATGTTAAACCGATATTATCAATTTGCCCTAACACTTGTCTGCCCTCGAATCGCATCCATTTCTCTCAGCATGGTGTCCACTTCAACGCTGTCCATTTCAGCGGTCGGTTTGTTCGCAACTTTGCCTTCGTCTTGCAGCACCTTGAGCAGTAAACCAAAGTCTTTGATAGATAGCTTGTGGGTTTCGCACAAGTTTTCAATGCGTTCTTTTGTTGTGGTCTTTACGTTTATTTTAGGTGGGGTTTTTGACATTGACTGCTTGGGTGCCTTGTCTGCCGGGATACCTTCTGCATGTTCTTGCTCTGGTAGATCCTCCCCTGCGAAAATGTAGCCACCAAGCCCGAACATAGCCATGTTTTTAACCAAGCACCGCATGATGGTTTTGTTGATGTCAAACATGTCAGCAGCGTCACAAGTTTTTTCGCCATATTTGCTTTTGTACTGATACGGCTCTTTTTTCATAGCTTTGTTTGCGCCATCCATGACAGGCAACCACATCTCATGCGTTAAGCCTTCAATGGTCATGTCTGTGAAAACCATGTATCCGGTCTTTTCATCAAACACATAAGGCAAACCGTCAAACTTTATAATGTTATAATTCGCTTCAGGAAATACTTTCTTTACCTCGGACCAGGCATACATCCAAGAGAGATAAGTTAAACCGTTCTTTTTTTCTACCTTGTCATTGACGTTAATTTTACTTAGTTCTTCAAAATGTTTCATGTTATCTCTCCTCATCCCATTGAAAGTCTGAAATCACTTCATACGCTACCTTGATTCCACGTTCGTATCCCCGGTCTGTGTTCATGCCGATTTCTCTTTGATACACACAGTCTGCAAGCTCCTGTTTCAAGTAAAGCCTGACGGTCTCCATTGCTAACTCCACTTCCCTGTCAGTTCTTTTAATGGCCTTCAATACGCATTCCTTTGTCATGATTCCCTCACTTTTATATATAGTATTTCAGCCTTGTCTTTAAGTGTCCTGCATAGCTCAAGCATTTGTAAAGTGTGCAGTCTACTTTCGCAGCTCATTTCTGAAAGGTCGTATATACTGCGGTCTGCAATCCACTCCGCAAACTCCTCGTCAGTCAGCCACCGACCATCACATAAATATTTCATAAGTCACCGCCCAGCCTGTAGTTGGCTTTATCTTCTTTTTTCTTGCAATCCGCCATAATAGTAGCCATGTTGGTCATTACGTCTCTGATATAGTCTATCTCATCCAGTAGGTTATCGTATGGGTAGTCTGCATCACTCAGCGATTGGATAGCTTTCTCTAAGTGAGTCTTCGCATCATCAAGGTCTTCTTTGCGCTCAGCAGCTTCATCATAAGTCCAACCTCTGTAAGTCGCTCCTGCGTTCATTTTATACCTCCCAATCGTTTACGAATATTGTGCAAGAATCATCTTCGAAGGGGCAACTGCCCATGCCGTCATCCTCTAATAGCCCGCTGTCAGGCTTAGCCGGGTATACATTCAGCATCGCTCGAACCTTTTCGTGGTCGCTCATGGGTAGTGGTGCGTAGCCTTCGTCAGCGTCAGGGTAAGGGCTGTCAAGCCTTGTAA
>JAAYIN010000122.1 GCA_012523405.1 Clostridiales bacterium
AATAGCATCGTATATCCGAAATCAACTACAAGAAGATGTAGCAGGAGATCAAATGAGGATGAAAGAGTATATAGACCCGTTTACGGGTGATAAGAATACAAAGGCATAAAGATGATCACCCCTTAAGTGGTAGCCAGTAAAATCTATGCGGTTGGCAAATTATTCAATAGGTCTTTAGATCTTGCCAGTATCCTGCCCTTATAGGGCTAGAGCAAACCACCCGTTGTCACGGGTGGTCCTGATTGTGTTTATGAAATGGATCAGTCTTTTCTCTTTTTAATGGTGAAGATTGCGATGGCCACAACAATCATGATAGCAACCGCGATTGCGATAATAGTCGTATTCATAGCGCTAGTTCCTTTCTTGCGGATCGGCTGGTGTGGCGGGTTCCTCACCCTCAGACGTTTGCTTAGGGTCATCTGACTCTGCGTCAGGTGTCATGAATGCTTTCACAAATTTGTCTTCGATTTTCTGGTATCCGCCAGTGAATGTGTCTTCTACAGCTTTGTAGCCTGACACGACGCTGCTTTCTATGGCTTTATATCCCGTAACCACGGCCTTTTCGATCTTTTTGTTTGTTTCCATAAACTTATTCATATGAACATACCTCCTATTGAATTATTGCAGACCTTTGATAAATGGAATCAGTGAGACGAGCAGAACAATACCGATGATACCAACGATGATTCCAAAAACAAGCTTATCCCATACCATTACAAGGCACATGCCAACACCTAGTGCGAGTATGCCAATGACTCCAAGGATGATGGAGATAAATGTTTTACTTGATAAGTGAATGGGATCTTTGCGTTCCATCTTGCGCCATACCACTACCGTTGCCAGTAAAATCACCACACCAACACATCCCAGCACAACCCCTGGTCTAAAGGCATTCCACTGCGGGAGCAGACACATGCACATGCCAAGCGCGCTAAAGAGCCCGCCAATCATTCCTAAGATCATTGCCACAAAACTACTTTTTTTCATAACCTAACCCCTCATTTCTTGGATTTGATGTATAGAGAATAGCGCAGAAATGTTCTTGAATTGCTTGTGAATTGTTTGAGAATTGTGAAAAAGCAATTCTATTGATGAACTGCTCAAACAAAAAACGCGGAATGCAAGCACCAAAAAAGCGAGTTGATTGGCAGCAACCAAATAATTATTTAGCAGAAACTGATATTTTCACTCAATCGCTGCATCCTTTTCCTGCTTTCCTTTTGCGTATGAATTCCTGCTGTGCTATAATAACGTAGTTACTGATAATGAGTAGATGGGAATGAGCGATATGCCAAAGCTATGGGCAGGACGTTTTGCCAAACCAACCAATGCACTACTGGATGATTTTCAATCTTCCATTCCTTTTGATCAGCGATTAATCCAATGCGACGTGATGGGTTCAATCGCGCATGCGACGATGCTTGGAGAACAGGGTATTATTGCAAAGCAGGATGCTGAGCAGATTACTAAGGGACTGGAGCAGATCCTTAGCGAGTACCATGCGGGTGAGCTGACCATTGATATGGGCGCAGAGGATGTACATATGTTTGTGGAGGCGCTCCTCACTGAGCGGATTGGGGAAGCAGGCAAGCGCCTGCATACAGGGCGCAGCCGCAATGATCAGGTGGCGCTTGATGTCAGGATGTACGCTCGGGATGCATGCGAGCATGTATCGGAGCTTTTGATGACGCTTCTTGAGCTGCTGATTCAGCGGTCAAAGGAGCATTTGGAGACCATTATGCCAGGGTATACGCATCTTCAAAAGGCGCAGCCTGTGACACTTGGATTTCATATGATGGCGTATGCGCAGATGATCATGCGGGATATCAAGCATTTTGAAAACGCACGCGCTGAAGCGGATGTAATGCCGCTTGGCAGTGGTGCGCTTGCGGGCACAACCTATCCGCTCAATCGCGAACGTGTGGCGGAGCTGCTTGGCTTTGCAGAGGTGACGGATAATGCACTTGATGGCGTGAGCGATCGAGATTTTCTGCTATCGTTCTTGTCGGCTGCATCTATTTGCATGATGCATTTGAGCCGCTTTTGCGAAGAATTGATCCTTTGGAGCACAAACGAGTTCAGCACGGCTGTGATGGATGATGGTTTTGCGACAGGCTCAAGCATCATGCCTCAAAAGAAAAATCCAGACGCATGTGAGCTCACGCGCGGCAAAACGGGACGCGTATACGGAGACCTCATGGCGCTTCTCACGGTGATGAAGGGGTTGCCGCTGGCGTATAACAAGGACATGCAGGAGGACAAAGAAGCGTTCTTTGATGCATATGATACGCTGCTGAAATGCCTGCCTACATTCACTGAAATGCTTCGCACAACGACCTTTCAAAAGGATGAAATGTACCGCAGCGCTGGTCTTGGCTTTACAAACGCAACTGATTTGGCGGATTACCTTGTAGGCAAGGGCGTACCCTTCCGCGATGCGCACCATGTCAGCGGCTCGCTTGTTGGCAAATGCGTGAAGGAAAACCGCGCGCTCTGCGATTTGTCGCTTGATGAACTGCATGAGGCACATGGTGCATTTGAGGGAGATATCTATGAGGCTATTTCACTTGAAGCATGCGTGCAGCGCCGCAAGCTCAGAGGCGGACCTGCTGGTGAGGCGGTGCTTGACAGCATCAACCGTGCCAAACAATGGATGAAAGTGCATAGCCCAAAGAGCTGACCCTTGCGGGTGGCTTAAGTGTATGCAGGGAAGGGGGCGATGAGCGAATGAACCAAGGAATCGCAAAGGGTAAGAAACGCAGTGTTTATATGGACTATCTTCGCATCATTGCTGTGTTCTTCGTGATTGTCAACCACACCAATAGCCAAGTGTATCAAGGCACATCACCTGATCATTTGACATGGTATCTGTCGATGCTATGGTATTATCTGAGCAAAACAGCGGTGCCGATCTTTGTGATGGTATCGGGTGCCTGCCTGCTGCCAAAGGTGGATAGTTACAGGAAAATAGGCAAACGCGTTTGGCGTATGGTAGCTGCGCTTGTTTTGTTTTCGTATATATACTTTCTCAATGATGCACAGATCTATTATGGGATTTGGCCAAGGGCAGTCAACGTCAGTGCGTTCTTTTCACTCATTTGGACACAGCAGATCACGGACTCGTATTGGTACTTGTACTTCTACATTGGTATATTGGTGATGCTGCCCCTCATGCAGCGCCTTGCGCAAAACATGAAGAAACAGGACATGCTCTATTTGATTGGTTTGTCATTTGGGCTATATGCCATCTGGCCGCTGATCACGCATTATGCACCCGCTATGGCGATGCCATCCTTCTTTGATGTACCGATGTTCTCAATATACATTGGGATATTTTTTGCAGGGCATTATGTGCATCAGTATCTGAAAGTAAACAAGAAACACGCCATGATTGCGCTCGTTATTTTGATTGCGACTCTTCTTGCCAGCCTTGGGCTGACGCATATAGAGTTCGGACGTGTGGGGGCAGGGGAGAAGTACTGGTTCATGGACGATCGAATGCACCCATCGATTCTGACAATATTATCAGCACTCTCGATCATGGTACTTGCGAAGACCGCGACACCTGACAACACCCCTGAACGCGCTCAGCGCAGGATCGTTGAAATTGGAAGCTGTACATTTTGCATGTACCTGCTTCAGGATTTGATTATTGACAGGACAAAGGGAAATATACTGCCCATGCTTAGCAGCAAGATGTCCATATTCCCTGCGGTGATTATTTGGGAAATCGTGATATTCATTGCAGCTCTTGCGGCATCATGGATACTCAGGCGAATACCCTTCCTAAAGAAAATAATTTAAACAAAACAGAGGCAATGCACAAAAGAATGCGTTGCCTCTGTTTTTGATTGCTGCTTTATAACTGTGTTGATTTGGGTTCGTGTTTGCGTTTCATTTCGATTTCCAGCACATGGCGGCGATCACCGCGCAATACCATACAATCCCAGTTCTCGCATGTGAATGTATCGCCAACCTTAGGCACTTTGCCGGCTTGCGTCATTGCCCAGCCGCCAACGGTCGTCATGTCCGTTGTGCTGGTAAAACCAAGGAGCTCTAGCATTTCCTCTGCATCGGCAGAGCCGAGCACATGGTAGGTATTATCATCCATTTTCTGAAAGGGAAGCTCAATTTCGTCGTGCTCGTCCCAGATTTCGCCAACGAGTTCTTCTAGGATGTCCTCCATTGTGACAATGCCGACCGTTCCGCCATAGTCATCAGAGACGATTGCCAGCTGGGATTGCGTTTTTTGCAGAAGCTTGAGCAAGTCGCTGATCATCGCAGTTTCAGGGACATAGGCGGGTTTCTTGAGGGCTTTTTCAAGTGAGAAATTGCCCTTTCGAATGCCAGCATAAAAGTCTTTTTGGTGAAGAACACCAACGATATGATCGAGTGTTTCCTTGTATATAATCAAACGTGAATAGCCTGTCTCGTCAAAGGCATCCGCTACGTCCTGCTGTGTGCTGCTGATGTCAATGCCGTCAACATTCACCCTGGGCGTGAGAATATCGGATACATCCACATCGCTGAATTCGAGTGCACTTTTGACCAACGTGCTTTCGTCAAGCGCCATATCGCCGGATTTCTCCGCTTCGCGAACCAGCGTGAGCAGTTCGTCTTGCGTGAGCTTTTGAGCGTCTTTTATGCTTACCATTCTGGAAAGCAGCTGCTTCCACTTGGAAAATAGCCAGTTGATGGGCTTTAGAACGATCATCAACCCATGGAGTATGGGCGTGAATGCGATAGCGATGGATTCTGGTGCTTCCTTTGCGAGGCTCTTGGGAGAAACTTCGCCAAAGACCAGAACAAACAACGTGATGACAGCGGTTGATACAGGCACACCTGCACCACCGATCCAGCCCACAAAAACCACTGTGCCGATGGAGGCAAGGGCGATGTTAATGATGTTGTTGCCAACGAGCACTGTGGACAAAAGCTCGTCATAGCGCTCATATAAAGCCAACGTGCGCTTTGCGCGCTTGTTCCCATTGAGCACCATGCTCTTAAGCCGCGTGTGATTGAGGGATGAGAATGCAGTCTCGGCTGCGGAAAAGAATGCCGACAAACATAAAAGAACCACCATAAATACGATTTGTAATACCACTGAACTATCCATAAGACCTTTGTTCCTCCTTGAACTTTGAACACGAAAAGGCATATCCATCATCAACATGACATGGATATGCCTGAATATACATATAAATACCAGCTAAGGGTATACAATCTCCATAATCACCGTCCACGACGATGCTTCACTCCTTTATTGTTTAAACGTGTACAGTGTATCATGCTTTTATGGGTGCGTCAATGGGATGCGGCATGAATTGAATCAATGAAAAAAGCGAGTAGACTTGCTACTCACTTAAATTGGCTGTTTATTCTTCTGGCTGCACTTGGAGCGAGTCATACTCTGCATGATAGAGTCGTCTGTCAAGCGACCAGATTTTTTCACTAAAGACGCCTGGCTTGAGCTTATCGATTGCTGTTTGCATTTCGTTCATGCGGGCATCGAGCAGATCAACCCAGTGGAGCACTTCAGCTTCTGGGAACATGGGCTTTCTGGGACTGCCGAAATCCGCTTCGCCATGATGACTGAGCATCATATGCTGGAGCAGCACCACCACTTCGCCCGTAATCCCGAGATCGTTGGCAGCTTCTTGAATGCGCGTCACGCCAAGCACTAAGTGACCGAGCAAAAGCCCTTCCTTGCTGTAATCACGTACCACGCCCATCGTGTCGCTGTCCAGCTCTTCGATCTTGCATAGATCATGAAGAATCACGCCTGCATAAAGCAAATCGCTGTTGAGCCATGGATATACCTGCATGACGGCTTTGGCTGTGCGCAGCATGCCGGTGGTGTGATGGAGCAGACCGCTGCGCTCTGCGTGGTGAATGCGCTGGGCAGCGGGATAATACTCAAGCTTGCCTGCATAGCGGCGAACCATCTCGCGCGTGATGAGGCGAATAGGCTCGCTTTGAAACTCGTTAATGGTCGCGTCGATCTCGGCCAGCATATCCTCAGGCGGTTCTGGTGCGCTGGGTGTCAAGCTGGACATGTCAACATCATCTTCCGCTGAAACAGGTCTGATTCGCTCGATCCGAAGCTGCATCCGTCCGTTATACTCCAGCGTGCCGCCGCGAACTTTGATGACGGTTCCGGGGGTTGGGGGAGTGGCGTTGCCGTCCCAAACCTTTGCATTGATCTCGCCTGTGCGGTCTGCTAGGTTCATGTCTAAATACTTAGCACCATTTCCGCCTGTTCGCTGATCGGATGAACGTACCAGCAAGAATCCTTCAAAGCGCTGGTCTTTCTCTAGATCGCATACTCGTTGTTGTGCCATTGAATACTCCTTAAAAAGTTAATGTTCCGCATACAAGGCTACGCGTGTGCCGTTTTTATTGGTATATCGGGCAAACTCTGCCTGCCACTCCACTTCGACTGTACCAACAGGACCGTTACGCTGCTTAGCGATAATGATCTCGCCGTCATTGTCATCTGCCTTTGGTGCATCGCTCTGTGTCTCGGCTGAATTGTAATAAGCTTCGCGGTGAAGGAACATAACCACGTCAGCATCCTGCTCGATACTACCTGAGTCACGCAGGTCGCTGAGCATCGGGCGCTTGTCAACACGCGTAGCGGGTCCTCGGCTTAGCTGCGCGCAGGCGAGGACAGGAATTTTGAGCTCCAGCGCGATGGCTTTGAGCTGCCTACTGATCTCACTAACTTCAAGCTGCCGGTTTTCCACTCGCTTATCAGTGCTCATGAGTCCCAAATAGTCAATGACAACTAGGTCGAGTCCCTGTTCCATCATCAACCGTCTGCATCTGCTTCGCAGTTGCGAGGGGGATAGTCCGGGCGTGTCATCGATATAGATGCGATGGCTGCTCAGCTTGTTCACGCAATCGCCTAGCTTTACCCACTCATCATCCGTTAGCATGCCGCTTCTGACGCGTTGCATGTTGATATCCGCTTCCGAGCATAATAGGCGCATACCGATTTGCTCATTGGGCATTTCCATGCTGAAAATGGCAACGCTTCTGTTGGCATCAACTGCGGCAAAGCGTGCTACGCCAAGCGCCATTGCGGTTTTACCCATCGCAGGCCGCGCACCAACCAAAACCAATTCACCGCCGTGAAGACCTGTCAGCATTCGATCCAAATCGTATATGCCTGTTGGAACACCGGCGATTTTGCCCTTGAGGCGGCTGAGCTCTTCGATTTGATCGAAGGTGGATAAAAGGACTTTTTGAATAGGCAACAGCGTTTCTGCGCCTGATTTCTTCATGACGATGTCAAAGATCGCTCTTTCTGCGTTGTGAAGCACATCAGAAAGCGGGTCTGATTGCGAGTAACACTGCTCCTGAATACGCTGCGTTGCTGTGATCAGCTTTCGCAGTGTCGATTTTTCAAGGACAATTTCGATATAGGTGCGCGTATTTGCAGTTGTGGGGACAAATCTCACAGCCTGCAAGAGATACGGTGTGCCGCCGATACCATCCATTGTTCCGCGATTTGTCAGCTCATTAGCAAGTGTCATCAGGTCAATGGGACTGCCATTGATATGCAAAGCTCTCATGGCATCGAAGATTTCCTTATGCTCAGCAGAGTAAAAATCGTCTGGCATAAGCGTTTCAAAGGCGAGGGTGGCCGCGCCTGTATCTTGAAGCACAGCGCCGATAACCGATCTCTCGGCATCAAGGCTGCTTGGCGGTAATGCTTGCATAAAGTCGGATGCTTGCATGCGGCGTCCTCCCTTCTGTTTCTTTTGTGAATGGTTACTTTCCGACGGATTCGACCTTCACCTTCATGGGGGTGGTGATGCCGGAATAAATCCATACGCTGATTTCCACTTCGCCAACTTGGCGGATGGGCTGACAATCGATTTTGCGCTTGTCAATCTCAACGCCATGCTGAGCCTTGAGAGCATCAGCGATTTCCTGAGTGGTGATGCTGCCGTAAAGCCTGCCCGTTTCGCCGCTCTTGACCTTTAGATCAATGCTCTTGCCGCGAAGTGCGTTCGCTTTGTCCATAGCTTCTTGGCGGCGCTCCATCTCGAGCTTATCCTCCGCTGCCTTCTTGCGGTTGATTTCCTTAATAGCGTTCGGGGTTGCTTCCGCTGCCCATTTACGGGGAAATAGGAAGTTACGGGCGTAGCCATCTGAAACGTTGATGATATCATCTTTTTTTCCGCTGCCCTTTACATCGCACAATAGAATAACCTTCATAAATACTATTCCTCCTCTTTTTTCGAAAGTATCTTAGATCGAAAGTGAAAGACTGGATCGAATAATCCAATCATATACAGCACAGTGGGAATTAGAACAAAGAGTGCTGCTACCAGTATACCATAAAAATCTTTTCGCTCACTATGATGTGCAGAAAGAATACCTATTGCAACAGCTGCGCCAAGCAGCTGATATACACATTTGAATACGCCGGCACAAAGAAGCCTGAGTTCATATTGAACGGTGCCGCTTGCCGCTGATAAGAAGAAAAGCGATACAAGACCAATGCACATAATGACCCAATTGGTTTTCTGCGAAAGTTGCAGCATGGAAAAACCGGGGGATATGGCAATCTGTACATGGCGTTCGGTGCTTTTTGCCGGATCGGGGGTATCAACCAGCAAAAAGGAATGATGCATCTTCTGCACGCGTAAGGCGGTGAAAAGCCCGCCTATAATGCATGCATAGACATATGCATAGGGCAATGTGCTTGTAAACAATATTTCCAGCGTTAATTGAAGTGACAGGTACAGCTGACGTACAAAGCTGACATCCAGTAAAAAGGTAAGAGCAGTCACCTTTTGATAGCCGGCTGGAACACTGATAAAACCCCATGAAATCAACTGAACCAAGAGATTGGTCGAGTCCGAAGAGTTCTTCACAGCAGTGGTGATATACTCGGCCAAGCCAAGGCTGATGCTTCCGCCCAGCGCATAGGAAGAGCATGTGGCAACCAGCAGCAGCGCGAGCGCATAGGCTGATATGTAGTAAAGAAATGTAATGGGCGTAGGTGGTTTCTTATCTGAGCGAAGGATGGCGGTAGCTACAAGAGGCAAGCCGCATAGTGCGATCAAACTGATGGAAAAAAGAGTATGGCTCCCATAGATGAGTGAAATGATGGGAGGCAGGGCAATAGACACAAAAGCCGCCCATTGGTGCTTTGTTCCAAGAAGCGGACAGGCGAACAGAGGCATGATGATTCCGATGGGCAGGCATAGCAGGGGATTTGAAATCATAAGAAAGCCGCAAATGGCAAGCGCAATCACTTTGCCGGTGATCTGCTTTTGCTGCGGCTTAATCGATACTGCTTGCATGACACCCCTCCCTTCCTATCCTTTTGCAAATATGCAAAGGTAGCATCAATTATACTTTAGTAGGAGGCGTAAAGTCAACCAATAAACAGCCAATGCCTCCGCTAAGAGCATGTCCGTATGAGAAGGAGAGCATTCGCTGTGAGTCCTATCATCTTTTAGTGGCTGAGTTCTTTGAGAAAAATCAATTCATAGGGATCATCCCATGGCATGAAGCCGCCTACAGCCATGTACTGATACTTTTGGTAGAAATGCTGCGCGCGTTCATCAGCAGCGGTTGACAGCATCACGCGGAAATAGCCGTCTTGCAGCATTTCGGTTTCCCAAAAGGATAATAATGCTGCCCCATACCCCTTGCCCCTATAGTCTTCAAATAAAAAGAGCATGTTCATAAAGGGCGTGTTATCCCAGAAAAGGTTGTAGCGAAGCCAGCCGATTGGATTCTTTTCTTCATCCTCGGCAATGATGATTCGTTTGAGTGCAATGACATTCTTGAGCTCCATAGGATTGATATGATGATCATTTTCTGCAATAAATGCATGATCGGATATGTTTGCAATACGAATATTCACGAAAGACACCCCTTTTCTATATGATTTAGAAGGGAGAGTGAAACTATGCGGCTGTGATTGTGCTTATTCGGTTCGATCAACAGTGACGCTATTGAGTCCGTAGTACTTCGCAAAGGCAACATTGATGCGCTGCTCGGGTATATTGGTTAATTCGATGACGTTATGGAAGGCGTCATATTTTGACCTTGAGTCGATGCCGAATGTGATGACATCTGCTTCGCCATTGGCTTTGGCAGATTGAACCTCGGCATTTCGTGCGATGGTCAGGCGATAGCGATCGTAGTTGTTTCTCATGGCGTCAAGGCCATTGAGCCCGCATAGGAATAATGCACAAAGTACAAGCGCAAGTGCTGCGTCCTTGCGCAGCTTGATGGTGGGCAGTAAAACGGTGCATGCCAGAAGAATCAATACGAGAGTGCCCGTAAAAGCTCGGTCTGGATAATAAACGGATTTGATAAGGGAAAAATTGCATATCAGGGCACAAAAGAAGAGTAAAGATGAAAATACGATTCGCTCCTTTTGCGGGGTGGGGGAGTGAATGGAAAAAGCAAGAAGGATCATGAAAGCAAGGCTTGGATAAAGCGCATGATCCATGAACATTTTCATGCACCTGTCATAGTTGTTGAGCAGCGGCTCGGTCACGGTGAATATCCTCCAACTATTAACTGGCGCAAAAACGAGTACTAGCCATCCGAGGATTGACATGACGGTGGCAATCAACATCCAAAGCGGCACGCGTTTTCTGGTAATAAACAGGTAGATGATGCATAGCCCCATCATGGCAATGCCAGCAGTAGACACATTTTCGCTCATGTTGCCAAAAAGGAGCGCCCCAATGGGCAATAAGACTTTGACGGCTGTGCTTGGCTTATATTGATCGTTAAAAAAGTGCATAGCAAATGGAATGAGAACCAAAATCATTATGGCATCGCACCACAGGTAGTTAAGCGATCCCGCCATCCAAAGAAAGCTCTGACCAAAGGCGGGTACAAGCAGAAACAAAGAGGCTTGTATGGCGCAAAGAAGGACGATATCATGCTTCTTTTTCCCGCGGCTCAGATGGTAGATGGCGTAGACAAACACAAGATAGACAGCCGTATTCACAAATGAAAAAACGATACGCGGCAGCATTGTGAACAGATGAACAAAGAAATGAGGGACGACTCTGCCGTTCATCTCATATAAATGTGCATGGAGTGAAGAAATGATTTCCGAAAGGGATGAAATACGCTCGCCGCTCTCAAATGAGAATGCATAGGTATAATCATCTACGGCCATAGGGGTGAGGCAATTGAGGATGAGGACCAGTATGCCAAAGGCGATGAAAATCGCCCAAAAGGCTTGTTTTTCGTGTTTCAAGAAGTATTCTCTCCTCTTATATGGTGATGAATTGATCGTATCAAAATCGATGATTGCGCGGAATCATATGCATTATATCACGCTGCATATTCAAAATCCAGTTTAACCATTTCTAGGTGAAGGGGGATATCAGAAAAAAAGAAAGTTCAGTCATGTTTCCGCATGCCCCGCTGTCTTTCCCGATAATCGCTTTTTGCTTGACTAAACGCCCAAAACATTGCATAATAAGCTTTGCCGCAATGGCGGCTACCAAGAAACGAAAGAGAGACCACCAATGCGCCACCAAATTACCCAAGTAGAACCGCGCTCTGTTGCAGACCGCAATGGAATACGCGCAGGGGATATTCTCCTCACGATCAATGGCGAGCCTGTGATCGATGAGATTGATTATCAGGCGTTAATTGCCAATATGTTACTCGTGGTCGAGCTTGAGCGAGATGGCACAGCGCTGACGATTCAGATCAAGAAGTCCGAAGGTGCGCCGCTTGGACTGCACTTTGGGGATTCGATGGTGCTCTCGCCTCGCACCTGTTATAATGATTGCTCTTTTTGCTTTATTGCTCAAATGCCGCCCAATCTGAGAAATACCCTCTACGTGAAGGACGATGATTGGCGCTATTCTCTGATGATGGGCAATTTCGTGACCCTGACCAATGTGAACGATCAGGAATTTGATCGAATCATTCGCAGGCATGCATCACCTCTTTTTGTTAGCGTGCATACCACAAACCCAAGCCTTCGCTGCCAGATGATGAACAATCGTTTTGCCGGTGACATCATGCAGAAGCTAACGAGGCTGAAGGATGCGGATATTAAGTTCCATTGCCAGATCGTAGTCTGCCCAGGGTATAACGACGGCGAGGAGCTAATGCACACGCTTAGGGATCTGAAAAGTCTTGCTCCTGCTGCACAAACCGCTGCGATGGTTCCTGTGGGGCTGACGAAGTTCAGAGAGGGACTTGCGCCGCTCGTCCCCTTCACGCCCGAGACGGCGGCCCAGCTGCTGGACGGGATTGCGCCCTTTCAGGAGGAATGCAGACAAACCCTCGGGACGACCTTTGCGTTCCCAAGCGATGAATTTTTCAGCATTTCGGGGCGTCCCATTCCCGACGAGGACTGGTATGAGTATTTTCCGCAGATTGAAAATGGCGTGGGGCTGCTCAGACGGTTTGAAATTGAGCTGGAAGAAGCGCAGCAGTTTGATGACAGCGAATCAACACCTGAGCCAAAGGCGATTGTCATTCCGACCGGCACAAGCTTTGCGCCCCATCTAAGGCGCCTAGTCAAACGCTTTGCGCCAGAGAATCTGACGGTGCGCGTTTTGGCGGTTCCTAACCATTTCTTTGGGGAAACCGTCACGGTGGCAGGACTGCTAACGGGCGGGGATGTGCTGGAAGCGCTGACTCCTGAGGTTTGCGATGGAGCGGATGAAATCATGCTATGCTCCGTGATGCTCAGGCATGAGCAAGACCTTTTCCTTGATGACATGCATATTGATACCTTCCGCGAGCGTGCACCGCTGCCGCTGCATCTGATTGCCGCAGACGGACAAGCACTCTATGACGGATTGAATTCATTAGATGACCAATGACCTTTTCTACCTTAAGGAGGATTTATGGCAAAGCCACTCGTAGCCATTGTAGGCCGCCCCAATGTGGGCAAATCAACTTTTTTTAATCGAATCGCAGGAAGGCGAATTTCCATTGTCGAGGATGTTCCAGGCGTAACACGTGACCGCGTATATGCGGATGTGGAATGGATGGGACGCCGCTTTAGCATGGTTGACACGGGCGGATTGGACATGAGGAGCGATGATGTGCTTTTGTCTCAAATGCGCCACCAAGCCCAAATTGCAATGGATACAGCAGATGTGATCTGCTTTTTCACCGATGGACGTGAAGGGCTCACGCCTGATGACGAGGATGTTGCGAATTTCCTTCGCAAGACCAGAAAACCGCTCCTCCTTGTGGTCAACAAGATGGATCATATGGGGCTGACAGACCAGCTGTATGAATACTATAATCTTGGACTTGGCGATCCGATTGCGATCAGCAGCACCAATATGCTTGGACTGGGCGACTTGCTGGAGGAGATCGTTACGCGATTGCCGCAAGCGGATGCGGACGAGCAGGAAGATGATGAGCATATCATTCAGCTAGCGCTGGTTGGCCGCCCCAATGTAGGCAAGAGCTCACTCACCAATAAATTGCTTGGGCAAGAACGCACCATGGTCAGCAATATCCCTGGTACGACGCGCGATGCCATCGATACCTTCTTTGAAGATTCGGATGGAACGCAGTATAATATCATTGATACCGCGGGTATGCGAAAGAAAAAGGCGGTTGAGGACGAGAGCCTTGAGCGCTATAGCGTTTTGCGTGCGATTGCTGCGATTGATCGCTGCGATGTGGCACTTCTGCTCATCGACGCTGAAACAGGCGTAACAGAGCAGGATACAAAGATTGCAGGTCTGATTCTAAACGCAGGCAAGGCAGTTGTTGTGGCCGTGAATAAATGGGATGCGATTGAAAAAGAAACCAAGACCATGGATATCTTCCGCAAACAAGTGATTTCGGATTTGAAATTCATGAGCTACGCACCTGTTTTGTTCCTGTCAGCACTGACGGGCCAGCGTGTCCATACCGTGCTTTCAGCCGTTAAGGATGCGTTTGAACAATACAAGAAGCGCGTGCCGACAGGCGTGCTGAATGAAGCGCTTGCAGATGCGCAGTCAACACTCCAGTCGCCGATGTCAGGCGGACGCAGGCTCAAGATTTACTATGCAACCCAGCAAAGCGTTTGTCCGCCAACCTTTGTATTGTTTATCAACGATGAAAAGCTCATGCACTTTGCATATGAGCGTTATCTTGAAAATCAGTTCAGAAAGAGCTTCGGCTTTGCAGGTACGCCCATTCGATTCATCCTTCGTGAAAAGAAGCATAAGGATACCTGATTGCTTGGCTAAACAAAATGAACGATTCCCCTGCTCCTTATATCATAAAGGAGTGGGGGATTTTTACATTGTTTGAGTGGAATACGACCATCAGGAAGCAGCAAATTGTAGGTTTGTCAAACATGTTGGACAGTGTAGTTATGAAGGAACTCTCTAGGAGTTAGCCATCCAAGAGGACGCATCGGCATGTTGTTGGATCGATTTAGATGGGCAGCTAGCTGCCCATCTAAAT
>JAAYIN010000123.1 GCA_012523405.1 Clostridiales bacterium
CACTGGAAATGGTATGATTTCTGCATGGGGACACTCTCCTTTTTGGGAGGTACGCGGTTTTGTTGCAGAAACATTGTACCAGAAAGGGTTGAGTGTCTTCAACTTTCATTTAACTTTACAATACGTGACACAGGCTAGGGAGGAAATAAAATGGAGTTATGCTTTTACACGAATGCGGACGATGCTGCATGGCGGCATCTGGAAATTGATGCTGCGATTAGTGAGTTCATAATCAGAAAACGGAACTTCCTTCACCGCGTCCGGATTTTCAAAGGTATTGTGCGCTTGCATATGCTGGCTCAGCATGGTTGCCTGAACATCCCTGGGGCAAAGGTCTGTAAAGGCAAGCTCAACGGGGACTTCATCTGTACTGGAGAGATTGCTTATCGTGGCGGTGATGTAACCATCCGCGGCGATGGAAACGGTATGGCTTAGTTGGGGCATTTTATATTCCGAAGGATCGCCAACCACATTCACACCCTCAAAGTAGCTATCCAAAAGCTCAGCGTCCTGATGATACTTATACATATGGAACACGTGATAGGTGGGGGTGAGAAGCATTTGATCGCCATCGGTAAGGATAACGGACTGCAAAACATTGACCATCTGAGCGAGGTTTGCCATCTTCACGCGATCTGCATGCTGATTGAAAATATCCAATGTGATGCTAGCGACAAGTGCATCGCGCATGGTGTTTTGCTGATACAGAAAACCGGGATTGGTATCTGGCTCAACATCAAACCAGCAGCCCCATTCATCAACAATCATTCCAATCTTCGTATCGGGATCAAATTCATCCATGATGGCGCTATGGCGCTCAATGAGCTCCTCCATATGCATGGCTTTTTTAAGCGTCTTATAGTAGGCGTTTTGATCGAAGTCCGTTGCACTGCCCTTGGAACTCCAATTGTTAGGTGTTGTATAATAGTGCAGGGATAAACCGTCCATGAAGCCATGCAGATGCTCAGGCGCGTTGTAATAGCATGTGGAGAGAACGTCTCGCGTCCAGCAATAGTCACTCACATTGGCACCGCAGCAGATTTTTGAAATGGGGTTGCTGGGATCATACTGGCGGACATAGGTCTGGTATTGGCGATAGAGGTTAGCATAGTATTCAGGCGTCATATTACCGCCGCAGCCCCAGTTTTCATTGCCAACGCCTAAATAGTCCACTCGCCAAGGCTTTTCGCGTCCGTTTTTCTTGCGCAGGTCAGCCATTGGAGAAACACCATCGAATGTCATGTATTCGACCCACTCACTCATTTCGCGAACGGTGCCGCTGCCAACATTGGCGTTCACATAGGTTTTGCAGCCTAACTGCTCACATAGCTCAAAAAACTCATGCGTACCAAAGCTATTATCTTCAAGCACACCGCCCCAGTGTGTATTGATCATTTTTTTTCGATCCTCTTTAGGACCAATGCCGTCCATCCAGTGATATTCATCGGCAAAGCAGCCGCCCGGCCAGCGCAGCACAGGAATCTGAAGCTCCTTAAGCGCATTGACAACATCGGTGCGCATGCCATTGACGTTTGGAATGTCCGCATCTTTCCCAACAAAGAGACCTGAGTAGATACAACGCCCCAAATGTTCGGCGAAATGTCCTTGTATTTCTGCATTGAGGTGTCCTTTTGACTGGGTTTCACGGATGTAGAGCTTTGCCATGTGAATTCCTCCATATCATTGTAGTTGTATCAAATCGTTGAAACAGCCCGCATACTTTAGAAAATACTAAAGTATTATTAAAAACATTATACTAGCACTATATAGTGAATCAAAAGCTTTGTCAACCATTCAAACCCAACGCAATATAAAATGCATTGGGTTTGATGGAGAGTGATTATGGATTTTCAAAATCATCTTGATATTGTTTGAAGAAATCATAGTAGGTACGCGTATTTTGAAGCTCAGTCCACTTCTTTACATAGACCGGAGACTGATCTAGGTCATATATTTTTGCATTCTTCATGGAAAGCAAAAATGGTGAGTGGGTTGAAATAATCAGTTGACAACCCATAAAGCGCGCAGTTTCTTCCAAATAATGCGCAAGCTCAATTTGCTTTGGCGCAGACAGGCTATTTTCAGGCTCATCAAGGAGGTAGAGCGCATCTTCCTGAATCCGCTGCTTAAAATAAAAGCTGGCACTTTCGCCATTGGATTGCTCGCGTACATTGTCCATCAGTTGATCACGGACAAAGCCGGATTGCGTGCGGCGTCTGGCACTGTTGCGCTTTTTAAGTTCATCATAATCATCGAGGGATTGAACCTTGAAGACTGAATGTCTGGCATGATAATAATCTTCGTATAGTTCTTCCTTCTTTTGATCAATGCCTTCATTGATGGTTCGAAGGTTTAACATGTAGTCGAATACATCGTCGCTGGTGATGATACGGCTGTTTTGGGGGATGCTCTCTTCGAGCTGCACTTTACATAAATTCACATAATCCCGAAAGAAATTTGACTGATTAAAAGGAGAATCGCGTTTGATTCCCAGCTTTTGAGCAATGATATTGAGGGCTGTTGTTTTTCCCGAGCCGTTGCCGCCATATAAAATCGTAATGGGGGTAAAGTCTATGCGCTCCAGTCCGATCTTTGATAGTACATTAAATGGATACATCGTCTGGTAGCAAGTGCGCGTGATGCCCATGCGGAATGCCCATTCTTGATCGGCACTTGGGAAAACGATGCTGTCTAAATAAATCATTGATATCTCTCCGTGATTTTTGATGGCATTATTATACCATACGATATGTTTTTGGAGAAGTGAAGCAGACTCATGGCAGCCATAAAGGGCTATCCTAGCAGGAAGAAAATGAATTCATCATATAGATGATACGCGTTTGCCAACCTATGGTATAATCATTACTGATGGGAATTTTGCCCGCACTCATTTTCACATAGATCATAGCCGTTTGGCTTTTGTGATAAACCAAGGAGGACGTTATGTTACTATCAGCGGAACATATTGTGAAGGATTATGGCGGAAAGCCTGTGTTGCAGGATATTTCCTTATTTGTTGATGATGGAGCGAAGATCGGGCTTGTGGGCATCAATGGCACAGGCAAGAGCACGCTACTGAAGATCATGGCGGGGATGGAGACGGCAGACGCAGGCGTGATCAATCAAAAGCCTAATTTGCAAATCTCTTTCCTCTCGCAAGAACCGATCATGCAGGATGATCACACGATCATAGAGCAGGTGTTTGATCATTTTCCTGCGTCTTTTCGTGAACTCAATGAGTATGAAGCCAAGGATATATTGACCAGACTTGGCATTATGGACTTTGATCAGAAAATCGGGACGCTATCAGGCGGACAGCGCAAACGCGTTGCCCTTGCTGCTGCCTTTATTCGCCCTGCTGATGTGCTCATTTTGGATGAGCCTACAAACCACTTGGATTCCGATATGGTTACATGGCTTGAGCAGCGGCTGATGCGCTACAGCGGCGCATTGGTCATGGTCACGCATGATCGGTACTTCCTTGAGCGAGTTGCAAACAGCATTGCGGAGCTAACCCATGGCGCTCTTTACCTGCACCATGCGAACTATTCGAGGTACTTGGAGCTCAAAGCAGAGCGCTTTGAAATGGAGACCGCAAGCGAGCGGAAACGCCAAGCACTGCTCAGAAGAGAAACCAAATGGATTAACCAAGGGGCACAAGGCCGCGGCACAAAGAGCACAGAGCGAATTGCTCGCTATGAAGCACTACAGGATCAAGATGCTCCTCAGACGGATGATCAGGTGGAGATCGTGACGCTCTCAAGCCGCCTAGGCAAAAAAACCATCGAGATCGATGGAATTAGCAAAGCATTTGACGGACGCACGGTCATTCGGGATTTTTCCTATACGGTGCTTCGTGACGATCGCATTGGTATTGTTGGCAAAAACGGAGCGGGAAAGAGCACGCTTCTAAATATGATGACAGGGCTGTTGCAGCCTGACTGCGGACATGTGGACATAGGCGATACGGTGAAGATCGGTTATTTCATGCAGGAAAGCACGATAATGGACCCCAATGAACGTGTGAGCGATTATATCAAAGGGATTGCGCCGGAAATCCAGACAATGAAGGGAACGCTGAGTGCATCACAAATGATGGAGCTGTTCTTGTTTTCCTCTGATTTGCAATATACTACGATTGGCAGGCTATCGGGCGGCGAGCGGCGGAGGCTTTATCTGCTGGGTATTTTGATGACAGCGCCCAATATCCTTCTTCTTGACGAGCCGACAAACGACCTTGATATCGATACGCTGACCATACTTGAGGACTATCTTGCTTCCTTCCCGTGTGCAGTCATCACCGTCTCGCATGATCGCTATTTCCTTGATAAGGTGGCGACCACTATTTTTGAGGTTTGTATGGACGGTGTTGTGAAACAGTATGCAGGTAACTATGCTGATTACCTTGAGAAGCGAACCGAAGAGGAAGCTAAGACGGAGAAAAAAGAGGTTCGCGAAAGACAGCCGCTTTCGCCCAAGCAAAAGAAGCCCAAGTTCTCATTTAATGAGGAGCGTGAGTTCAAGACCATCGATGATGATATCGCTGAGATGGAAGAGCAAGTGGTAAATTGCAGCAAAGAAATTGATGACAACAGCAGTGATTACGTGATGCTTGAGAAGCTGCTGGCACAAAAGGAAGAGCTGCAAGCTGCGCTAGATGCGAAACTTGAACGCTGGGTATATCTGAATGATCTTGCTGAGCAAATTGAGGCTTATCAAGCTGGCGAATGAAGTGATTGCTAGTTACCAATGAGCGTTTATGGCTTATTGGTGGGTGGATGGCAAACATGTCCCTCGCAGCTGTAAAAGGTTGTCTGACCATTGAGCAGATGATATTCCTCTGTCTCTTGATCTAGTATCCTAACCAATCCTTTGCCGCGGAGCATTGACTTCACCTGTGGTTTTTCGCTGGGGTGAGCCAATACCGCGGTAATTTTTGATTCTGGAAAATCTTTATGCAGCAAGGTATACAAGAAAAATGAACCCGCTGCGGGATGATCAGAAATTTGAGTGCTGACAAATACCATTTGCTGATCAAGCATGTCTTGATACTTGTCGTACCCTAGCTGAGTGAGCAATAGAAGATTCATCGCCATGACGGAATTTCCTGACGGAATAGCTCCGTCATAGGTTTCCTTGGGACGAGATATCAGTGCTTCGCTCTGGTTTCCGTACAGATAGAAACCGCCATGCTCATGGTCGTAGAAATCCGATATGGCTTTATCCATAAGAGCCTGCGCTCGGCGGAGATAGTCAGGTGTCAGCGTTGCGTTGTAGAGCTTAATAAGCGAGTAGATGTAGAAGGCATAGTCATCGATGAATCCCAAATCCGTGCGCTTCCCATCGCGGAAGCTTGCAAAAAGCTGCGTTCCATCACAAAGGTTATGTTGGATGAAGTTCGAGGCAGCGATAGCAGCGTCAAGATAGGGTTGATGTTCAAAAACAATGGCAGCATCGCATAATGCAGCAATCATGAGCGCATTCCATGAAGTGAGGATTTTATCGTCTTTGTGCAAAGCATTTCGCGTTTTTCTGTAATCATAAAGGGCAGGAAGCAGATGCGATAGCTGATCACTAGGCTTGGCAATGTGGATTTGATTGGGGATACTCTGACCTTCAAAGTTCCCTTCCTCTGTGATGTCATAAAGTTTGCAGAATGCTTCGCCATCTTTTGCCCCTAGCACAGAGATGATCTCATCGGGCGAAAAGACATAGTACTTGCCCTCAATGCCGTCGCTATCCGCATCCTGTGCAGAATAGAAACCGCCATTTGTTGCGGTCATTTCGCGAGCAATATAGTCAAGCGTTTTCTTCACAATATTCTGATGGATTGGGTCTTTGGTAATTTCAAAAGCCTGTGTATATGCCATCACGAGCAATGCATTGTCATATAGCATTTTCTCAAAATGCGGTGCTAGCCATTTTTCATCAGTGGAGTAACGAGAAAAACCAAAACCGATATGATCAAAAATGCCGCCCTTTGCCATTGGCATGAGCGTTTTCTCGACCATCGCAAGACAGCTTTTATTGCCCATTGCCTGATATGCTTTCATCAGAAACAACAAATTATGTGGTGAAGGGAATTTGGGTGCACTGCCAAAACCGCCATATTTCTGATCGAATGTTGATTGAAGGAAGGCTATCCCTTGGTTGACAAGGGTTTCCGCAGAACGCTCCGTTTGCCTTGAATGATCGCCCTTTGCATTGATATGGGTTACAATTGTCTGGGCAGATGTGAGTAATGAGTCTCGCTCATTCGTCCACTTGTCATGGATTGCGTTCAATATATCCAAAAGCCCAGGCATGCCATAACGCCTATGTTTGGGGAAGTAAGTTCCGGCAAAGAATGGACGACCACTTGCATCCATGATGACGGTCATCGGCCAGCCGCCACTGCCTGTGAGTGATATGCAGACATTCATATAGGTGCTGTCGATATCAGGCCGCTCTTCCTTATCCACTTTAATCGATACAAAATTCTCGTTGAGAAATGCTGCGACTTCCTCGTCTTCAAAGCACTCGTGTGCCATGACATGACACCAGTGACAAGTGGAGTAGCCAATGCTCAAAAAGATGGGCTTATTCTCTGCTTTGGCTAGGCTAAATGCTTCTTGTCCCCATGGATACCATTTGACAGGGTTGTCTTGATGCTGGAGTAGATAGGGGCTTGTCTGATTGGATAGGTGGTTGCTATACTGCTTGTTCATAGGATTCTCCATTCGCATTGTTGATATTGATTTGATGATAATGTTCACATCGATTATCAAAACTATGCGGACTCCACCATGGATTGATCAAAGCAAGAGAATATAATGAGGAGGGGAGCATGTGGCGCGCAATAAATACCCCGAAGTAACCGTTGAAAAAATACTGGATGTGAGCATGCGCCTGTTTCTTGAAAAAAGGGTATGACAATACAACCATTCAAAACATTGTGAATGAATTGGGGGGCTGACCAAAGGTGCGGTATACCATCATTTCAAGTCCAAAGAAGACATTATGGATGCTGTTGGCAATCGGATGTTTGATCAGAACAACCCATTTGATGCGATTCGCAATCGAACGGATTTGAATGGGTTGGAAAAGCTGCGCGAGACGGTCATGCTCAACAACTCGGATCAAGATCGCTTGGATATCAATCGTCAGTCCATTCCTATTTTGCAGAATCCAAGAATTCTGGTTGGAATCATTGAATCTAACAGGCAGCTACTAACGCCGCTTTTTCGTGAACTCATTGATGAAGGCAACCGAGATGGTTCGATTTGTACGAAATATCCCAAAGAACTTTCAGAGCTGATTCCGCTGCTCAGCGGTTTATGGCTTGCTCCAACTGTCTATCCTGCTACGGCACAAGAGATGCTTGAGAAGTTCCGAACAATGGCAGAGCGTGTTTTAAAAGAGATGGAATCCTAATACAAAATGAAGTGCCTATCAGGCATTTTGTTTTCACGACATACATACATTCGCTAGGTATGATTGATTAAAGCGAATATGATGCGGAGAAAATTATATATGACAGAAAGACTGTTTTCAAGGAATTTCACCTTTTTGATTCTGGGACAGGTAACATCGCTTATCGGGAATTTCACATTGAAATTTGCTCTAGCAATGTATGTCCTAGAGCAGACGGGTTCAGCAACGATTTTTGCTGCATTGCTGGCTGTAGCGATGATTCCCACGATCGTACTTTCCCCTTTTGGCGGCATGTTGGCAGATCGAATGAATTGAAGAAACATCATGGTAATACTCGATATCCTTTCAGGCATATCGGTGCTGGCGGCATTTTTGCTATTCACCGATGAGAACAGTATTCCGCTAATCGGCGCATTGCTAGTTATCCTATCGGTTCTTGGTGCATTCGAGTCGCCCACGGTGCAGGCCTGTGTTCCCCAAATGCAAACAGGAGATAATATACTAAAGGGAAATGCAGTTGTGAACCAAATCGCAGCTGTCGCTTCATTGGTCACACCTTTTGCCGGAAGCATTGTTTACACAGCGTTTGGTATCAAGCCAATTTTTGCGGCAACGGTGATTTGCTTCTTTCTAACAGCGCTATTTGAATGCTTTATTCAGTTGGAATATCACAAACCCACTAAGAAGCAAGCGATAGGGCAGATGATTAAGGAAGACTTTGCAGATAGCATGCATTTCCTTCGTAAGGAGCAACCAGGTGTTTTGAAGATGCTGCTGCTTGCAGCACTAGTGAGCTTTTTCGCAATCGGCACTTTTATGGTGGGATTCCCATATTTGGTTCGCACCGTGCTTGGGCTTTCAGCGAAGTACTATGGCGTAGCTGAAAGTGCGATTGGCGTTGCGGCTATATTGGGCAGCCTGATGGTTGGGTTTTTAGCAAAGAAATTGCAAGTGAGCAAGCTTCACTGGTTCGTGATTGCTCTTGGGATATGCTTACTTCCTGCCGGCGCAGCATTAATGATGCCGGCGAGTGCATTTTTTAAATATTTGGTCTTACTATTGGCATTATGTGCGGTACAAATAGTGTGCATGATTTTCTAGATATTTGCACTGACTATTATTCAAGAAGGGACGCCGCAGCATATGACAGGCAAGGTGATGTCCTATGTTGTCACCATATCATTGCGCGCGCAGCCGCTTGGGCAGATGGCATACGGCTTTCTCTTTGATACTTTTGCTGCGAATATCCACTGGGTCTTGCTGATATCGGGCGTTATCATTTGCATCATTGCAGGGATGTCATCAGGATTTTTTGCCAAGCTTGGGGAGAATCATCAAATCGGGACAATGGATAGCATATAAAACATCCCATCACACAAAAAACCAACACAGCTAACTGCTGTGTTGGTTTTTGTGTACATTAGTTCAATAATCAGGGATAGATCGTTCGCCCTTGCTGATCCGGGATGCCGCAATAGCGGAAGAAAAAGCTGTTGATCTGATCACGCCATTCACGAGCATTTGCGATTTGGCGCTTCATGCGGGTATCGATGTTTGCGCGCATAGCAACGGGGAAGGGCAGTTTAGTAAGCGTATCAGCCATTGCTTCCGCCATTTCAACGCCCAGAAAATGATCGTCGTAGATGCGCTGAATCATTGTGCGCCCATCACGCATGACATGGTGATAGGGAAGCCTATGAAAGAACAGCAGCAGCTCATCTGGGCAGGCGGCAGGATCACTATAGAGGCTTTGCAGAGGCTCAGGATATTGGAGAATAAGACCTGTGCCGTTTGCTGTGCGGTCAATGCCAATCGCATCGCGATTCGCGCGGTGATATGTACCCCAAAGCGCAAACTCATATCCATCAGGACTTGGACCATAATGGCAGAATGGATTAACCATCCAGCAAAGCCCCAAGGGTGCGGTGTAAAGCTCGTAGACATGGCGCGAATTCGCAAGCAGCGAGATCAGCATGTCTTCATCTGCTTGACCAAAGCCAAAGGTCAAGCGGCACCACAAGCGAGTCGTATCTTCGGGTGACATATGCGGATTCCATGCAAGCTGACCATAGGCGAACAAATTGAGCTGGGCAAACTCGTGTCCTGTCCAGTTCTCATCATCACCCAAATTGGCAACAGCAGCGATTGCCATGATCTTTTCACTTGGCAGATCATGGACAAGCTCTTGCCACATGCCCAGCATAGCATAAATATCAATTTGCTGACCTGTGTACTCCTGCGCTAATTGCAGTTCGATTGCCTTATTTGTCTTAGGCATTGCAAAGAGCAGCGGAGAAATGGGTTCCCTCACTTGGAAATCGTAAGGTCCATGCTTGATCTGAAGGATGACGTTGTCGTCAAACTCACCATCAAGGTATTCGTAATGTTCATAGGCAGCTTTGGGGCGATCGGTAACGGTATCTCGCCAATCCTGTTTGCAGTCATAGACAAAACAACGCCAAATCAAAACGCCGCCGAAAGGCTTCAAAGCCCTAGCTAACATATTCGCGCCCTGCGCATGATTGCGCCCATAGGTAAAAGGTCCTGGGCGGTGCTCGCTGTCAGCCTTGACCAAAAACCCAGCAAAGTCGGGAATCAAAGCATAGAGCGCAGCTACCTGATCTGACCACCAAGCTTGCACCTCAGCGTCCAGCGGATCAGCGGTGTGGATATCATGATAGATAGGGGAGGCGTAGTCGATGGAAAGCATGAGCGATACGCCAAAGGGACGGAGTAAATCAGCGACAGCGGCGGTTTGGGCAAGCCACTCATCCTCAATGAGCTTTTGAGTGACGGGCGAGACATTCACATTGTTGATACAGAGCACATTGATGCCAACGCTGGCGAGCATACGTCCAAGCTGGCGGATGCGGTTTGGATCATAGCAGAGTTCATCGTGATCAAAAAAGATGGATTTACCAGCATATCCGCGTTCGATGCTTCCATCCGCATTGTCCCAGCAGTCCAGCATGCGCAATGCATAATAAGGCGATTGCATGCCTGTGACCTGGATGGACTGATTGGCAGCATAGTTCATCAAGAATTGATAAACACCGTACAGCACACCGCGCTTCCCGCCTTGAATGCTGTAACCATCAGCACTGCGAGCAATTGTGTAGGAATCACGCGGCATGTCCGCTTGCTCAAGTGAAACGGGGGTTGATATATCCAAACGAGAAACACCGAGTGAAAGCTCGTGTTTAGCGATGTCTAGCGGAGTACTAAGGTCACTTGGAATTGATTTGTCTAAGAACGAAAGCCATGTCAGACTATATGATTGTGATCTCATCTACCTGTCGCCTCTCTTGTGATGTTTTACTTCGTATTACATAGCAAGATGCTAAGTTGCTTTTAAATGCTTGCTTGGTCTACAATAATGAAGAAATTGAGCATGTATGCTGATCATACACGTAAAAATAATCGTTGTAAACAAAGATAAGACCAGGAGATGATCAGATATTGCTAATTTTGAAGAAGCTTGACTATGTAAAATAGAATGCTATACTCATCATATTCAGTAGAAGCAGGAGTGAATGCAAATGAAGTTTTTGTCCAATGCGCATACCCATACCCCATGGTGCGATGGACGTACACCCATTTTAGATATGTTGCAGAAGGCACGTGACTTAGGGTTTGTGAGCCTAGGCTTTTCTGGCCATGCAGGACAGGGGTTTGACCCGCTGTATTCCATGCTTGATGGCAGGCAGGAGCGCTACAAAGCGGAGCTTAAAGCGCTCCAAAAGCAAATGGCTAACACAGCAGGCAGTCCGCGCATTTGGATCGGGCTTGAGCTGGATTCGATGGCTGATGAAGCGTGGCGCCGAGATGCCTATGAGAACTTTGACTACGTCATCGGTTCAACCCATTATCTCAACCGCGATTATCACGGCGATTGTGTTTCGGTGGATGGAGATCCTATACTACTGGAGCAATACATAGCGGATGAACTGGATGGGGATGGCTTGATGGTCGTGCAGCAATACTACGATATCCATGTCGATGCGCTTTTGAGGGATAGACCCGCGATCATTGGTCATTTTGATCTGGTGCGAAAGTACAGCGATAGCTTGCATCTGTTTGATGTAAACGGTATGGCATACCGAAAAATAGCGCTAGATGCATTGGAGCGTGCCTATGGCTGCGGTGGTGTGCTGGAAATAAACACGGGCTGCATTGCCAGAAAATCATCCCACCGACCTTATCCAAGCAAGGAACTGCTTGGCGCTTGGTATGATATGGGCGGCGAGATTACGATTACATCCGACTGTCATGATGCGGCTTTCCTTGACTGCTGGTTTGAAGAAGCGGTGAAGCTTGCCCGCAGTATCGGGTTTAAGCATGTGCTGAGATTGGGCACAGCAGATGAATTATGGGAAACGGTAAGACTTTAATTTGCAAATAGAAAAAGAGTGTCGGCTGCGATCAATGCAGCCGACACTTTTCATATATAATGAATGATTCTGCGATTATTTGTGTTTGAGTGCGGTTTCGATAGCATCGATAACCGCATTGATTACTTTCAGCCTGGCATAATGCTTATCATTGGCTTGCACAACCATCCATGGAGCGCGGCGTGTGTTTGTCCTTTGAAGCATATCGTTGATGGCCTGCTCGTACAGCGGCCGCTTGTCACGATTGCGCCAATCATCATCAGTGATCTTCCATTGCTTTTGCGGGTTCTCCTGCCGCTCATTGAAGCGCTGCAATTGCACATCGGGGCTGATATGCATCCAGAACTTGAGCAGGACTGCATCGCTGCTTACAATGTCACGCTCAAACAGATTGATCTCTTCATACGAGCGTTGCCACTGTGCTTCGGTGCAATAGCCTTCAATGCGTTCAACCATGAGGCGACCGTACCATGTACGATCGTAAATGGTGATCTGTCCTTTTTCGGGCAGCGTTTTCCAGAAGCGCCACAGATGATGATGCGCTTTTTCATCAGCGGTTGGCGATGCGATAGGCACAACGCTGAAGCCTCTGGGGTCAAGCGCATTGCTTAAGCGGCGAATAGTGCCGCCCTTTCCTGCTGCATCCCAGCCTTCAAAGGCAAGTACGACAGGGATATTGCTTCTATATAGTTCGTACTGCAACTTGCGCAGCTTCTTTTGAGCGACTTTCAGTTCTTCCTTATAGTCGCCTTCAAAGATTTGTTCGGGATCAATGTCTGAAAGCAATGGGGTAGGCAAGGTGCGGAGCATGGTATGCAGGGGGAGCTCTGGAGTATCCCAAGGCTGCTCGTTGTCCTTGCGCTGCTGGATAACGCGCTTGAAAGCATCCGTCACGATCTCGTACATCTGCTTCTTGCACTCGCTCTTATTCTCGCCGCGCAAGATATGCCATACGGCACATTCGTCATTTGTTGCAGCCAGCATATGATTATATTGTGATTGCCAAAGGTCGTAATTCTCATTTTGGCTTACATCAGCTTTGGATACTAGTTTCTGGGTGAGCTTTTTGCTCGCAAGCTCTTTCAGACGCTTCTTTTGCTCCTTGCGCGGAATATTGATAAAGAATTTCAAGATTAAAACACCATCGCAAGCAAGCATAAGCTCCATTTGGTTTAAATGCTCAATATGGCGAGCAAATGCTTTGCGCTCGCTTTTGCTGTGTACGCTGCGTGCACAGAGATTATGGTACCAGCTGCCGATGAATAGGGAGATATCCCCTTTGGCAGGCATGCGGGTCCAGTAATTCTTAAGCGGGAGGTAATCATTATCCTCTGCATCAAAACGCTCGGCAACATGCACTTTATATCCGCGCGGATCAAGACCTTCAAGCAGCTCGCCTGCCATTGTCCCTTTGCCTGATGCTGCCCAGCCTTCAAACAAAATGACGACAGGGATTTTAAGCGCTCTGATTTCCTGCTGCAGTGCTAACAAATCATCTTCAATTACTGAAAAGTCAACGTCGTCTTGTGCATCCTCAGATGCTTCCTCTTGCATGACATCTTCTTGTGTGATTTCCGGATCAGTTTGAGGCGATGTATTCACATCCAGTTGCTCCAGATCAGCTTCCAGATTTTGATCAATGATGGTTTCCATGTCTTTTGAATCGTTTGTTTCACTCAAGGTTAGCCCCTCCGTTTCTACCTAGTGCGACACTGAGTTCATTCCCTTTTTACTTGCTGTTTTCCTGCATATTCCAAATAATTAACATCGAATTAACAAACGAGAGGAATCAATTTGAATACAAAAAAGGCAGTGTGAGGGGTACCCCCCTGCACACTGCCAAAGAATCAAGGTTTGGATTTAGAATGACAATGCGTGATATTCAGTAAATGTGCTATCACCATAGATGTCTGTCAAGCAGAAGCAATAGCAATAATCTGCGTCTGCTTCAACGGTTTGGAAGGAGAAATCAACGGAAGCGCTCTTGCCAATCGTGATGGGGTCGCCCTCGAAAGGCTCTATTTGCTGATCCCCGTCAGCATCCCAATAGATGAGTTCATATTGCGGGATGATTTCGTCGCCCTTTTGGAGCTGATTGTATCCGCGAACAGGCAGACCGTTTTCGCCATAGCCTTCTGTCCAGCCAACGATGCGTCCGCCGGGTGTCTCCTCATCGAATATGACGAGTAAATAGCTCTCCTCGCCATTGAGTGTGACGGGAATGAGGGAGCGAATATAGCGTTCGTTTGCAATTTGATCGTAGATGCAGACCATTTGCCCATCAAGCGTTGCCCATGCACCGTCAAACATGCCGTAGATTTTGCCGCGATTCCAATCAACCACAACATCCTGCACATAGCCAAGCTCGACATAGCACTCAAAATCAGGATCGCTGACGTCCATCATGAGGTTTGCTTCGACTTTCCCCAGAACATCCATCTGATCTGAGGTGAGCTGAGCGGTATAGGCGTATTCGCTTTGAGTATCGGCGAAGGGATTGTCAAGCGTGACGTTGCCGCTTTCAGTCTCAAGCGTGATCTCATTGGAGGTTTGAGGAAGCTCAGTTTGGATTTCTTCTGAAATCAAACTGCTGCCCCATAGTCCGCTGCCATAGCCGCTGTCGGTGGTGAAGCTGAGGTCGGATTCGCCTGTGAGGCTGCCCCAAAGGCTGGATGAGCTGGTATCGTAAGACTGGTCATAGGAAGCGGTGCTCTCCTCAGTTCCAAAGAGCATGCCAAGGAAGCTGTCAAGCGAGAAATCGCTGCTGTTATCCTCTTCATAGCTCGTACCAAACAGGTCTCCCCAAAGGCTGTCTGCCTGCTGGGTGTAACTGGTTTCGTCGGTGGAATACTGAGAGAACCAATCGATCTGTGCGGATTGAATGCTCTGCTGGGAAACGCTTGGGATTCCAAACAGAGAAGAGAGCGTAGAACCCGAACTAGAACTCGAGCCCGAAAGCGTTGTGGAGAGCATATCGCTGACGAAGGCCGAATAGCTTGGGGATAGCTTGAGCTCTTTATATTGATTGAGATAGGTTGAAGCGGAATTACGGGTAGAGAAAGGGACGAGGATGGAAAGTCCGCTTACGTTGCTAAGGTTGTTTGTGTGTTTGGAATAAACAACTACATCATCAAGTGCAGCAGTGATTTTCTTTGCGTTTGATGAATCGAATTGGCTATATGCATTGGCAAAAACAGTCATATCAACCATATCGGATGCAGCGTTGTAGTACTCGCCAAAGGAGCGCATATTCTGCCTGAGTCTTGAAATTGTCGAGAAGTTTGACCCATTGACTTCACTGCTAAGCGAGGTTGCAAAGCCCTCAACAGCAGTAACCAGCGGCTTTAGCTTTGAAAGATCGCACACGGAGAGCGTTGCATAATCGCTAGAATCAGCGGCAAGTGTTGTTGAAAGAAAGCTATCGACGATCTTTTTGCCGAGGGTTTCAATATTGATACCGGGGTTTGATGCGAGTGCAGGAAGCCAGCCGTTATACGCCCAGCCGCCGCCCGGCTCAAGCTCTTCGCTTGCAATCATGTATCGAGCGAAGGGTGCAATGTGGATGGCAAGCTCATAGGATGCCATCAGGCATGCGTCAAAACCGATAAACTCAAATTTCTTGTAGTTATCAGCCGCAGTCGCATAGTTCAGACCTTCATAAATATCGGGATAAAAGAGCGAGTTTTTTGTCAATTCATCATAGCAAAGGCCGCCTGATGCGCCGCTGCCATGGTCCCACATTACCAGACCATAACGATCAGCGGGAAAGTTGTCAAAGCCATAGGTTAGGAAGTCAGCAAAGGTGTCTACGCTGCCCATGTCAGCCGTGCCGACAGAGTCAACTCGTGCCATGCCTTCCTTATCTATTGTCCAGCGTTCCACCTTGCGATCTGTAATGCCTCGTGTTTGCCAGCTTTTTGTGCCGCCTGTCTGGATGTAGACAGTCAGGTCGCCATCGCTCGGAATCCCTGAATTGAATATCTCTCCAAGATCCTTTGAGGCAAAAGCACCGTTGCTTTCAAGGTCTGTTCCGCATAGGTAGATCATGAGGGTAAAGGTATTGTTAGCGGCAACTGCTGTGGGAATCAGCGCGAGAAGCAGGCAACTAATGAGAAGAAATGCGATCGACTTTTTCACTGACTCATCTCCTGTATTCTATGAAAATTTAGATATCCATGAACTCTCTAAACTCACGCATGATACCAATGCCATCAGGATAATGCGCAGCAAATTGTGGAACAGCATGACTTGGGAAGCTGTTGCCTTCGATAAAAACAGGTCCTTTTTCGGTAATTGCAACATCCCATGCAACAAAGCGCATTTGAGGCACCTTCTGCGCTGCTTTGAGGCATGTGTCTGCTGCTTCTTTAAAGAAGGGAATATCAAATCCGATGATGGGGGTATTTGTCATGGGGTGATGGGTGTATGTATTGCCCTGCTTGTCTGCACCGACGGTCAGCAGCTTTCCGCTGGCAAGATCCACGCGTGCAGCCATGCCGCCCTGGTCCACATTGTCCATCACATTGCCATTGCCAATGCGAAGAAAGGCATAGACAATCCCCTGCTTTTTATCGCCAAGGAGTGTAGCGATGCGGATGGTGTTCACAGAAGTGGGGCATAGCGCCATCATTTTTGAATGCTGAATGACTCGTTCCTCTAGGATGCCGATTTGAAGATCATTCAGCTCTTTTAAAAATGCTTCTTCTCTGCCCTGCCAATGCTCGGAAGTGAACTGCTTGATGCCAACACCGCTGCTGCCTTCAAGCGGCTTAGCGAAGACATCGATATTGTGCGATAGGAAGGTCTTGAATTCTTCAAGATCGGTAGATGCTGAGATTTTCATCCAGCTGCGGCCGACTTCTTCCTTAAAGAGTTCATTAAAGGTTGCTTTGTCATCAAAGAGGTACCAGTATGCTTTATCATTCATGCGGCGCACGATGGTATTGCTGAGCCCTCTAGTGATTTGTGTTTTCTTTTGATCATCTGTCAAGCGATACATCTGGGCGATTTTGTAATCGACATAACCTGCATTGTATTTCACTGCGCAGCGCAGCATATCACAAAGCAGCCAAAGACGGCTTTTACCGCTGCGCTGCTTGAGCAACTTTGTTGTTGCCCACATGGCTTTCCAGTCCATTTTGATCAGTCGTTTAAAGAAGAATGAGAGTTTGCCCATTGGTTGGTCACTCCTTTTATACGTTGAATCGGAACAGAACGATGTCTCCATCCTTCATCACATATTCCTTGCCCTCGCTCCTGACAAGCCCGCGCTCGCGGCAGGCTGCCATAGAACCAAGGGAAGTCAGGTCATCAAAGGCAACGACTTCCGCGCGAATGAATCCGCGTTCAAAATCGGTGTGAATCTTTCCTGCGGCTTGCGGCGCTTTTGTGCCGCGGACAATTGTCCATGCACGGCACTCGTCTGAACCACTGGTTAGGAAAGAAATCAGACCCAATAGGGTATAGCATGCACCAATTAGACGATCTAAACCGCTTTGACCTAAACCAAGTTCACTGAGAAATTCTTCTTTCTCTTCTGCTTCCATCATAGCGATCTCTTCTTCGATCTGTGCGCTAACGGTGAAGACCTGCGATCCTTCCTGCTTAGCGATTGCGAATACTTCCTTAACATAAGGAAGATCATCCATTCCCTCGCCAATGTCGCTATCAGCGATGTTAGCAGCATAAATGACAGGCTTGTCCGTCAGAAGGAACCATTCATTTACGATTTCCTTTTCACTATCGGTCATGGGGAATGTGCGCGCGGGATTACCCGCCTCCAGATGCGTGATCAGGCGAGTGCCAAGTTCGGCTTGTTCAGTTACTTTCTTGTCACCGTTCTTTACTAGCTTGCGCGCCTTATCGACGCGGCGAGATAGTGTTTCTAGATCAGCAAAGATCAGTTCAAGCTGAATGACATCGATGTCACGCGATGGATCAACAGAGCCATCCACATGGATGATGTTCTCATCCTCAAAGCAACGCACCACATGTACAATCGCATCAACCTCGCGTATATGTGATAGGAACTTATTGCCCAGTCCTTCTCCCTTGCTCGCGCCTTTAACCAGACCTGCAATATCAACAAATTCAATCGTCGCAGGTGTTACTTTCTTAGGGTCATACATTTTGGCCAGTACATCAAGCCGACTATCCGGTACGGGAACAATCCCTGTATTTGGTTCGATCGTACAAAAGGGATAGTTGGCAGCCTGTGCACCTGCTTTGGTGATGGCGTTAAAGAGCGTACTCTTACCAACGTTTGGGAGACCTACGATACCGAGCTTCATATATCCACTTCCTTAATTAAGCATTTTTCAAAAATAGTATAGCTGGAAAGCTCGGAAAAAGCAATTTAGTTTTAATTTCAAAAAGAATTACCGCATAAAAGCAAATGATACCAATGGTTTCGACAAGAGTCGAGCATTAATATAAAAATAAATGAAAATAAGTGTTGACAGAATATTGAAAGCGTGATATTCTAATATAGCTCACTTGAGAGCAACGCGCTACAGGCGCTGAGCGAACGAGAAGCACCGAACCTTGAAAACGATACAGAATATATAATAACGCAAGAACGACAGTCAATAGATTTTGAGTTATAGTACTTGATTGAATAAATCGAGAGCATATAATGAATTA
>JAAYIN010000124.1 GCA_012523405.1 Clostridiales bacterium
AATTACACACAAAGCGAAAAGAGAATCGCACTGGCACACAGCTTTTTGAAGTAAATATTGCGTAGATTTTAAAAACTGCATAGGCTAGGGTTACGTGGATGCATACATCCTGCTTTGCTGTGCCTACTTCGTCGTAGTTTTCCATGTTTTCTCCATGCTTGTATGGGTTTCTACGAGAAAAGAGACTGCTACAGGATGATTCTTCCGAATCATTCTGCAACAGCCCCTTTTGTCTATAACGTTTGTTTTTCGTTACTGTGGCAATTTCCAACCAATCGCTTCCTCGCGGTCGGTGATAAAGTCGGAATACAGACCCTTCTGTTGCGCCAATTCATCATGCGTTCCGCGCTGCACGATTTGGCTGTTGTTGATCACGATGATTTGATCGGCGTGCTTGACGGTCTTGAGGCGATGGGCAATCATCACGATGGTTTTGTCGTGGGTGAGTGCCTCGATGGCCTGCTGCAATTCGTCCTCGTTTTCGGGGTCAACGATAGCAGTTGCCTCGTCAAGTAGGATGATCGGCGCGTCCTTGAGCATCGCGCGGGCGATGGCGATGCGCTGACGCTCGCCGCCTGAGATATGCGCGCCGACGCCCACGATCGTATCATAGCCATCCTTGAAGGTGCGGATAAAGCGGTCACAGCGAGCAGACTTTGCCGCCGCTTCCACTTCGGCATCCGTAGCATTGAGGCGACCCTTGCGGATGCTCTCGTCAAAGAGATAATTGTCTTGGGAGACAAACGCCACCTGATCATAAAGCTGGGTGAGGGGGATGGACTTCAAATCATGTCCGCCCAAAGTGATCGTGCCGCTGGTCACGTCCCAGAAGCCGCCGATGAGCTTTGCAATCGTGGACTTGCCCGAGCCGCTAGGCCCGACAAGCGCAGTCAAGCTGCCCTAGGGAATCGCGAGGGAAACGCCGTGCAGGATTTCCTGCCCATCGTGGTAGCTGAAGGATACATTGTTTAGCTGAATCTCAGTGCTTTGCAGCTTCACAGGCTTGTCGCCGTGAATTTGCTCTTCGCCGTTGAGAATGGAATCAACCGAGCCAACAATCGTGCCGATGCGGGCAAGGCTGTCAACGAAGGTCATTGCCGCGATCAATGGCCCGGCAATGCCGAGCGATAAAATGATCGTCGTGATGAAATTTTCAACCGACAGGCTGCCCGATTGTACCATCATCAAACCAACGGGCAATGTGGTGATGAGGGTTGTTGGCATAATGGCGCGGGCGCGGGAGGTTGGAAGCTGGCAGCTCTTCATCCAGTGGTAGAAGTAGGAGGCGTTCGCCAGCACACGATTGGTAAAAGTTTTATAGGAGTTTGAACCTTGGTTAAACGCCTTGATTACCTCAATGCCGCCAACGTATTCAACGATGATGGAGTTCATCTCTTGGGTCACCTTGACCGATCCTTCGTACTTCTTCGCGTAGCCTACCATGGGGATCATCATAATGATAAAGCCGATTGGGATGGAGACGAGCGATAGAAGCACCATGCGCCAATCCAGCACAAAGAGGTAAATGATGGTGAGGATCGGGACGATTAAATTGGAGGTCATCTCGGGCAAAATATGCGCCAAGGTGGTTTCCATACTGTCCACCTGATCCACGACGATCTGCTTCATCTTGTCCGCTAGGGGTGTCCACAACGGTGCCAAGAGGCATTTTGAGCAGCTTTGCCAAAATCATCTCGCGAATGGTCTTGAGGATGGAAAAGGTAGATTTATGCGATAGCGACAGCGCGACATTATATAGCACCGCGTGCAGCACATAGCCAACCAGTGCAATCACGCACCAGCGGATATAGTAGCTGATCTCTTGATTGCCGCCGATAAGTCCGATAATGATGTTTGCCGCCGCAAAGTACGGCACCATATTTCCCAGCACTCCAACGAATGCAGAGATCATGGAGTTGATTAAACCGCCGTGTTCGTCTTTTCCCAGTTCCCATAGCCGAAGCATCGGGCTTTGCTTTTCCATGTCGATTCCTCCAAAAGTTATTCGAGGCTAACTCGCGTTGCTATTTTTAGGCTACTGCAGTGGAGCAGTAGCCTTGGTCTTAGTCGTTCAATGGGGAGAAAATTGTTTCGAATCCCGCTCTGTGGTAGTCGCTGAGCATTTTCACATAGCGTTTTGCGTCCACACGGTTCATGCCGTGGCGGATCACCTCAAACAATCCGTTCATGTAGGCGGTAACGATGATATGCAGGAATTCCTCCGTCACAACCCCTGATGTGATGCTTTCGCACCCAATGAGCTGCATGTACATGAAGGTGTATTCGACCTCGATATCCACCAGCTCATTCACGAAATTCTGAAATAATGTGCCATAGGATGCATCCAGTAGTAGGCTGAACTCATCGAAATGATCGAACATGTAGTCGAGCAAACCGTCCGTGCTGTTGGTGGAATACTGCCCAACGTTGTTGATGCGGCGGGCATTGCAGGTAGCTGCTAAGTGTCGGGCTTCCTGCAATTGCTTTTGCGGCAATCTTCGCGCTCAGCAGAGCGATTGCGGACAGCATGTCACAGACCTATGCAGAGCGGGCAGCGAGAGAGCTGCGCAGCGACCTGAATGAATCGATATTCTCAATGGACAGCGTTGCGTTTTCAGCCCACGACAGCAGCGAGTATCTCAACGATATGACAGCGAATGTGCTGCTGGTGCGCGATCAGTATTTCTCGAAAATTCCTGCCATGATGAGCTATCTTGTGCAGTTTGTTTCCTGCGTGATCTATTCATTGATGCTCAATCCCATGGTCGCGCTGGTGCTCATGGTGATGTCCGTGATTCAGTATTTCGTCCCGATGCTTTATGGCAAGACAATCAATGAGCTGACGGTGATTCAGTCCAAGGAAAGCGGCTCATTTACTTCGAAGATGAAGGCGCTGCTGCTTGGAAGAATTCATTCAGACGCTCCCAGAGGGCATTGAAACGGTTATCGACGAGGAGCAACGCCAGCTATCAGGCGGTCAAAAGGCGCGCATCGGGCTGGCAAGAGCGTTTTACACAAAACCCGATATCCTTCTTTTGGATGAGGTGACAAGTGCACTCGATCCTGAAACAGCACTGGCAGTGGAAGGCATGATCTTGGGTCTTGAAAACGTGATGGTGGTTCATATATCCCATAAACCTTCCCCTTCGCTCATGAGCCAATATGATGCGGTGATCACTATGGACGGCGGCAAAATCACGCAAGTGAAAGAATGAGTTGTCAGCGTTTCCGCAGCATTAGGTCAAAAGGATAGCTGAATACATGCAAGTATGAAACGCAGAAGGCAGTCCATCAAAGGATTGTCTTCTTTTTATGTCCTTGACTAACGATCACCTGTGCAAAAGCAGGCTGAACCTAAGCAATGCTTTACCAGCATTGCGGCTAATGTTAAATAGGTATTTTACATTGCATGGAATTGGACTTATAATGAGAGCATCGTGATAAACTACCCTAATTGTATCCAATTACACATAAAGCCAGATATGAAAATGTACATAAAAAAGAATTGGAGTTGACATCATGAGTCAAAAAAGTATCGTATTCTTTTATAGTTGGGCAGGCCACACGGAAAAAATGGCTAGCATCATTGCATCCAAAGTAGGCGCTGACATAAGGGAAATCAAGCCGCAAGCACTATATTCCAAGGACTATAACAAGGTTGTGGCACAAGCAAAAGCGGAAATCAACAAAGGCTTCATGCCTTTAATCGAAAAAGTAAGCTGCGAGTTAAGCGATTATGATATCGTATACATCGGTACACCCATCTGGTGGGGCACGATGGCACCGCCGCTCGCGACATTTCTACATGAAAACGACTTTTCGGGAAAGATCATCATGCCGTTTTCCACTCATGGCGGCGGCGGTAAAGGGAGTTCGGACGGCGATATTGCCAAAATGTGCTCAGGCGCTACGGTGAAGGATATGCACACGACTTATGAAGGCGGCGGACGCAAGGCTGATGCGGAAATTAGCGCATGGCTTAGCAATGCGGATTTGCTCAAGTAGGACTCAAATCCAAGTGAACCATTACACTAAAGCAAAGGAAGCAGGATACAATTGTTTACAAACAAAGATTTAAAGAAATTGATTCTTCCGCTTTTCATCGAGCAATTTCTGGTGATGCTGGTGGGCATTGCCGATACCTTTTTCATCAGCTATGCAGGTGAAGCGGCGGTTTCGGGCGTCTCTCTGGTCAATTCATTTAACACGATTTTTATCTACTTGTTCACTGCATTAGCCTCTGGCGGCGCGGTCATTATCAGCCAGTATATAGGGCAAAAAGCACAGGAGTCTGCGGGCGAATCTGCCAGCCAATTGCTGACCGCATCGACGCTTTTCTCCTTTGTGATCACGCTTTTGATTCTAAGCGCGCACCGCCAGCTTATGGCGCTCATGTTTGGGCAAGTAGAGTCTGCGGTGATGGATGCTTGTGTCACCTATTTAAGGATATCCGCCTACTCCTACCCTGCACTTGCGATTTACAATGCGGGTGCTGCGCTGTACCGAAGCATGGGCAAAACAAGCACCACCATGTATATCTCCATCGCAGCAAACATCATCAACGTAGTTGGTAACTATATTGGTATTTTCGTATTACATGCAGGCGTTGCGGGTGTCGCCTATCCTTCTTTGATTGCTCGGGTTTTCTCGGCAGTTGCTATCACTTTGCTGTGCATGAACCGCAAAAACCCCGTCAGCTATCAAAAGCAATGGATTTTCAAGTGGAATGGCGGCTTAATGCGCCGCATACTGGGTATTGCTGTTCCCAATGGCGTTGAAAGCGGTGTTTTCCAGTTTGTGAAGGTCGCGCTTAGCAGTGTGGTTGCTCTTTTTGGCACATACCAAATCGCAGCCAACGGCATAGCGCAGAGCATATGGTCCTTATCGGCGATGGTAGGCGTAACCATGGGACCGGTTTTCATAACCGTCATTGGCAGATGCATGGGCTCAGGCGATGTATCCGCAGCAGAGCATTATTTCAAGAAGCTGCTCAAAATCACGCTGCTATTCTCTATTCTGTGGAATATACTGATTCTTGGCATCACGCCGCTGATGATGAAAATCTACGTGCTGTCGGACGAAACCAAGGAAATGGTGATTCTACTGGTACTCATACACAATGTTTTCAATTCGCTCGCATTTCCATTCTCAGGACCCCTTGGAAACGGGCTTCGTGCAACCGGAGATGTGAAATTCACCATGATGGTATCCATCGCATCGACCATTGGCGGGCGTTTGGTGTTTTCCATCCTGTTTGGCATTGTGCTGAATTTGGGTGTCATCGGCATCGCCTTTGCCATGTGCCTTGATTGGATGATTCGCGCAGTTATCTTTTACTTGCGATTCAAATCCGGTAAGTGGAAGAGCTTTAAGGTGATTTGAACATGGTACAAAAAATACAGGAAGCCGAGGCTTACCTGTATGACGCATTGATGATTTCCCATGGAAACCAAATATGAATTTTTATAGCGCGTTGGCTGACTATTTCTGGCTTGAACCGATCGCGTGGACAAACTCCAATATATCCTCCGGTGGATCGGTGGCATACAGCAGCCCATAGGGGATATCACTTTCCCAAGCAATTGGAATGTTGATCAAAGAAGGGTGAATGTCCTGCCAGCATTCGAGACTTAATAGGATGCTGCCAGTCTTCGCGCAACGGTTGAATACACCGATATCGTAGAAGCTCCCCGTATCCTCGACATGGATTTGCGGATGATTCTTCTGGATTTCATCCCTGATGCGGTCATTGCTTGGCGAATCGCCGCGCTGGACCATGATCAGTGTTTCGTCGTATAAGTCCTCGTAGTCGATCAGCGTTTTGCAGGCAAGTCGGTGCTTGACGGGAACAGACACACAATGGCGATAAGTACCAAGCTCAAAGAAATGGCATCGGCTGAGCCATTGAGATGAATCGCAGGCGCCGATGAGAAAATCAAAGTTAATCCCAAGTGAACTAACCACATCCAGTATGCCGCTTTGGTCGTCTTCAAAGGGAACGATATGGATTTTGTATTTGGGAAACTGGTCGCTGATCCGATACCATAAATCCATGAAGGGCTTACAGGGATTGAGCATGGACGTGCCTATGCAGATGGTATAGTTTGCAATTTCCGCAATCTCTTTCGCCTTTTGGATGGCCTTGCCGGAATTAGCGATGAAGGACTTGGCATCCTTGTAGATCGATTCGCCGGCGGAGGTCAAGCGAATGCCCCGATTGGTGCGCGTCAGCAGCTTGAGGCTGAGATGTGCTTCCAATGCGTTGATCTGTTTCATCACAGCTGTTGGGGAAATGAATAGCTTCTCAGCAGCCTTGCTAAAGCTGCCGCAGTTTGCAACACAAATGAATGCAGTGAGCTGTTGATTGTACATAGGCATCTCCTATCGCATGAACTTTTGGTTAATGCGATTGTACGCTTTTTGTTCTTCCCTGTCAACTCAACCCCTTGTACAATAGAGCTAAGCAAGTAAAAAGGGGTGATTGTGATCGCAAGTATCATCGTATATTTTTCTCGCATAGGGTTTAACTACGTCAATGGCACCATCAAGAATCTGACGGTCGGGAATACGGAAGTTGCTGCCAAGATGATGCAGGAACTCACAGGAGCGGATTTGTTTAAGATCGAACCGACGATTGCGTATTCCAATGACTATTCTGAGTGCATCGAGGAGGCGAAACAGGACCTTAAGCGCGATGCCAGACCTGAACTCAAGGCCTATCCGCAGAGTCTGGAAGGCTATGACACCATCTATCTTGGCTATCCAAATTATTGGGGCACCATACCAATGGCGATGTTTACTTTCCTTGAAAGATATAATTTCACAGACAAAACCATCAAACCCTTTTGCACTCATGAGGGAAGCGGCATGGGGATTAGTGAGACGGATATCAAACGGCTTTGCCCCAGTGCGAAGGTGGGCAAAGGACTGGCGATTCAAGGCGGTAAAGTGAGCAGTGCAAAACCAGCGATTGAAAAATGGCTGTAAATACAATGGAACTGAACGAAAAAGGAGTACATTATGGAATATATTAAGCTTGGTAACTCGGGTCTGGATGTTTCAAAGGTTTGTCTTGGCTGCATGAGTTTTGGCGAGAAGCAACCGAATTTCCACCAATGGGTTCTGGATGAAGAAAATACCCGCGGCATCATCAAGGAAGCCCTTAACCGCGGCATTAACTTTTTTGATACGGCAAACTGCTACTCATCGGGTACGAGCGAGGAGTTCCTTGGCAGAGCGATCAAAGACTACGCAAACCGTGATGAAGTTGCGATTGCCACCAAGGTCTTTATCCCCATGCGCCAAGGTCCCAATGGCGGCGGTCTCTCCCGCAAGGAGATCATGAACGAGATCGACAAGTCCCTCATGCGCCTGCGCATGGACTATGTGGACCTGTATATCATCCATCGCTGGGATTACAACACCCCCATTGAGGAAACCATGGAAGCGCTGCACGATGTGGTCAAGGCTGGTAAAGCGCGTTATCTTGGCGCATCTGCGATGTATGCATGGCAGTTCCAAAAGGCACAGTATACGGCACAGAAGCATGGCTTCACGAAATTCATCTCCATGCAAAACCATTACAACCTGATCTACCGCGAAGAAGAGCGCGAAATGATGGCATTGCTCAAGGATATGAAGGTTGCATCCACGCCCTACAGCCCCTTGGCAGCAGGTCGTTTGTGCCGCAAGCCGGGCGAAATGACGGAGCGGTATGGATCTGACAAAACCGCTATCTCCAAGTATGACGGCACAGCGGACGCGGATCGCCTCGTGATTGAGCGCGTGGCAGAGCTGGCTGAAAAGCACGGTGTCCCCATGACACAGATTTCTCTGGCATGGATTATGAACAAGGCACCCGTGGCAGCGCCTGTTATCGGCACAACCAAAATGTCCCATCTGGATGATGCTGTGGCAGCGATTAACATCAAACTGACAGCGGAAGAAATGGCTTATCTGGAAGCCCCCTATATCGCCCATGAGGTTTGCGGTGCGCTATAAGGAATGAAGCAGCGTGAATATAGAAAGGGGCTGTTGCAAAACAGCCCAACAAAAAAGCGAGAGAAGTCATAACTGACAACTCTCGCTTTTTGTTGTAAAATAAGTTTATGAGAACCAAAATACAACAAGAAAAAGATACCCTAAAGGCAA
>JAAYIN010000125.1 GCA_012523405.1 Clostridiales bacterium
GCCCCAAACCCATCCGAAAAACGGATTGATTGGGTATTGTGAAGAGGGCGATAGCCTTAAACCCATCCGAAAAACGGATTGATTGGGTATTGTGAAGAGGGCGACAGCCCCAAGCCCACCCGAAAAACGGATTGATTGGGTATTGTGAAGAGGGCGACAGCCCCAAACCCATCCGAAAAACGGATTGATTGGGTATTGTGAAGAGGGCGATAGCCTTAAACCCATCCGAAAAACGGATTGTTGGGTGTGATGAAGAGGGCGACAGCCCCAAACCCATCCGAAAAACGGATTGATTGGGTATTGTGATGGGGCGACAGCTCCAAATGGGTTCAGGGCTATGAAATGAGCGAAGCTCCCCTGAGCAGGGTCGTAGGGGCGGCAGCCACTACAATCCTCGTTTTTCCCAAATTGAAAGCTAGATTAAAGGGGACGCTGCTCGCAGCGTCCCCTTTGTGTATGCATTTGTTTATTCACTCTTGAGCGTTATCGACCTGCAATGGGTATGTGACCTCCCAATTGCCTTCTACTAATGTATCACATGTGAAGAAATTGCCGTGCAATGTATACTCATCAAGATCGGATGGGCTGATATCAAACACCTCTTCATCATAGCTATCGCGTCCTTCACGGATCAGGGCCATGTCTTGGGCATGAGCAACTTTCTCAGCCCAAAAGCTTATACTGTAGAGGGTTGAAACGATATTTCCGTTGCTATCCTTCAGGTATAAATAGCCATGATTATCAGTGCGTAGGATATCGTCATAAAGCGTCTGGACGTGAAGCTTTCCATCAATAAATCCAATGGCAGTAAGCGTGACGCCATCTACAACCGCAATGGGCTGAGATGCAGGTGATAGCGCGTCAAATGTCATAGGCAAGCCTTCTTCAATAGGGGCATGCATAGGATATTCATCGATGCCGTTACCGCCGCCTCCACGCAAGCGATCATGAGATAATGCTTGTATGCTGGGCGTGAGGCTGACATTGCTCAAATCCACATCAAGGGCAAGATCCTCAAATATCTGCTTGTGGCTAAGGAAATTTCCCAGCCTGAAGGTAAGCTTATCACCCTCGAATTTCTGACCGTCATTTAGCGTGATCGTGATTAAACTGGTGAGTGTTTTGGTTTCGTCATCATAGCTTCCATTTTTGACCATGAAGCCAGAAAATGAAAATGGCGAGTTGATGGAATAGCTGTCATATAGATCGGTTGTCATGTCGAGACGATCCCCTGTTACATCTTGCAGGGAGATATAGATTTCTGCCGTATTGCCATGAACATAGGTGGAAATAACCTCCATGCGGATTCCGTTGTCATCGCATGCGATCTTCACGGGCTTAAAGAACTGAGCGGTCGCAGGGGAAACTCTATACAAAAATTCATATACCTCGGGTACGCTTGCTGCCAGCGCGGTGATTCCAAGTGCTGCGCACAGTGCCAAAGCGAGGGCTATGGTGATCGTTCTTTTGAAAACAGGGTGCGCTTTCACTTTGGCTTGAGGGTTTAGCGATGCGCCTGTTCTCTCTTCAAAAACGGTCTTTATATTAGCAAGGTTCTCTGTGCGAAAAGTTGTTTTATTGGTTTTCATATGTTCACACCGCCTTTGCTGCCAAGCGTTGCTCTGAGTTTGCGCTTGGAATGGTAAAGCTGATTTTCAACCTGCTTGACAGGCATATCCAATACAAATGCAATTTCCTTCGGTTTTTGCTCATGGTAGTAACGCCTGATGATGATTTCCTTGCTCGGTTCTTCCAGCGATTCAATGGCTGCAAGTAATGAATGCTTTGTTTCGGCAGAAAACACATCGCTTGTGATATCAAACGCATTCATCAGTACATCATCGCTGATGGGCACGGTATATAGTTTTGATAATCTGCGGTATCTGTCCGTTGCTTTGCTTTTGGCAACAATGCAAAGGTAGGTCTTGAGTTTTCCTCTCTTCTCATCAAATTTCTGTGGGTTTTCCCAGAGATAGATGAACGTATCTGCAACGCATTCCTCCATGTCTTGCGTTGCTGCGTTGCTTGCCAAAATCCTGCTGGCAATCGACCACATGAGCTTGGCGTATTTGTCTATCACTTGATTCATGGCAGTACCATCACCGGATGCTATCAAGGATACGATCTGTTTGTCAGTCAAAGTTACACCCCCATTGGATTTATTTGTTGGTCACTTATTTGCGATCAAAGGCTCAACATTTGCGATAAAGATGAAGAAGCTTCTGGAAGTTTGCCCGAGGATTGCTGAGGTGCAGCGCCTCATTTGCGCGCCGCTATTCCTGCGAATCATCCGCCTGCAATGGGAATGTGATCTCCCAGTTACCCTCTGTCAGCGTATTACATGTGGTGAAATCTCCATGCAGGGTGTAGTGATGAATGTCCGATGGAGCAATATCAAACACATAATCCTCATAGCTGTTCCATCCCAATTCGGCCAAGTAGTCATAGCTTATGTATCTTGGAGCGGAATCTCCTCCATCGTCCCAAAACGCCACAGCGTAGCTGCTCAAAACGATCGTTCCATCGCTATCCTTTAGGTAGGCAGTGCCCTGATTACCCGTGCGAAGTATCTCATCGTACAGCAATTGGATATGGAGCTTGCCGTCAATATAGCCCATGGCAGTGAGTGTGACGCCATCGGTGATTGGAATTGGGTTGGGTGAAGGCTTCAAAGTGACAAATTCGCGGGGCAATTCATCTCCTGATAAGTAAATGTCAGATTGAGAAATGGAAGAATCGTTTGTGAACCCGCCGCTAGTCTGTTTCGTCGTTCTGGTTTCGGGGGCAATGTCAGCGGTGCTCAGGTCGACATCTATGAGCTTGTCTTGGAAATTCTGCTTGTGGCTTAGAAACTTCGTCAGCCTAAAAGTGATATCTTCTTTGAATGCATGCTCGCCTTCCAGTTCGAAGTTAATGAGCGTAGTGATTGTTTTGGTTTCTTCATCATAGTTTGTGGTGCTTATCTGGGAATCATATAAATGATATACATTGGTTGTTTCATCCTGATAGACTGTGTTTTCTTGCGAACCATACCAATCAGCCTCATTGACATCGATCTCATAGCTATTGTGCAGATCGGTTGTTATGTCAATGCGGTCATCCGTCAAATCCTGTAAGGAAATATAGATTTGAGCGATGCCTTCGTGTACAAAAGCGGAAACAACCTCCATGCGAATGCCGTTATCCTCGCAAACCCTCTGCACAGGTCTGAAAAACTGAGCGGTTACAGGCGAAATTTTATACAAAAACTCATATACCGCGGGTACGCTCGCCGCAAGCGCGGTGATCCCAAGCGCTACGCATAGCACCATAGCGATGGCAATGGTAAACGTTCTTTTGAGAGTGAGTTTCGGCTTGACAGCTGCATGAGTGCTAAGCGATGCGCCTGTTCTCTCTTCAAAAATAGTCTTTATGTTCTCAAGGTTCTGTGTGCGAAAAGTTGCTTTGTTGGTTTTCATAGGCTCACCCCTTTCTAGTTGGTTAACAGTTCTCTAAGCTTGATCTTGGTGCGGTACAGCTGGTTTTCGACCTGCTTGACAGGCATATCCAGCGCGAATGCGATTTCTTTCGGTTTTTGCTCATAGTAATAACGGCGCAGGATGATTTCCTTACTCGGTTCTTCCAGCGACTTGATCGCCGCAATCAATGTGCGCTTGGTATCATCGGACATCACATCGTTTGTGATATCCAGCGTGCTGATCAGCACATCATCATCAAGCGATGTTGTGCTCTGCCTTGCTAGCTTGCGGTATCTGTCCATTGCTTTGCTTCTGGCAACGATGCAGAGGAATGTTTTGAGCTTTCCGCGCTTTGGATCAAACTTTTCCGGATGCTCCCAAAGATAGATAAACGTATCTGCAACGCATTCTTCGATATCCTGAGTCGTTCCAACACTCGTTAGGATCGTGCTGACAATCGACCACATGAGCTTTGAAAAGCGATCTATTACATGGTTCATCGCCGCACCATCTCCAGATGCGACCTTGCTCATCAGCTGTAAATCATTCAATGTCTTACCCCCATTAGCTTACTAAACCGGTCATCTATAGTACGCATGAAATGCAAAAAACACTTATATCAATTTTAAAAGATTTTAAGTAGGGAAAGCAAGCGTGCTCAGTCATAACGAAAAATGGACGCTGATTAGCAGCGTCCATTCTCTGTGCAAATATGCTTTAGCGTGAGGTTTCTTTGTGCAGCTTCCAGCCCATCCACACAATCCATGCATAGGCAACGGTTTTGGGCAGCATGAGCATGCCAATCATCGGGATTTGTGCGGCGAATAGCACGACGGGGACATAGAAAGCGAAGGACAATGTGATTGCAAGCCACATGAAGCGAAATATCTTGTCGTTTGCCTTCTTTGCTTCCTGCGCAAAGAGGACGATGATGATCACGCCCATGATGGCAAAGGGGACATTTCGCGCGATGCCCCAAATCAAAGGCTGACGGTAGCTGAGCCATGCATTTTGCGGGAATAGGCAAAGTGCGATGCGCAGCACAGCCAGCACCCAGATGGTAACAGTCAAGCTTTTACGTTCCTTGATCTGATAGCGTTCACGCCAGATATAGTACAAAATCAAGTAGAACAGCGTCATGGTAATGGACGTGACCAGCTTCCCAAAGCCAAGCGCGGCGGCATTTGCCTCAAGCCCATTTGTCCACAGTGAGTACATGCGCGGGATAAGATGAAAGGAATCGCCCGCGCCAAGGATGGTTGCCATCAGTCCGAATTTCTTGACCAGTGAAGTCTTTCCTTTGGTTAGCATGAGGATGCCTGCCGTAATCACGCCAATGAGATAACACACCTCGAATGCCGTTTCGCCTATCGCCTGTCCCATAATCATTCTCCTTCTATCGTGAACCTAACAGTTTAATGTTTAATCATCATTATATAGTGGGGAGCAAAAGTGTCAACTGTAAGTTAATATGCTGTGGAATAAATTGGGTTGGGTATTCGTTCCATTGGGTACAGCCATTGAAATAAAACAAATAATGCGCAGCTTTGCTTAATCTTTTCGGTTTCCAGTCGTCTAAGTAAATGAAGGGGGTGAAAAGCATATGGAGGTTGTCATGGCCAGCAACCACGAAGAACAGCTGATCAACATGATCACGATGTATGAAAAGGATCTGATCCGTATGTGCTTCATTTATCTAAGAGATATGTCCCTCGCACAGGATGCCGCGCAGGAGACCTTTATCAAGGCGTATAAAAGCATGGATGCTTTTCGCGGGGATAGCAGTGAAAAGACATGGCTCATGCGCATTGCCATTAATGTGTGCAAGGATATGCGAAAAAATGTATGGTACAGGTTTGTGGATCATCGGATATCGTTGGAGGATGTGCATGAAGCGTCACCGGCTTATGCGCAGCCCTCCATCGAAAATATAGCGCTTTCAACCGAGATTATGAAGCTTCCTCGAAAATATATGGAAGTGATTCTCCTGCATTGCTTTCAAAATATGAAGGTGAAGGAAATTGCGGAGGTGCTGGAGATTTCCTCACCCGCAGTTTCACTCAGGCTGAACAAAGCGCGCAAAAAACTACAGCTCGCGCTGGAAGGGGGCGTAGAAGATGAAGCATAATTACTTTGAAGAAAATCATATTCGAGATGCCATTGAGGACTGTCTCCCTGAAGTGAGCGATATGCCTTCTCTGTGCTATAGCGTTATGCGCGAAATAAAAGGAGAAGGTAAAGTGAAAAAGAAAATATCGCTGGGCTTGGTGCTGGCGATTGTATTGATTTTGATTACTGTGAGTGCACTGGCTGCCATTACCATGAACGCACATTATGAATCGCTAATCGAAGTGGAAAGTGGGAATGGCGTTATTAGCGGATGGAGCGTGGAGGATAAGCTTGCGCTGATCGATTTGATGCTTGACACAGGGATTGAGCTTGACGAGGATCAACTTACCCAGCTTCGCAGCGGAGCGCTAACCAAGCGTGAACAGGGAAAGCTTGCTACGAAGATCATAGCAAGTTATTACCCGCCAAGGACAAATGATTTTACGACCGTTGATATTCTTGCCAAGGAATATGGCAGATATGACACTTGGCCGCTCGAACTGAAGGCATGGCATTCGTCATTGCGCGAAAAGTATGGTTACAGCGAACTATACGGAGGGAGCTCGATGGCTGTTTTGCCAGGCGACGGAGATTTGTCAGAGGAAGAAGCGATTCAGCATGGGCATAACTGTCTGACGGAGATTGTGGGTCTAGAGTATAGCTATATAGACACATTGTATCTAAGTATTTCGTTTGAAGAGAGCTCTATAGATGGTTCACGTAGTTGGTTGTTGAATTACTATGAAAAAGATGACATCGAATTTCAGGATGTCATAGCCTATGTTTATTTCAGTAACGATGGCAAGCATAACCAGTGCGGATTGGGCAAGGAGATCGGAGAACGGGTTTCAGAAGAGTTTGAAGACCTGCTGACAAACCATAGAGATACATTCCTCACCGTTGAGGGACTTGCCGCCTTTGCACAAGATCTGGCTCCTAGAATCAACGAAGCACTGGACAACGACGAAAACGTTAAAAACTGGCCAAAACGCTTTGCGAAAATCCCATATGCCTATCCTGCAATCGGAAGCATCCCGCAGGATGAAGCCATCCAAATGGCAACAGAGGCAGCGTGTCAATACCTTGGCTTCACAAAGCAACAGTTGCTGGAGAACTATCAAATGTCCCTATCGTATCGCGTGTATGCAGAAACGGGGGATGAATATCGGTTATGCTTCTACATATCCGAGAAGGAGAATTCAGAGGCACTCTCAAGGTTCAGAGAAGGCGAGTTCCCGTTCTGCGTAATCATCCGCATGAATGCGTTTACAGGAGAAGTCTTTGATATGCAAGAGAGCAATAACAGGAGCATCAATCAGCTTGGGGAGTAAAAATCAGAGAGGATAGCAAAAGAGACGCTGAAATGTAGCGTCTCTTTTGTAATCTCGATTCAGTCATTCAACTTTATCGCAACCTGCAATGTTTTGAGGTTCTGTCACCATAGCGCTTTCTTCGCCGTCTTGCTTTGCGCGCTAAACAGTAGGTCAATGACATCGGCTACTTGTGCTGCCAACGCAAAATACATAGATTGATAATCTGGCATTTGGATCACCCCTCACAAGTATTTTAAGGGATATTCCCTTAAAAGGTTGTACGGGAATATCCCTTACGGCATAATAGACCCAAGAGGTGATTCCTATGTATGAAAGGATCAGAAACATGCGTGAAGATCGAGATATGACGCAGAAGCAATTGGCGAACTATCTTCAAATACATCAGATAACGTATTCGCATTATGAACTTGGCCGTTTGAATATCCCGATCCCCATGATGGATAAACTAGCCAGCTTGTATCAAACGAGTATTGATTATCTGGTTGGACGAACGAATTGCAAAGAACCATATCCTCTAAGTGATAAAAAACAGTAGAACATAAGAGACAAGGTGTGAAAAGCAGCTTCTCGCATAAAAAGAAATGGGGCTGTTGCAGAAGTCTTTTCAAAAGGCAATAGCAACAAAATCCACCTGCGAATTACTTGATTCGCAGGTGGATTTTTGTGTGTATTTACTACTATTTTGTAAGATAACGGCTGTTTTGCAACAGCCCCATTTTTGACTCTTAAATTATGAGGACGTTGCTTATTGATCCATGCTTTCCTTCGCTGCACTTTCCTCAGCCTTCAAACTCTTCCGAAGCCTCTTAACCTCCAGATATACCGCGGTCAGCACAGGAATACCAATGGACAGCACTTCCTCGGGCGTGATGCGCGGCTTGCCCAGCACCAGCTCGGGCGTTTTCCCAACGGAGAAGCGGAGCTTGTTGCCGGTCTTGTTAATGGCTTCGTATAGCAGCGCGGGGTCAGGCATGAACTTCTCGTCAATGCGCAGGTGCAGACCGTCGGGTTTGAGATAAAGACGGCTGATGCCCAGCTTTCTGGTAATGCCGCGCAGCTGCGCGATGTGCATGAGGTTGAGAACGGGGTCAGGGATATCGCCGAAACGATCGATCAGCTCTTCCTCGATATCAAGCCGCTTGGCTTCGCTATCGATCATTGCAATGCGCTTGTAGACCTCGATGCGAAGCAGCTCCTGAGGCACGTAGTCTGCTGGCAGATAAGCATCGATTTGAAGCTCGACGCGGGTATCAAGCTCGGGCGTTTGCTCAATGCCCTGCACCTCTTCGACCGCTTGCTCGATCAGCTTCACGTACATATCGTAGCCGACGGTGCTGAGATGTCCGCTCTGCTGAGGGCCAAGGACATCGCCTGCGCCACGGATTTCAAGGTCGCGCATAGCGATACGATATCCGGCACCAAATTCGGTAAACTCGCGAATCGCGTTCAGCCGCTTTTGAGCGGTATCGGATAGCGCCTTGTTGCCGCGAACGGTGAAGTACGCATAAGCTTGGCGGTTGCTCCGGCCAACACGCCCGCGAATCTGATATAGCTGGGAGAGCCCAAAGCGATCCGCGTCAAATACGATGAGTGTATTCGCGTCAGGCACGTCAAGGCCGTTTTCAACAATGGTGGTGCATAGAAGCACGTCGTATGCGCCTGCGTAAAAGTCCAGCATGATGTCCTCCAGCGCATTCTCCCGCATCTGGCCGTGTGCAATGCCAATGCGTGCTTCAGGGACGAGCGCCTGTATGCGAGATTTCATCTGCTCGATGCTTCTGACACGGTTGTATAGGAAGAACGTCTGACCGCCGCGGGTTAGCTCGCGCCTGATCGCCTCGCGAATGATCGTGTCCTCGTACTCCATCACATAGGTTTTGACAGGCAAACGCTCCTCTGGCGGGGTTTCAAGCACGCTCATATCGCGGATGCCAACCATGCTCATGTGAAGGGTGCGGGGGATGGGGGTTGCGGATAAGGTGAGGACATCGACGCGGTTTTTCATCTGCTTGATGCTCTCCTTGTGCGCGACGCCAAAGCGGTGCTCCTCGTCAATGATGAGCAGTCCGATATCCTTGTATTCAATCTCTTTGCTGAGCAGTCGGTGCGTGCCAACTATCATGTCGACATCACCGTTTTTGAGTTTTTGGATGGTTTCGCGCTGCTCCTTGGGGGTGCGGAAACGGCTGAGCATGTCAAAGGTGACGGGAAAGCCCGCAAAGCGCTTCTTGATGGTGTTGTAATGCTGCTGAACTAAGATGGTGGTCGGTGCGAGCAGCGCGACCTGCTTTCCCTCAACCATCGCCTTGAAGGCAGCGCGGAGCGCAACCTCCGTCTTGCCATAGCCAACGTCCCCGCAAAGCAGGCGATCCATGTTGCGCGGGCTTTCCATGTCGTCCTTGATCTGCTCGACGCATTGATCTTGGTCGGTGGTCAGCTCGTAGGGGAACATGTCGTCAAATTCCTGCTGCCATGGATTGTCCTTGCTAAACGCATAACCCGTGTTCTTGGAACGCTTGGCATATAGCTCGGCTAGGCTGAATGCGAGCTGCTTGAGCCCTGCCTTGACGCGGGACTTTTGCTTCTCCCATTCGCTGCCGCCAAGGCGGTTGAGCTTGGGTGCTGAATGCTCTGCTCCGATGAACTTCTGCACCCTGTCAAACTGATCGGCAGGAACGTATAGCTTGTCGTTGCCCGCATATTGAATGAGCAGGTAATCTCGCTTGATGCCATCGTTGTCCATTTGCACAACGCCCTTGTAAATACCCACGCCGTGAAGATCGTGCACGATGTAGTCGCCCGTCTTCAGGTCGGTGAAGGACGCAATGCGCTCGCCCGCTTTTTGCTTTTTCTTGGCACGCTGATAGGCGGCACCGAAGATGTCGGTGTCGCTGACGATACAGAGCTTGGCGCTGGGATGCAAGAAGCCCTTTGTATAGGTCACAGGGAGCAATATCACCTCTCGAAGAATGAGGTTGCCGTCCAGTGTATCGGCGTAGGAGGAGGGGATCTTGTGCTCCTCAAGTGTCTTTTGAAGTCTGCGGCCTCTCGCCTCGCCGCCTGTGAGCAGCACAATGGCGCAGCCCTCTTCCTTCCACTTGAGGATATCGGTGACAAGGGGTTCGATCTGGCTCTGGTAGGGCATGGATGGGCGAGACCCAAAGCCAATCATGGCGGAGGGCATGAGCTGACCAAGGGTGGTTTGCATATCGGTCATGGCAACAACCGCAAGGCTTTGCCAGCCGTCCAGCATATCCTGGTAGGTGAAGCGAAGCTCCTTTTGAGCATCGAAGGCATCGCCGCGCATGCGGGCGTCTTCAAAGGCTTCGGCAAAGTCACTGCCCTTGGTGCGAATGCGCGATGCAAACTGATCGGGGCGATCACATAGGATGATGGGGTTGCTCAGATAATCGGATACCGATACGGTCTTCTCGCATAGCACATTCATCCACATGGGCGCGGTGCGGATCACATGCCCTGCCTCAATGCTCGCGACATCATCCAGATGACGCTTGTAGGAAGTGCTCTCCTCAATCTTTTTGTTTGCCTCGGCTGCGTCGGTGTTGCCGCTGAGTAAATCCTCTGTGATTTCAAGGGAATCGAGCCCTGATAGAAAATCATCTAGGGAGGGGAGCTCTTCGCCGTCTGCGCTGATGATCGCCTTTGCCTTTGGCTCGCTAGCGGAAATAGACCCGCCAACGCCCGCCTCGATCGCAGCGCGCAAGCGTGCGGAGGCGGCAGCGGAATCGGTGATCAGGCACTCGGTTGCAGGGACGATTTGAATGCTCTTGGCGCGGGAAATACTCCGCTGGCTGATGCAGTCGAAGCGGCGTATGCTGTCGATTTCGTTGTCGAAAAACTCAATGCGAACCGCGTCGCCGATGTTCGCGGGGAATACGTCGATGATTGAGCCTCGCATGGCGCAGTGGCCGCGCCCCTCGACCATGGGCACGCGCTCATAGCCGTTGCGGATGAGATCGGCAAGCAGCTGATCGGGCGCATAAACCTTGCCCTCTTCCACCGTGATCTTCGCACTCTCAAACACAGGGCGAGGAACACAACGATCCAGCAAGCTGTCGATGGACAAGCAAAGAATGCGCGCCTTGCCGGAGCAAAGCGTATCGAGCACCTGCAGCCGCTGCCAAGTGCTTTCGCGGCTCATGGCGGCGCGGCTGAACTGGATATCACGCGCAGGCATCACAGCGCAGGCTACGCCTGTAAGCCGCTCGATGTCCTGCGCTTGCTTTTGTGCGGTGAGCTCGGTAGGGGTGATGAGCACAATCTGCCGTCCGGTGAGATGGGTGAGTGCGGCGGCGACAAATGGTCGCTCGCCCTCGGCAATCTCGTAAAGCGCGGTGCACCCTGAGGTGCGCACGCGCTGGAGCAACTCCTTCCACTCGGGCAGGGCAGTATATGCGCTGAAAAGACCTTCGTTCATTCGTCCGCTCCTTCTGGGTTGTCGGTCGGTTTCACTTTTTCCTTCTTTGGCTTCTTAGTATTATACTTGCACATGGAGGATTCAATACCTCCTGTGATGAATTCCATCACAGCATCGGCTGCGAGTCCGTAGGCGGCTTTTGCAGCATCCTTTTCCTCTTGGCTGCTGTAGCGGCTGAGCACCCAGTCCGCCAGATCGTATTCAGGCGGGCGCTTGCCAACGCCGACGCGAAGCCGCGGAAACTGATCGGAGCCAAGCTCTGCCACGATGCTGCGCATGCCGTTATGAGTCCCTGCACTGCCGCTTTTTCGGATGCGAAGAAAACCCTGCGCGAGGTCAACATCATCATAGATAACCATGATCTGCTCGGGCTTTAGCTTATACCAAGCCGCGAGGGAAGCAACCGCTTCTCCGCTCAGATTCATAAAGGTCTGAGGAAGTGCAAGGATGGTCTTCTCCCCGCCGATGAAGCACTCGCCAATCAGAGCACCTGACTTTTTGCGGTTCACGGAAACCCCTAGCTTCCTAGATAAAGTTTCAAGGACATCAAAGCCAACGTTATGGCGGGTATTGTGATATTTGCTGCCCGGATTTCCAAGGCCTACAATCAAGTACATGGTGTTCTCCTTCATTATATAGATGATAAAGTGGTGAGTAGCTGCGGCCCGAGGCAACGCTTGCGAGAAAATCGCCTATGCATCCGTGCTGCTGCAAGCATTATCGGAGGATCGCGCTGGAGCAGAGTTCTCCCAAAGCAACGATCGCCGCAACGCGAAATCGGCGCGGATGGATTCACCCACCCCCGCTGGCTCATCATTGTAACACAGTAGCGCTAAGCGGTGCAAGCAACAATCTTCACTTAGGAATGGAAACAATAACAAATATAAAAAACTTGAAAATAATGTTTGCATCTAGACAAGTCCTGTGATATAATCAAAAAGTTGGAGTATGCGCAGAGCCATGGGCGGCTGCATCGGCGTCGATACGCGTGGTGACCATGGGCTGGCAATCAAACGCTCCAACATCACTGTCAAAGCACGGTTCCTGTAGCCGTGCGGGGTCTTGGGCACGCTTCGCTCACTCTACGCGGACGCAGCCAACTTCAAGAGACCCTCAGCTCACACTGAGAGCATATACTATGGAGGTGTAACCATACATGGCACGTATAGCGGGCGTTGACTTGCCCAGAGAAAAGCGTGTGGAAGTCGGACTGACCTACATCTTCGGCATTGGTTTGGCAACATCCAAGCAAATCATCGCCGGAACTGAGATCAATCCTGACACACGTGTCAAGGATCTAACTGAAATTGAAGTTAGTAAACTCCGTGAGTACATCGAGCACCATATTCACGTGGAAGGCGACTTGCGTCGCGAAGTTTCACTGAACATCAAGCGCTTGGTCGAAATCGGCTGCTACCGCGGTGTCCGTCATCGCCGTAACCTGCCCGTTCGCGGTCAGAACACTAAGAACAATGCACGTACCCGTAAGGGACCAAAGCGTACAATGGCAGGTAAGAAGAAGGCCACAAGGTAAGGCCGTAGACACTAAGAACATTGCTTATGTAGCATGGAGGGATGAACAAAAATGGCACCCAAGCAAAAATTAAAGAGGGTATCGCGCAAGCGTCGTGAGAAAAAGCTTGTCGAACGTGGCGCCGCGCATATCCGTTCTTCCTTTAACAACACAATCGTTACTCTGACTGATACAAATGGTAATGCACTATCATGGGCGAGCGCAGGCGGACTCGGCTTCCGTGGAAGCAAAAAGTCCACACCCTTCGCTGCACAGATGGCTGCTGAAACTGCTGCTAAGGCTGCAATGGAATTTGGCCTTAAGAGCGTAGAGGTCTTTGTAAAGGGCCCCGGCTCCGGACGTGAAGCTGCAATTCGTAGTTTGCAAGCTGCTGGTCTGGAAGTAAACATGATCAAAGACGTTACACCCATTCCGCACAACGGATGCCGTCCGCCTAAGCGTAGAAGAGTGTAAGGATTCGAGGAGGTACAATCAACATGGCAAGATATACTGATTCCGTATGCCGTATGTGCCGCCGCGAGGGCACTAAGCTCTTTCTAAAGGGCGAAAAGTGCTTCTCTTCTAAATGCGCGGTGCAGAATCGTCCGACCCCTCCGGGTCAGCACGGTCAAGCACGTCAGCGTAAGGCGAGCGAATACGGCCTGCAACTCCGTGAAAAGCAGAAGGCACGCCGCGCTTATGGTCTTATGGAAGGCCAATTTAAGCGCACCTTTGACCGTGCAACTGCAATGAAGGGTATCGCTGGCGAGAACCTACTCCAGTTGTTAGAACTACGCCTTGACAGCGTTGTTTTCCGCAGTGGACTGGCTTCCAGCCGTCCCCAAGCCCGTCAGCTAGTATGCCATGGTCTCATGACCGTTAATGGCAACAAAGTTGACATTCCTTCCTATACAGTGAAGGAAGGCGATGTTATCGGCGTGCGTGCTAACCGTAAGGATATCACACACTTCAAGGCAGTGAAGGAAGGAAGCGGCCGCGTGATTCCCAAGTGGATCACCTCCGACTTCGAAAACCTCAGTGCAACCGTTGCAGCTTTGCCGCAGCGTGATGACATTGACCTGAGCTTGCAGGAAAACCTGATCGTCGAGTTCTACTCTCGTTAGGATGAGGCGTTACTCCCTCAACCATATGGCTTGAAACAGGAGGGTAAGACCAATGATCGAAATCGAAAAAGCGCGCATCGATTGCGCGGAGCTGAGCCAGGATGGGACGTTTGGCAAGTTTGTCATCGAACCGCTGGAGCGTGGCTTTGGCAATACGCTTGGCAATGCGCTTAGGCGTGTGCTGCTAAGCTCACTGCCGGGCGTGGCCGTAACAAGCATCAAAATTGAGGGCATCCAGCATGAGTTCAGCACCATCCCTGGCGTTACCGAGGATGTAGCGGAAATAATTCTGAACCTCAAGACTTTGACGGCCAAGCTGTATTCCGATCAGCCTAAAACCGTAATGCTTGATGTGAAGGGTCCCGCTGAAGTGAAGGCGAAGGACATCGTTGCGGATGACGAGCTTGAGTTCGTTGATCCCGAGATGCACATCGCAAGCCTCAATGAGGATGCACATCTGCAAATGACGCTCACAATTGACAAGGGACGCGGGTATGTTAGTGCTGATAAAAACAAGTACATCAATATGCCCATTGGTGTGATCCCAATCGACTCCATCTTTACACCTGTACGCAAGGTCAACTACGAAGTTGTGGATACCCGTGTAGGGCAGATCACAGACTACGATAGGCTTACCTTGGACGTATGGACCAACGGTAGCGTTCAACCCGACGAGGCGATCAGCCTAGCCGCGAAGATCCTTACCGAGCACCTCAGCCTCTTTGTAAGCCTCACCGATCAGGTGACGACAATCTCGTTCACAGATCAAGAGGATGACAAGAAGGAAAAGGTTCTGGAGATGACGATTGAGGAGCTAGACCTAAGTGTACGTGCTTACAACTGCTTAAAGCGTGCAGGCATCAACACTGTCTCTGAGCTCGTGCAGCGTAATCAGGAAGATATGATGAAGGTTCGCAACCTTGGCCGCAAGAGCCTTGAAGAAGTAGAACAGAAGCTTGAAGCTTTGAATCTTGCTCTTCGCTCTAGCGACGAATAATCGACATACGCCCGCAAAGGAGGAAATATAACCATGGCACAACGCAAATTGGGTCGTACCGCCGACCAGCGTAAAGCGTTGCTCCGCAACCAGGTCACTAACCTGATCTGGTATGGCCGCATCGAAACAACCGAAGCTCGCGCTAAGGAAGTTCGTCGTGCAGCGGAACGCTTGATCACTTTGGCGATCAATGAGTGCGACAATACAATTGAAGTAACAAAAGAGACCCACAACGACAAAGGTCAGCTTGTTACATTGAACGTTGTCAACGACGCGCCTAGCAAACTAAACGCACGTCGTACAATGATGAGCTATCTCTATCAGATTCCTGATCTTCAGAAAGCTGATGAGGACAAGGACGACTGGAAAGAGCGCACCAAGGGTGTTAAATACCCTGTGGTTGAGAAGCTGTTCCGTGAATACGGTCCTAAGCTTAAGGCACGCAACGAAGAGAAGAAATGCAGCGGTGGATACACCCGCATTTACAAGCTCGGACCCCGTCGCGGCGATGCAGCAGAAATCTGCGTCATCGAGATCATCTAATGCATTTGCATAAGGCTGCTTTGGCGGCTTTGTGATGCTTGATGGATGGGTACTTGTGTGACTATCTATGAAACAACGAAACCGCTGTGAGAGATCGCAGCGGTTTTTTGTTGCACAATAAGAGCATGCGCATGGATATACTCTCATCTGCGGCTAAAATGCTCAGCCTCTTGCGATGTAACTATAATTTTGTTATGATGATTTGGTACGATTTGGCGCATACTATCACAGAGGTGTGTCAAATGAAAAAACGATCTTGGTTCAGTCCGCAAAAGCGTGCTGAGAAGTTGACTAAGCCTGATTGCGAGGATGCAGCGCAGATGGGGGAGGAAGCGGCGGACGCAACCACCCAAGTACCCCAAAGCGCATCAGCAGTGCATGAATTCACAGTTGAGCAAATCAACAAATTCATTGCATCGGTCGAGCGGCTTGGGCTAGCGGAGTATGTTCGGTACGCTGAGGATAAGAAGCGGATGTTTGTAGCGAATTTTATCGGCGGTTTGGCACGCGGCGTCGGGATGGCGGTCGGGTTCACAATCCTTGGCGCGATCATCGTGATTGTTTTGCAAGACCTCGCCAAGAGAAATCTGCCGCTTATCGGAGATGCGCTGGCGGAGATTGTGACAGTGGTGCAAAATCAGCTGAAGTAAAGGGAGTTGCTCATGGTAGTGATGATAGGAATCGCAGCGGCGATTGTGGCACTTGATCTGATCGTCAAGCAATTGGCAGAGAGCTCGCTTGCCGGCAGCAATCTGGCCGTGATTGAGGGTGTGCTTGAGTTTCGGCTCACGCGCAATAGCGGGATGGCGCTTGGCATCATGTCGGGCAATACGATCGCAATTATTGTGCTGCCGCTTGTGGTGATTGTGTTGGGTTATTTATTGCTCAGGCATTATGAGCAGACAAGGTACATGCATATCGCAGTGGGCATGGTGCTGGGCGGTTTCTTAGGCAATTTCGTGGAGCGAGTATTCAATGGCTATGTGGTGGATATGATTTACTTCCCCTTCATGCCATGGTTTATCTGCAATATTGCCGATATATTCATCTGTATAGGCGTGGCGCTGCTGGCGTGCAGCCTGCTTTTTAGACCACAGGATTGGAGCGAAAAGAATGCAAAAGAAAACAACAATCGTCAAGGCTAATGCACGCTTGGATGTATCGGTATCCGAGCTTTGCCAAATCAGCCGCTCCCAAGCAGCCAAATGGGTTGCTGATGGGCAGTGCACGGTTTGGGGCAAGGTGCAAACCAAGGCGAGCTTTCAAGTCGTGCAGGACGATGAACTAACAGTCCTGCTGCCGTTGGTCAAGGACTGCGATATCGAGGCAGAGGACATTCCGCTGCAAATTCTCTATGAGGATCAAGACCTCGTGGCGGTGGTGAAGCCCAGCGGCATGGTGGTTCACCCTGCGGCAGGCAATGAATCAGGCACGCTGGTCAATGCGCTTTTGTTTGCAATCAAGGATTTGAGCGGCATTGGCGGGGAAAAGCGCCCGGGCATTGTCCATCGGCTTGACAAGGATACGAGCGGACTGCTCCTGGTCGCCAAAAACGATGCGGCGCATCTGAGCCTGAGCAATCAGCTGATGGAGCGCAGCATGGAAAAGCACTATCTGGCAGTTGTGAATGGCGAGATGAAGGACGTAAGCGGCCAAGTGGATGCGCCAATCGCCAGATCAAAGCGCGACCGCAAGAAGATGGCGATTGATCAGGACGGCAGGGATGCCATCACGGACTGGATGCTGCTTGAAAACCTCAAGCACGCCGCGCTTCTTGATGTGCATATCCTCACGGGACGCACCCATCAAATCCGCGTCCATATGCAGAGCTTGCATCGACCTGTCCTTGGGGACGTGATCTACGGTCCTAAAAAAGGTGCGCAGGCCTCAAGGCTCATGCTGCATGCTTATTCACTCGCATTTGATCACCCAAGAACAGGGGAGCGGATTCGCCTTTTTGCGCCGCCGCCTGAGGAATTCGTTGCGATTTTGAAAAAAATGCGCGTGGATCAAAGCGCACCGTTGCCGTTTAGAACAGAACGCGAAACAAACTAAACTGCATACCAAAAAAGACGCCGATCAATGCGGCGTCTTTTTGATATGCAAATCCTATTTGTCTTGTGGTCCCAGATCGCCTGATGTCCAGTGCTTCCTGCACAGGCTCACATAGCTTTCGCTGCCGCCAAGGAAAATCTGCTCGCCTTCCTTGACCACCTTGCCGTCCAAAACGCGCGTGTTGCAAAGGGCTTTCTTGCCGCACCAGCAAATGGTTTTCACCTCTTCAATGGTGTCTGCCCATGCCATGAGCCAAAGGCTTCCCTCAAAGAAATTTCCTTGAAAATCGCAGCGGAGACCATAGGCGATGACGGGAACGTTATCCACGTCCACGACCTTAACCAGCATCTCCACCTGTGCCTTGGTTAAAAACTGCGCTTCGTCAATGATCACGCAATCAAAGGAGCGTACATCAAACTGGTCGATGTCTTCGATAAAGTGGCAGACGCATTTGAGTCCGCTTCGGCTGGCGACCATCGTTTCGCCGTCGCGGCTATCCAGCCTTGGCTTTAGCATCAGCACCTTTTGTCCGCGCTCCATGTAGTTGTGCCTAACCATAATCGCATTCGCGGTCTTACTTGAACCCATTGCACCATATCTGTAGTAAAGCTTGGCCATGACATTGCCTCCAAGTATTGTTTGATTTAATTGCTTTCATCCACGGTTTCTATGCCCAGTAAAATGGCAAGATCGTCTGCACGCTGTGCGGAATCGCTGTAGCCGATGAGTCCGTTGAAGGCATCGTAGGCAGCTTGCAGATCGCCGCCCGCCAGTATCACTTCGGCCTGTTTGTAGAGCTGATCGCGGTAGAAATCCTTGCATTCCTTTGCCTGCGCTTCACAGTCAAGGAAGTCGCCTAGGTAGCCATAGAACGCCATGGCTTGATCATACAGTCCTTCTTCCTTAACTTCGCCTGCATGCCTGTAAATCTGCATTTGTAATAAATACAGCCTTTCGGAAGCATCGCTGTATTCTCCTGCTATCTGGTAACCGTACAGGGCAGTGAGATAATCGGCGTTTGTCTCTGCAACGCGTGCATTGGCATAGGCGTAGCGAGCGGCTGCGGATTCATATTCACCTAGCTCCAGATAGATCGCGGCAGCTTCGTCGAATTTACCTTCCGCCTCCAGCACATAGGCGTGGCAGAATTTGTATCGTTCATCCCCGTACATAAAATCTCTCGCTGATGCGAAATAAGGCTCTGCCTCATCATAGCGTTCTTGCTCATAAAGCACCATGCCGTGTGAATAGGCGGCATAGGTGGCAGCGTTGCTATAATCGCCGATCTTATCAAAAGCCTCAGATGAGGCGAGATAATCTCCGGTGGCAAAGATCGTGAGTGCTTTGTTGTAAGCACTGGATTGATCCTGTGAGCAGGAGGAGAGGGCGAATGCCATGAGTAAACAAAGCGCAAATAAAACCATGCGCTGTCTTGCATTCATGAATGCACCTCCATTTCTAAGTTCAGTCAGCACGGTGGCTGACAAGGCCGCTTTTCTTGAAGTCCTCCCTTAGTATAGCATAGAGCTGTATGTCTGAAAACCGCCCTTTGTTGTAAAGTCTCTGCCTGAGCGTGCCCTCGTGCTTCATACCAACGTTGAGCATCACCTTGCCGCTGGCGGGATTGTCGCATTCATGCTGTGCTTCGATGCGGTTGAGACCAAGCTTTTGAAATCCAAATTCTAAAATGCAGCGAAGTGCTTCGGTCATTATACCGCGATTCCAGTATTCGCGGCTTAAGCTGTATCCAACCTCAGCTGAGCGATTTTCGGGCTGTGCCCACATGAACCCAATCGTGCCAATCACCTTCTGGTTTTCGCTAAGAACGATTACAAAGGTGCTTGGCGCGCCGGTTCGGTACTGTCTGAGAAGAAAACGCACATAAGCGCGAGTTTGGTGAATGGAGCGATGTGCATCCCAAAGCACGTGACGGGCTACCTCAGGGTCCTTTGAGTATTCATACAGGTCGGAAGCATCCGACATACGCACGGGACGAAGGGTCAGCCGCGGGGTGATGAGTGTCGGCAATTGAGAGAATAGATCCATTGATAATTGCATGGTGTAGAGGCCTCTTTCTTGCTTATACTAATGTGAAACGCACGGTGAGGATGGATGGACTGCTCAGTCCGAAAGCAAATACGCAGATGCCCAGAATCAGAAAAACAGCGAGCACCAGTATCCATACGTGAAATGCTTTGAGCCGGAATTTATGCGACTTTGGCTTGTTAACTGTCATTGTCTACGCACTCCTTTAGATAATTTTGAATAGGTCATGTGAAATGGGAACTTTTCGAGCATCAAAATCGTTACATAGATATGGGATGAGATTTGTATATGCGAAAGTATAGGCAAAAAGCACATCCAACCAAGTATCAAGGAGGCGATGACAATTGCCATGCGATTACTTCATCGGGTTACTAGGATGCGTGAATCAAAGCAAGATCATGCGGCTCAGCAGCGAAGTTTCTGCCATGCCATAAGAAGTCCAAGAGCGGTCTTAGCATCGCGGAATTCGCCGCTCATGACCTTTGCAACTGCCTCTTCAAGCGGCATCACAACCACGTTTATGAATTCATCCGCGTCAAGGTGCACGTCGTGCTGGGTCAGACCCGTTGCGAGATATAGCCCGATTTTTTCAGTGCAAAAGCCGGGTGTTGTGAGTACATGGGTCAAAAGCTCCATACTGCTGGCACGCAGACCAGTTTCCTCTTCCAGCTCGCGATTGGCGCAATCATAAGGATTCTCGCCTACAAAGTCCAGCTTGCCGGCAGGAATTTCTACAGTCATCAGATCAATCACTACACGATGCTGGCGAACCAGATATACATTTCCATCATCATCCACAGGCACAACTGCTGCTGCACCGTTGTGGTGCACGATTTCACGCAGTGCCTCGCGTCCATCGGGCAAAGTGACCATCATATGGCTTACATCAATGAGCTTGCCATGAAAGACGGTTTCGTCGGATGTAGGGATTTCGCGTAGATTGGGATAATCAGACATGCTTGTCGCCTCCATAATATCATTCCTATCATCTATTCGATACCCAGCTCAATTACCCCTTGTCAAGTTTGGAAAACCAATCGTTTTTCTGCCAATGAACATGTAACATTCGCCATATTGTGACAGGATCTTATGGCATGATTTCTTGACACGTGTACCTAAACTTCGTACAATATAGACAGTCACCAAGATTGAAAATATAAGGGATTGGTGACATTCACACCGCTTCTAATAAAGGAGGAAATATAGATTATGATCAGAAATTTTCCAAAGGGCCTAAGACGCTTTGGCGCAACGGCCATGAGCTTGATACTGCTGGTGATGCAAGTGGTTATGCCTGTAGCGGCGCTTGCGGCAGATCCTTCGCTCCTTCCCAATGTAACGATCTATTATCAGCTGAGTGCTGAGGAATCACCCATGTCCCAGATGATTATGGCCAATTCCGCGGGGAATGAGTATGTATATTGGGGCGTGCTTCCCCAGGAGGCATTTAACAACCCCATGAGCATTGATGTGCAGGGCAATGACCCGTCCATCATTTATGACCCTGCATCGGGCTCGCCAATATATGCGTCGCCAGCAACATCGGTTGATGGCTCGTCAATGGCGACAACGATCCAAGTGTATCAAGATGGATCGCCAGTTGCCAGCTTTCCTGTTTATTTAGCGACGGTCGATATGCCTCCCGTTGAGGTAGAGCCTGACCCAATCAGCGTCAGCCTGCCCATCTACTATGTGGATGACTCAGGCACAACATTAGATGAAGGCAGAACAGAAACCTACACAGCAGAAGGCAACTATACTGTCTATGCTGATGAATCCACTTGGACTGGTA
>JAAYIN010000126.1 GCA_012523405.1 Clostridiales bacterium
AGCCAGCATACGGTAAGCCCAGCGGAGAACGTCGCAGTTTCGATAAGCCCGCTTATGGAAAGCCCAGCGGCGAACGTCGCAGTTTCGACAAACCCGCCTATGGACAACCAAGCGGCGAGCGTCGCAGCTTTGATAAGCCAGCATACGGTAAGCCCAGCGGAGAACGTCGCAGTGTTGATAAGCCCGCTTATGGAAAGCCCAGCGGCGAACGTCGCAGTTTCGATAAGCCCGCTTATGGAAAGCCCAGCGGAGAACGCAGCTTTGGTAAGCCTGCTTTTGACCAACCAAGCGGTGAACGTCGCTATGGTAAACCAGCACCTGCTGGCAGTACCCAAGAGCCTGTGGAGACAACAGGGCTGAGCATTAGTGCACGCCGCGTCGCGCTGGATGTTCTTGGTGATGTCCATCAAAATGGTGCTTTTGCATCCCTTAGCCTTGATGGAAAACTCCGTGAAGCTCATTTGCGCCCTGAGGATAGACGACTGGTCACCAGTATCGTTTATGGTACGCTTGAAAACGAAATCCGCATTGATCATGCCCTTGATAAGCTGATGGATCATCCGACACAGGAGCCCGTTCAGCGTGATATTCTTCGTATGAGCGCTTACCAGATTCTATTTCTGGATCGCGTGCCCGATAGCGCTGCATGCAACGAAGGCGTCAACCTTGTCAAGGCGATGGGCATGGAGCCAGCAGCTGGTTTTATCAATGCAGTGCTTCGTAACCTCGTTCGTGGTAAGGAAACATTGGATGAGCCTAAGCGCGAGGATGATTTGCGTGAGTATCTGCATATCATGGGCAGCATGCCCACCTGGATTGTGGACAAGCTAATTGCAGCTTATGGCGAAGAAGAAGCCGAGAAGCTGATCATGCAGCGTTCTACCGAGCATCCAATCGTTATACGTCCTAACTTGACAAGTATGTCAGATGACGAATTTGCAAAGCTGCTTGAGAAAAAAGAATGGCGATATGAGCGTGGACTTGCGCCTCATGCCTTCCTAACCTATGGTGTGCAGGAAATGACGTATGATAAGGATTATCAAGATGGTCATTTCACCATCCAGGGGCAGAGCAGTATGCTTGCAGCACAAGCAGTAGAAGCGAAGGCGGGCATGAAGATTCTGGACGCATGCGCTGCACCGGGCGGCAAGTCCGCGTATATGTGCGAATGCATGCAGATGACAGGCCGCGTATTTGCATGGGAACTCCATGAAAAACGTTCATTGCTGCTTGAAGGTGTTAAGCGCCGTTTGAAACTCGACAATCTTCGTATCTCTGTTCGCGATGCGACGGAGTACAAACAGGACATGGATAGGACGCTGGATGCAGTGCTTCTTGACGCACCGTGCAGCGGTCTGGGCGTGATGCTGCAAAAGCCTGATATCAAGCTGCGTATGAAGGAAGAGGATGTGACTGCAATCGTGCAGATACAGAAGAATCTTCTTGAAACCCTCAGCAGCTATGTGAAGCCGGGCGGACTATTCGTCTATAGCACATGCTCAATTTTGCCTGAGGAAAACACAGAGCAGATCGAAGCATTTCTCCAAGCGCATCCTGAGTATACCGTTGATCCATTGCCAGAATCATTCCCTGAAGCGATTCGTGCAAAGCAGACACCCCTAGGTGTTCAGTTGCTTAGCAGCCAAGATGGCGTTGAAGGATTCTATATTGTGCGCATGCGGAGGAAACGTTGATGCAGAGCAAGCACATATTGCTGGATGATACACTTGAAGAGATGCAGGCGTATCTAAAGGGCATAGGTCAACCCGCATTTCGGGCAAAGCAAGTGTATCAGTGGCTTCATAAGGGCATGGGGTTTGAGGATATGCATAACCTCCCCAAGACCCTCAAAGAAAAATTGTCCGAAGAATGCATTGATTTGCCGATGACGCTTCATGCTGAGTTTCCATCTCAAAAGGACGACACGGTAAAGTTTCTATTTGCATGCCAGGATGGAAATCTCGTTGAAGGTGTTCTGATGCATTACCATTATGGCTATTCGCTCTGCATCTCGACCCAAATCGGCTGCAAGATGGGCTGTTCTTTTTGTGCTAGCACTATCGACGGCTGCGTGAGGAATTTAAGCGCGGGCGAAATGCTGGCGGAGGTACTGCTCGCAAATCGTTATCTGGGTGACCGCGGAAAGATCGGGCATGTCGTACTGATGGGAAGTGGAGAACCGCTTGATAATTATGAGAGCACTGTTCGCTTTTTACGCTTGATCAATTCAGTTGATGGGCTGAATATGAGCCTTCGCAATGTATCGCTGAGCACATGCGGATTAGTGCCGCAGATTCGTGCACTAGCTGATGAAAAGATGTCCGTTACACTCAGCATTTCGCTTCATGCACCTAATGATGATATTCGAAGGGAAATCATGCCGATTGCATATACCTATCCAATTGATGAACTGATGAGTGCTGTGCGTGAATACGTCGCACAAACGGGCAGACGAGTGATCTTTGAATATGCATTAATCGATGGTCTTAACAGCACGACGGCACATGCAAGAGAGCTTGCAAAGCTGATTCGCGGGCTGCAATGCCATGTGAACTTAATTCCGCTCAACTACGTGGATGAAAGCAGTTTGATTCCTGCTAAACCTGCTGCGGTGAAGGACTTTTTGGAAGCACTTGAAAGCCTGCACATATCGGCGACCATTCGCAGAGAAATGGGCACAGATATCGCCGGTGCATGCGGTCAACTGCGCAGAAGACACTTGCAAACAGGCGTAGAAATTGATACCATGTAAGGAAGCAACCAAGGTTGTGTTATTTTGATGTTTAAAAGAAAGGGAGTTGAACCATGCGAGTATGTCACAAGACACATCAGGGGCTGGTACGAGCGAGCAATCAAGACAGTTTGCTTGTAGCAGAACATATTTACGGTGTCGCAGATGGCATGGGCGGACATAATGGCGGAGAAACCGCCAGCCGTGTGACCGCTCAGGTAGTAAAAAACCTATTGCAGGGAAAAACTCCTGAAGAGCATACATTGCGCATTGGTGTTGAGGCCGCCAACAGGCGTGTTTTCGACATGGCCAAGCATGATAGTAGCTTAAATGGAATGGGCACAACCCTCACGTTGCTTTGGGAAGACGGATCGAAAATATTTATTGCGCATGTGGGTGATAGCCGCGCATACCGCCTCCGCAATGAAAAACTCGAGCAAATAACAGAGGATCATAGCATCGTTGCTGAATTGATGCGCAAGAATATCATCACCGCTGAAATGGCAAAGAACCATCCATATCGCAACGTGATTACGCGCGCGGTCGGTATTGATCCAATTGTTGAGGCGGATATTCTATCGATTGATAAGCAATTGGACGATCTGTGGCTAATTTGCTCGGACGGACTATACAATATGGTTGACGATGATGAAATCGCCGAGGCACTCACTGCCAATAACGAAGAAAAAGCAGCTGAAAAGCTGCTGGAACTAGCGCTTGCTAAAGGTGGAACCGACAATATCACATTCTTGCTTTGCCGTGTCGTGGAGGTGAGCGTCGAATGATGAAAGGTATGATTTTTGCTGAGCGCTATAAGCTTGAGGACTTTATTGGTCAAGGCGGCATGTCGCTGGTTTACCGTGCGGTAGATATCCGGACAGGCCACAGCGTTGCTGTGAAAATCCTCAAAAGTGAATACAATAGTGACAAGGAATTCCTAGAGCGTTTCCAGCGTGAAGCACAAGCGGCTAGCTTGATGTCACACCATAATATTGTTAATTTGCTGGACGTGGGTGTTGAGGGCGACTATCGCTATTTAGTGCTTGAATACGTCAGCGGCAATACGCTAAAGGATGTCATTCGCCAAAAAGGCAGGCTCAATACAGCAACAACCATTCAAATTGCCATTCGAATCCTCAGCGCTTTGCAGCATGCACATGATAACGGTATTATTCATCGAGATATTAAGCCGCAAAATGTGCTGATGCATTTGGATGGACATGTCAAGGTTGCGGACTTTGGTATCGCTCGCATGACCAATGCTTTTACCATCAGCAAAGGCGACACAGTGGTTGGCTCGGTGCACTATTCATCGCCCGAGCAAGCAACGGGAACAGTTGTTGAAGCCACTAGCGATATTTATTCAACGGGCGTTGTGATGTACGAGATGCTGACGGGGCGCGTTCCCTTTGTAGGGGATACCCCTGTATCCGTTGCAATGCAGCATATACAGGACCCGCCGCCGCCCATCACCAATTTTGCGCCCGAAACGCCGCCGGCTGTTGTTGCCGTGGTGATGAAAGCACTTGAGAAGAAAGCGAGCGATCGTTTCCAAAGTGCGCGCGAAATGGCAGATGTGCTCATGAAAGCGAAAGAAGGCAAGTTTGATCCTTCGCTTTATCCTACGTCGCAGCCCAAAGAGAATGCACAGAGAACGACGCAGGCAATACCATCCAATCGCATCAAGGAGCTGAGTCCGCGTCCTGCGACTTCCAACTCCAATCGAAAACAAGCGATCAATCAGGCTGCGAGAAAAGCTGCGGTTCGAAGGAAAAACAGCCGAAAGCACTCACGTATCATACTGTCAATCATCATTGGTGTGGCCGCTATCGGACTTTTGGTATTTGGCGTGATCGGCATTTACAATCAAGTAGCCAATAGCGCTGTTGCCCCCGATATCGTTGGCAGCTCTGTGGAAGAAGCAATGTATGAGATCAAACGCGTGGGTATCGAGTGGCATCAAACCAATATCAACCATGATACGATTCCACAAGGCACGGTTATTGCACAGGTGCCCCAGGCCCAAACACAGATGCAAAAGGGTGATAGCTTGCTGGCAACGGTCAGCCTTGGCCCTGTGAACTCAACGATGATTGATGTGACGGGCAAGAGCTATGCTGACGCGGCAACGCGCCTCAAGGAACGAGGGTTTGGCGGTATTGTTGTGATTAAGACAATGTCATCTGAGCCCAATGGCGAGGTGCTGGAGCAGAGCCCTAAAGTTGGTGCAAGCTACAAGGTGGGTCAGGATGTAGAGCTGACAGTGTCAGGCGGCAGCACAATGATCCCAGAAGTGGTTGGGTTTACAGAATCGGAAGCCATATCAGCCCTTCATGAAAACAATCTTGCTGCTGCGACAACGGAATATGTGGAAGTAGTTGACGAAAGCCTTTATGGGCTTGTGATGACTCAAACCCCTGCAGCCGGTACGATGACGGTGCTTGATGCACCCGTCAAGCTCACCATCGCTGTGGCAATTGAACGTTATATGGGCGAGGTGACATTCACGCCGCAAGCAGGCGACTCAGCAAGAAGCATTCGCATTACGCTTGAGGAAAACGGGCAGGAAGTCACCAAATACGAAGGAACGGTTGCAGCAGGCAACACGAGTTCTATGATTATCCCAGTATCATCCAATGTAAATGGCGAGCTATTATGCAGGGTTTACGTGGATGATGAACTCATTATACAGAAAAAGGTTGTGCTAGAATAACACAGGAGGAGAATATGGAAGTAAACGCTTATGAAGGCGTAATTGTCAAGGGAATAGGTGGACTATACTATGCGCGGGGCGAGGATACTGAGGTTCATGTGCTTCGTGCAAAGGGAAAATTCCGTAAGCAGCGCATTAAACCCATGGTGGGCGATCATATTTTGTTTTCGCCTGGAAGTGGGGATGAGCATGGTTGGATAGATGAAATCCTACCACGCCAGAGCGAACTTGTCAGACCGGCAGTTGCCAATATCAAGTATGTTATGCTTGTCATCGCCCCCCAGCCCGCCCCTGACTATCTGCTTTTGGACACATTGCTGGTCATGGCTGCAAAACAAGGGATTTCACCTGCTCTTGTTGTGAATAAATGTGATATTGACGAAACGCTGATTGATGAAGTGCGGCGTGAGTATACATCACTGGGCGCTCCGATTCTGGCTGTCAGTGCAGTGACAGGCAAAGGCATCGATCAGCTGCAGGAACTGCTGAAAGCAGGAATTTGCTGTTTAGCTGGACAATCAGGTGTTGGAAAGAGTACACTACTAAGTGCTGCAACGGGGCTGGAGCTGCAAACGGGCGAAATCAGCAAAAAAATCGCACGCGGCAAGCATACAACTCGTCATGCAGAGCTGATGTTCAGCGGAGAATACAAGGTGCTGGACACCCCTGGATTTAGCTTGCTGGATCTATGGGACGGTCTTGAGCCGATCAACCTCAAGGATTACTACCCTGAGTTTGCAGACTATGAAGGTCAGTGCAAGTTCGCGCCATGCTATCACCTCAGTGAACCTGGGTGCGCGGTGCTGGCTGCTGTGAAAGAAGGCAAACTAGGAACGAAGCGACTTGAACGATACCATACGCTGCTAAAGAAAGCACAGGAGGCATGGAAGAATCGCTATGATTAAGCTTTCACCATCTATACTGGCTGCCGATCCATTAAGGCTAGCGCAAGCTGCAAAGCTTGCGCTGGATGCAAAATGCGATGAACTGCACTTTGATGTAATGGACGGACACTTTGTCCCCAATCTATCCTTTGGACCTCATACGCTCAAAGCTATGAAGCAAGCATTCGATACCGTATATGATGTACATCTGATGCTTGACAACCCTGAGTGCTTCATTGATTCATTCGCTGATGCTGGTGCGGATATTATCACTGTTCATGCAGAAGTAAATGAGTTTTTGAAATCCGTTGAAAAGATCAAGGCACATCAATTGCAAGCGGGTATCGCACTAAAACCTAAGACACCTGTTTCGGTGATTAGGACGTATTTGGGACTTATCGACCGTGTTTTGCTGATGACGGTTGAACCTGGATTCGGAGGACAGAAACTGATCCCTTCCGTGCTTGATAAAGCAAAAGAGCTTCGTTCCCTTGGATTTGACGGGGATATTGAAGCGGATGGCGGAATCAATGGGCAAAATGCTCATATTCTCGCAGAGGCTGGCATTAATGTGCTGGTCATGGGTACTGCTTTTTTTGGCGCAGACGATCCTACTGGATTTGCGCAAAAAGTGCATTTGATCTGATGCATTTAGGGCATGCTAAGTCTTGAAGTGAATAGCAGGAGGCTTACATGATGCAACAAGAAAAAAAGCAGACCAACGAACCGATTTTTACGATACCTAAACAACAAAAACGTATGGGACGCGCGCCTGTAAAACATTGAGGCGCGCGGACTTATGAAAAAAAGAATGGAATGAAGATATGAATTTTGACAATTTACATTTGGTAGAACCGTTGCTTAAGGCTGTAACAGCTTGTGGATATGAGGAGCCTACACCTATTCAACGCGAGACAATCCCGCCGGTATTGGCAGGACGCGACGTGCTAGGCTGCGCACAAACTGGAACAGGCAAGACAGCGGCTTTTGCGTTGCCTATTTTGCAGCGTCTATATACAGAGCGTAAGCAACAGACGGGCAAGCGTGCGATTCGTGCACTTGTTTTAACGCCCACACGTGAGCTTGCGATGCAAATATATGAGAATTTCCAAGAGTACGGCAAGGGAATGCAATTACGCTCCTGCGTTATTTTTGGCGGCGTGGCACAAAGACCACAGACCGAGAACCTAAGACGCGGTGTTGATATTTTGGTTGCTACCCCTGGTCGCTTGTGCGATTTGATCAATCAGGGCTATATTGCGCTTAATCAGTTGGAAGTGTTTGTACTGGATGAAGCGGATCGTATGCTTGATATGGGCTTCATCACAGACGTGCGCAAAGTCATTGCGCTGCTTCCTGAAAAGAGGCAGACACTCTTGTTCTCTGCGACTATGCCATTTGAAGTAGAGACGCTCGCACTGACAATTCTAAATAATCCTGCAACCGTTAAGGTAGACCCTGTGTCAAGCACGGTTGATACTATTGACCAGAGCCTATATATGGTTGATAAAATGAATAAAAAGAACCTGCTGGCAGATATTCTTCAGCAGCCAGAAGTGAAGAGTGCATTGGTCTTTACACGTACAAAGCACGGTGCTGATCGCGTAGTGCGTGATCTCTCCCGTGAAGGCATTAACAGCATGGCGATCCATGGCGATAAGAGCCAAGCTGCAAGGCAGCAGGCGCTTGCAGATTTCAAGCGCGGCAAGATTCATGTGTTGGTCGCAACAGATATTGCAGCACGCGGTATCGACATCGCAGGGCTGTCTCATGTAATCAACTTTGATCTGCCTAACGAACCTGAAGCATATGTTCATCGCATTGGCCGTACAGGTCGCGCTGGCATGGAAGGCATTGCACTGAGCTTTTGCTGCATTGATGAAATGAAGGACCTTCGCGGCATTGAAAAGCTCGTGGGCAGAAAAATTCCGCGCCTGACAAGCAAATGGCCAATGGGTGTTTTTACCGAAACAGTGAAGCAGCCAAGGCAGCCGCGCGCACCTCGCATGGCAGCGGGTGAAGTTCAAAGAACGTATTCAAAGCCCATGCGTTCGTCTAACTCCTTTGGCGATCGCAAGCCGAGCAGACCCGCTCAGCCCCGTACACGCACGCAGGGATCAGGCTACCAGACCGATAGGGATGGGATGGGTCAAGCGAGGCCGCAAAGAGCACCTCGCGCAAATGCAGTGCAAGGATCAGGTTATCAGCGTGATAGAAATGCTGTGCCTTCCAGTGCGCCAAGGGCTACTCGTACATCTATGCCGCAGGCAACCGCTATGAAAGCAACTCCGCTTGAAAGACCTACGCGTACTTCTTCGGTTCGCAAGTCTTCGAGTTTTGACGGAAGCAGCAGAAGTTCATACGGTGCTTCGCATAGCAGCACGCATAGTGCGGCAAGCGGAAGCACTCATAGCAAAAGCTATGAATCAAATGGTGCAAAACAAAGAACTTATCAGGGCGATAAACCGGCGTCTGAATCATATGGACATAAGCGTCGTTATCCGCGCCGTCCGCTTGCAACAGGCGAAGATCGCATTTAAGTGATTCAAATGCAATGGACCTAACAAAAGAAGGGGCAGTATATGTCTAAACAGATGAACAGCGATGAAAAGCTGATTTATATGACCCAAACTCCATTGCTCAAGCTTGTGTTTACACTGGCAACACCAACCATTATCAGCATGCTGGTCACCTCGTTTTACAATATCGTTGACACCTATTTTGTTGGGCTCATTGGTTCAGCAAGTGCAACAGGTGCGGTTGGTGTTGTTTTTCCAATGATGGCGATCATGCAGGCTGTAGGGTTCATGTTTGGGCATGGCTCAGGCAACTATATGTCACGTATGCTCGGCGCAGGCGATTCGGAAGATGCGGAGCGCATGGCGGCAACAGGCTTTTTCAGTGCCTTTTTGATGGGTATTGTCATTATGATCATCGGCTTTATGGCGTCAGATTCAATCGCTGTATTGCTTGGCGCAACCGATACGATTGCACCATACGCCGCGGAGTACATCACATTCTTGATGCCTAGCGCACCCTTCCTTGTAGCAAGCTTGGTGCTAAACAACCAGCTACGCTTTCAAGGCAGCGCGTTCTATTCTATGATTGGCATTAGCTGCGGAGCTGTGCTGAACATCGGTCTTGATCCACTATTCATCTTTGTACTGGATATGGGCGTGGCAGGTGCAGCACTGGCAACGAGTATTAGCCAGATCGTCAGCTTTTTTGTATTGCTGATTGGCACAAGGCGCGGAAGCAATATTCGCATTAAGCTGAAGAATTTTACACCGACGCTAGAGAACTTCAAGCAGATTTTTCGCGGCGGCATTCCTTCACTGGCCAGGCAAGGGCTCGCTAGCCTAGCAACCATTTGCCTCAATCTGGCAGCGGGTGGTTATGGAGATGCTGCCATCGCAGCAATGAGCATTGTAACGCGCATTATGCAAATGACGAACTCTGCTATTATCGGCTTTGGACAAGGGTTTCAGCCCATTTGCGGCTTTAACTATGGTGCAAAGCAGTATGGACGTGTCCGCGAAGCATTTTGGTTTTGCGTGAAGGTTTGCTTTGTGATTTTGCTAATCCTCTCGATTGCAGTCATTATATTTGCACCACAGCTTGTTGGTATGCTCATTAAAGACAACCCTGAGGTTAGTGAAATAGGCGCGCTGGCGCTTAGGCTTCAGTGCATATTCCTACCATTGTTCGCCTTTGTCATTATGGCAAACATGATGCTTCAAACCATGGGCATTGCGGGAAAAGCGACGCTCATTGCGATTTCAAGGCAAGGCTTGTTCTTTATTCCAACGGTGTTTATTCTCGAGAAGTTTTTCGGACTACTCGGCATTCAGATGAGTCAGTCGGTGGCGGATGTTCTATCGCTCATGCTTGCCATCCCATTGACACTCTCTGTACTTCGTGATCTTAAAGACAAAGAAGCTGCTCTGAAGTAAAACCGTGAATCAAATCAAAAGCAAGACAACATTTTTTTAGTAAAAGAATGAGGTCTTGCTTTTTTATATGCCTTGGACTGCACATTTTTGAGTTCTTGTGCATACAATGATAACAAGTGAGGTGATTTGGCATGCCAAGGTCTTTTGAGAAATGCTACCCGTCAGGAGGCAATACAATAATGATGATTGCAGGCTATGCGCTTGTGATTGTCGGGATCATCTTGCTGTTTGTCTGCATACCGTACTGGGCGTGGTTAGCGCTTCTGGGGGTAGGATTGATGATCGCCGGTGTGTTGCTACTTAGAATCAGTAAGGCTTGGAGGTGACGCAAATGTCAGTGAAGATGATCTGTGTGAGAGCACCACGATTTTTAAGCGGGTTTCTCAAGCTCTTTATTCGTAAGCAGAACAAATGATTACTTGGCTTTGGGCTTAAAGACAAGCGCGACCAAGGTGCCAAAAAAGATAGCAGCAGCGATACCACCGGCGGTTGCAGCAAGACCGCCCGTGAAAGCACCGATCAATCCACTTTCCTGCACGCTGAATATGACACCTTGGCATAGCGCATGCCCAAAGCCCGTGAGCGGTACGGTTGCGCCGGCGCCTGCAAAACTAACGATGGGACCATAAAGTCCAACTGCACTGAGCAAGACACCTGCAACGATATAGCAAACGAGGATGCGTGCAGGGGATAGCTTGGTTTTCAGTACCAATAATTCACCGAATGTGCAGATGAGTCCACCTACCAGAAATGCCTTGAGATACATCAATGCTATGGTCATGATTTCCTACCTCCCATCGGACTTTCAAGCACGACAGCATGTGCGATCCCGGGGATGCTTTCACCTTGCAAACTGCTTGTGGTACTCATAAGAGCGCCAGTCGCCATGAATATAACGCGCCTTAGCTCACCGCTTTGCAGCTTTGGGAGGATGTGCGCATTAAGCACGGTTGCGCTGCAGCCGCATCCGCTGCCGCCAGCATGTGTATCCTGCTTTTCACGGTCAAAAATCAGAAGACCGCAGTCCACATACTTCTCTGGACTCAGAGGCATGCGCTGTTCGCGCATGAGTTGTACCAAAAGATCATAGCCAACCTGCGCTAAATCGCCTGTGATGATTAAATCATAATCGTTGGGCGTTGTTTTTGTATCTGCCAGTAAAGCCAAAAGGGTATCTGCGGCGGCAGGTGCCATAGCAGCGCCCATGTTGTTAGCATCTGTGATGCCAAGATCGATGACTCGACCCATGCAGATATGCGTAATATGCGCTAATGGCGGCGATTTTGGGGCATTGCTAAGAAGGGTTGCGCCTGCACCCGTCACAGTCCACTGAGCAGTTGGTGTACGCTGTGAACCAAATTCAAGAGGGAAACGATATTGCCTCTCTGCAGTGCAAAAGTGACTGCTTGCTGCGCAAACGACCTCATCCGCATGTCCGCCATCCAGCAGCATACCGCCAATGCAGAGGCTCTCTGCCATTGTGGAACAAGCACCATATAGACCCACAAAGGGAATGCCGAGCTCTCTTGCAGAAAAAGAAGCAGTGATGATCTGATTGAGCAGGTCGCCGCCAAGCAAAAATTGTACGTCTTCGGGCTTTGAGCTACCTTTGGTGATGGCGAGATTAATCGCATCTAAATAGAGCTGCTTTTCTGCCAGCTCGAAGCTCTCTTGACCATACAGCTCATCGCTTGCAATGAAATCAAAATCAGCGGCAAGAGGACCTTCGCCTTCCTTGTTACCCACAAAGGCGGCATTGCCACAGAGCGCTGGACGAAGCGGCAACTCAATGGTTTGTTGACCAATGCGTTTATTTGGCATGATGTATTTCCTCCTTGCGCTTAATGAATAAACAATGCATAAATGACACCAACGATCACAGATAATCCAACGCCATAGACAAGCACAGGTCCGGCGATGGTGAATAGTTTTGCGCCAAGCCCTAAAATCAAGCCCTCACGCCGAAACTCCAGAGCGGGGGAGACCACTGCATTGGCAAAGCCTGTAATGGGCACGAATGAACCTGCACCGGCATACTGCCCGATCTTATCAAAAACGCCAATTCCCGTGAGCAGGGCAGTCGTAAAGATCAGCACAATGCTGCACAAGCTTCCGGCATCACGCACGGACATGTCCAGAAAATGGATACCAATATCCATAATGCCCTGACCAATGGTGCAAATGAGCCCACCCACCCAAAAGGAACGAAGCAAGCATGTTTTCATGTCGGATGGCGGAGAATATCGATCTGTCAGCTGATTATAATGGGTGGGATCAGTATGTAAGCGCTGTTTATTCATCAATCTCTCCTCCGTTTGCATTGGGCCTTTCGTGATGAGTCGTTGATCCTGCTTTGATATAAATCTCTCGCTCACCCGGACGTGGATGATGGGAAAGATCAGAAGGAATCATTTGTTGATGTTTCATGGTCATAATTCCACTTCCTTTACCATGCGAGTATGCCATGATAACAAAAAAACTATGCAGCTTATTGGGCTGCATAGTATGGTGCGTGCATATGATTAAAATGGAATGTTGACAGCATGGCGCGGATGCGGTAAAATAAGGATTCAACTCTTACGAAAAAACATTTTGGGGTGTATAAAAGAATGGAATTGGTATTGGTTGCAATTGGTCTTTCAATGGACGCATTTGCAGTTGCGCTATGCAAAGGTTTGGGAATGAAAAAGTTAAACCTTGTGCACGCAGCAGTAATTGCATTGTTTTTCGGCGTTTTTCAGAGCATCATGCCTCTGATTGGCTGGTTTTTAGGAACACAATTCGAGGCGATTATCACACCGATTGATCATTGGATTGCGTTTGTACTGCTGGGCTATATCGGCGGTAAAATGATATGGGATGCGTTCCATGAAAAAGACGACGAGCTCGATTGCAAAATCGAGCAAACTCTGAACTATAAAGAGCTGTTCGTGCTTGCGATTGCAACGAGCATTGATGCACTCGCTGTTGGCATTACACTATCAGCCTTTATCACAACCAGCATTGGTGTAGCCGTTACGCTCATTGGTGTGATTACCTTTGCACTTTCCTTTGTCGGCGTGTGGATTGGCAATAAATTCGGCACTCGTTTTCAGAAAAAAACCGAAGTGTTTGGCGGCGTAGTGCTGATTTTAATTGGCACAAAAGTGCTGCTTGAGCATTTGAAAATACTAGGATAATGACGAATCATCTGTCTCGTCATCGGCAGGACTGTTAAAGTTTGGTTGAAACCAATCTGTGCTTTTGAGCTCTTTTAGCTGATCACGCGAGATGATGGTGTTTGTACCCAAACAAGCATTGCATCGATAATTGCAATGCGGGCATACACAGGCTTGCCCATCGGTTTCGGATTGAACCATATATCCTTGACAATGCGGACATCCACAGCGCATAATAAATCCCTCCTATATACCAATTTATTCTATCACAGCATATGGCGAAATGCAAAAGACAATCAACATTGCAGTCAGGATTTACTTTGGAGGTAACGATGCAAAACAAGAAGAAAACTGCGGTTTTGGCAATGCTTCTGGTCAGCTTGCTGCTCTTTGCAGGCTGCAAGCAAAACCCATCGGAGGAGCAATTGTTTTCAAAGCTTATTGCGCATTTTGAAGACCGAGGATATCCATGCGATAAGATCCCGCTCGCGCAAAGCACAGAAACAATGGATGTTCCGATCGCGGATGCGAGCAGTTGGTATTTGTGCACAATGGGGCAAGAACAAGTGCTTATCTATTTTGATGAAAGCAACCGCGCAGATTATCTTGCAAGCCAGATCGATCAAGAACAATATGGACATGTTGCGACCTATGGTCTTCGCTTTATTGTGAATTACCGCGGAGAGGACGCAGGGATTCTGGAAGCAATGGATGCAATGCCGTCCTAAATGACGAAGCATATCATGATAAAACCGCTTATCCACACAGCTGATGTGAGATAAGCGGTTTTTGCTATTAAAAGCTCTTGCTCAATGTATTTAGTTCTTCTTGGGTTAAGTATCGCCATTGACCGACCTTCAGATTTCCGAGATGGATGTTCATGATCCTGATACGGCGCAGCACCGTCACCCGATAACCAAGCTCGCTGCACATGCGCCTGATCTGGCGGTTCAGCCCCTGAGTGAGGATGATTTTAAAGGTGCGAGGGGTTAGCTGCTGCACGACACATCGCTTGGTGAATTCACGCGCTTTGCTGCGCATGTTTGTGATTTCAACCCCCGCACTCATTTTTTTGATGAAGCTTGGGTGAATTTCATCGCTTACCTCAACAATATATTCTTTCTCATGGTTGTTTTCAGCGCGCAGAATCTTGTTGACAATATCGCCATCGGAAGTGAGCAAAATAAGTCCGGATGAATCTTTGTCAAGTCGACCTATGGGAAAAATGCGGTGATAGGGGTAATCCATGAAGTCCACAATATTGCCATCAATCGCCTGATCGACCGTGCAGGTGATGCCGATGGGCTTGTTCAGGGCGATATATACATGGGCTTGTGCTGCGGCGATTCGCTGCCTGTCCACTTGTACAGTTTGCCCGGGAAACACTTTGGAGCCCTGCACTGCAAGTTGCCCATCAATGGTGACGCGTCTTTCGTCAACGAGCCTGTCAGCCTCCCGTCTGGAACAGAAGCCTGATGCAGTCAAGTATTTATTGATACGAAAGGACTCCCTCTCCTCGTGCTCAAGAGATTGTCTTTTCGTGTTTGACGGTTGTTTTAGTTGGAATGCTCTATTCATGGTATCTCTTTTCTACTTGAATTAATGATGCGAATGGAATTGTCTGCATTAGGCAACTTCCTTACGATCAAGGATGACGCGAATGATAATGCTGCCCGCCATATTGCCAATTGCGAAGATGCACAGGCTGATCAGCATCGATAGTAAAATCGAACCTGCATTTGAAATAGAAGTGGCAGTAGCGAGCGAGAGGCAACCGTAGCCCCAAACAGCAATGCTATGCACAAAGCCTGAAAGTACGAAGCAAGGGATGGCATACAGTACAGACATGAGGGAAAATAGCGGATTGGTGTCAATGTTGCCCTTCCATCCCGTCGTTGCTAGGCACATGAGGGCGCCGCATAGCATGGAAAAGAAAATATTGGCAAGCAGCGGCTGCGCGAGGATGCCATCTGTCACAGCCAATGCAGAAATAGCGATCGAAGGTTTGGCAAAGCCGTAAGGAACTGCTACGCATGCAACGCCAAGCAGATTCGTACAAATACAGCGAAACAGGAAATTGTTGAGTTTGGGATTGCTGCAAAGACCTGTATAGAGCTGGCATTTCATCACAAGAATGAAAAAAAGCGCCATGGAAAACAGCAGCGCGCCAATATAGCGATTGTCGCAGGATAGATTGACTATGCAGCCAAGTCCGATAGCAATGCCAGAGAACAGAGATCCCTTGAATGAGAATGTTGGCTTTAGCATCATTGAACCCTCGTTTCATCGTATTTACCCTATGAGTCAAAGTCGTTGCATGAACGTCCTCATAGATTATAAAGGATTTGGCGAGAATAAGGAAGAAGAAAAGCGTATTTTATCGGAAAAAGGAAAAGAAAATACAAAGCGCCCCATTACCCTATCGGTAATGGGACGCGAAATACGGTGTAATTAGACAGAAGTGGTTTCTTCGGAAATTAAAAGAGGTGTGTTTTGAACCTTTTCAAATGCGATCTTGCCTTCGTCATCCAAGTACAGTCTCACACGGTCGCCAAGGGTGATCTTGCCTCCGATGATTTCCTCGCTTAGTGCATCCTCTACGCTGCGCTGGATGGTACGGCGAAGCGGTCTTGCACCAAAGCTTGGATCGTATCCGTCATCTGCAAGCTTCTTGATAACGGCATCGTCATACATCAGCTCCATGCCGTGTGCTTTGAGGCGCTTTGCGACACTGCCAAGCATTAAACCTGCAATCTGCTGGATTTCTTCGGGCTTCAATGCATGGAATACGATCATTTCGTCAATTCGATTGATGAATTCAGGACGGAAAATATCCTTGACCTCATTCATAATGCGTTCTTTCATCGCTTCATAATCACGTACGGTTTCAATGCTGCTTCCAAAGCCCAATGAGCGCTGTGAAGTGATGGAACTTGCACCTGCGTTGGACGTCATAACGATGATGGTGTTCTTGAAGTTGACCAAGCGTCCGTTATTATCCGTTAGGTGTCCGTCGTCCAGAATTTGCAAGAGTATGTTAAAGACATCTGGATGTGCCTTTTCCACTTCATCAAAGAGCACTACGCTATAGGGTTTGTTGCGCACTCTCTGGGTGAGCTGCCCGCCTTCTTCAAACCCGACATATCCGGGAGGGCTGCCAACAAGGCGAGAAACGCTGTGTTTCTCCATGTATTCACTCATATCAATGCGGATGACAGCGTTTTCGTCATCAAACATCGCTTCACCAAGCGCACGGCATAGTTCGGTTTTACCAACGCCGGTAGGACCTAGGAAGATAAAGGAACCAATGGGGCGCTTGGGATCTTGCAGACCCGCACGTGCGCGCCTTAGTGCGCGGCTAACGGCGCTAATGGCTTCATCTTGTCCAACAACACGCTTGTGGAGCAAATCCTCCATATTTAGCAGTCTGGCGCTTTCGGCTTCCGTCATCTTCTTCACAGGTACGCCCGTCCAGCTCGCAACAATCTGAGCGATATCATCTTCTGTCACCGTTTCGTGACTGGCACTCTTCCGTTGTTTCCAAGCATCGCGTTTTTGAGATACTTCTTCGCGCAGCTTTCGCTCTTCATCACGAAGGTCAGCAGCTTTTTCATAATCCTGATGGGCGATGGCTTCCTTTTTCTCGTTTTGCAAAGCCTTTAAACGCTCTTCCTGCTCCTTCACGTCGGGCGGAGCAATAAAGCTGTTGAGGCGAACACGAGAAGCGGCTTCGTCCATGAGGTCGATGGCCTTATCTGGCAGGAAGCGATCACTGATGTAGCGGTCGGCTAGACTGACGGCCGCTTCAAGTGCGTCATCTGTAATCTCAACCTTGTGATGCGCTTCGTAGCGATCACGAAGTCCTTTGAGAATGGCAAGTGCTTCCTCGGTTGTCGGTTCGCCAACCCTGACGGGCTGGAATCGACGCTCAAGTGCCGCATCCTTCTCAATGTTCTTGCGGTATTCATCAAGGGTTGTTGCGCCGATGCATTGCAGCTCGCCGCGTGCAAGCGCAGGCTTTAGAATGTTCGCGGCATCCATGCTGCCTTCAGCCTTGCCTGCACCAATCAATGTATGAAATTCATCAATGAATAGAATGATATTGCCCTGCTTATGAATTTCCTTCATGGTGTCCTTAAGGCGCTCTTCAAACTCGCCTCTGTATTTGCTGCCTGCAATCATGCTGCCAAGATCAAGGGACAGAATTCGTTTGCCTGTGAGCGTTTCAGGAACCTTGCCTGCTGCAATGAGCTGCGCTAAGCCTTCGGCTACCGCGCTCTTACCAACGCCAGGCTCGCCAATGAGTACAGGGTTGTTTTTGGTACGGCGGCTCATGATCTGCATGATGCGTTCCATTTCGGTGTTGCGTCCAATCACAGGGTCGAGTTCGCCGTCTTGCGCAGCCTTGGTTAGGTCGCGGCAGTACTTATCCAGTACATTTCCTTCTTTGGAGTTGCTGCGCGTTTCCATCATGCCTTGCGGGGCTTGCTGCTCTTCTGGTTGGTTGCTAGCAAGATTTTGAAGGATTTGTCCTGCGAGCACCTTTGTATCAACGCCCATTTGCTTTAGGATGCTCACAGCAACGCCTTCGCCTTCTCTGATGAGCGCAAGCCAAAAATGCTCAGTCCCAACAAAGCTCTGATGGAGCTTCCGACTTTCGATGATGCTGCTTTCTAGTATTTTCTTGCTTCTTGGTGTCAGCTCGAGCATGCCGTTTGATTCGTTTTTTCCTTCGCCAAGCAGCTCGCGAACATGACTGAAGACCGTATCATAAGTAACACTCTGCGGGAGTGCGTTTTCGATCATAGGGCCCGGATCTTTGAGCAGACCAAGCAATATATGCTCTGTGCCTACATAAGACTGGTGAAGGGCGACTGCTGCTTGCTGAGCAGCTGCGACGGCGCGCTGTGCGCGCTCTGTGAATCTTCCGAAAATAGCCATTTGAAACCTCCTATGGAGTTTGTCATAAATATTTTTGTATGATTTGACAACGTGCTTGATTCACGGCCAAATCAGGCGTGTTTTCCTTGACATATTGCTTGACATGCGCTGCTTGTGCTGTGGTGAGGAGCTGATCGACCAATTCAAGGCTGGTATCCAGCAAGCCGCATGAAACGCCAAGCCTAAGATTGCTCCAGTGCTGCATGAACTCCTTTTCATCCATTTGAACAGCATAGCGCAGCAAACCATAGCTGCGGAAAATGGTATCCTTTAGTTCTGCCGATTGATCCGACAAACAACGACTACGAAGCGCATGCTCTGCATCAATTAGCTGCTTGCCAACCGCAGTAACCGCTTCGATAATTTCATCTTCTGTGCGTCCAAGCGTGACTTGATTGCTAATCTGGTACAGATCGCCAAGCGCTTCGCTTCCTTCGCCATAAATACCGCGTGTTGTAAGCCCCAGCTTGGCAACGCTTTGGTTGACATTGCCCATCTGCTTAAAGCGCGTGAGCATCGGTAAATGCATCATCAGGGATGCTCTGAGTCCTGTGCCTGTATTGGTGGGACAGGAGGTCAGGTAACCGAGTTGCGGATCAAAGCTGAACGTGCATATCCCTTCGAGTTTTTCTTCTGCCTTGAATGCCTCGCTCGCAGCTAGACCCAAATCAAAGCCTGACACGATGGACTGGATTCGCAAATGATCCTCCTCGTTAATCATGATGCTGATCATCTGATCCTTGCTAATGAGCGCAGCACCAACCTCGCTATGCTTGAGGAGGTCACGGCTGATTAAATGCTGTTCCATCAGCGCTTGACGATCGACTTTCGTCATGTCCCTTAGGGTGTAGAGGGTATAGGTATCTTCCGTTGGATTGGTCAGTTGGGACTCCGTAGCACGGGAGATGCATAATTGCGCATTTTCCTCATTGCTCATACCCCAAAATGGTAAATCAAAATAATTCCGTGCTAAACGAACACGCCCTGATACAACCACATCATTTACGCTTTGACTCACGGCAGATTCGCCTCCTCATGCTCCGAAAGCGCGCGGAGCTCGTCACGGTATTTTGCCGCATCTTCGAAGTTTTCACTTGCTACAGCTTCATCCATTTTCTGGCGAAGCTCATCACATTGCTTTTGGATTTGTTTTTGAGGATTATTGGCAAATGATGCGGGAACTCTGCCAGCATGCTGGGTACGACCGTGAATTCGCTGCAAAAGCGGCTTGAGCTGCTCGGAAAAATCCATGTAGCACTGGGCGCAGCCAAGCCGTCCGTTTTGCTCGAAAGCGCTGTACGTAAGTCCGCAGCCAGTACAGGTTGGTTGATGTTTTTCGGTTTTTGATGCACTTAGGACAGCCAGAATGGAGCTTAAAAAACTCTGGATATCACCATGTGCAAGGCTTAGTTCCATCTTCTTCATACACTCGGGGCAAAGATGGCGAGTGTTCATATCTTCTCCCGATGTGACTGTGATGGATACTGTCGCTTGGTTTTTATTGCATTCTTCGCAAAGCATGCATGCCCCTCCTTAACAAGATTACTCTCTCACCCTACGGGTAAGTTCAAGCAACATCGATTTGAAAATTTTTGCGCGCAGAGCATCCTTCATTTCCGAAGTGATCGGAAGGCTCAACGCTTGCGGTGATACAGCAGATAACATAAGCGCTGCTTCATTGCAATTGACGATTTCGCGCTCATTGAGTTGTTTGATCAAGTGGGAAGCGGAAAGTGCACTGATAGAGGTGCCTACCCGTTCGTGCAGGAGATAAAGCAGTTGTTCCCTTGTATCCTGCTCCATTCTAAAAATGCGGATATATCCGCCCCCGCCGCGCTTACTTTCGATGATGTAGCCATGATCGGGCGTAAAGCGTGTTGCCAGTACGTAGTTAATCTGCGATGGCGCACAATTAAAGTATTCAGCTAGCTCATTTCGTTTGAGCTCGATTTCTGTCTCTTCTTGTGTAAGCATGGTTTTGATGAATTGTTCAATAGCATCACTAAGACGCATAAGCTGCCTCCTTTCGTCAAAATGTCTGACCATCTTTGACTATTATATTGTATCACCACGAGAAATAAAAATCAATGCTTGTTTATGAGTTAACAAGCAGTATATCATTCCAATTATGGTGAAGAAAAAAGCCAATTCACATGAAAGCAAAGCTTTCCTATCAATTGGCTTTTGTTGTGGATTAGTTCTTGGCGGCTTCGGGTAATTCTTTTTTGACAGCGCATAGTCTGAAAAAACCAATAATAGCAATCAGACCTGCTGCAAGAGCATCTACAATGATATCCTTCATCGTATCGCTCAGCGCTTCGCGCCCAGCCAACACCTCTCCGCTTGCTGTTACGAACTTTTGCATGTTGAGACCGAGCAGTCCATCAAATGTATATTCGTAGATTTCCCATACTACACCGCAGCTTAGTGCAAAGCAAAAAGCAAATAGTGCAACAAAGGCAGGGGAGAGCGACAAACCGCGTATCTTCGCATCGTTGAGCCATGATACCAATATAAAACCAAGTGCGCCGAGCATGGCACCTGAGAAAAAATGAAGTATGCTATCCCAGAAGGGGACTAAGTAATAGAATGCGAAGACCTCACCAAGGAAAATGGCACAGTACAAGAAAATGTAGTAGAGAATGTAAATGAAGTTTGGAAGGGTAAGATTCCATTTTCGGGTCACCAAGGATGGTAGTCCTAGAACTACCAATCCCAGTGAACACTGAAGAAACATGAGCATATAGTCGCTTTTTACGTGCATAAACTCTGAATCAGCAGGTGCGACATCAGGTGCTAAGAAGCTCCTTACCAATGAATAAATGACTGATAAAACAAGCGTGATAAATAAGAGGGTACCAAACCGATCTCTTAGATTGCGTTTCTGCTTTTTGCTTTTCACTCACAAGCCTCCTATTGAACTGGGTTACTCGTTGCATAGCTTAGAATATCTCTCCAAAGAGGATGGTTTTGATCAAGCACCAATGTGCTGTTTTGGTCAATCGCGTTTTCAAGCGCTTGGAGGGATCTCCAATAGCTGTAGAACTCTGCATCAACGCTGTACGCATTCGCGTAAATCTCTAGCGCTGTTGCATCGCCATCGCCGCGAATCGTGCCGGCATCGCTAACGGCATCCGCCTCAATCCTTCGAGCTTCAAGGTCAGTGCTCGAAACGGCTTTGAGGTATTCTTCCTGACCTTCGCTTCGCAGCTGCTGAGCTACCTTGGCGCGGTCGGCCTGCATGCGGGCGTAGGTGCTTTCGATATTGGCATTGGGAAGAATGGTTCTATGCACCTGTATGTCTTTCACTTCGATGCCTCGTGAAGCCATGTCGATGTTGATGGTCTTCAGGCCCGAGGCCAACGCAGCATTTAGTGCATCCTTATTGCTGACGAAATTTTCTGCGGTCAGGCGGTTGATTGCCTGCACAATGACGGGGTGAATGAGGTTATCCAGCTGGTTTTCAGCGCTTGCCATATTGCCAAGCTTTAGGCTGAACAATGCGGGGTCGGCGATATACCACTGTGCATAGGTCTTCACGTAATATTGCTTTTTCTCCGATGTGTTAACAACTTCGCTGTCACTCACGTAGGTATAGAGCCTAGACGTGTACGTTTCCACTTGATCAACAAAGGGGAACTTGAAGTGGAGGCCACTGCCGTTCTTGATGGAAACGCTGCCGCTCATGGTGATCTCATCGGTTAATAGATCGGCATAATCTTGATGAAATGTATTGTGCTCATTGAGTACAATGGTGTTGATCACGCCAAAGCGGCTGACAACGCATTGCTCAGCTTCACCGACTACGAAGATGGACTGACTGATAACGATGATCAGCAAGACCGCGATGATGCCAACGCCAATGAGGCGTCCTGTGTTTTTACGTCTTGTTTTATTTTTGAGTTCTTGCTCAAAATCATATGCTTGATGATCCATAATTACATACTCCCTTCGATGATCGCTGCGGAGTTGGTGCTTGCAGAATCCCCATCAATATCCAAAATCTTGACAACGTCGCTGTCGGGCTCTGCTACGATGATGCGACCGCTGTTTTCCAGAACGCTCTCCATGGTTTCAATCAGGAGGCGAGTACGTGTGATTTCGGGGGAGCTTTTGTATTTCTCATATACAGCTTTAAATACAGCGACTTCGCTTTCAGCGGCTGCAATGGTCTCTGCCTTGTATGCTTCTGCTTCCTGTATGGTTTCATATGCATTGCTTCGTGCACTAGGCAGGATTTCGTTGGCATACTTCTCTGCTTCATCAAGGCGCTTGGTTTTTTCGTTCTTTGCATTATTGACATCCTCGTAGGCTGCTGCCACATCTGTTGGAACGGTGATGTTCTGAATCCTGACATCGTTGATCTTTACGCCGATTTCGTACGTATCGATGAGTGCCTGAAAGTCAGGCAGTACCTGAAGCTCGATCTCTTCCTTGTTAAGCAAGGCATCGTCAAGCGGCCTGTTTTGAATGTTTCTGCGAATGATCGCTTCAAAAGCCAGCTGTAGCGTTCCTTCGGGATCATCGATATCAAAGCAATACTGCTTCACATCGCGGATCGTATATTGATAGATCGCTTCAATGGATACGATGCTGTTGTCATTGGTGAGCATGACGCTTTCATCAACAACATCAGCGTATTTGGCCGCAGTGTTACCCGAGCCCTGCGCGGTGGTTCTAAAACCATATTCCTTGCTGTGGATGGTGGTGACGCTCTCGCTGATCACATTTTGAACCACGGGAATCTTCCAGTACAGTCCGGGACCCTTGCGCGCAGTTACCTTGCCAAAGGTAAGCACAAGCGCTTCTTCTCCTTGCCCAACTCTATAAAAACTGTTGAAGGCAAGCAATGCAAAAACCAATACAAGGCAAAGCAATATAATGCCCCCTGTTTTCATCTTTCCATTCATAAAAATAGTACACCCCTTTCATTTGCTGCTTAGCATGAGTATATCGTACCATTATTTAGGCAGGAAAGGTTATGAAAATGCCTCAAAGATACAAAAAGGCGATCAAAATAGGAAGAATATGCGATGCTAGTTAGAAACAATAAACTCACAAGCCAAATTTTGATCAAATAGTTGAAACCCAAAGACCGTCATGTTATGATAACTGTGTATGCAATTAACCAAAGGAGGAACTATGATAAACGACTTTGAGGCGTTGCTGCCGCGCGTGGAAAAACCATCACGCTATACCGGCAGTGAGATGAATACAAACATCAAAACATTTGATCAGGCGGAAGTTACATTTGCCTTTTGCTTTCCCGATACCTACGAAGTGGCCATGAGCCACTTGGGAATGAGAATTCTCTATGGTATTTTAAACAACCTGCCTTATGCACTTTGCGAACGCGTGTGCATGCCTTGGATTGACATGCTAAATGAAATGAAGCAGCATAATGTTCCGCTGATGTCCCTTGAGAGCAGAACTGTGCTCAAGGACTTTGATATTGTTGGGTTTACGCTACAGTATGAGATGAGCTATACCAATATCCTTGAGATGCTTCACATGGGGCGCATTCCCGTCAAAAGTGCAGAACGCGGCGAAAACGATCCGATTGTTGTAGCAGGCGGGCCTTGCGCTTTTAACCCCGAACCGCTGCATCTATTCATTGATGCATTCATGATTGGCGACGGCGAGCAGGTGATCATCGAACTTACCGACGTTATTAACGAATGCAAAAAGAACAATCTCCCCCGAAAAGAATGCCTCCGCCGCTTGGCAAAGCTTCGAGGCGTATATGTTCCCTCCCTATATAAAGATGAATACAACGAGGACGGAACCCTTAAGAGTATTGAGCCCATCGATGATGCTGCGCCAAAGAGCGTGCTCAAATGCATCATCACAGATATGGACCATGCCTATGTACCGACCGATCCGCCCGTTCCGTTTCAGCAGGTGGTCTTTGACCGAATTATGCTGGAAATCATGCGCGGGTGCACACGCGGCTGCCGGTTCTGCCAAGCGGGTATGCTGTATCGCCCTGTGAGGGAGCGGAGCGTTGAGAAGCTCGTGCAGCTGGCAAAGGATTCTGTCAAGAACACGGGCTATGAAGAGATTTCGCTGTCATCGCTGTCATCCAGCGACTATTCCTGCCTTGCGGAGCTGTCAACAAGGTTGGTGGAGGAGCTCAGAGACCAGAGAGTATCCCTGTCGCTTCCGAGCTTACGTGTTGATAAATTTGTGCAGGATACGCTCACCCAAACCCAAAAGGTCAAGAAGAGCAGTCTTACCTTTGCGCCTGAAGCGGGTACACAGCGCCTTCGTGATGTTATTAACAAAAACGTTACGGAAGATGATTTGGTCAAAACCCTAAACAGCGCATTCTCTAACGGCTGGAATGCGGTAAAGCTCTATTTCATGACGGGCTTGCCGACAGAAACCGATGAGGACTTGCTGGGCATTGCAGAAGTTGCTAAAGCGGCAGCGGGAGCATATTACAGCATACCAAAGGACAAGCGCGTGAAGGGACTTCGCATTACATGCAGTGCATCGGTCTTTGTACCAAAGCCGTTTACGCCATTCCAATGGTGCGCTCAAGATAGACCTGAAACCGTCAGGGAAAAGCAGCAACTTGTTCGTGAGTCTTTTTACCCACTTAGATCCGCACGCTTCAACTATCACGATTCTGCTTTAAGTCAACTGGAAGCCTGCTTTGCGGTAGGCGATCGCCGTTTGGCGAATGTTCTGTATCGTGCGTGGGAGCTTGGCTGTTTTCTGGATGGCTGGCATGAGCACTTCCGCTATGATCTTTGGTCACAAGCATTCGATGATTGTGGTCTCACCATTGACTTTTATGCTCATCGCACGCGTAATTTGGACGAGCTTCTTCCTTGGGATCATATCGATGCGGGCATCAGTAAATCATTCTTGAAAAATGAGTTTATCAAAGCAACAAAAGCAGAGACAACCAAGGATTGCCGTGAAGGCTGCAATGGCTGTGGCTTGCAGAAAATCAAGGGGGTATGCAAGCAATGCGAATGATGGTTGTTTATGAAAAAGGCGCTGACCTGCGTTATATCGGTCACCTTGATTTGCTTAGAACTTTGCAGCGTGCCCTGCGCAGAAGCGGGCTCCCCATTCAGTACTCAAGGGGATTTAATCCCCATGTCAATCTCGGCTTTGCCGCGCCTCTGAGCGTTGGGGTTGTAGGCATGCGCGAAATGATGGAAGTCCCGCTGGAAGCCAGCGTTACTTCGCAGGAATTTATCGATGCGATGAACGCTGTATTGCCAAGGCGTCTTCAGATCAAAGCTTGCTATGAATTGCCTGATAAATTTCCAACATTGATGTCGCTGGTAGCAGGGCATCGCTATACGATTGAGTTTTCAAAAGGCGATGACGGAGATCGGGTGTTTGCTGCTGCCCCTGCGTTTATGGAGCTAAAAGAGTACATCACTGTTCGCAAAACCAAGAGCGGTGAAAAACCCACGGACATCCGTCCTTTTATCAAAAGTGCAGCGTATGAACAGGTGGAGGATGAATACAAAATCCATCTGGAAACGATTTCTACGGCCGCAGGTTCACTCAAACCGTCCCTTTGGTTTGACTGTTTATGCGAGTTCGCAGGTGTCAAACCGGTGCTGTGTACGATTTATCGTGATGCAATACTGAGCCTTGATGCAAACGGGGAACTCGTCCCCATGGAGGAGCTAAGCAATGCCTGATGCAATGCAGCTAATTATGCGAACAACACAGAAGGCTACCGAAACAGCGGTTGTGACGAAGGATGGACTACTAGAATTCTATCAAGAGTCGCAGGATACCGAGAGCTTAGTTGGAGCGATTTTTCTTGGCCGAGTGGAACGGGTGCTTCCTGATATCAAGGCGGCATTTGTTCGGATTGGACTTGCGCAAAATGGTTTTCTCCCGATCAACGAATCGGAGAGCTTTCACCTAAACGCTGAGACCAAGCCACTGATGAGCGGTCAGGATATATTGGTTCAAGTAAAGAAAAATCCCAAAGGCGGCAAAGGTGCTTTCTTAACGCGCGATATTGCATTGCCCGGACAATATTCTCTTCTGATGCCAAACAACCGATTTATCGGACTGAGCAAGCGCATTGAAGATGAACAGGAAAGAGATGCAGCCAAAAGGCTTGGCAAGCAGATAGCTGACAATCGCTTTGGACTCATTGTTAGGCACGCGGCGCTGTTTGCGCAGCATCAAGCGGTGGCAGACGAAGCGCAGGAGCTATGGGAACGATGGCAGGAACTAAAGCAAAGGTCGGAGTATCTAAAAGCGCCTATGCTTTTGCAGCAAGAACCCTCCATGCTATCGGTTCTTATACGGGACTATGCCGCTAGGTATGATATCGAGGTGCTGTCTGTGGCAGCCAATCCTAGCGATGCTCCACTGCCGTGGCAGACGCTGTCCCAGAGCGACATGGAGGCTGCTTGGAGCGGCAAACGGATAGATAAGCAACTCGCTGGAGCCATCGGCAGGCGGGTAGAGCTAAAAGCGGGGGGAAGCCTCGTGATTGATGAACGAGAAGCCTTAAGCACAATCGACATCAATAGCGGCAGCAATGTGCAAGTATCAGGAGATGATGATCTTCCGCTTGCCCAAAATTTGATGGCGATACCTGAGATGGCAAGACAAATCAGACTTCGCAACCTAAGTGGTATTATATTGATTGACTTTATCGACATGAGAACCGATGAACAGCGAGAGCAGGTGCTAGCCGCTATGCATGAAGCATTGGCGGAGGATCGTGTGAAAACGGTGGTACATGGGTTTACCAACCTTGGCCTACTAGAGATGACGCGCAAACGCACCCGCGATACGTTAAGGGGAATGATGACCGTTCCCTGCAAAGCATGCAATGAGAATGGCCGCGTTCTCATATCCTAATTCTGAAAGGAAACACAACCTGTGAAGCATACGCCAGTATACGTTTCTCAAGAAGAGATGATGCAGCAAGAACGAGCAATCGAGCAGATTCTGCTGCTTCCCAATAAGCCCAATTCATTTCATATCGTCACCTATGGATGCCAGATGAATGCACATGATAGCGAGAAGCTTGCAGGTATATTGCTCAAAATGGGCATGACCGAGGCGGACGATCGCAAGCATGCGGATATTGTTTTATTCAATACTTGCTGCATTCGAGATAATGCGGAGCGCCGTGCGCTTGGCAATGTCAACTGGCTCAGGCAGCTACGCAAGCAGAAACCCAATTTACTCATTGGTGTTTGCGGATGCATGGTGCAGCAGCCCGAAATGGCGCAGCGCATCCTCAAACAGTATAAGTTCATCGATCTAGCTTTTGGTACTCATAACCTGCATTGCCTGCCCGAAATGATGCTCTCGCTGCTCACCAATGAGAAACGCGTGGTCGATGTCATTGACCAAGAGAACCTCATTGCAGAAGGCGTGCCGATCAAAAGGCTGCACTCCTATCACGCCTATACCACCATCATGTATGGATGCGACAATTACTGCTCGTACTGCATCGTGCCTTATGTACGCGGCCGCGAGCGCTCGCGCTTGATGTCGGATGTTCTAAAGGAGGCGGAGGGACTTGCGGCAAGCGGCGTGCAGGAAATTATGCTGCTTGGACAGAATGTTAACAGCTATGGCAATAGCTCGGAAAATGGAGATACCTTTCCTAAGCTGCTTGCCGAGCTAGACCAAATCGGTATACCGCGCATTCGCTTTATGACCTCCCATCCAAAGGACTTAAGTGATGATTTAATTGATGTCATGGCGGGCAGCAAGCATATCTGCAATCATTTTCACTTGCCCATACAAAGCGGTAACAATGAAATTCTTCGGCGTATGAATCGCCGATACACACGCGAAGATTATCTGGATAAGGTGCAAAAGCTACGCAAAGCCATGCCAAATGTTGGTATCACGACAGATTTCATTGTCAGCTTTCCCGGCGAAACAGAGGAGCAGTTTCAGGATACCTGCTCACTGGTGCGCGAGGTTGGATTTGATTCGGCGTTCACCTTTATTTATTCTCCTCGCCCTGGCACAAAAGCTGCTGAGATGGATGGTATGATTCCGCCCGAAGAATCCAGCCGCCGAATCGGCGAACTGCTTTTGGAGGTGGAAAGATCATCTGCGAGGGTATATGATCAAATGATTGGCAAAGATGAATACGTGCTCGTGGATGGCTTTGCTAAGCGTGATCCAACCATGGTTGCGGGCAAAGGAACGCGAAGCATCACCGTTAAGTTCAAGGGAACAGCAGACGATATTGGAAAAATCATTCCGGTAAGAATAACATCGGCAGCTGCAACAGTGTTGCAGGGCGAGAGAATTTGAAAGGTAGTGGATTAAATGGAAAAGGTATTAAATCAAGCAGAACTTCTAGCAGAGGCAATTTTGGAGAGCCAAGAGTTTATTTCGATGAGATTATCTGAGCAGGCAGCAATGAAAGATCAGCATGCAAACGACCTCATTGCTGCATATAGTGAGAAGCGCTCGAATGTTGAGAACATTCTAGCTGATGCGAACATGAACCACGGCGACCTTGCCACAGCGGGTGAAGAGCTTCAAAACATCGAAGAAGCGATTGACCAGAACGAAACCATCAATAAGATGCGCGAAACCCGCGAAGCTTTCACCGATATGATGAATAAAGTCAATTCCATTATCAAGTATGTCGTGACAGGCGAAAGTGATGAGGAAGAAGCGGGTTGCTCCGGTTCTTGCTCCAGCTGCGGTGGAGGTTGCGGACACCAGCACTAATCAGCAATTAAAATACAGAAGATGAAAGGGAGCGAGTTTTTTGGCAGGCCTTACCCCCATGATGCAGCAATACGTTGAGATCAAAGAAAAGCATGAGGACTGCATCCTTTTTTTCAGGCTTGGCGATTTTTACGAAATGTTCTTTAAGGATGCAGAGTTGGTATCCAAGGAGTTGGAGATAACCCTCACTGGTAAGGACTGCGGTCTGCCTGAGCGCGCCCCTATGTGTGGTATTCCACACCATGCTTCAACCACTTACGTCACCCGCCTCATTGACAAGGGCTACAAAGTTGCCATTTGCGAGCAAGTGACCGATCCTGCGCTCAGCAAGGGACTTGTGGAGCGCCAAGTTGTCAGAATCATTACGCCGGGCACGATCGTTGATACTTCGATGCTTGACGAGAAGAGTGCGAATTACATCCTTTGCGTTGCTTTTTTGGGCAAGGGTGCTTCCTTGTCGTATGCGGATGTAAGCACAGGTGAACTCGTTGCGCACTATTTGCCAAGCAGCGAGCGCATGCTTCGCGATGAACTGATGCGCATTCGCCCTCATGAGATCGTTACCAATAGCATGGAGCTTCTTGCACCCTATTTATCAGAGGATCTAAGCAGATCCTCAGTACCTGACAGCGCATTTCAAAAACGGAATGCCCACAAGTGCATATTTGATCATTTCGGGGTGATGTCACTGGCATCGCTGGGACTTGAGGAAAATGACAAGCGCGCGATTTCTGTCGGCGCTCTTTTGCGTTATCTCAATGATACGCAGAAAAACTCCCTTGGGCATATTACGCAGCTAACCATATACCAAGGAACGGATACGATGTTCCTTGATCGCATGACAAGGCGAAATCTAGAATTGACAGAAAGCCTTCGCAGCGGAGAACGGAAGGGCTCATTGCTTTGGCTTCTTGATAAAACCAACACAGCCATGGGCGCGCGTTTGCTCCGTTCATGGGTGGAAAGCCCCATGCTAAGCCGCAGCCATATAGAGGCAAGGCTCGAAGCTGTTGAGGCATTCAAGGACGACTTCATGGTTTCAGCAGAGCTGGGCGATGCGCTTGAGCAAGTGGCGGATATGGAGCGTTTGCTTAGTAAGATCAGCTACAACAGCTTAACTGCAAGGGACTGCCTAGCATTGCTTCGCTCGCTTCGAAGCGTGAAGCCTGTACGCGATTTGCTGACTCATTTTGAAGCCTTGCCAATCAAGGCGCTGGCGCATACCCTTTCGCCTCTTGATACGCTTTGCGAACTGCTTGAAAACGCGATTAACCCCGATGCGCCCATCACCATGGGCGAGGGCGGTATCATTCGCGATGGATACAATACAGAGCTTGATGAATACCGTGATGCGACGACAAGCGGTAAACAATGGATTCTTGATATGGAAACAGCGGAGCGTCAGGCAACTGGTATCAAAAACCTAAAGATACAGTTTAACCGCGTTTTTGGTTTCTATATTGAAGTGACAAAGAGTTATCTGGGCTTGGTGCCGCTGCATTATATTCGCAGACAGACGCTGGCTAATAGTGAACGCTACATCACCCCTGAACTTCAGGAAATCGAGCGAAAGATCACAGGCGCGCAGCAGCTTGCGCTCGCGCTTGAGAGCAGGCTGTTTACTGAAGTGCGTGAAGAAATTGCAAGGGAGATCGCGGCCATTCAGCAAAACGCCCTAGCCCTTAAAACTTCCGATGCGTTGCTATCACTGGCTAAGGTCGCTCGTGAAAATGGCTATGTGAGACCAACAATGAATGAAACGGGTATCCTCCATATTGTTGAGGGAAGGCATCCAATTGTTGAAAAAACGGTGACAGATGCGCCTTTTGTCCCCAATGATGTGAATCTTGATACAGACGAAAATCGTATGCTCATCATCACCGGTCCCAATATGGCTGGTAAGAGCACCTATATGCGGCAGGTCGCGCTGATTACCGTGATGGCGCATATTGGCAGCTTTGTTCCCGCGGATCAAGCGGATATCAGCCTTTGTGATCGCATCTTTACGCGTATCGGCGCATCGGATGACTTGGCGGGCGGTCAGAGTACGTTCATGGTGGAAATGAGCGAAACCGCTGGCATCCTTCGAAGTGCTACCAATCAATCGCTCATCATATTGGACGAAATCGGACGCGGAACGAGTACATTTGACGGGCTGTCGATTGCATGGGCAGTGGTTGAATACCTGCTTGACAAGAAGAAAGTGGGCGCCAAAACGCTCTTTGCGACGCATTACCATGAGCTTAGCGAACTGGAAGGTCGATTTGAAGGTGTGAAGAACTATTGCATCTCGGTGAAAGAACATGGCGAAGATGTGATCTTCCTGCGCAAAATCAAGCCGGGCGGTGCTGACCGCAGCTATGGTGTGCATGTCGCTCGCTTAGCAGGGGTTCCCACCTCAGTTGTTGCGCGTGCCCACGAGATTCAGGCAAGGCTTGAAGTGAGCGATATCAACCAAGAGAGTATTTCATCCAACATTCTCGAAAACAAAAAGAAAAAAGACAAGCAGACTGATATGTTCCATCTCAAACAAGATGAACTGATTGAAGAACTGCAAAGTATTGATGTACTGTCAATCACACCGATGGAAGCACAGAGCATCCTGTTTAGGCTGCGAGAAAAGGCGAGATTGGTGTAAAGGAGGACAGAAATGGAAGTCATTAGAAAATTATCAACTGAGATTATTGGTCAGATTGCTGCGGGAGAAGTCGTTGAGAGACCGGCTGCAGCAATCAAAGAGCTAGTAGAAAACAGCATAGATGCGGGTGCTACGAACATTACAGTGGAGCTTCGCGATGGAGGCATCAACTATTTTCGCGTATCTGATAACGGACGCGGCATTGCGCCTGAGCAAATCAAAATGGCGTTTGAACGTCACGCTACCAGCAAACTTAAAAAAGTACAGGACTTGTACGATATCCATACCCTCGGATTTCGCGGAGAGGCGCTTGCGTCCATTGCTGCGGTTGCCAAGGTTACCTGCACCACTCGAACGGCTGATGGCGAATTCGGAACGCGCGCTAAGGTGGAAGCGGGGGAATTCACAGACATCAGGCAAGCTGCTTCGCCAGTCGGTACGAATCTCATTGTAGAGGATTTGTTTTTCAACACGCCTGTACGCCAGAAATTCCTAAAAAAGCCGGCGGTTGAAGCCTCTTTGGTCTCTGATTATATGCTGCGGCTTATTTTATCAAAACCCGAGATCGCATTTCGATTTGTCAGCCAAGGCAAGACGATCTATCACAGCATGGGCGATGGGAATATAGAGTCAGCTATTTTCTGCTTGTATGGCAAAGACGCTCTGAAGCAAATGAAAAAGGTGAAGGGTCATATGAACGGCATCCTTGTAGAAGGCTATGTCGGACTTGGAGACCTTACAAGGGGAAATCGTCAGCAGCAGTCGTTTTTTGTCAATGGTCGTTATTTCAAGAGCACCCTGCTGAGCAAAGCGCTTGAAAGCGGCTGCGAGGGACGCATGATGATTGGACGTTTTCCGATGTGCGCACTCTTTTTGGACATGTCCAATCAACTGGTTGATGTGAATGTCCACCCCAATAAGCTTGAAGTTCGATTCCAAAATGAATCAAATGTATATCAAGCCATTGAAACACTGGTAAGTGAAGCCATGCATCAAGAGAGCCTTGGTGCACGACTGATCGGCGTAAATGACCAACCGCCCATTGGCGTGGTACAAACCCAGAGCAGTAGCTTTCATATTGTTCCGCTTTATTCTGAGAAGCAAGAAACCCAGAACAAACCTGAAGCGGATATGCCAACGGTTTCAGATGGGTCGATAACGCAAGACATGAGCGAGGATCGGCAGCATCAGCATGAAGTGTCCTCTGAAAATATTCAGCACGAACTTGCTCGACTAAAGGCTGAGTTTGAGCCGATTGTCGTGCATATGAATCCAACGGCATCAAGCGGAAAACTCTCTGATTCTGCATCTTCGCCAATGAGCGCAAGGGTTTTATATGAGCACTTATCGAAAAGTGCATATGCACCAGCACCTGAAGCGACAGGCGCGGAGACCGCTGGGAATGACTCTGCACTGCCAGACATGGCTCAATATGCACAAGTTGACACTGCAACGGACGAAGAGCAAATTTCGCTTATTGATGCCGATACGCAAGCCGCATCACAGCTTGTGCTCAAGGGCATTGTATTTGACACCTATTGGATTTTTGAGCTGAATGATAAGCTGCTGCTGGTGGATCAACATGCAGCTCATGAACGTATATTGTATGATCAATTCATGGCACGCTATGAAGGCACCTGCATTTCTCAGCAGCTGCTATCCCCGCAGTTGGTTCATTTGACAGCGCATGAAATGACAGTGGCCAAGGAGATGCTGCCGCTGCTGGCGGAAGCTGGGTTTACTGTGGAGGAATTTGATGAAACGAGCATTGCCATTCAAGCAATCCCCACATTGTTTGGAGAGAACGAAGAACCGAAAAAACTCTTTATCGATGCAATGGAAGAGCTGCAGGATTCGCGCGGTCAAATGACGAGCGAACGTATGCGAAAGCAAGTGGCCACCATGGCGTGCAAAAGAGCAATCAAGGGCGGCGATAAGCTCAACGAATTGCAGATCAATGCCTTTATGCAGGACATGCTCAAAAGCGAAGCTATGCCAACTTGCCCTCACGGGAGACCCATTATTACCGAAGTGACGCGCTATACACTGGAAAAGCGCTTTAAACGCATACAGTAAGGAGCACAGGATTTGACGAAGAGCGGAGTCATTGCGATTGTTGGCGCAACAGCAAGCGGTAAAAGCAGCCTTGCGCTGGTGCTGGCGGAGAAGCTGAATGCCGAAATCATTTGCATGGATTCGATGCAAATCTATCGCGGGATGGACATCGGCACGGCTAAGCCAACAATGGATGAACAAGCCCGTGTGCCGCATCATTTGCTTGATATCATTGACCCTATGGAGCCCTTTGCTGTAGCAGACTATGTGAGATATGCTGAACATGCGATAGCGGATGTGACCCAGCGCGGCCGCGTCCCTATGCTGGTAGGCGGCACAGGACTGTATTTGCAGGCACTGATGCATGGACTAGCGCTTGGCGGCGTGAAAAGCGACGAAGCGGTTCGCAGCAAGTTTGTTGATATTTCAAATGAACCTCAGGGCAACTTGCGCCTTTATTTCATGCTGGATGCAGTAGACCCAATCACAGCAAAGCGGCTTCATCCAAACGATGTTCGCCGTGTGATTCGGGCACTGGAAGTATTTGAACTAACAGGCATTCCGATGAGTGAGCAAAAACAAGACAAGCCTGATAAACCTTACGAAATATTCCCTATAGGTCTTTTGATGCCTCGTGAACTGCTTTTTGAACGGATCGCATTGCGCGTTCATCAGATGATGGCGGCGGGGCTGATTGCTGAGGTGGAGCAGCTCCTAAACTCTGGCATCTCTCCTGATGCGCAATCTATGCAAGGGATTGGCTACAAGGAAATGGTGCCAGTCATCAAAGGCGAGCAAACAACAGAGGAAGCTGCTGGTCAGCTGATTCTAAACACAAGGCATTTTGCCAAAAAGCAAGGCACATGGTTCCGCAAAGAAAAAGAAATCCATTGGATTGACGCGTTATCATCGACAAACGTCCATGAAGCAGCATCTGCAATCCAGTCATTTTTAACCACTGAAAGGGCGTAACACAATGAAAACGATTGTAAATGCAGCGGAGAAACGCTGTTTACCTATATTTGAGAAGATTGATGAAATCGCGCTGCACAATACGGAGCGGGTGCTTTCAGCTTTTCAGAAGCAGCGAGTAGCATCGCGCCACTTTGCTCCGACAACGGGGTATGGCTATGATGATGTGGGTCGTGATACGCTGGAGAGGATTTTTGCTGATTTGTTTGGTACACAAGCAGCCATTGTCCGTCCTCAGATCGTGTCAGGGACGCATGCGCTCTCCGTGTGCTTGTTTGGTATGCTGCGCCCAGGCGATCATTTGATTTATGCCACAGGTGCACCGTACGATACGCTGGAGGATGTCATAGGCGTGCGCGGCTGCCCTGAAGGGTCGCTCAAAGAAATGGGCGTGACGTACTCCGAGGTCGAACTAGACGAGAGCGGAAGCCTTGATCTAGATGCTATCAGAAAGGCAATTACCCCCAATACGCGCCTTGTGGCGGTGCAGCGCAGCTGTGGATATTGCGCACGCAGAAGCCTTATGCCAAGTGATTTTAAGCCGCTGAGTGATATGCTCCATAATGAATTTCCGCATGCCTATATGATGGTGGATAACTGCTATGGCGAATTCGTTTGCGAAAATGAACCCTCGCATTTCGCTGCTGATCTTTGCGTGGGCAGTTTGATCAAGAATCCGGGCGGCGGACTTGCCCCTACGGGCGGCTATATCGTTGGCTCGGAGGCGCTGATTGAACGGATCAGTTACAGATTGACCGCGCCTGGTATCGGCAGAGAAGTTGGCAGCTATGCGGGAAGCTATCAGCCGTTTTATCAGGGGCTTTTCATGGCACCCCATGTTGTGGCACAGGCCGTGAAGACGGCAATCCTTGCAGCAGCGATCTTTGATGGTCTTGGCATGAATACCATTCCGCGATTTGACGACGTTCGCAGCGATATCATTCAAGCGCTTGAACTGGGCGCACCTGAAAAGCTGATTGCATTTTGTCAGGGCATACAGATGGCATCGCCGATTGACAGCATGGCATTGCCAGAACCATGGGATATGCCTGGATATCAGCATCAGGTCATCATGGCGGCAGGTACGTTTGTCAGCGGGGCATCGATCGAACTCAGCGCAGATGCGCCTATGCGCGAGCCATATACCGTGTTCTTGCAGGGCGGCCTTACCTATAGCCATGGCAAGCTAGCCTTGATTCAAACGCTTGAGCATATGGCTAAAAAAGGTTGCCTCCAAACCCAATAACGACGAGAGCATCTTTGTTCTTTTCCCTTCCCATGCATCATAGTTTATGCGTAGGGGAGGGATTTTTTTGGAGCATCAAACGCAAGTGAGAAACATGAGGGTAAAGGATGAAAAGTCGCTGCTTAGTGAGCGCATTCAGACCAGTGCGACGCTCGTGGAGTATCCTAAGGAAAGCAGCTGGGGGAAACGATTGCTGCAAACGGATAAGCTCATTCGCAATTTTGCCGTGGTTGGGGGACTGCTACTAACGCTGGTTGCCATCAAGAACACAGGTCAGCCGCAAGCGCAGAGCGTGTTTTCAGCCATTCAAGAAAGCGCCGGAATGGAATGGGATGAAAGCCTAGGGAAACTTAGCTTTGTTGGGGGTTTCCTGCCGGAAGGCGTACAAGAGGTGTGGAGCGAAACGGAGAGCATTTCGGTTCTCGCGCCTATTGTTGGCGAAACGGTACATGCATGGAGTGAGCAAGAGCCATATGTAGAATACATGAGCACGGTTTCGGATGTTCGTGCGGTTGCAGACGGAGAAGTGATGAGCATTGCCCATGGACTTGACGAGGAGCAGATCATTCGTGTGCGCCATGTGAATGACACCGAGTCGATCTACGGAAATCTCTCGTCATGCTATTTGGAAGTGGGAGACACGGTATATGCCGGTGATATTATCGCTAGCGTTTTGCCTGATAAGCCGCTCGCATTTGAATATCGAAAAGACGGGCGCTCGATTAACCCTGATGGTCTGCTTATCCCTCAAAAAGAATGAACATGAAGACGAAAAAAAAGAATTTCCGAGTGAAAGTGCATCCGGCGGGGCTTATCATGCTAGCGGTTGCGTTCATCTTTAGTCCAAGCCATACGGTGCTTGCACTTGTGCTCGCATTGCTCCTGCATGAAGGGGCACATATGCTGATCATGCTGCTATTCGGCGTACAGGAATGCACGATTGAACTGACCCCTTTTGGCGGTATGGCAGACGTGAAAAGTTATGAGCGCCTTTCGTGCATGAAGCAAATTCTCATAGCAGCTGCTGGAGTCATCGTGAGCGGAGCAGCTGCTATGCTATGCTTGGTGTTTGCGCCAAGAACTTCTTTTTGGTATGCCTTCCTGAATGCGAATTTCTCACTCGCCTTCATCAATTGCTTGCCCGTTTGGCCGCTTGATGGGGCGCGGGTGATCATGGCAATTGCGATGATATTCGGGGTGCAAAAACCGATTCGCCGTATGATGCTCATCTTGGCGTATGTTTTGGGTGCTGCATTAATAGGGCTTGGGCTGTATGGTGCATGGCACGGATATATGAATTTCTCGCTTCTGCTGATTGGTCCTTATCTTTGCTATGCGGCGCATGAAAGTGCCATCGTTCAGAACTTAAGGCATGTTGAGCGCGCTAATGATGCAAGGGATAAACTAAGCAAGGGGGGGGTCATGCCTGTACGTGTTTTGGCAACATCCTCTGAACCTACTTCGCATGATTTGGTAGGCGTAATGCTTAAAATGCCGCCTCAGCAATTTCATCTGCTCTGCGTGGTTGACCAAAGCAATGGCCGAGTAGAAAAAGTGATTACGGAGCAAGAGATGGCAAAGCGAGTATTTTCATGAATAAAAAGTGTAACAAATATGAACAAAAGACTAAGTGACAAGATAGAAATGAATGGCAAGCCAAAAATACATAGTTGTATCAGCTTTATGCGATGAAAACAGGATTATAGAGTACAATTAATGCAAGCGTAGCTTGCGTTTTCGCATGAAATTTGCCATGATGTGGATATGAAAATTCATAGACATTTTAGAATTGATATGATATGATGATAAAGATTACGAAAGTATTACTAAATGACGGGAGGATGCTACTTCTTGTTAACAAAACACATGAAGAATATACGAAAGATAGCCATCACCTTGTTGTTAATCTCGGCATGCCTAATGCCAAGCTTCAACGCAGTTTTTGCAGCATCCATTGATGATGTACAGGTCATGTCAGCTCCTTTAACGAGAAAATCCAGCACAGCCAACGGGATGGTTCGAGTATATCTCTCATCCCTTGGAAGCCCTACAACGCTTGATCTAACGGCCGTTGGCAAGTACAGCATCAACGGCAATACAAATCAAACCATTTCCAGCGGCAGTAATCTGACTGTCAATTTTAGCACCTCAACAGGTGCAATCACATTGACTCATAATGGTATCAAAACCAATATGGGAACCTATTTTGCACTGCGCAGGCATAGCACAACAGGCAGCAACGGAATGAAAATCGCACAATCAAGGGAGAGCAGCAATCCATATCCGGGGGATATTTCTTTCCGCGCTGTCCAGCAGGGCGGCAGCTATAAGCTCTACACGGTTGTGCATATTTATATTGAGAACTATCTCTATGGTGTGCTTCCTTATGAAATGGGTAACTCTAGCAATATTGAAGCACTCAAGGCGCAAGCGGTTGCCGCTCGTACCTATACGGTCAATCGAATGCAGAGCAATGCGTCAGGTACTTATGATGTGGTGGATACCACAAGCGATCAGGTATATCGCGGTACGCCATCAGGCAATGCAAACTGCGTGGCAGCGGTAGACGGTACAAAGGGCATTGTGATCATGAATGGATCAAACTACACCGCTACTTATTATTCTGCGAGCAATGGCGGACAGATGGAGTCTATCAAGAGCATATGGGGCAGCACAGGGTATGATTATTTGGATGTGAAGGATGATCCTTTTGACTATGCCAATCCAAGCTCTGTTGTAAAGAAATCGACGGTATATGCTGATCTTAGCAGCAGTTCAAATAATTCCTCATTAATCAGCTTATTAAAGAGCAAAGTCGCTTCGCAGTTAGGCACATCAAGTGGAAACGTGACGCTCACAACCCTAAAAAGTGTGACGCCGCATACGCCTAAATACGCATCTCCAAGCAGACTATATACCAAAATGGATTTCACACTTGCCGCAAATGTCAATGGTGCGTCAAAAACCATTACGGTTACCTGCGATATCTTCAGCGAGCTTGAAAGCATGCTCTCCATGAGCATTCAATCATCCAAAAATGAGCTTTGGAGCGTACAAAAAAGCGGGACAAGCTATGTTTTGCAAGCAAGGCGCTACGGTCATGGTCTGGGCATGAGTCAGCGCGGTGCGATGTACATGGCAAAGCTCGGCTATACTTATGACCAGATTCTGGGGTTTTACTACACGGGATGTAAAAGAGTCCAGCAGAGCTTTACTAACACCATTTTGGACGATATGGGGTCTACGCAAACCACGGTGGAAGACCCAGCAAGTATTGACGATGATGACCAAGGCACATGCAAAGCAACGGTCAAGCTTGTCAAAGCAGATGCAACGCTTGCTATCCGCACGGAAAAGTCCACCTCTGCTGCCATAATCGGCACAGCAAGCAATGGTGCTATGCTAAATGTGCTATCCAATGACGGCACATGGTGTTTTGTGCAATACGGAAACCTCAAAGGGTATGTACCCAGCAATGCGCTGAGCATCACAGGCACTCCCTCCAATGAAGAAGGAAGCGCCGCAACCATTCTTGGATTTGTGACTGTTACAGCAAATGATTTTGTCAACCTGCGTTCCTCTGGCAGCATGAGCGGCAGCGTGGTGTCTACCGCACCTGCAAATGCAGTGCTCACAGTGTTTAGCAAGGATGGCTCTTGGGCGCATGTGCAGTATAATGCCACGGTCGCCTATGTGAACACCAATTATGTGTCAGCGATTACCTCTACATATCCATCCAACGTTGTTTCAACCGGTAATGCAAAAGCAACGGTGAAAACTGAGGATGGAACGGGTACGGTCAACATGCGCGGGTCGGCATCGACAAGCGGCAGCGTTGTAGCGGAAATTCCCCATGGAAGTGAAATCACGGTTTTGTCTGATGACGGTTCTTGGAGCTATATTAGCTATAATGGCATCAATGGCTATATGATCTCAGAATTCATACTGTATTCGGGCGAGAGCCTTGAAAACGAGAACCCGCAAGGCGGAAACGAAGGGGAGACGGGTGGATCAGATCCTACAGAGACAAACGAAACCGGAACTGTTATTTCATCAGGCGGCAGCTTACGCGTATCGCCAAGCGATGATGCGGAATTGATTGCACAGGTTCAGGGCGGAACCACGGTAACGGTTACTGAGCGCGTGGCGCCTTGGTGCGCTGTTACCTATGCAGATCAACAGGGGTACATGCTGCTTGCTGAACTCACTTTTGAAATGGAAAATGGCGGCGATGATGGAAACAACGGCAATCAGGGAGAGGCTGTTTCCAAAGCCGTTGTCACAACATCGAGTGGTTCGTTGAATATGAGAACGGAAGCCAAAGCAGGCAGTCAGATTATCACAACCATTCCGCGCGGCATGGAAATAGAGGTTACGCTCATCGGCTCCACTTGGTGCGGGGTTCGCTATGCAGGATATAATGGCTATGTCATGACATCCTTTCTGACCTTTACCCAAGGCGAAGGCGAAACAGGCAGCGGAGAAGGCGAAACAACAGCGATCGTGACCACAGAAAGTGGAACGCTTAATTTACGCATAGAACCAAGAGCGGGCAGTGCCATTCTGCGCACCATTCCACGCTTGGAAAGCATTGTTGTACATGACCGCGGAGCATTGTGGAGTCAGGTGACCTATGCAAATACAACGGGTTATGTGATGACTGTTTTCCTTACATTTAGCGATGAAAAACAGCCTGACCCTGAGGAACCCACAACGCCAGGTGATGGCGATGGCGAAACCGGCGAGGGAGACGGCACAAATGTTAATGATCCCGATGAGCCCATCACGCCTGATCCGGGCGATGATGAATCGACATACGCTACTGTGACGACGGCTTCAGGACCGCTGAATCTCAGAAGTGATCCGCTGCCGGGAAGCAGAGTGCTTGCACGCATTCCCAAGGGTACAACGATTTTAATCACGCAGCAGCACGCAGCGTGGAGCGAAACGACCTATGGCGGACAAACAGGCTATGTGATGAATTCATTCCTTACATTCAGGCAGGGAAAACCAGAAGAACTCACGGGCGATACGGCTGTGGTGACAACGGTATCCGGTTCGCTGAATCTGCGAATGGAACCATCAACAGCTTCTGGTGTGCTAAAGATGATACCGCAGCATGCAACAATCAGCGTGCAGCAGCGCGGCTCAACATGGTGCTATATTGCCTATGAAGATGTATTTGGTTATGTAATGACAGAGTTTTTGACGTTTAATAATGCACAGGTTGAAACCGAAACAAGCGGTGAATCGAATACTGAGGACGGCAAAGCGGAAGAAAGCACAGCTGTGCAAATGGCATATGTCCAAACTGCTTCGGGCGGACTCAATCTAAGAATTTCGCCCAATGGTCGGGTTGTGCAAAGCCTTCCGCGTGAATCCTCCGTAATCGTGATCAGCTATGGCGATTCATGGTGCGAGGTGCAGGCAGGCCAAATCACAGGCTATGTGATGACTCAGTATTTACGATTTGAAACCGCTACTAACCAAAAGCAAGAAACGGATGCAGATCAATCATCCGAAGGAACAACAGGCGAGAATGACGATGCGGCGACTGAGTCAGAGACAGACGACGGAAGCAACGAAAAGATTGATGAAGGTGAAAGTACCGCGGCAACTGCTTGGGTTGTCACATCATCAGGACCGCTCAATCTTCGTTCAGAGGCTTCCAGTGATGCAGGGGTGCTTGTGAGCATACCGCGCCATGACAGCGTTAGTGTCATTCAATCAGGCGCTGTATGGAGCTATGTTTCCTATCATGAGGTGCTTGGCCACGTGATGTCGGAATACCTAAGCAGCGAGAAACCCAGTGAAGCAGCTCAGCAGCCCGCAGCAAATATAGACGATGATCAGAACTCAGGTGTTGAGCCTTCCGTTGATCAAGGGAAAACAGAAATAGATGACGGCACAGATCAAGAAGACGATCAAAATCAAGAACCTACCTCATTGCCCGAATTGATTCTTGACAGCACAATGTGCGAGGTGGATACAGAGACATTTGCGATTGTTATGCCACCGGAAGGCGAACTGAAGATTGATGCATGGAATCAATGCAAAGAGGATAGCGAGAAGGTCTTGTCACTTACTTTGGGAGATGGCGTAGAGGTTCTCATGCATGGCGAAGAGTGGTGCATGATTGAATTCATGGGTGAGCAAGGTTATTGCTTGCTTAAATACCTAAGCATATAAGGATGTATGATGAAAATACAGCTAAAAGAGAACGAACGAATTGACGACCTGCAAAGAAATGGACTCAGCATTATCCAAAATGATCAAGCGTTTCGCTTTGGCATGGACGCGGTGCTGCTTGCGGATTTTACGCGCGTGAATCCACGAGACAAAATTGCGGATATGGGAACAGGAACAGGTATACTGCCGCTTCTCCTAAGCCAAAAGGAAGAAACCGCTGCATTCCATGCCTTTGAGATTCAACAGGAAATGGCGGAAATGGCGAGTCGGTCAATGATAATGAATGAACTAGAAAAGCGCATATCCGTTCACGCAACGGATATGCGCCAAGCGACAACGGTGATCGCGCGCGAAAGCATGGATGCAGTGGTATGCAACCCACCCTATGGGAAACACGGCGCAGCGCTTAAGAGCGAGACACAAACGGTTTCCATTGCGAGGCATGAGGATGAGTGTCAGCTCGGTGATATCATCAAGTCCTGCGCAGCGGTGCTCCGCAATCGCGGCAGGCTTAGCATGGTATTTCCTGCGCAGCGTATGCTTGAACTGCTGGACACACTGAGAAGCAGCAGGCTTGAACCCAAGCGCATTCGGATGGTTTGTGCAAAGGTAGATCGTGCGCCATATTTAGTACTTGTGGAAGCGATGAAGAATGCACGTCCGGCGCTTCTTTGGATGCCTCCGCTGGTGGTATATCATGCGGACGGAAGCGAAACGGACGAGATTCATCGGATTTATCACCGCGCCTGAGGCTTGAGGCGTTCGCGGCGCCAGATGATCAAAATCCCAACATTCCAAAGAATTGTTGCGGTTTGCCCAATGCCTTGTGCATATACAACGCCGCTTAATCGGAGGGCAGGGTTAGCCGTTAGCACATAAGTGAAAATCAGCGTAACCGTTGATATGATAAGTGCTCCAATCATGGAGCGCTTTTGCTGTCCAAGAGCGCTGATGATTCCGCCTGTTACGTGACTGAAAGCAAAGAGTGCGGTAAGCGGTGCAGCAAGGCGAAACAGATCAGCTAGCTCTGCCATGCGGTAAATCCGATTGGCAAGAAAAGAAGCAGCTAGGTATACCGCACCAGAACTGAGCAATGCTACGGGCAAAGCGGAAGCTACACAGAGGATAAGCAATCTTTTGAGCTCATGCAAATGATCCTCTGCCTTGGCAATGCGCGGTATGGCAACCATGGATAAGGCACTTGTGAAAATACAGGGCAGCATCAAAATAGGCATGACCATACCATTGAGCATGCCAAGCCTTGCGGTTGATTCGGCGGCTGATAGCCCTGAATACTGAAGGCGCATGGGGATCATGATGGCGGTAAGCGAACGAAGTAAGGTTTGCACAAGCCGACTCAATGTGGTTGGTGCGGCAAGCCTGAGAATGGGTTTTCGCCACTGATCAATAGAAGGCAGCTTAAACGATGGGATGCGGATGACAGAAATGACAAAGATCAATCCGATAATTTCGGAAACCATTGTTGCTGCAACAGGGACGGCAGCCATCCATGGTGCAGTGAGTTTAGGCAATAAATATAGCAAACAAACCGTAAACACAAAGCGCCCGATCTGCTCGATCAATTCCGAGAGTGCGGGCACACGGCTCCACTCCATCCCATAGCAGTATCCGTTAAAGGATGCAGAATACCCGAGGATGAGGATGCAGGGTGCGGTAAACCAAAGCGACGGCAAAACGCGCACATCGCCCATAACCTGAGCAATCCACGGTGACAGGATAAGCAGCAATGGAATGAGCACAGCGGAAGCGATGCGAACCATTGATATGCCTGCAAGGAGCGGCTTTTGCTTGTCTTGCGGTTTGGCGCGTGCGGTGATTCGGCTAATAGCGATGGGGAGTCCCGATGTAAGCGGCGTAATTGCCAGCATATGCACGCCCTGTGCCAGCTCCGCTATGCCCATGATTTCAGCGCCTACCAGACGCGAGAGCAGTACACGTAAAACAAGCCCCAATGCACGAACCAAGGCATTGATGGCTGTCAAAAATATGGTTTGTCTTTTTGCACCTGTTTTCATACCCTCGCCTCCACAAGAAATGCTATGTGGAGTGGAGGGAGTACATGACAAAGGGTTGTAAAAAAGATGCGAGAAATGTATAATGCACGCAGGTGCAAAGGAGGATGACAGATGGATAAATGGGATATTCGCTTTATGAAAATGGCGTATTTGATTTCCGAATGGACAAGTTGCTACATGGAAGGCAGAAGCATAGGCGCTGTGATCGTGAAGGACAAGCGCATTATGACAACAGGCTATAATGGCGCTCCCGCAGGTGTGAAAACATGCAAAGAACGCGGCGAGTGTATGAGGCGCAGGCTGAACATTGAATCGGGCACACATGCGGAACTCTGCTATGCAATTCATGCAGAGCAAAATGCAATCATTCAGGCAGCAAAATTAGGCATATCAATCGATGGTGCTACGCTTTATTGTACACATCAGCCTTGCTCGGTGTGTGCAAAGATGATTGTAAACGTAGGCATCAAACGAGTGGTATACCAGCAGGGTTATCCTGATCCATTTTCTTTGGAGTTTTTTCAAGAAGCAGGCGTATCGCTTGAGCAATTCATCGAAGTGTTGGATTAAACGGTTTATTTCTTTTCGTCACCAACGCAGCGCCCGCGCAGACGGTTGATGGTGCGTTCCAGCGCGTTTTTACTGTTGCCCCAGGGTTTATCTTGGTTGCGATAATCAAATTTAAGCGTAAACCATTCAAGGTCTTTTTCATCTTGAACAAGGTTCTCTTTGAGAAGCGACAGAAGCGAAGCCGCAAAGGCACTCTGTTGCTTTTCGTTTAAATGCTTCTTAGCATGGGTTAGCAGCATAGCGGCATGAGGCATACAAACGCCGTTTGAACCATCCCACTTTTTGAGAAATGCCTTGTCGTTTTTCCATAGATGTAAAAATGTATAGGTATAGCGCAGCATATGCTGATCGATGTTTTCGCAAATCACGCAAGTGTTGCTGAGTCCATCAAGTGCATTGATCAGCGGATCAAGATCGCCGCCCTTTGCAGAAAACAGACCGCGTTTTTCATTTGCAGGCAGAAGCTTATCAAGCTTGTCCAGTTTTTTGATGAGCTCTTTGCTATGAGAGTCAACCATGAGTGCATGTCCCAGACGATTTTGCATCATAAATAGCTGCTTGTGATGCGTTTGGCACATGCCCCGCTCATTGACCTGGATGCGTACACTGGGTTCCATAACGCTGCCGCCTAGGCTTCTGTCAATTTCGGACAGTTCGCATTTTTGATACAATGCGCACAGTGGGCAGCAATCTTCCTTTTCCATTGCTTCCCAAACCGGAATGGTATCGAGATGATATTGCATAATTGCCCTCCGTAAAGTATAATAGATAAATATATGGTAGCAGAACGCTAAGCAAAGCGCAACCTTTCATATTTGATTTCTTTTCCGCATATCGTGCTTTGACATGGTATGCAGGAGGGAAAAATATGCAGGACAATAAGCGCGTATATCCAAGTAATAGCTTCCCGAAAAAATGGCTTAGCTATTTACTTTTGTTCTTATCAGCGGTGGTTTTATTTTCCGGGATTGTATGGAATGGCAATGATGGCGATGTTGATATCAGTCTTGCCGCAACACCTACGCCGATCCCAACGAATGAGGTTTTTGATGAAACCGTTCAAAGCCGAGACATTGCATTGCCATCGAGTACATGGTATGCGCTCCAGCTTGGCGTGTTTGAAAATGAAGAAGCTGCTAAGCAGCTAGCTGATCAATTCATTCAGCGCGGCGCTGCGGGCTATGTGTGGCATGATGGACGCTACCGCATGCTTGCTGCCGTATATCCAACGAAGGAAGATGCGCAATACGTGCGTTTGCAGCTTAGCGAGCAGCATACCATTGATTCATACTTGTATCAAATTGAGTTGCCTGCGCTTGCGATTCGCCTTCGCGGCATGAAGGGACAACTGGACATCCTTGAGGCAGCATTTGCGCATGCAAATGACCTTGTCGTGCAATTGCAGAGCATAGGCGTGATCATGGATAGGCAGGAGCGGAGCAATGCAGAGGTTCTTGAACTCTTGCAGAATCTTCGCGGCCAGATGAACGTAGTGTCGCTTCGCTTGCAGCAGAGATTCACGTCCCCAAGGCATCAGACTGTGGATGGACTCATCGCGTGCTTCACTCAATACTCGGGATTTTGCGACACATTAAGTGCGAATACAAGCGCTGTTACACTGGCGCGTGAACTAAAAAGCCAAACATTTACGACACTTCAATTGATAAAGGATATTTACGACCAACTCAGTAATACATAGGAGGTTTATTATATGACCATAAAGGAACTACTTCCAGTCATTAATGCTAGGGTGCTTTGCGGGGATGATCGGCTTGACCAGGAGGTCAACAGCGCTTGCGGCAGCGACTTGATGAGCGATGTGCTGGCCTTTGTTAAGGACAAGACGGTTCTGATTACTGGGCTGACCAATGTGCATGTGATGAGAACGGCGGAAATGCTGGACATTCATTGCGTCATCTTTGCTCGTGGTAAAGTCCCTCAAGAAGAAATTTTAGAGGAAGCGCGTGAACTGGATATTGTTGTGCTAACGACAGAATATACCACGTTTACGACATGCGGAATGCTATACGAAGCGGGGATTCGCGGAACAAATGAACGTAGCGGCGCATGAGCGCGTGAAAGAGGAATACAATGCAAGAAAATATATTTGTTGATACGTATGATGTACAATCGGGAGAGTTTCAAACGACTGGCGATGCATCGGGCAGTATTAAGCGAAAGCTTAAGCAGATCGGCGTTGATAGCACAGTGCTCAGAAGAATTGCCGTGGCAAGCTATGAAGCTGAGCTGAACCTCATCATCCATAGCATGGGCGGACGACTCACGATTCAAATGAATCCAGAAAGAATTACGCTGATCTCAAAGGACGTAGGCCCCGGCATAGCGGATCTTAGCAAAGCAATGTGCGAAGGCTTTTCTACGGCAAGCGAGGAAGCTCGCGATTTGGGATTTGGCGCAGGTATGGGATTGCCAAATATGAAACGCAATGCGGATGGATTTGACATCAGCAGCGAAGTGAATGTGGGAACGCAGATCAAAATGGAGTTTCGGCTTCAATGATGATATCCATTCCCATATGGAGGTCTTAACTAATGAACAAGAGAAGATTCCATTCTGTAAGACTGGACAAAGACAAATGTAAAGGTTGCACCAACTGCTTGAAGCGCTGCCCAACGGAGGCTATTCGCGTTCGCGGCGGACGTGCACATATCATCGATGAACGATGCATCGACTGCGGCGAATGTATACGCGTATGTGATTATCATGCGAAGTATGCGCAAACCGATCCGCTTGCGAGCATCAATCGCTTCAAGTACAAAATTGCACTTCCCGCGCCATCGTTATATGGACAGTTTAAGCATTTGATCAGCGCCTCGCAGGTGCTTGAAGGATTGCTTAAAATGGGCTTTGACGATGTGTTTGAAGTGGCAGAAGGTGCAGATATTGTCACACGTGCTATTCGCGAGAGAATGCGCAGCATACCCAAAGATCGCTATCCAGTGATTTCTTCGGCTTGCCCTGCCATCGTTCGCCTGATTCGGGTGCGTTTTCCTGAACTGATACCGCATATCATTGACGTGCGTCAGCCGATGGAAGTTGCGGCAATGGTGGCAAAGCGCGAATTCTGCAAAAAGAATGATGTTCCGCAAGAAGAGGTCGGCTGTTTCTTTATTACGCCATGCGCAGCAAAGATGACGGCAATCAGAACCCCGATCGGACATGAAACATCGGCTGTTGACGGCGCGATTTCGATGCTTGAGATCTACGGCTTGCTCGCAAGTCAAATTAAGAACCTGCCCATCGATACGCACCTTGCACGCGCTACATCGTTTGGCGTGGGCTGGGCAAACAGCGGGGGCGAGGTACGGGCAGTTGCGCCAGAGCATAGCATGGCGGTTGACGGAATTGAAAATGTCATTCGTGTTCTTGAAGAAATTGAGAACAATAAGCTTCAGGATCTTGTGTTCTTTGAAGGTGCGGCATGCACGGGCGGTAGTGTCGGCGGTCCGCTGACCTTTGAAAACAGCTATGTTGCACGCGGCACGGTTCGTGCGTTGATGCGCGGGTGTGACATTGTGCATCCTGACGAGAAGGTCAATGCATCGTATTTGACCAAGTATCAGCTCATGACGGACAAGCAGATTTCGCCTAACAGCGTCATGCGGCTTGATGATGATATTGTGGAAGCCATGCGTAAGCTTGAGCAGATGGAAGAAATCGTGAAAAGCCTGCCGGGCTATGACTGCGGAAGCTGCGGCAGTCCAACGTGCAGAACATTTGCAGAGGATATCGTACGCGGTTACTGCAATAAAATGGACTGCATCCACGTACTCAAGGAGCAACTGCAAATCATGGCGCAACGAATGGTTGAACTAGCCAAAACCACAAGAGAGTAGGGAATCGATATGAAAGTAAGCGACTTGATGGCACTTCTTGATGCCACAAACCTTGTTGAAGGCGCCAATATGGATGCGGAGATCAGCTGCGGGTATTCCTGCGATTTGCTAAGCTGGGTGCTTGCGCACGGAAAACTAGGCATGGCTTGGTGTACGGTGCAATCACATGTGAATGTGATCGCTGTATCTGTACTCATGGAAATGGCATGCGTGATTTTGGTGGAAGGCGTAGAGCCTGAACCAGCGTCTCTCAAGAAAGCGATTGATGAAGAACTGCCCATCCTTTCAACCAAGAAAACAGCGTATGAAATTTGCGGGCTCATGAATAAGGCGGGCATAATGCCACCTGTGGAGTAAAAGTGAAAGTCTATTGTGATTTACATATTCATACTTGCTTGTCTCCGTGTGCCGATGATGATGTGACACCATGGAATGCTGTGGGCATGTGCAAGATCAAGGGGCTTGATGTCATTGCGATCACTGATCATAACAGCGCACTCAACGTGCGGGACGCTATGGCAGCAGGCAATGAATACGGAGTAGCGGTGATTGCCGGTATGGAAATTACCAGCAAAGAAGAAGCGCATATATTGGCTTATTTTGAACAGCTGAACGATGCGCTTGCAGCTAGTGATGATGTCTATGCCCATCTGGCTGATGTCAAAAACAACCCGCAGTTGTTTGGCAATCAATTGATCATGCAAAACGGCGATGAGTTTGCAGGCGTGGTGGACAAGCTATTGATCACTTCGACGGATTTATCGGTGGATGAAGTATGTGAACTGATAGCGCGGCATCATGGGATAGCCGTTCCTGCTCATATCAATCGGGGCGGCAATGGCATGATTGGTGCACTGGGCTTAATGCCGTTCTTGCCTGAGTATCCTGTTGTGGAGATTGTCAAGCATCTGCCGTGTCCAGACTATGCAATAAAAGGCAGATTTCTGCTTCAATCAAGCGATGCACATCGCTTGGAGGACATCCAAGAGCAGGTCTTTGCGCTTGAGGTGGATGAGCCGACTGCTAAGGGTGTATTTGATGCACTCAAAGCGAAAATGAATGTTTGACGCTGATTGCATTATCAAGTATAATGCAATCGACAAATGAATAGCTGGTGTATCTGCGTGGAAACACGCGATGAAAGAAGAACTTTCGTCATGGGAATCGGATGTGATTTTCGAACTATCCCAGTAACCGTGAAGCGGACGAACGAGCAAAGGGAAGGCACGGGCATAAAGCCCTACCGCTATTTCCAGACCACTGCAGGAATTCTTGCGGGAAGGTGCTCAAGTAGGATGAAGCCAAGTCGGGAGACCTGTTTACACCATTCACCCTGGGGATGGGACCTGCTATTAAACCTCATAAACAAGGTTAATTAGTCGTGCTCGCCTTTATGGTGGGCGCGACTTTGCGTTTCCCTCGCGATTTCATTTGCAAATCAAACTATTGGAGGAGAACGAAATGAACAAAAGACTTGGACTTGTCCTTTGCATGGTAATGCTGCTGATGATCGCCTGCATGCCTGCGCTTTCGGAGGGCGGAATCCGGCTGGTGGACATGGAAGGGCGTACGGTATTGCTTGAAGCCGCTGCGACAAAAGTCATTGCACTCAATCCTGCTGATTGCGAAATCGTCTATGCGATTGGCGCAGAGGATTCGCTGGTTGGCAGAGGCGAATACTGCAACTATCCTGAGGCGGTTTACGAACTTCCTTCGGTCAACAGCGGTACAGAAATGAATGTTGAGCAGATTCTTGCACTTGAGCCCCAGATCATCATCATGAGCAAGATGGCGCAGACCACAGATCAGGTTGATGCTCTGGAAAATGCAGGTGTTCGCGTTGTGATTTCAGATGCGCAAAGCATCGAGGAAACATATACCGCGATTGAAATGATCGGTGCATTGCTTGGTAAAACCCAAGAAGCAGAGACGCTAGTCAGTGATATGAAGGACGGGTTTGCGGGCGTTTCAGCAGCGGCTACAGCGCTTGATAAGACCGTTTACTTTGAAGTATCTCCGCTGCAATGGGGACTATGGACATCTGGTGGCGATACCTTTATGGATGAGCTGGCGCAAATTTGCGGACTTACCAATGCGTTTGCAGATGTGCAGGGATGGGCCGAGGTTTCGCAGGAGCAAGTGATCCAGCGCAATCCCGACTTTATCCTAACCACCACCGGCTACTATGGTGAAGGTCCATTGCCCGCTGATGAAATCATGAGCCGCGATGGATGGGAAGGCATGGATGCAGTGGAAAACGGTGCGGTATATGCCATCGACAGCGATAGCGTATCCCGCCCAGGACCGCGTCTGGTAGATGCAGCCTATGAGATCATGGAATTTGTAACTACATTTGATACGCAGGCAGATGCTGCTTGATAGGATGAATCATGAAAGTAAAAGCTGAATCGTTTCATATCTATGAATACATACTCTTTTCAGTTCTTACAGCGGCCACGCTTTGCCTGTGCGTTTGCATGGGCAGCGTGGCTATTCCTGTAACTGATACGATTAGGGCAATTTGGAATAGCATTTGGAAGCTGCCAATACCTGACGGTGTTTCGGCGCCCATTATCATGTCTGTCAGGCTTCCGCGTGTAATTGCAGTGGCGCTGACGGGGGCATCCCTTTCGTTATGCGGCGCAAGTATGCAAGGGCTTCTTCGCAATCCGCTTGCAGACGGCTCAACGCTTGGCGTGAGCTCGGGTGCATCGCTTGGCGCTGTATTTGCCATCCTTTTTAATATCAACTTTCCAGCGCTTCCGTTTGCAGGGACTATGATCATGGCGACCCTTTTCGCCTTTGGTTCACTAGCACTAATTTTGTCGGTATCCTATGCAGCGGATCGATTGCTGAGTACACATACGATCATCCTAATGGGTATCGTATTTAGTATGTTTGCTAGCAGCTTATTGAATTTATTGATTGCTTTCTCAGGTGAAAAGCTCAAATCCATTACATTTTGGACGATGGGCTCACTTGCTGGAAGCGGTTATGAAAATGACTTGGTATTACTATCTGCGCTCGTACTTTGTGGGGGCGTTCTTCTGTTTCACGCAAGGGAGCTGAATGCGTTTTCTCTGGGCGAGAATGCAGCGAAGCATATCGGGGTGAACGTGAAGCGGGTGAAACTAACGGTGATGATCGCTGTTTCTGTCCTGATTGGTGTATGCGTATCCGTTGGCGGCTCGATTGGCTTTGTGGGACTCACCATTCCTCATATAGCGCGCATCCTTGTTGGCGCAAACCACAAACGATTACTGCCGGCTTCTATGTTCTTGGGTGCTATCTTTCTCATGCTGGCTGATCTTTTGGCACGAACCATTTTAAACCCGATTGAACTTCCCATTGGTGTGGTGACATCCTTGGTGGGTGCGGTGGTTTTTGTACTTGTATTCTTTCGGTCACGTAAGAAAAGGGGGAGCGCATGCTAGATGTTAAGAACGTGAATGTCCGTTATGAGAACAATCTGGTGGTAGACGATGTTTCCTTTCATCTTCAAGCGGGAGACTGGTTGATGCTTGTTGGGGCAAATGGCGCAGGAAAATCGTCGCTCTTATCAGCAATTGCCCAATCCACGCCATATACAGGCGAGATTAAGCTTGGGGAGATCGATGCAAAATCATATCGGGCAAAGGAATTTGCCAAGCGAGTGGGTGTGCTGTCGCAGGTGAATCATGTGGAATATGATTATTCGGCGCAGGAAGTGATTCGCTTAGGGCGCTACGCGCACAGCTCAGGTGTCTTCTCTTCCTTGGATATGGATGGCGATAGGGCAGTCACGGATGCGATCCGTGCAACGGGACTTGAACAATTAAAGGATAAAAGCGTGCTGACTCTTTCAGGCGGCGAATTGCAGCGCGTATTTCTGGCGCAGGTATTTGCGCAAGAGCCTGAATTGCTGCTGCTGGATGAGCCTGCAAATCACTTGGATTTACTATATCAAAAGCAATTATTTTCAACCCTCTCAGCATGGCTTGCGCAGGGGAATCGTTCGATTATATCTGTGGTGCATGATTTGAGCCTTGCGATGAAATATGGAACGCATGTACTGTTGCTTCATGATGGGAAGAACGTCGCTTACGGGTATCCCAAGGATGCCTTGCAGCGTGATCACCTTCAAATGGCGTACGGAATGGACGTCAAAAAATGGATGATAGAGCTGCTTGACGGCTGGCGATGATATATTATTTTTATATGGCTGTAAATTGAATAATCTACCATAAGGCTTTGTAAACATTGATTTGAAAGGCTTGATTCGTATGGATTTAGTTTGGATAATTATTTTTTTGTCAATTTTTTTGTAAATGGGATGCAATTCGAGCTGTTATATGATAATATATATACGTTGCGCATATCGTTAGAGGGTGGCGCGACTTGATTCGTATCACAAATGGAGGAGGTCTTAGGCTGCCATGTCCAATCATAACGAAGATCATGAAAAGTATGAAAAGCTGGCGGAAGTAATGCAGGCGCATAAGGAACAAAAGGGTGCCTTAATGCCTGTACTTCAGGAAGCACAAGGAATTTTTGGCTGTGTTCCCATGGATGTTCAGAAGATCATTGCTGAGGGTATGGGTGTTACGCTAAGTGAAGTTTATGGCGTAGCAACATTCTATTCACAATTCTCATTGGAGCCCAAAGGCGAGTTTGTCTGCGGTGTTTGCATGGGTACTGCTTGCTATGTTAAGGGCGCTCAAAAGGTGCTTGACAAGCTATGCGAGGAGCTGACAATTAATGTTGGCCAGACAACGGAAGATCGTCGCTTTACCATTCAAGGAACGCGCTGCCTAGGCGCTTGCGGTCTTGCACCGGTTATGATGATCAACGACGATGTCTACGGGCGCTTGACTCCCGACGAGATTCCGACAATCATAGCGAAATATAAGGTGTCATAATATGATGCGCGACCTTAGTATGCATGTTTTGGATATTGCTCAAAACAGCATCAAAGCAAATGCAAATCTGGTCATTGTTACTTTTGATATAGCCAACAATCGATTTTTGTCATTTGAGGTCAAGGATGATGGATGCGGTATGTCCCCTGAGCTGCTTGCGCAGGTAACCGACCCTTTCACAACCACGCGCACTACACGTAAAGTTGGTTTAGGCATTCCGATGCTACAGCAAAGTGCTGAAATGAGCGGTGGTTCGTTTCGGATAGATAGCACGGTTGAGGTGGGTACGACCATTCAAGCGGTTTTTGATTTGAAAAACATTGATTGTATACCTATGGGTGAGATGTGCGACACATTGCTTGCACTTGTCATCTTAAACCCCGATAAACCAGACTTCTTATTTAAAGCAACCTCAAACGAAGCTACTGCTGAGTTTGATACTCGTACGGTTCGCGCTGTACTGGGTGAGGTTCCACTGAATGAACCGGATATCATCACTTGGATCAAAGAGAGTATTGAAGAAGAATTCAAACCCATTTTGGAGGTGTCATTTTTATGAAAACCCTGGCTGAATTGGAAGCAATCCGCGCAAAAACATTGGAAAAAGTTTCGCTGCGTAAGGACTCAGATGATAGCGTTCGCGTTGTAGTCGGCATGGCAACATGCGGTATTGCAGCAGGTGCTCGTCCTGTTATGCTGAAGTTCATCGAAGAAAACCAAAAACGTAATCTAAACAATGTGACTGTATCACAAACGGGCTGCATCGGCATGTGCCGCCTAGAGCCTATGGTTGATGTGCTTGTACCTGGCAAGTCGAAGGTAACCTATGTTAACGTCAATCCCGATATGGTTGCACGCATTGTTGCAGAGCACATCGTTAATGGACAGCCTGTTGCTGAGTACACCATTGGCGCACAGGAAAGCAAATAAGAACGCTAAGGAGGAACGAAAATGGATCTTTTTCGCGCACATGTGCTTGTCTGCGCCGGTACCGGTTGTTCTTCAAGCGGTTCCCTTGAGCTGATTAAGCGTTTTGAAGAACAGATCGAATCCAGCGGACTGGACAAAGAAGTAAAAGTAATTCGTACAGGCTGCTTCGGCCTTTGCGAAGCTGGCCCTGTTGTTATCGTATATCCCGAAGGTACCTTCTACAGCCGTATTCGTCTTGAAGATGTTGATGAAATTGTTGCCGAGCATCTGCTAAAGGGTCGTATTGTGCAGCACCTCGTTTACAAGGAAAAGGCTGATGATGAAGAGGACCATGTTACCCTAGAAGAGATTGACTTCTACCGTACACAGAAGCGTTTGGCTCTGCGTAACTGTGGTGTGATCGATCCTGAAAACATTGATGAAGCCATCGCATTTGACGGCTATATGGCTTTGGCAAAGGCACTCAATGAAATGACCCGTGAAGAGGTTATTGACGAGGTGCTAAAGTCCGGTCTTCGCGGCCGCGGCGGCGGTGGATTCCCCACTGGTCTTAAGTGGAAGTTCACATATAACTCCGTATCTGACCAGAAATATGTTGCTTGCAACGCCGACGAAGGCGATCCAGGCGCATTTATGGACCGCTCCATCTTGGAAGGTGATCCACATGCACTGATTGAAGCAATGGCGATCGCAGGTTATGCAATTGGTGCTACTGAAGGCTATGTTTATGTCCGCGCTGAATATCCTATCGCGGTTAAACGCCTTGAGATTGCTATTGAGCAGGCGCATGAATACGGCTTGCTGGGCAAAGGCATTATGGGAACAGATTTCAACTTTGATCTGTTTATTCGCCTTGGTGCAGGCGCTTTCGTCTGCGGCGAGGAAACAGCGCTGATGGCATCCATTGATGGACGCCGTGGTGAGCCCCGTCCCCGTCCGCCATTCCCTGCTGTAAAGGGTCTTTTTGATAAGCCTACAATGCTTAACAACGTTGAAACCTATGCGAACATTCCTCAGATCATCCTAAAGGGTGCTGATTGGTTCAGTAGCATCGGAACTGAGAAGAGCACAGGCACAAAGGTCTTTGCGCTTGGTGGCAAGATCAACAACACCGGCCTTGTTGAAGTTCCTATGGGCACACCACTCCGTGAGATCATCTATCAAATCGGCGGCGGTATTCCCAATGGCAAGAAGTTCAAGGCTGTGCAAACAGGCGGGCCTTCCGGCGGCTGTATCCCAGCTGATCTGCTGGATGTATCCATCGAATATGATACGCTCATCGAGATCGGTTCTATGATGGGATCGGGCGGCATGATCGTAATGGACGAGGATAACTGCATGGTTGATATCGCACGCTTCTTCCTTGACTTCACCGTGGACGAGAGCTGCGGCAAGTGCGCCCCCTGCCGTATTGGAACAAAGCGCATGCTTGAGATTCTTGAGCGCATTGTAGAGGGTAAGGGCGAAGAAGACGATATTGATAAGCTGGAAACATTGGCACGCAACATCAAGGAAACCGCGCTTTGCGGTCTTGGTCAGACTGCGCCAAACCCAGTTCTTTCAACTCTTCGTTATTTCCGTGATGAGTATGAAGCTCATATCAAGGAAAAGCGTTGCCCTGCACATCACTGCCAGAAGTTGCTTAACTATGAAATTACCGACAAGTGCCGTGGTTGCACAGCCTGTGCGAAGGTTTGCCCTGTACATGCTATCACCGGCTCTGTGAAGGAAATCCACAAGATCGATATTCTCACATGCATCAAATGCGGTGCATGTATGGAGAAGTGCCGTTTCGGTGCTATCGTCAAGAACTAAATCCGTTAAGGAGGAACGAACATGGAACAGATGATTTCGCTTACCATTGACGGCGTGCAGGTCGAGGTTCCTGCGGGTACGACGGTTCTTGAGGCTGCGCGTATCGCAAACGTGAACATCCCCACGCTGTGCTATTTGAAAGATATTAATGAAACTGGTAACTGCCGCCTATGTATTGTAGATTGTGGCGGACGTTCTTTGCAAGCTGCTTGTGTGTTGCCCGCTGCCCCCAATATGGTGGTTAAGACCAATACACCCAAAGTACGTGAAGCTCGTCGGGTTAACCTTGAACTGATTCTAAGCAACCATGATCGCAAATGCCTAAGCTGCAGCCGCAGCCAGAATTGCGAACTACAAAAGCTTTGCTTGGATATGGGCGTAGAAAACGGCGATCGTTTTGAAGGCGCACATTCAGACTATGAGATTGATAACTCCTCACCTGCAATCGTTCGCGATAACAACAAGTGCATTCTTTGCCGCCGCTGCGTTGGCGCATGTGCAAAGGTGCAAAAAGTTGGTGTCATTGGCGCGGTTCGCCGCGGCTTTGAAACTGCGATCGAGAGCCCATGGGAACTCAAACTGGGCGATATGTCCTGCATCAACTGCGGACAGTGTATTGCAGTTTGCCCCGTAGGAGCACTGACCGAAAAAGATACCACGGCTGATGTTTGGGACGTATTGGCTGATAGCACAAAGCATGTGGTTGTTCAGCCCGCCCCTGCTGTACGTGCTGCCCTTGGCGAAGAGTTTGGCTTTGAAATGGGTACAAGCGTAACAGGCAAAATGGTTGCCGCGCTTCGCCGCCTAGGCTTTGATAAGGTGTTTGACACTGATTTCGCAGCCGACCTTACCATCATGGAAGAAGGCACAGAGCTAATTGGCCGTCTAAACAACAATGGCGTGCTCCCCATGATCACTAGCTGTTCACCCGGCTGGATCAAGTTCTGCGAGCACTACTATCCTGAATTCATTCCGAACCTGAGCTCCTGCAAATCTCCTCATGAGATGGCTGGCGCTATGGTCAAGACTTACTATGCCGAGAAGATGAACATCGATCCTAAGGATATCGTTGTTGTATCTGTCATGCCTTGCACAGCAAAGAAATACGAAGCCGCTCGTCCTGAACTAGGAAATAAGGGCATGGCTGATGTTGATCTGGTTATCACGACTCGTGAGCTTGCAAAGATGATCAAAACTGCTGGTATCAACTTCACCAAACTTGCTGACGAAGATTTCGACAAGCTGATGGGCGAGAGCACAGGCGCTGGCGTAATCTTTGGCGCAACGGGCGGCGTTATGGAAGCTGCTCTGCGTACTGCATATGAAGTGATCACAGGCTCTGAGCTTGAAGATGTAAACTTCACGGCAGTTCGCGGCGTTGAAGGCATCAAGGAAGCAACGGTTAAGATCGGTGACTTGGATGTAAATGTTGCAGTTTGCAGCAGCACAGGAATGGCTTCTAAGCTTCTTGATGCTGTAAAGAGCGGCGAGAAAACATATCATTTCATCGAAGTGATGGGTTGCCCCGGCGGCTGCGTAAACGGCGGCGGACAACCAATCGTTTCAGCACAGGTACGCAACTGGGTTGACATTCGCGCTGAGCGTGCGAAGGCTCTATATAACGAGGATGCTGCAAAGACCCTCCGTAAGAGCCATCAAAACCCTGAAATCACAAAGATTTATGCTGATTATCTAGGAGAGCCCAACAGCCATAAGGCGCATGAATTGCTGCATACCACCTATGAGCAAAGATCGCTTTACACTGAAGCTGAATAAGTAATCATAAAACGGCGGGAGCTTGCTCCCGTCGTTTTCCTTTTGGTCCCCACCGATGATCCTCTGCGAGTTTAGTCTTATGTGTTTGTGAAGTGAAATGCGAAGAAAGCTTGCGCGCTATACCATTTAGCGAGATTTGCTGTGATTGATGCACTTGGATTCTCCTTAAGGAAAACAAATGTAAAGGTACCATGTTCATAAAACCTTTACATCCTCAATATTTCCATATAAATCAACACTTATAGCCATATTCTTGTAATGCTTCCCCTTGCGCTTTTCCTTAAAGAATGATTTAATAGTGAATGTGCAATGATAATGAAGAATTTCACCCAAATGGAAGGGGAATTTAATTTGAATATACAATGGTATCCGGGACATATGGCTAGAGCAAAGCGATTGCTCGCAACACAGCTAAGCAGGGTAGACCTAGTGATTGAGCTCTGTGATGCACGTTTGCCGCTTTCGAGCCGTAATCCTGCACTTGATACACTCGTGCAGCACAAACGCCGTGTGCTGCTGCTTTGCAAAGCTGATCTGGCTGAAACACAGAAGACTGCCCAATGGCTGCAATATTTCAAGAATCAGGGCATAGATGCAATGGCATATGACAAAAGCCCTCAAAAAACAAAACAAGCCAAGGTGCTCATCGAAAAAGCAGCACAGGCTGTTATTGAACGCGGACAGCGCCGCGGCATTCAAAAGACCATCCGTGCGATGGTTGTTGGTGTACCAAACGTTGGAAAGAGCACCTTTATCAATCGTATGTATGGCAGCAGTGTCACCAAAACAGGAGACCGTCCCGGTGTGACTAGAAATAACCAGTGGGTCAAAATTTCGCCCTATCTGGAAGTCATGGACTCTCCTGGTATGCTCTGGCCAAAGATGAACGATCAGCGAGCGGCAACGCGCCTTGCCTATATTGGCACGATTAAGGATGCAGTCTACGACCAGCAGGAGTTATGTGTAACATTGCTTCGAGACTTGCTTGCAGCTATGCCTGAGAAGACCATAGAGCGGTATCGGATTAAGAATCCTGATGCACCACACTATGAATTGCTTGATGAAGTATGTCAGGGACGCGGATTTCTACTTCGCGGCGGAGTCAATGATATCGACCGTGCATGTGCAATTATTCTGGATGAATTCAGAGAAGGCAAGGTGGGCAGGCTTACATTGGAAGCTGTGCCAACGGAGACTGTGAAGGCACAGGTTGATACTGCGAAAGCTCTGACTGAAGCAAACAAAACTGAGGGTGGGATTGATAAAACTCCGATCGAGGCGGAAAGTACCCTAGCTGATGCCGAGGATGCTTCAAAGGAGGCTGAGCTTGATGGCTAAGCCCTCCGAAAAGAGAATGGCACATTTTCATGAGATGGTCGCATACGATCAATCTCATCTTGGCTTTGGCACATCGCTTGCTGGTATGGATGAAGTTGGCAGAGGACCGCTGTTTGGATCGGTGGTGACTGCTTGCGTGATTATGCCGGCTGATCCGCTTTTTCCGTGGATTGATGATAGTAAAAAACTGAGCGCAAAAAGACGTGCGGAGTTATATGACCAAATCTATGAACATGCAATTTACGTGGGCATAGGGGAGGTTAGTGCACAGCAAATCGACGAGATCAACATACTCAATGCAACGAAGCTTGCGATGGAGCGCGCAGCCGAAAAAGCACCTGCAACGCTTTGTATTGTTGATGCGGTGCGCGGGCTGTATTTGCCTTTTCCTACGATGCCAATCATGCACGGTGATGCAACAAGCTACAATGTAGCTGCAGCAAGTATCGTTGCCAAGGTGACGCGTGACAGGCAAATGGCATTGGCTGCAGAAAAATACCCTGAATATGGTTTTGAGCGCAATATGGGCTATGGCACAGCTGAGCATATTGCAGCGTTAAAAAAATATGGCCCAACGCTTGAACATCGCCGCAGTTTCATAGGGAAGATCGTTGGAGAGGAAATGATTTGATGAAGAAAACGCGCGCATTTATCTGTGTTTTACTTATTCTTTGTTGTATGATGCCCACCTTGGGTTTAGCTCAAGCAACGAGTAATCTGATCACCAATAGTAGCTTTGAGCTTCTTGATGCGGACAATCAGCCGATTGACTGGTCGATCTCTGCTTATCGCACACAAGTTGGTTATTCCAGACTTGTGATCACGGATGAAAAAGCACATAGCGGCAGCTACTCAGCGCTGATTGAAAACGCTACTTTAAACGATGCGCGTTTCACCTATACCGCCTCTGTTCAGCCTTCCTCTCTTTATCGTCTGTCGGGATATGTTCTGGTGGAGAAAATGGAAGAGGACGGAAAAGGCGCGAATTTTGGCATTGAGAATGTCTATACTTCATCAATCGGCTTGTTTGATACCGCTGGCGAGTGGCAGTATGTTGAATACTACGGAGAAACGTCCGAGGATCAAACAACGGTTACGTTTGGCGCACGCGTAGGCGGTTACAGCGCTGAAAGCGAAGGCAAAGCCTACTTTGACGATATTGCACTTGAAAAAGTAGATGCTGTTCCCGATGGCGTGATTGCTAGCCTTTGGTATAAAATTGCTAGCAGCAATGCAGCGGCGGCGGTTGCTGACACTGATGAAGATACAGCGCAAAAAAGCACAGCGCTCTTTATCCTCTGCGGCTTGCTGTTTGCTGCGGCGTTTCTAATTGCAAGGCCGATGCTGGAGAAAAAAAATTGCAAGCATGCAACCATTATCTTTGGTGCGTTGATGTTTGCGGCACTGGTGCTTCGGTTTGTGATTGCATGCACCGTGAAGGGCTATGAGGTGGATATCAACTGTTTCCACTCTTGGAGCTTGCGCATGGCAAACGAAGGTCCGATAGGCTTTTATTCGCCTGATGCTTTCTGCGACTATCCACCGGGTTATATGCTAATGCTCTGGCCAATTGGCATGATCATTCGTGCGCTAAATCCAATTGCCGACCCTGCACTGTATGCACTGGTGAAATTTTACCCGATTATTTGCGATATCACATGTGCAGTCGTGATTTATGCTTATGCTAAAAAACATATCAGCAATACAGCTGCAATGCTGCTTGCTGCGCTCTTTGCATTGAATCCTGCAGCACTTGTTAATGGCGCTGCTTGGAGTCAGGTGGATTCAGTGCTTGCGCTGTTTATGATATTGATTGTGATTTTTGCAATGGATCGCAAATGGCATATCGCAATTCCACTTTTCTTTGTGGCTATTTTGATGAAGCCGCAAGCACTGCTGTTTGCTCCAATGGCATGCGTATGGCTTGCCAAATGCCTGATAGACGAAAAAGAAAAAAATTGTCGAATCAAGCAATATAAGCAACTTGCGATTGGATTTGGTGTTGGAATTGCAGCAGCGCTCGCAATTATCATTCCTTTTGCCATCAAGCAGGAAAACCCATTTACATGGATATTTAAACTATATGGCGAAACGCTCTCATCCTATAGCAAAGCAACGCTTAATACCGCGAACTTATATTACTTGCTAGCGGCTAATTGGGTGGATGTGACGGAAGCTGTCGGCTGGGGCGTGCCGCTTGCCACAGCGATCGTCATGGCATCGCTGGGTGCTTGGCAACTGCATAGCATTGACCTTAAGCAAAAGCCGCTTGATTGGAAGAATAAGGCGTTTTGCATTGGCGCACTCTCATTTGTTATGATGGCTGTGCAGCTTGTGTTTATGTGCACATCGGTTACCTATGAGGTCTACGGATATACAATGATGGCATTTGTTTATCTGTTTGCTGCAATATGTCTTCTATTTGACCCAAAAACAGGCAACTTGCCCTTCTATTTGACGCTGGTTCTGATCGGCATCTATGTGCTTGGCATTAAGGTGCATGAGCGTTATCTGTTTGCGGCATTGCCGTTATTGCTGATTGGCTATGTGCATTCAAAAGATAGGCGTATGCTATGGCTGTTTACTTGGCTTTCGATAACAACGTTTATCAACACGGCGATTGTGCTTGATAATTCGATTCTATATGGTTCTTCGTATGGTCATCTCAATGACGATACGCTTGCGGTCAACTCCATCCTTGGCGTGTCTAATATGCTGCTATGCCTATATGCTGGCTGGATTGCATTGACAGGCGCAGCCGCGGCTCAAGTGCAAGTTAGCAAACATGAGGAAGGCGAAAAGGAATCGACGCATAGAATGCCGTCATCCTATCAGCAGATGCTCCTGCAACCAAAAGACGCGCGCATGCATCTAAGGTTCAAGGACTATGCCATCATGGGCGTTGTTTCGGTACTGTATGCTGTGCTGGCATTTAGCAATCTGGGCAGTACAGTCGCTCCGCAGGATGGCTGGATTTCCACGTCGTCTGATGAACAAGTGGTTTTTGAGCTTGACGATGTACATAGCTTTAACTTCATGTATTATGCGGGCGTGAGTCATCGAGATTTCACGGTGTCAGTCAGTGAAGACGGGCAGACATGGTCAAATGAGTATCAGTGTGAAATGAGGCAAGGTCTCTGCTATCGCTGGCTGTATTTGGTAGAGTCTGAGAGCATAGATGGCAAAACGGAATATGCGGATGCCTATGATCACACGGTGCTTTGGCTCACCGGCAAGTATTTGCGAATCAACGCAACAAGCCCGGGCCTTAATCTGTTTGAAATTGTGGTAACGGATGAAGAGGGTCAGCAGCTGCCGCTTACACTGGCGGATCATAGCGGTACGAACCCCGATATGGCGGAATCCCTCGCATCCCCAGAAAACCTCATTAACGAACAAGATACCTACACCGGCAAACCCAGCTGGTATAATGGAACGTACTTTGATGAAATCTATCATGCGCGTACAGCATATGAGCACCTGCATGGCGAGATTCCCTATGAAACGACCCATCCGCCGCTTGGCAAGCTGATGATGTCGGCTGGAATCGCTATCTTTGGCATGACGCCTTTCGGATGGCGTTTTGCAGGCGCGCTGGTTGGCGTGCTGATGCTTCCTGCATTGTATCTTTTTGCAATGCAGCTCACAAAGAGGCGAGATATCGCTACGGTTTCCATGCTCGCATTAACGTTTGATTTGATGCATTTTACGCAGACCAGAATCGCAACGATAGATTCATTCCCCGTGCTCTTTATCCTTTTGAGCTACTTGTGCATGGCGCGTTATTTGCAGACGGATGTATTTGCGATTTCTGGGGGCAATAGCCCGCAACTCATCAACAAGGCATTCAAGCGCAGCCTGATTCCGCTGGCATTGAGCGGTTTATTCATGGGCATATCGATTGCATGCAAGTGGATCGGTATCTATTCAGCGCTAGGACTTGCGGCATTGTTCTTCATCGGAATCTATCGTCAATATCGCGTGAGCAATGTGGCTTGCGGTATGGATGTGAGCGACGATACGCCGCATGATGACGCTGAGATCAAACGAATCAAGGGCGCTCAGGAATATACCCTTAAGCGAATCCTCATCACATGCGGATGCTGCGTGATCTTCTTCATATTGGTTCCATGTGTGATCTACTATCTGAGCTATATTCCTTATTTGCTGCCATCCGGAAAAGCGACGATTGGTCGCGTGATTGATGCACAAATCAGCATGCTTGATTATCATAGTACGCCTGGGCTTGGCATGGATCATCCATATCAGTCTCCGTGGTGGCAATGGCCGCTGATTCTCAAACCGATGTGGTTTAATCGAGATACGTTTGAACCTGCTGGATATGCTTCGACAATATTCTGTATGGGCAATCCTTGGATTTTCTATATTGGCGCAGCATGCATGGTTGCTGTCATTACGCTCTTTATTTGCAAGTATATTCGGTTCAGGCATAGCCTGGCACTTCGCGAGACGGATGGCGACTTAACGTTGCTCATCATCGTCATTGGTTTTATGGCGCAGTACTTGCCATGGGTGCTCGTACCTCGGAGCATGTATATTTATCACTACTTCGCAAGCGTGCCATTCATTATCCTAGCGACATCTTGGCTGCTTGGACAAATTCCAAATCATAAAAAGCAACGGCAATATGCAATGGTGATTTATATTCTGGGAGCTATTGTCTTCTTCATTATGTTCTTCCCATATGCGTCGGGTCTGCTTACGAGCACAACATGGCTTGATGCAATGAAGTGGTTCCCTGGGATTTGGTACTAAGGGATTTGGAAAGAAGGTACAAAAGTGCTGGCAAAGACGATTTCTTGCGGCCTGGACGGTGTCAATGGGTATCCGGTTGAAGTGGAAGCCTTTATTAGCAACGGAATGATCAGCTTTGAAATTGTTGGTCTGCCAAGTGCTGCTGTTAGGGAAAGCCGCGATCGTATCAGGGCGGCTATTAGCGTAAGCGGCTATGAGTTCCCGTTTGGTAAGGTGACGGTGAATCTTGCGCCAGCAGATATCAAAAAAGAAGGAACGGGCTTTGAACTGGCAATAGCGATTGCGCTGCTAGCTGCTAAGCAGCCAGATCAGTTCAAAGGGCTTGAGAGCACGATGCTCCTTGGGGAGCTTTCGTTGCAGGGAAAGCTAATGCCCATTCGCGGTGCGCTGGCAATGGTGATAACGGCTGCTGAACATGGAGTCAAGCAGGTCATTTTGCCAAAGCACAACGCTGGAGAATGTGAATGCATTAGTGGGATTGAAATTATCCCAGCACAATCGCTTAAGGAAGCTTATGAGCATCTAACGGGAGATGCATCCGTTGCGCCGCATCAGCATGTGCCCTATGAGCATTTGTTAAGGGACTATGAGTCGGCTAGTGATCTAAAGCGTGTCAAAGGTCAGGCCATTGCCCGCAAGGCGCTGGAAGTGGCGGCTGCCGGCGGTCATAATATGCTGATGGTTGGCATACCGGGAAGCGGCAAGACGATGCTTGCACGCTGCCTCCCAAGCATTTTGCCGCCGCTCACATATGAGGAAGCGCTGGAAACAACGCTGATCCATTCATCAGCAGGAGAGCTGAAGGCCGATGCAAGATTGATGACCGAAAGACCATTTCGATCGCCGCATCATAATACATCAATGCCTGCAATGATCGGCGGCGGCATGAGAGCCAAGCCGGGCGAGGTCTCGCTCTCTCATAATGGGGTTCTCTTTTTAGATGAATTGCCCGAATTTCAAAGGGCGACGCTGGAAGCGCTTCGCCAGCCGCTTGAGGATGGCTTTGTAAACATCGTTCGGGTGAACGGGCAGAATAGATACCAGAGCAACTGCATGTTTGTTGCTGGCATGAACCCCTGTCCATGCGGAAATCTTGGGAGCAAGCATAAACAATGCCGCTGCAGTCCATCGGAGATCAATCGCTATCTTGGCAAAATCAGCGGTCCTCTGCTTGATCGTATCGATATACAGGTGGAAATGGATTCTGTATCGATTGATGAAATTGAATCCACGCAAGAGCAGGAGAGCAGCGCGGTCGTTCAACAAAGAGTGCTCAAGGCAAGGCAATTGCAGCAGAAACGATATGAGCAGTATGGATATTTTAGCAATGCACAGCTTGATCAAAGGGGCGTGGACAAGTTTTGCGTGATGGAAGACAGCGCAAAAAAACTCCTTCATCAGGCGGTTGAACGATTTCATATCAGCATGCGCACTTATACACGTATCAGGAAGGTTGCAAGAACCATTGCTGATCTTGCGGGACATGAATGCATTGGCGCACAGGATATTGCGCAGGCCATCCAATACCGCAATGTAGACGGAAGATACTGGAGGTAGCGATGATGCTTACAGACAAACAAAAGGGCTTAATCTGGTTATCGGCTGCTGAAGTATCAGCGGACAGAGTACAAAAACTCGAGCAAACCTATCAGAGCATTGAAGGCATTTGGGAGAGCTTTGGGCAGCAAGGCGGCCCGAAATTTCAGCAAGGTACGCAGCAAAAGCTTGCAGTACTTCATTCGAAGTCGGCAATAGAAGACCTATGTGCACGGCTGGATAAACTGAATGTTCGCTTGCTCTTTCAGGAGGATGATGAGTATCCAGAACAATTAAAAGATATTTCAGAACCACCCTATTTGCTTTATTATGCTGGCCGGATTGATTGCCTTGCTCAGCCTTCCATTGGAATTGTCGGCACAAGGCGTGCAAGCCAGTACGGGAGGCAAATGGCGGAGTCCATTGCCAAAGGGGTTGCAAAAGCGGGCATTTGTGTGGTGAGCGGACTAGCGCATGGCATTGATGCGGCTGCGCATCATGGAGCACTGGCGGCGGATGGAACGACAATTGGCGTGCTCGGAAGCGGCATCAATGTTCCGTATCCTTCCGATCATAGAACATTGCTTCGAAAGATTGCAGGAGGAAATGGTCTCATCATTAGCGAATATCCGCTGGATGCAGAGCCTGCAGGATTCCACTTCCCTTATCGCAACCGAATCATTTCTGGATTGAGCATGGGTGTTGTCTTTGTAGAAGGACCCATCAAGAGCGGAGGAATGCATACGGTGAATGCGGCATTGGTGCAGGGGCGTGAGGTTTTTGCGGTTCCGGGTGCTATTGGAACATTGGGAAGTGAAGGGCCGCATGCGATTTTGCGCGAGGGTGCGCGAATCATCACCTGTGCGCAGGATTTGCTTGATGATCTTGGATATAGCTTAGAAGAAAAGCCGTATGAAGACAATCAAGATGATGAAGAATTAACAGGCGTTCAAAAGAAAATTGTTGATGCTCTGAAAGTGGAAAGTATGAACATTGAGGAGCTATCGGCATCTACTTTAGAAAATACAGATCAATTGATATCGGAACTTGGGATACTGGAGATACTCGGAAGAGTAACTCGCGAGGCGGGCAACCGTTTTACCCTGCCGATTTCCAAAGGCAGATAGAGGAGGAGTCACATTGGCAGTAGCAGCAAAAAAGACCAAGCTGGTGATCGTTGAGTCACCTGCAAAAGCGAAAACCATAGAGAAATTCTTAGGTCGTGGCTATAAGGTTGAGGCATCGCAGGGTCACGTTAGGGACCTTCCGAAATCTCAACTAGGCGTTGACCCTGAAAATGATTTTGATGTGAAGTACATCACGATTCGCGGTAGGGGGAAAATCCTTGCGAAGATTAAAAAGGAAGCAAAGAACGCTACGCGCGTCTATCTCGCAACTGACCCTGACCGCGAGGGGGAAGCGATTTCTTGGCATTTGGCCAATGCATTGGATATTGATCCGTTGAGCACTTGCCGTATTGAATTTCATGAGATCACCAAAAAGGCAGTACGCGAAGCCATTGATAAAGCACGTCCCATTGATATGGATCGTGTGGATGCGCAGCAGGCACGCCGCGCACTTGATCGATTGGTCGGCTATAAAATCAGTCCGCTTCTGTGGGCAAAGGTCAAAAAAGGTCTTTCTGCAGGGCGTGTTCAGAGCGTTGCTACACGCATGGTCGTAGAGCGTGAGCAAGAAATCGAAGCCTTCATTCCAGAGGAATACTGGGATATCGTAGGCAAATTTGTTGCGCCTAATCAAAAGGGCAAAAAGATGAACTATGAAGCCAAGCTTGTCAGCTTGGACGGTAAAAAAGCGGTTATCAACAATGAAAAGGATGCAATGGCTGCTAAAAAGCGCATTTTGAATGCATCATTTTCGATCGCTAACGTTAAAAATGGTGAGAAGCTGAAGCGTGCTCAGCCTCCATTTACAACCTCCAGCTTGCAGCAGGAGGCAAGCAGAAAACTCAATTTCTCCACTTCAAAGACCATGCAGGTCGTTCAGCAGCTCTATGAAGGCATTGACCTTGGCAAAGCAGGCACGGTCGGTCTTGTCACCTATATCCGTACCGACAGCGTACGCGTGGCAGGGGAAGCTGTTGATGCAGCGAGAAACTATATCTCGGCGCAATTTGGCGGCGAGTATTGTCCTGAAACGCCCAATCAGTACAAGGGCAGAAAGAACTCGCAGGATGCGCATGAAGCCATCCGTCCAACCGATATCGAGCAGACACCCGATGCGGTTAAAGCTCATTTGAGCCGTGAGCAGTTCAATCTCTACAAGCTGATCTATGCACGCTTTTTGGCTAGCCAGATGAAGCCTGCTGTGTTCCAGACGCTAACGCTGGACATCACGGATGGCGGCGTCAATATGCGTTACTATGGCGAGCATATGACATTCGCTGGTTACCGTGCGGTTTATATCGAAAGCACTGATGATGAGACCGAGCAACCCGAGAGCGTTTTGCCTGTTGTGAAGGAAGGCGACAATGTTGCGTTTACCTCTGTTGATGCAGCGCAGCACTTTACCCAGCCGCCAGCACGTTATACAGAAGCTAGCCTTGTCAAGACGCTTGAGGAAAAGGGCATTGGTCGACCCAGCACCTATGCGCCAACTATTACGACGATCATTAGCCGCGGCTATGTATCGCGTGAAAAGAAGAGACTATATCCAACGGAATTGGGACGCATGGTCACCAGCATGATGGTTGAGTATTTTGCACCAATCGTTGAAACGGAGTTCACTGCATCCCTGGAAGATAAACTTGATACAGTAGAAGAAGGCAATACGGAGTGGAAGCAAATTCTTCGTGATTTCTATCCGTCATTTAAAGGCATGCTTGATATTGCAGAGGAGCAAATTGAGAAGATCGAAGTCAAAGATGAAGTCAGTGATGTGCAATGCGAAAAATGCGGCGCGATGATGGTTTACAAAATGGGTCGCTTTGGCAAATTTCTGGCATGTCCTAAATTCCCTGAGTGTAGAAATGCAAAGCCTATTCTCCATTACATTGACGCGCCTTGCCCCAAATGCAATGCACGGCTAATGGAAAAAACCAGCAAGAAAAATCGTAAGTTCTTTGGATGCGAAAAGTATCCTGAATGCGATTTTGTGAGCTGGGATAAGCCGATTATTGATAAATGTCCTCAATGCGGCAGCTATATGGTCGAAAAACAGAACAAAAAAGGTGAAATGATCCACCTATGTGCGAATGAGACCTGCCGTACAAAGGTAATAGTGCAAGACACCGGAGAGAAGGAAGAATGAAAATAACAATTATCGGTGGTGGTCTTGCAGGCTGTGAGGCTGCTTGGCAGCTCGCAAGCGCTGGCTTAGAGGTTGATATATACGAAATGAAGACTCAAAAACGGACACCGGCTCAAACATTGTCTACAATGGCTGAACTGGTGTGCAGCAATAGCCTAAGAAGCGATCGGCTGACCAATGCCGTTGGTCTGCTGAAGGCGGAGATGCGGAAATTGGACTCGCTCGTGATGCGTGCAGCAGATGCGACTGCTGTGCCTGCAGGCGGTGCATTGGCTGTTGACCGAGAAGGGTTCTCTGCCTATATTGATCAGATCATCAAAGATCATCCTCTCATCCATGTACATGAAGAAGAGATCACTCAAATCCCGCAGGAAGGCACTGTGATTATCGCAACAGGCCCGCTCACCAGCGATGCGCTATCGGATGAGATATCCAAGCTTGATGGGCTGTCCACTCTGCATTTCTACGATGCAGCTGCACCTATTGTGACATCTGAAAGCCTTGACATGAGCAAAGTATTCCGCATGTCTCGTTATGAGCGCGGAGACGATTATTTGAATTGTCCGATGGACCGTGATGAGTATTTTGCATTTGTGCATGCATTGCAAACAGCTGAAACGGTTGCGGTGCATGGCTTTGAAGAAAAATCTGTCTTTGAAGGCTGCATGCCGATTGAAAGCATGGCAAAGCGCGGAGACATGTCCATTGCCTTTGGTCCGTTGAAACCCGTTGGACTCAAAGATCCTCGCACAAACAAAGAACCCTTTGCGGTTGTACAGCTTCGCTGCGATAATTATGCGGGCTCGCTTTATAATTTGGTGGGCTTTCAGACGCGGCTGACCTTCCCAGAGCAACGCAGAGTCTTTGGTATGATTCCGGGACTTGAGAATGCTGAGTTTGCAAGACTTGGTGTGATGCACCGCAATACTTTTATTTCAAGCCCAGAGTTTCTAGATGATACATTCAGAGTGATCAACAATGAACGTTTGTATTTTGCCGGACAGATCACAGGTGTGGAAGGGTATGTGGAAAGCGCTGCAAGCGGACTTCTTGTAGGCATTACGCTTGCGCATAGATCCAAGGGGCTGGATGTACCGCATTTTAGCGGAAAAACTGCCATTGGCGCTATGGGTCGGTATGTGAGTACGCCAAACAGACGCTTCCAACCGATGAACTGTGCATTTGGATTGATTGATCAGCTGGATGTAATCCCCGGCGAGAAGCGAATTCGCAATAAACAACTTCGATATGAAAAAATTTCTGAACGTGCATTGGCAGAAGTTGATGCAGTAATCAGTCAAATGGAACAGAAATAAAAGTATTTCCTGAAGATGCATGCTACACTAAATGTATGGGAGGACGATATTCAATGAAGCGACTACTTGCTATTGTGATGGCGCTGATCGTAATTTTAGGTGTTATGCCAACATCAGCGATTGCAAAAAGTAACCAAATGAATGATGATGTGCCCGTTTGGGATGAGGAAACTGTTCGTCAATATGCACTTGACTATGTGGAAGGCAAAAGCATGGACAGGCTTTGGGGCTATTATGATCTGCAAATCAGACGATATATGCCAATGGAAGCCTATGAAACCCTGCTGATTGAACGTGAATGGGAGACAGGCGATTTTTTGGAGCTTGGAACCTATACCTCATTTGTAGAAGAGGAAAATGAAAGCAAAGTGCATGTCCTTCACCTATGCATGGAAAAGCAAGATGTGGATATGTATTTCAAGCATAAGAACAAGGAAAACGACTGGGAAGTGATGTCCGTATTATTCGTGCCCGCGGATGAGCAACCGGTAAGCGACGGACGCGACATGCTGGTTGATGAAGACGGTTCGAATGTTGTGAAAGCTGAGATTGCCTATACGGAGACGGATATCACGATTGGCGATGCACCGACGGCAGTGGCTGGCATATTGACGATGCCAAATGATGCTAGCAGCACCCAAACCGTCCCAGGCTGTATATTGGTACACGACTTTGGTCCGCTGGATATGAACAGTACAATGGGGCAAACAACGATGTTTGCTGATTTAGCGCATGCGCTTGCGAAAATGGGCGTTGCGTCCATTCGCTATGACAAACGCACCTATACCTATGGTGAAAGCGCTGATATGACCATCAAAGAAGAAGTCATTGATGATGCGCTTATCGCTGGAGAAATGCTAAAGAAACAATCAGGCATCAATCCTGATTGCGTTGTATTGATTGGTCATGGCCTTGGCGGATTGCTGGCACCACGCATTGCGCAGGAAGCGGATGGCTTGTTTGCAGGGATGCTCATGATTGGCACGAAGCCGGATAGCGTACTGGTAGTGGAAATGTCTCAGTATATTTTGGCTAACCCATCGCTTGATGCAGAAGCGATTAAGGAACTGAATCAATCAGTAACAGCATTGCAAAGAATGACTGAAGAAGATGCACGTGAGCAAACAATCTTGGAAAAAAATGGATATTACTACTGGGAAATGCAGCAGTATGATCAAGTCAAGATCATGAAAAAGATCAACATTCCCACCTATATTGTGCAAGGCAGGAATGATCCCTACGTCCCTGAAAAAGAGGGACGTGTTGAGTATTATAATCAAGTTTCAAATCGCGTGACCAGCATCAAACTGCAAGCGTTTCGCGGCATGAATCACTTGCTAATGAACGACCTAAGCACTGAGGATGGATGCATACCAACCTATGAGATTGCGGCTTCTCTGGATACACAGGTAGGACGGAAGCTAGCGCTATGGGTACTGGGATTAGTTAAGACATCCACTGACGAATAATAATGGAGTGATAAGCTATGAGTTTGAAAGGGACAACCATATGCGCTGTCAAACGCGGCGATCAAGTAGCGATTGCGGGTGATGGCCAGGTAACAATGGGCGAGAGCACAATATTTAAGTCCTCTGCCAAAAAAGTTCGTAGACTATACAACGGACAGGTGGTTGCAGGCTTTGCAGGATCGGTTGCAGATGCATTCTCGCTTTGCGAGCGGTTTGAAGAAAAGCTAACGCAATGCGGCGGCAACCTTGAGCGTGCGGCTGTGAATCTAGCGCAAGAATGGCGCAATGACAATGCTCGCAAGCTTGAGAGCATGCTCATTGTTGCAGACAAAAATTCTTTGCTGGTACTAAGCGGTACAGGCGAAGTAATCGATCCTGACGATGGCGTTGCAGCTATCGGTTCAGGCGGTAATTATGCGCTGGCAGCGGCGAGAGCATTGGTGCAAAATACGGATCTATCGGCAGAAAAAATTGCTTTTAAGGCATTGGAAGTTGCATCATCGATCTGCGTATTTACCAATGACCATATCTCGGTTGAGACGCTCTAGGAGGACAGTAATGAAAGAATTGACGCCAAGAGAGATCATGCATGAGCTTGATCGCTATATTATCGGACAGGAAGAAGCAAAGCGTGCGGTCGCAGTAGCTTTGCGCAATCGTTATCGTCGGTCACAATTAGATGAAGAGATCCGCAATGAAATAAGCCCTAAAAACATACTGATGATCGGACCCACCGGTGTTGGTAAAACAGAAATAGCACGCAGGCTTGCAAAGCTTGTTAGAGCCCCCTTTGTGAAGGTGGAAGCTACGAAGTTCACTGAAGTTGGCTATGTGGGCCGCGATGTGGAGAGCATTATCCGCGATTTGATGGAAAATGCGATTCGCATGGTGCGTGATGAGTTTTCCAAGCAAGTCGAATCGCGTGCAATGGTGCTTGCGGAGGATCGGTTGATCTCTTTGCTTGTGAACCCGCCTAAGAAGAGCTCGGGCAACCCCTTTGAGTTTTTGATGGGTACAAAGAAAGAGCCTGAGGTTCCGCAGGAAGAACGCGAGAAATTAGCTGTTCGCCGTGAAGATATATTGCAGCAACTTCGTAGTGGTCAGCTTGAAGAACGAGAAATTGAAGTGGAAGTGGAAGATAGCCTGCCAGAGCTTGAAGTTGGTGGAAATTCCATCAATATTGGCGATATGATGGGCGGCATGGTTCCAAAGAAAACGAAGATTCGCCGTGTGAAAGTTAAAGAAGCTAGAAAGATTCTGCTTGAAGAAGAATCCTCAAAGCTAATTGATGAGGATCAAGTCCGCGAGGAGGCTATTCGCCGTTCAGAGCAGCAGGGCATTGTCTTTATTGATGAAATTGATAAAGTGGCAGGTCGTTCTGGAGGCGGACATGGTCCTGATGTAAGCCGTGAAGGCGTGCAGCGTGATATTCTTCCGATTGTTGAAGGAAGCACTGTGAATACAAAGTATGGTGCTGTGCGAACTGACTTTATTCTATTTATCGCAGCGGGTGCTTTCCATGTGGCGAAGGTAACTGATTTGATTCCTGAGCTGCAAGGTCGTTTTCCTGTACATGTGACGCTCAAGAGCTTAACGCAAGATGACTTTAAAGCCATTCTGACTCAGCCTGAAAACGCACTAACGCGCCAGTATGAAGCACTTTTATCGGTTGATAAAGTGTTCCTGTCCTTTGAGGATAGTGCGATTGATGCCATTGCTCATGCTGCCTATGTGCTCAATGAGACAAAGGAAGACATTGGTGCACGCCGCTTGCATGCGGTTTTTGAAAAGCTGCTGGAAGACATCAGCTTCAATGCGGGCGGGGATGAAATGCCTAATGTTTACCTCAATATTAATGGTGATTATGTGCTTGAGCATTTGGGCAAGGACGAAGTTACGATGGATATGAAACGGTTTATTCTCTAATCAACCGTTGCCGAAATAGCAAAATAACGAGCATCCAAGATTCGCAAGTGATAGCAGTAATCTTGGATGCTTTTCTATCTTTCTCTATAGCTTATCGACTGCTATTGGATCAATAGCAGTCGATAATGGTTTGTTTCGTGCGGATGGAAAATCTTTTGTAAGCTTAACGAAAACTTAACATAGAGACTATAACGGTAAAAACAAAAGATATAAAGTGAAATTCGACAAAATACTCTTGCAATTTGAGCATTCATCATGTAGAATATGATTAAATAATGTTTAATGGAGGTTAATTGTATAAGGGCGGCGTAAATCAATGGTTCGTAGTTTGTTTGCACGTCTTTGCATTGTGCGTTTTCCCTCAATGGCTAGGTAGCCAGCAAGAAAAACTCACCATATGAAGAAGAAATCAGACATGCTATGATGGGATGCAATGACCGAAAGTCTAGTATTTTCAAGTGAGTAAACAGGCGCAGTCGCCGCTATGGCAGACCGCACCTGATTGATTAAGAAAGATAGGTGGTTTACAATGAGTAAATACCAAATGATTGCACCAGCAGTATCCAATGTACCGTGGCAAGAAAAACCCGAAGGCATTAAAGGAGCACCGATTTGGAGATATAGCGAGAATCCAATCATTGACCGCAATCCTGTAGAAGGCGTTGCCCGCATCTTTAATAGCGCTGTCATGCCTTATGAAGGCAGCTTCATTGGGGTATTCCGCGGGGAACAGACCAATGGCATTCCCTATATTTACCTTGGCAGAAGTGAAGATGCTATTCACTGGACATTTGACAGCAAGAAGATCGCCTTTGTTGATGAAGCAGGGGAGCCCTTCATGCCGATCTATGCGTATGATCCACGCCTTGTAAAGGTTGAGGACACCTATTACGTGATCTGGTGTCAGGATTTCTATGGCGCTGCTATTGGCATGGCAAAGACAACGGATTTTAAGACATTTGTTCGTGTTGAAAATCCCTTTTTGCCTTTTAACCGCAATGCTGTCTTGTTCCCTCGCAAGATCAATGGCAATTTCGTCATGCTCTCGCGTCCTTCTGATTCAGGACATACTCCCTTTGGCGATATCTTCATCAGTGAGAGCCCCGACCTCGTGTACTGGGGTAAGCATCGTCACGTGATGGGGAAAAGCAACTCTTGGTGGGAATCACTCAAAATCGGCGGCGGTGCAGCTCCTATCGAAACCTCTGAAGGCTGGCTGATGTTCTATCACGGTGTCAGCGGAACCTGTAATGGCTATGTATATAGCATTGGAGGCGTGATTCTTGATCTTGAAAACCCATCTATTGTGAAGTATCGTTGCCAGAACTTCCTGCTCACACCAGAAGAATGGTTTGAAGAGCGCGGGTTTGTGCCCAATGTCTGCTTCCCTTGTGCAACCATTCACGACCCCGAAAGTGGTAAGATCGCAATTTATTACGGCGCAGCTGATAGCTATGTCGGTCTTGCATTCACGAATTTTGATGAAGTCATGGATTATATCAAAGATCATAGCGCTGTATCCGCAACCGACACTGAAATTGGCAGGCGCTAATCACACTAAAGGATGATGAAGAGATGGATGCACAGACCTTGCTGGATAATCTTAAACCAAACGAACGCTTCGTAGCTTCCAATGAGAGTGCTCTTGTCTATAGCGGTCGTATCAATTGGGAAAATCCAACGGTTCCGATACTAAGCTATCCTTGCAGCAGCATTCGATTTCATTTGACTGGCAGAGAATGCAAGCTGGTTGTGCGCAATATCCATTCTTTTTGGGACAACTATCTTGGTGTTGTTATAGGGGATAAGCAGTATCAGATTGTTATGCCAAATGATGAAGACGCATTGATTGACATCAGTTCATACCTTCATGAAAATGAAAACGAAGTAATGATTTATAAGCGCCAAGATGCTTGTCACGCTCTTGTGTTTTATGGTATGATCGTGCCTAATGATGCTGCTTTACACGCCCCGTCCTTGCCGCCCAATAGACGCATTGAGGTATACGGCGACTCGGTTTCGGCAGGCGAAGTAGCAGAAGCAGAGGCATATGCGGGAAAACAAGATCCAGAGCATCAAGGACAGTGGTCGGATAGCTATGATTCCTATGCATGGATGACAGCTCGGAATCTGGATGCACAAATTCATGATATTGCACAAGGCGGAATTGCACTGCTGGATGGATGCGGTTATTTCAATGCACCGAATTATATTGGCATGCTAAGCAGCTACGATAAGCTCAACCATAACCCTGCACTTGGGAAAGTCACGGATTGGGATTTTGCTAAGTATCGTCCTCATGTGGTTGTTATCGCAATTGGTCAAAATGATTCGCATCCCGTTAACATCATGGCGGATGACTATCAAAGCGAGGCTTCAAAAGCTTGGCGGACAGGATATGCGGAACTGATTCGCAGAATCAGGCATCAATATCCGTCAGCGACTATCATTCTCGCAACCACCATTCTCAATCACGATGCTGCATGGGATCGTGCGATCGATGAGGTTTGGGTGAAGATGGCAGCAACGGACCGCAGGCTCTATCATTTCCTTTATTCAAACAATGGAACTGGCACTCATGGGCATATTCGCACAAGCGAGGCGGAGCGAATGAGCGATGAATTAAGTACATTCATCAAATCTCTTGGTGAAGAGATTTGGCAGGAGGAAGTAGACAATGATTCGATTTCATGAAGACAAAAAAGTGTTTCAATTGGATACCACAAATAGCACCTATCTTCTAGCTATCGTTGAAGACGAGTTTTTGGCACAAGCATATTACGGCGAAAAGCTCGCGGAGCCTATCACCTATACGTTGCGCCTAGATGAGGCGCCCTTTACGCCGAGTCAAAACAACCGTGACAGGGTCTCGTTTTATGATGTATTGCCGATGGCCTATCCGACGCACGGCATTGGTGACTTTCGTGAGGACTGCTTAAATATTTGTTCCAAAGCAGGACATTCGGTTGTGAAGCTCGCTTACCAAAGCTACGAGATAACCACAGGCAAGCCAAAATTGAAGGGATTACCAGCAACCTTCGCAGATGATGACCAAGCACAAACGCTGACCATCAAAATGGTTGATCAAGCGATTGGTGCAGAGGTTGAGCTTGCATACAGCGTATTTAGTGATACTGATGCGATTGCATCCAGTGTCAAAGTGCGCAATGCTTCAAAGGATACCCTATGGCTTGAAAAAATACTGTCGGGCTGTCTGGAATTGCCCGCAGGTCAGTACGATATGCTGTCTCTGCATGGCTCGTGGGCACGCGAACGGCATGTGGAGCGCAGAGAAATTGGATTTGGCTATCAAGGCGTATATTCCAAGCGTGGCTCAAGCGGTCACCAAGATCATCCGTTCATCGCGGTGCTTGAGCCGAATGCTTCGCAAGCGAGCGGACATGTATATGGAATGCATTTTGTCTATTCGGGTAATTACATGGCTCAAGTTGAGAAGAACCAGTTTGATTCCGTTCGCTGCGTAATGGGCATTCATCCTGAAGACTTCAGCTTCAAGCTAGAGCAGGGAGAAACCTTCCAAGCACCTGAAATGATTCGCGTGTTTTCAGCGACGGGCTTGGATGGCATGACCCATGCCTTGCACGACCTATACCGCAGCCATCTGATTCGCAGCCCTTATCTGCATCAGAAACGCCCGATACTCATTAACAACTGGGAAGCTACTTATTTTGATTTTGACGCAGATAAGCTCCTCTCTATTGCAAAAGAAGCATCATCTCTTGGAATCGAAATGCTAGTCATGGATGATGGTTGGTTTGGTAAGCGTACAAGCGATAACATGTCCCTTGGCGACTGGGTTGTGACCGAAAGCAAATTCCCAGATGGACTCTGCGGTCTTGTTGACAAGGTAAATGAGCTTGGTATGAAGTTTGGCATTTGGTTTGAGCCCGAGATGATTTCCCCTGATTCGGATTTGTATCGTGCACATCCAGAATGGGCGATTGCCGTTGCGGGCAGTACGGCAGGACTGTCAAGGAATCAATATGTGCTGGACTTTTCTCGTGAAGACGTGGTTGAGCATATTTATCAAAAACTTTCAAAGGTGCTGCACAGTGCAAATATCGCCTATGTGAAATGGGATATGAACAGACCCATGGCTGATCTTGCCAGTGCAAACTTGCCTGCTGACCAGCAGGGCGAGCTGAGCCATCGATACATACTAGGTGTATATCAATTGCAGGAGCGCTTGATTACAGAGTTCCCATATTTGCTGTTGGAAAACTGCGCCGGCGGCGGCGGCAGGTTTGATCCGGGTATGCTCTACTATAGCCCGCAGATTTGGTGCTCGGACGATACGGATGCCATCGAGCGGCTCGCTATTCAGGAAGGCACAGCGCTCATTTATCCGCTTTCAACCATGGGCGCTCATGTGAGTGATTGCCCCAACCATACAGTTGGCAGAAACACGCCCTTTGAAACGCGCGGTCATGTTGCGCTTATGGGTACATTTGGATATGAGCTGGATGTGAACCGCATTCCTGATAGCGATAAAGCCATGATTCCACAGCAGGTTGCACTATATCATCAGTATGCTGATCTCATTCGTGAAGGGCGTTATTATCGCATTGCTTCCTTCCGCGAAACGCATTGGTATGATGCCGCAATGGTTGTGAGTCCTGATCAAAAAGAGGCGCTCATCATTTATGTGCAGGTGCTGGCGAAAGCGAATGCAAAGAGAAATAAAATCCACCTTCGCGGACTTGCGGAGAATATGCGGTATGCAGTGGCGAATGAAAATTTCTCTGCACTGGGAAGCACATTGATGCGAGCGGGTCTCTTAGTGAACGATGTTCATGGAGATTTTTGTTCGCGCCTTATCCATCTAAAAAGCGTTTAACGCCTAAGAACTAGGGTTGATATTCAAA
>JAAYIN010000127.1 GCA_012523405.1 Clostridiales bacterium
ACGGCGTATGCCCCAAGTGCGGATATAAAAAGTAATACCATTTGAATTTACAGAAAAGGTGTGACCTCGCTATTTACGGCTCGGTTGCACCTTTTCTGTTTTATCGTCATAATCCAAGGATCGTCCAGCCAATACTTGTACAAGGGCGGTGACCGTTGGCTGGGTATTTCGTTTTATCTTTCATATCGTTGAACCTCCTTTTTCTGTTGTTTGTTGCTTGCTAATGTAATAGAATAAAAGCGTCCCCATGAACAAACGGGGACGCTTTTGGCGAATATAGTATTGCAAGTAGTTTGTAGGTCTTCGAGATAGTAGGCCTATTAACCATTGTATTTTGCTTCAATCGTTTGAAACGCGCTTCTGCTGATTGTCTTGCAGAAGCGCGTTTCATATTAAATAATCATTTGCTGCAGTTTATTTACCCAAAATGGCCGCTAAATCCTGCTCCGGTGTAGAGATCGGATGTAAATCGAACTTTTCCACCAGGGTATTCAGTACCGCATCACTGAAAAATGCCGGAATGCTGGGGCCAATATAAATGTTTTTAATGCCCAGGGAAAGCAGTGTCAGCAGGATGCAGACAGCCTTTTGCTCATACCACGAAAGCACCAGCGTCAGCGGCAGATCATTGACTCCACAGTCAAACGCTCCCGCCAATGCAATCGCTACCTGAATGGCTCCGTAAGCGTCATTGCACTGTCCCATATCCAGAATGCGCGGGAACGGCCCGATCGACCCAACATCCAGATCGTTGATTCGGTATTTGCCACAGGCCAATGTCAGCACCACAGTGTCTTTGGGAGACTGCTTCACAAAATCAGTGTAGTAGTTGCGCCCCGGCTTTGCCCCGTCGCAGCCGCCTACCAGGAAGAAATGCTTGATGGCACCGTCTTTGACCGCATCAATAATAGCCGGGGCGTTGTCCAGTACGGTTTGTCGGCCATAACCGGTGGTAACTGTGGTTCCGCCGTTGACTCCCTTCATCTGAACATCCTCGGAATAACCGCCCAGCTTGATGGCGTGTTCAATTAAACCAGAAAAATCCTTGTGGCCCCCCACGTCCGCCGCAATATGCTTCATTTCGGGATAGGCCACCACAGAGGTGGTGTAAACCCGGTCGGCATAGCTGGATTTGACAGGCATGATGCAGTTGGTGGTGAACAGAATGGGAGCCGGAATGCCATCAAACTCCTTTTGCTGATTCTGCCACGCCGTGCCGAAATTGCCCTTCAGATGCCTATACTTCTCCAGCCCCGGATAGCCGTGGGCTGGCAGCATTTCGCTGTGGGTATAGATGTTGACCCCTTTGCCTTCGCTCTGTTCCAACAGCATTTTCAGATCGTGCAGATCATGGCCGGTCACGACAATAAATGGCCCCTTTTCGATGTTCATCGAAACCACGGATGGAATGGGGTTGCCATATGCGCCGGTGTTAGCGGCGTCCAATAGCTCCATGCACTTGAGATTGATCCCACCGAACTCCATCAGCAGCGCCAACCATTCATCCACGCTGTGCTCGTCGGCCAGTGCGGCCATCCCCTTAACAAACCACGCATCCACCTCAGGCTCCCGCTTCCCTAGCACACGGGCATGATGGGCATAAGCCGCCATCCCACGCAGCCCAAGCAGCAGCGTGGAGCGCAGGGAAATCTCATTATCGTCGCCGTGGAATAAGACCTCTGTGGAAAGGGGTAGTTCACCGCCCATTTCCTCTCTGGCGGCCTGGATCTTTGCGGCATAGGCGGCCACTTTGCCCTCATCAAAATTGACATTGGTAATGGTGACGAACAGCCCATCCACAAGCAGATCGACATGTTCGGCGCGTCCATCACTGCACGCTGCCAAGCCAATCATCTCGCAGGTTAGCTCGTCCTGCTCATGGGCAACGTTGGGTTTCTTGCCGCACACGCCGGATACGGTACACCCGGTACCCTTTGCGGTCTGCTCACATTGAAAACAAAACATCTCACTCATTGTAAAACCTCCTAAAGATTATATGGATATTGTCAGCTTTTTTCCGAGAAAATAACGGTCAGCATCATCTTAAAGCGCTCGGTTGCGAAAACCGCATGAGGTATTTGTGCGGGCATAATAATGGATTCACCTGTTTCCAAAGGATGTTCCACCCCATCAATTGTGACTTTGCCTTTGCCATCCAGCGCCAATATCATTGCGTCGCCTTCGGAATCGTGGGAACTGATTTCCTCCCCCTGATCAAAAGCGAACAATGTCAGACTGTGGTGTTTTGATTGCGCAAGGGTTTTGCTGACAATCTGTCCATCCAGATACTGCACTTGCTCTGCCAGAGGCGATACCGTGCTGTGTTCCATATTCTTGATTAGCTTTTCCACATTTTTCACCTCCTATTCGCTAATTCTCCAATATTTTTCCATCTGTGGAGATCGTCACTACCTGCCATGGAATCATCTTGCCGCTGTTTTTCAACGCAGTGACGACAGCATGCTCAATCCCGCCGCAGCAAGGAACCTCCATACGAACCACTGTCACCGACTTAATGTTGTTCTGGGTGAGAATGGCGGTCAGCTTTTCGCTGTAATCTCCCTCGTCTAATTTGGGGCAACCGATAAGCGTTATCTTGCCCCGCATGAATTTGCTGTGGAAATTCGCATAGGAATAAGCTGCGCAGTCAGCCGACACCAATAGATTAGCCCCATCAAAATAGGGCGCATTCACCGGCACGAGCTTGATTTGCACCGGCCACTGCATGAGCTGGCTTGTGATCTCTGTCTGCGGGGCCGCAGCAGATATGGGATTTCTTGCAATGGCGTGAGCATTGGAGCCGGGACAGCCTCCTACCGGGGGCTTTTTGCCTTGCTTTGCCATGTTCGTCTTCACAGCCGCTTCATTGTAAGCGGCGGCCTCCCGCTCCACAAAGGAAATCGCTCCGGTGGGGCACGTCGGCAGGCAATCTCCAAGCCCATCGCAGTAATCATCTCGCAAGAGCTTTGCCTTGCCGTCCGCCATGTCGATTGCCCCCTCGTGGCAGACTTTGGCACATAGGCCGCAGCCATTGCATTTTTCTTCATCTATCGAAATAATTTTCCGGATCATAGGCTGGCCCTCCCTTGACTTTGTATTCTGAGCATACTATACTAAAAGAAAAATGTATGTTGGAAATCCAACAAGGGAGAAAAATGAAACAAACTTCTTTGTCAATTAAAAAGGTTCCGTTATTTAGGAATATAACGGAGCGAGATTTATTGAGGCTATTGGGCTGTCTTTCCGCAACGAGGAGAACCTATGACAAAGGCGAAACGGTTTTCATGGCTGGTCAGGCAGCAGAGCATGTGGGCATTATCTGCTCGGGCGGAGTGCATGTATTTACTGAGGATTTCATGGGCAATCGCACCATTCTGGCGGCACTCTCGGACAGTGAGCTGTTTGGTGAGGCTTTCGCCTGCGCCGGCACGGCAAGGCTGCCCGTCTCGGTGGTGGCGGTATCGAAAAGCGAAATCATGTTAATCAATTACCGCAAGATTATCGCAACCTGTCCGGCTACTTGCATCTTCCACAGCAAACTCATTGAAAATATGCTGAGTATTGTGGCATCAAAAAATGTAGCGCTGAGCCAAAAGGTGGAAATCATCTCCAAGCGCACCACAAGGGATAAGCTGACAGCGTATCTGTCAGCGCAGGCAGTACACACGGGGCGGCGTAAATTTACCATTCCCTTTGACCGGCAGGATCTTGCTGATTTTCTCTGCGTTGAGCGCAGCGCCATGTCGGCGGAGCTGTCAAAAATGCAGCGGGAGGGTTTGGTCTGCACCAATCGCAGCGAGTTTGAGCTGATGACAATGCCGGAGATGGATTGACTATTGTGGAGGTGTACGATGGCTAAACTGCGAAAAATGCTCGGCAAGGCAGATTCACCCTATAATTATAATTAATCTTTCAACCAGTAGGCAAAATAGTTTTGTTAGCTATCGAAACCTACAACGCAAAAGAATATATGATTTTACTCCCTTAAATGCGTCACAAAATCGCTATAATATATGTTGAACATGGCAAGCAATCGCTTGCCCTGTTCGTATATTACATACCCAAAATCGTCCAGAATATCCTTGCAAAAGGACGGTGACAAGTCACTGTATTTTATAGTATAATTAATTTGAAAAATCAAAAATTATAGAGGTGGAAAAATGAAATCAACTAAGATAATGCTATCAGGTATTATGCTGATGCTATTAGCTATTTTCACTGTGCTTGTAGATATGGGAAGGAATTCATGGTTGGGCGGGGCTTCTGTAATCCTTTTGCTCCTGTCGATTGCCTTATTTCTTATCGGCGTTGCCACGAGAAAATAAATTACAATTTGTCGGTCAGGCCAACTCCGAAAATTAGAGAGTCGGCCTGACTTCTTACTTATAAACCGAGTATAGACCAGAGTATCATTGCAAATGGATAGTGGAAATATCTTGACACAAACGATATAATATCGTCAAACAGGAATTTGACTGTGAGCTTATGATAATTCACTCTTGTAGGCGGATTATCACAATGCCACAGGAAATTTATATAACCCCAATCTGTTTAAACTGCTATTTTGCTTAAAATATTGATATGCAACTGCCGGTTGCGTAATTACCTACATGTGTATGTAGTGTTCTACTGTCACTGTTGGTATGCTGAAGGCGAAAGGAGGAACTATGGCACTATCCGAAAAATTATATGCACTCCGTAAAAAGAGTGGGCTTTCGCAAGAGCAGCTAGCAGAGCACCTTGGCGTATCACGACAGGCGATTTCCAAATGGGAAACAGGCCAATCAATCCCCGAAAACGAGAAAATCCTTGCCATCAGTAATTATTTCAATGTTTCGTTAGATTATCTTATGAAAGATATTGATTCACAAGATAATATTCCACAAATTACACAGAACGTTCACCCTAAGCGGATTGTAAATTGTACAAAATGGTTTTTAGGAGCGATTTTCTGTGTGATTGGTGTTGTCTGTTTGATTATATGGGGCCTATTATCTATCTTCAGCCCTACAGTATCAGACCAGATAAGTGAATCATCAATGATTAGTATAAATGGCAACGGTATTTTTTTGTTCGTTTGTATTGTAACTATTATTGTTGGTGCTCTCCTGCTCTTGAAAAACATGAAACAGAAATGAATTAAGGAGGAGGGTTACTATGAAAAAACTAAAAGCTATGTCTATCGTGTTTTGGGTATTTTCTGTTCTACTATCAAATGTTATGTGTGCAACTGTTGCTTATAACTATTGCCGCATGGTTTACGGCATTAAGTATGAAGGTTTTAGCGCCCCAGCAAATGTAGCATTTGCACTAGCTGTTCCATACTTAATCGGCATCATTATCTGTGCTGGGTTGGCGATTACTTTTCAAAAGAAATCGAGTAAATTGATAGAATAGAGAATTTGTATTCACAGAACAAATGAGCATAATGTAAGGCTGACAAATTAAGGCACTTTTAAACGGAATCATTTATATAACACGAAGATATATAGGAATTTGTAGGAGGTGTTACAATGAAAGAATATCAAAATTTAATTGGTAAGGCTATTATTGCATTTGCTATAATAATCGCTGGTGCTCTTATTGCACAAGCAATTACTTTAGCTGGAGGGAATATTCACTCAGGATTAAGTTCTATTGGAGAATTGATTAGAGACGGATTGATACAAATAGGTTCTGGTTCATAAATTCCAATTTGCAGAGCAAGCCGAACCTCGCCTAAAGGATTCGGCTTGCTCTTTTCATCACATCCCCAAAATTGTCCAGATATACAATGGGCAAGTCAGCGCAAACACAAGGCAAGCGAACAGAATCGCGGGCGCAGCCCATTCAAACTGTCCGTGCTTGCGATAATCAAAGTACGCCATTGCCAATTTTGCGAAGAAAAACACCGCCAGAATCAGGTCAATCGCCGGGAACACCACCTTGTTGACCACCGTTTTGATCTGCCTGGAGGCATCGTTCCAAGTGCCCTCAATGGCTCCTGCCACATCGCCAGTCGGAGCGGCGTATGCGGTCGTGCAAAACACAAGGGATACCAGCACCACAAGGCAAAGGGCGAGTACAAATTTCCGATATTTTTTCATAAAGACCACCTTTCCAATTTAGAAAAGGCCGCAGAATTGCTCCTGCGACCTTGTTCTTTTTCTGTTTTTTATAGCTTCATTGCCATATCCATACCTGGAGTCTGTTCCTCCAAAAGCGGGGAAGCCTCAATCACCTGGGGATTCTGATGAAACTTTAGGTCGCCTCGGAAGCCTTTCTTCAGGGAACTGAATTCTTCAGCTTCCGCAAATGTTTCCGGTGGACAGCCGGGAGGCATCTCCTGATTCCACCGTACCCATTCGCCGTTTTGATAGCGCTGCTCCAGCTTGAGGATGACGTAATCCTCCGGGACAAAGGCAGGATATTTTCGTAAAAGTCCCTGTGTGTCAATGTAGGGATGCCCTTCTTTCATGACCGTCATCTCCATGAGCCGCAGAGTATCTTCCAAGGAGGTGCAGAACCAGCATTCCCTGTCACCGAAACGGCGGATACGGTCGTCCTGCAAAATACTGTCCAGCCTGTCTTTTTTTGTGTAGTGATAGAGGCAGCCTCTCGGCGGCTCAATTCGTTCATATGCCATTTCACCCCTCCCTGCTATGGCTTTTTAGGGCCGACATGCCAGTCCTGCCACAAGTCGCCCCTTATGGTCAGGCTGTCTGTGAGGTTAGCCGACAGCATCCCGTCCGGCGTCCACCCATCAATGAGCCATGTGTTGATAGTATAGGTTCCGTCCGGCATCCAAATCGGGCTGAAATGCGTGCGGTTTTTATAGGTGGAGTAGTTGTTTTTTTGAAACTCAAACCGTCCTGATCCCATACGCTCCAGCAATCTCCAATAGGTTTCATAGCCGAATTCGGGGAAATAACTGACCGCGTTCTGCGGCTGGGTAACCGCCGAGCTTTGGTTGGAGCTGATACTTCCGGTGACGGTCTGGTTGATCCCATATCCCGATTTCATCGTCCGGCCGCTGGCAGTCGGGTTATTGCTGTCACACTTGATGCTCATGGAAGAGGTCAGGCTGGCACTGTAATTGTCCAGATCAAATTCATACCATCCGTGATCGCACCAGTATCCATTGTCGTTTCCTTCATCGTCATAATCACTGTGCCACACCCAATACGCCTGCCACCACGGACGCCAGATACTCCAGCTTGCTGTGTTTTTTACCGCCCTGCTTGGCATGGAGACAGACTGGAAGCCGCCGTTGCGGTCATCGGCTACGGGATTGGGTGGAGGGTTCTTGTCAAGGTCAATGATTTTCACATTGAGGGTAGTCTTGGCAGTGCTTCCGGGACCGGATACCGTCACCTGGATGGTCATGTTCTGTTCGGTGGCGGGAGTTTTCCATTTCACCCACGCAAGCTGACTGTCGCCTTCGGGATAGTAAACATTGCCCGCACTGTAGGTTTGCCCGCCGATATTAAAGCTGACACGGGTAGGCCTGTCGGGGTCGGACTGGCCGCCGCTGACTCTGACCGCCGTGATGACATCAGTGTTTACACGGTACTCATAATCGTAGGCGTCAATCTGAGGTTCCTCCGGCTTTTCCGTAAAACGGACAATGCCAAGCCCAAGGCTGGACTTGATATCCGCATTGGATGCGGCGCTGGTCTTACTGCCTCCCCATGCGGGATAGCCGAGGTCGCCTACCTCCAGAAACATAGCGAGAGGCAGATTCTTATGAGTGAGGGACACCATTCTGCTTCTGAGCAGACCGCTGACCTGTTCATCATACAGGGCCGCTTCGGTAGCAGTGGTAGCAATCATAGTGCCCTCAAACTTGTAGTAGGCGATGGGTTCTAAGAGAATTTTATACTCACCGCCGATTAAAACATCGTAATTCATGCCTGTGACATCCGCAATTCGTTTGATGACATATTCCGAGCAGAAATATTTCTTAATGGCGGCGATGTTGTTGTTGCCGGTGGTGCTGATAATGCGGGGAATGGTTTGGGCTGGATTGATATAATGATACACGCTTGTTGTAGGGGTCAGTTGCTGGCCGTAGCCATAAGACAGCTTGCTCACCTTTCCAAAATGAACACGAATGTTGTCGGGTTTCTTATTTGTGAAATCTATCGGCGCAGTGATCGTTACATGATCACTTGCACGAACCACAGTAATTCGAACACCCTCGTTGCCGCCGCTCCATGTGTTGGTGCTGGTTCCGCTTCCCATGCCTCCGCCGCCGCCGTCGATATTTCCACTCCCGCCAGTGTCGGCAAACACGGTTAGGGGACAGAACAGGCAAAGAACCAGTATGAGACTGGCTGCACTTTTAAATATTTTTTTCATTGCGGCCTCCTTTTTTGCAAAATAAAAGCACGGTATATTTCAACCGTGCCCTGCGAAAGTATTTTGTTATTCCCCCATGTTGCCGACCTGTTTATTGATATCGCCGTCACCGTCCACAGTAGTACCCTGACCGCCTCCGCCATTGTCAGTAATCCACCCGAAGCCCGGTACATAAATCTTGCCGTCCTTGGTGTCACCGCCTTGTGGCTGATTATCTGCTTTAGGCGTATCCTTGGGCTGTTCCACGTTGTTATGATCCACCGCTGTCGGCGGTTCGGTGACCTTTTCGCCGTTAGGCTTCTGTGAGGGATCGGTGAGCTGTTCCTCCGTATATTCCGGTTTGCTCACATCGCCCTGGATGGTCTGCTCTGTACCGCTGGAAACCGCGCCATTGTCCGAACTTGTCGGCTGGGTGGTGTCGGGAGGGGTTACGATGATCTCTTTCTCTGTGCTGTCCGGCACCTTCGGGTCTACCGTCACATTGCTCACCTCGGAGCTTTGGGGCGGAAACGGATTGTCCACCGGCTTTGGAGTTATGAACTGCTGCCCAATCAGCACCACCAGCACCGCACAGAGGGCGAGGCAGCCGGTTACAGTCAACCATTTCTTCGTTTTATCATTCATATTTTTCATAAGAGTGTCCTCCTATTTGTCATATTTTGAGAGTCTCCTTGTTAAGTCACACCCTACCATGAACTTCTCAAAAAGTCTATCATTATTATAAAAAACCTTTCCGTAAAGTTAAAACCTCGGTGTGTATCCGGCGCCGGTCTTGACCTTGATGCGCATAGGCGGCAGCAGTTTTCCACCAAAGGATACGGGAACCTCCAGCATGATGGTGCTGTCAGCTTCAAAGCGGGCAGAGGTTTGGTCGCCTGACGCAAAGGGAGCGTTTCGGATATCCACCTCCAGATTCCACACTTTAAATTCCAGCTTGCCGTCCGAAGTGCGTTTTTCATGATAGCCTCCGCTGTAGGAAAGTCCAAGTACACCGTCCAGCCTCTCATAGACATCACCGTAATCGAGACTTTCCTCAAAATCCTCGGCAATGGGCTGGTAGGCTCCGCTATAACCTTCCCGCACACCGTGATACACATCGTCATAGTTGTCGTTGACGGTGGAGATGACGGCGGTCTGCACCGCATCCCGCACACCCTGCGCCACGATCATAAGCCGGAAATATTCCGAAATGCCGGTAAAGATAATCACCAGCGATAGGGTGACGGCGATGATGAGGGGAAAGCCAGAGCCGCTTTTGTCCTTTAAGATTTGTCTGATTCTATCCATCATTTCCAATACACCTCGCTCTTTCCCGCAGCATCAGCCCTGAGTGTAATCGGGAAGGAACCGAATCCACCGAACAATCCGATGTTGGTCTGATAGGTGACCGTCACCGTGACTTCTTCGTTGAGCTGAATCCTGCCGATTTTGGACCATGTCACCGTAGGAGAGAGTCCGGTCTTTTCCCGCAGAAACTGCTCACGGCGGCTGGTTTCGCTGCCCACCTGTCCTGCGATTTCTGCTTCCCGCATGAGCTCCACGGCAAAGGTGTCGATCTGCTGCTTTTGGATATAGACGGGGAACACCTTCACTGCAAGGGCAATGACCAGCATGGCGCACAGCACCAGCACCGCTACATCAATATATCCCTCGCCACGCTTATTTCTCAAGATTTTCAGCACATAGTCACCCCCTGTTCAAAAGGGGTCTGCTCCTGCCTCGGCTCATAGTTGTGATCACTTAACACATGCCATGCACCTTTGCTGAAATCGGCGGTACAAATCTCCTGATCCAGCAGTTCCTTCGCAGGGACATCTCTGGCATATTCAGAGCTGCCGGGATTTCCTTTTACACTTTGGCCGGACAGCAAAAGCTGTGCTGTTTCGGGCGTCAGGTACACATAACCGCCGGGCGTCATCATATCAAATGTAGCATCCGGGTGGCGTTCAATAAATTCCCGCACGGTGACTCTTTCTTCCTCCGCAGAAACAGGCGCATATTCCGGGTCCATGGCATACTCCGATTCCGCATCTCCCTTGTCCCACAGCGTCCAAAGCGCATGGTTCAGTTCCTCGCTGAAATCAACGGTTTGCTCCGAAATCCACTGATCCTTTACGACCTCCAGCGGGTTTTCAAACCGGAGCAGGTACTCCATATATTCGGGGGAATAGCTGCTGCCAGACAGCTCGCCGTATACAAACTTTGCAGCGGCAATTTCGTTTGCCATCTCCACCAGCTCAGAGGCTGGCTTTTGCTGCCACTCTCTTTGGTATAGGGCCATATTCCTGTCGAGCTTTTTTCGCAGAAGCTCCATCATTTCCTTTTCCGTCATTTCGTTCGCACCTCCCTAAAACATCCCGGAGAGGGATGTGATGATTTCATATACAATAATTGCCATATAGGTCATAAGAAAGCACATAAGCATGGCAAAGGAGAACACCCGGATTTTCGGTGGGATTTTCATGGCCTGTGCTTTTAGCCGCTGAAGCTCCAACTGCTTCATGTCGTGACTGAGCATTTGAAAATAGACGGCACTGTCATCCCCGCGCAGTACGCCGATAAGCCCTCTGGTAATATCCGAGAGCATGGGCGAATTGAACCTCGCCTCGAACCTCGTCAGCGCCGCTTCGTAGCTGGAGGAGCGCATATCCGCCGTGAGGATATCAAGCTCTGCGGCAAAGTCATCGCCCGCATTTCTTTTGAAATTTTCCAGCATGGACAGCACATCCCGGCTGGCTTTCAGCTCTTGGGTGATGGTCGCCACGAAGCGGGGCAGCTCTTGTTCAATTTTACCTCGCTTGGCTGCCAGAGCCTCATCCGCTTTGCGGATTTCCTTGAAGTAGACCAGTATGGCGGCAGACAGCACAATGGGGGCAAGCAGAGGCAGGACGATAAGGCAGGGAATGATGCAAAGCGCAATACTCATCGCCTTGACGACTGCCATTGCCGTGAACAGCTCCGGCGTGTCGGAAAGCCCCGACGCCGACAGCACATTTACCATTCGGCTTTTTTTATACTCATCCATACGGATGTACCGGGAGAGCCGGACGGCGGCGTTTCGCAGCAGTGTATCGGTGGTTTTGGGGGTTGCTTTGGCCTGCTTTCCTGCCGACAGCATCGCCTTTTGTGTGGCGAGTGTGGGCAGCCGCAGCAGATCGGCGGCAATGAAAAAGAGCCCTAACCCAAGGAGGACTCCAAATAAAACAATATAAATGGTCATGGTTATCGGCATCCTCCTTACATAATTTGACTTTGCAAAAGGCTCTGCGGTTCATTGTGTTCTGCCGCAAAGTGAAAATCGCCGTTTTCGATTTCACCGCGATCCTCGCACAGTCCCTCTGTGTTATCAGGGTAAATGAGATAGATAGGGGTATCGGAATCGAACAGCTTCAGAGCTTCCTCGCGGGAGACAGGAGTCATCACTTCGCCGTAGGCCGTGTAGCTTGGCTCCATGTCAAGACCGTACAGCTCGGCGTTGATTGCTTCGGCAATACTGCCGCAACCGCTTATAATTGCTGTCATGCTGTCCACCCTTGTCAGGAGCAGTTCGTGAACATATTCGTTGATTTCGCCGGACTGTTTCATTTCGTTCAGTCCTGCGATGATGTGGTCTTTTACAGTCATTGGCATTACCTCCTATACTCGATGGGCTGGGTTAGCTTGATGACAAATGCCGTTGATATAAAAATCACGGCGGCGCAGATGGTCAAGATAATCTGCCCCAGGGGGGTGTGCATCAGTGTGTGGTACCAGTCCTGATTCAAAAAATACATGAGCGGGATATTGCCTACCACCAGAATCTGCATGATGATGAATTCCTTTCGGGGCTCAAAGACCATGTTTTCCAGCTCGCCGTTGACCACCCGCGTATCCGACAGCTTGCTGACAATGGGCGTCAGGGTAGTTTTCAGACTGCGGTCATGCTGGCAGGCAATGAGGGCGTCGCACCATTCGACATATACAGCGTTATCAATTCGGTCTTTCAGGTCATGGAGCGCCGCCGTCACATCGGGGTCAACCAGTCTGACACGGGACACAAATCCCTTGAAAACTGACAGAACAGGCTGGTTCAGGTATGGGATATTTTCCTCCACCGCCGTCAGGATGTCCTCGTTTCTGAGGTAGGCCGTGGTGATGATGCTGAGTGCCGTTTCCAGCTCCGCCGCAATGTCCTTTTTGAAGTGGCTGGCCGTAAGCTTTACCCACCAGAAGGGCAGGAACATACAGCCTGCCGCCATCACAGGAACAAGGAAAAAGTTCGAGAGCATGACGGCGATGGATGCGCCTACGGCAAAGAATAGCAGGGACAGGGCGCAGAGCATGGGAAAGCGCGCCGATCTGCCGGTTACCTTGAGGATGGATTGCACCTCGGCAATTTCACGGCGCAGATAGGACTGTTTTTTCCTGCGGGTGAATTCGTCCACCTCGTCCCGGAGGGACTTGGGCCTGTCGGTGAGCTTTCCGAATACCGCAGCCGTGAACTCCATTGGCGTGAGACCGAGCAAAATAAAAAAACCTGCGATCATACCGATGCAGGCGATTAAAAGTACCGTTGTCATGCGCTTTGCGCCTCCTTTCCCCGCAGGCTCTCAATGACCGCCTGGGGCATACCGTTTTCCAGCAGCCGCTTGGCAAGGCTGTCCGAGATGGTATTGACCTGTGCGTGTGTACCCTCGATGATGAATTTCCCGTCCTCCATGCGGTTTTCGGTAATGACATACTGGAACAGCGGCCGGTAGCGCCTTGTGCCATCCGGCAGGATTTCGCACTCCTGAATTTCCATCATGCGGCGCTGCTTGTTTTCAAGCTGTTTGCAGAACACCACAATGGGATAGGCTTCGGTGACATAGTCCATGAGGGTCTGGTCGGACATATCCACCGCACGTTTGCACAGGGACACCATTCTGCGGTAGGTGGCTTCACAGGAATTGGAGTGGATGGTGGTCAGCACCGCCACGCCGGTTCGGGCTGCCTCCTGTGCGGCATTAGCTTCCGCCCCACGCATCTCGCCCACCACGATGATGTCCGGGTTAAAGCGGAGCGCGTAGTCCAGGAGATTGGTCTGGTCGATGCGCTGGCGGTCATTGTCGCTGTCGCGGGTCAGGGTATGGATGACCGAATTGACCACCCTGCCGTCCTTTTCCCTGACGAGAGCCAGCTCACGGGAGCCGTTTTCAATGGTATAGATTCTCTTG
>JAAYIN010000002.1 GCA_012523405.1 Clostridiales bacterium
ATGTAAGATATAACACGTCGCCGCGAGAGTGAGCGACAATACAGATCGGGAGCATAGCTCAGCTGGGAGAGCATCTGCCTTACAAGCAGAGGGTCACAGGTTCGAGCCCTGTTGTTCCCACCACGATCTGGCCCGGTAGCTCAGTCGGTAGAGCAGTAGACTGAAAATCTACGTGTCGGTGGTTCGATTCCGCCCCAAGGCACCACGTGTGCGGTAGTAGCTCAGTGGTAGAGTGCCACCTTGCCAAGGTGGATGTCGCCAGTTCGAATCTGGTCTACCGCTCCACACACGGTGCCATAGCCAAGCGGTAAGGCAAAGGTCTGCAAAACCTTTATTCCCCGGTTCAAATCCGGGTGGCACCTCCAAACAAAAGACCCCATCTACTGATAGTTTTTTATCGTTAGGTGGTTTTTTTGTATGAAGACAGCTTTATTCCGCTAAAAGCAGAGAATCTTTGCTTTGGGGATTGACAATATTTTCGCTTTGATTCATAATATATAAGTTCATGCTGGAGTGGCGGAATGGCAGACGCCGGAGATTTAAAATCTCCTGTCTTATGGGCGTGCGGGTTCGAGTCCCGCCTTCAGCACCAAGTAAAACCCTTGTGAGAGTTACTCTCGCAAGGGTTTTATGATGTTTTGACCCTGATTCTGACCCTAAATAAAGGGGCATCGTGGTCGGGAATGAGCCCCTCAAACGAAATATCTTTGAAAATACTACTAACTATCACAATAGTCAGGAGCGGTCGCCATGAAAATGAAATTATTTGATTCTGAACTAAAGGTCATGGAAGCCTTATGGAAAGAAGGCGATTTAACCGCGGGTCAGCTTGCGATTATTCTCAGGGAGCAAACAGGCTGGAACCGAAACACGACCTATATCGTGGTTAAAAACTCGTTGAAAAAGGAGCGATTGAGCGCTACGAGCCCAATTTCACCTGCAAGGCGCTGATTACAAAGGAACAGGTGCAGCAGCAGGAGACAATGGAGTTGATCGGTAAACTATTCGATGGATCTGCCGAAGCCTTTTTATCCGCTTTTTTTGAGCGGCAGTGAGCTGACCGAACATGACATCAATCGTCTCAAGCAAATTGACGAAAATCTAAAATGAGGTGGCAAGTATGAGTGTTCTGGAAATGAGCGTATCATCCGCATTGAATAAGCTGCCTAAGAAGATGTTTCTTGTATTGTGGGGCATTGCACTGCTGCGCCTTCTCGTGCCTGTCTCCATCCCGTCACGCTTCAGTGTTTATAGCGTGATGAATGGAATGGCAAAACCAATCGTGCCAAGCACACTCATAGCCCTCGCTCCAAATGCAATGCCAATAGGAAGCGAAGGCACAGCCCCGGCAAAGCAGTTTATCGGGATAATGCCAGAGGCAGGCAGTGTCATCACGCCGATAACGATGGTATGGCTTGCGGGTATGATGATCCTGTTTAGCTTCTTTGTGATTGTATACATCAAGAATGACAGGGCGCTGCGGTCTGCGCTTCCCATTCATGATGCGTTGCTGGATGAATGGCTTGCTCAAAACAAGTTGATACGACCCCTTGCCATTATGCAATCAGATAAAATTACGACCCCGATTGCGGTAGGTGTGATCAAACCACGCATCATTATGCCAAAGACAATGAACTGGGAGGACAAACAACAGGTACAATATGTTCTTCTCCATGAATACTACCACATCAGGCGTTTTGACATGCTATGGAAGTTGATTTTCGTTTTTGCGCTGTGCGTTCATTGGTTCAACCCGCTGGTATGGCTTATGCTTGTACTGGTGAACAGGGACTTGGAAGTCACCTGTGACGAAATGGTAGTATCGCATTTTGGCATCAATACAAAGACCAACTATGCCTATTCACTCAGTCGCATGGCAGAGCAGCGGAGTCAGTTTACACCACTTTATAACGGCTTTAGTAAAAACGCAGCCGAAGAAAGGATCACTGCAATTATGAAATATAAAAAATCGTCACTTACATCCATTGTTTTAGCGGCGCTGCTAATATTTGCTCTGGCAACGGCATTCGCAGCATCACCAGCTACTCCCCAGCCCCAAGACATCGCTCTGCCCCCATCATCGATGCAAACTTAGATGACAGTGCGCCCAGGACGAACAATTGGAAACCCGATCCCCAATATGGGTCGTTTGATATATCTTATGACAAGGATGGAAGGCTGCGCTTAGATGGTGAACCTTTCTACTGTATGCAGCACATACAAACTGACAATACTGATACTACTAATGCTCTCGTTAGCATTTCCATAAGCGACCGCGATCACATGGACTGGGATACAGGGTTTGAACAAAATGATACAGATTTGATAGAGACAGCGGATGACGCTGATTCAACTGAATTCATCATCGACTTTGCACCTTATGCGGACTATGGCATAACGATTATTGGAACCGTCTGCAGCCTATTACCAAATGTGTACTACCAAGGAGAATTCGTCAAAATATTCTTCGATGGAAAAAACAATGGCGACTACTTCATGTATCAGTCTTGGGGCGTTGGAGACATTTTTGTTGAAACTGTCTATGATGAAGATGGAAATTTAATAGGCGTCGAAAAGATGTAGTTCTGTCTTGCTGGAGACATTCCATATGAAGAACCGCAAGCGTTAATGGACTCTTAAAGGCAACCCAAAACCGACTGTGAATCAGATGATTTGCAGTCGGTTTTGAGTTCGCCTTTGCCGCGAACAATCTTTATAATAGGCAACGCACTATCCTCACTCATTATTTACACCGTTTGATCTGTATGCTAAGATTAGGCTGTGAATGTTGGCAGAAAAAGCGTTGTTTACGAACGTGTACAAGGCAATGGAAATAAGCCAATCGATGAAATCATGGAGGAATTCTATATGAATAAGTGGTCAAAGCGTTATATGGTATGGGGTTTTATCATTATATTGGTCATTTTCTGTATGGTGATTCCCGTATACTTCAGGTTGACTTATCCCTCAAGTTCCTTGGAATTTAATTATCTGGAAGGCGTTTTAATGGCGATATTCTTCGGAATGCCGCTTGGTTGGTTTGCCTCACAATCCAAGTGGAAACGCGAGTCAAAAAAGTCGGCAATTGATGAAAAAGCCATTGCAACTGCGTCTGTCCATTATCTTGCAGGGCTTGATGATATGAAAATACGCGGTGAATGTATCATTTCAATGGACGATGAGTGTTTTTTAGTTCGAAATCAGAAAGCTAATATATCCATCGACAGAAATCAAATCATCTCCATCACCTGCGAAAAAACATCTTATTCTGCTGGTTCGACTACCTATAAGACTATATCCGGTTCGTATGATACGATAGAGCGTACTGGAACGACCGACTATCTGCGCGTTGTTTTTAAGTCCAAAGAAGGCGAACTCCGTTATATCAGCTTCGGGGGCAGAACCTCAGTACTGGAAGATTTTCGTGATGCAGTCGCTCCTCTGCCGAAAAAAGAATTTGACGAAACAACCGATACCTATCATTTGTGAGATTGTATTATTCCAATACAACTTATGTCGCCCATGAGATTGATCATCGTGACGTTTTGAAAGAAACTGCGCTCTGCTTCATTGCCTCTGTATTTTCATATACGTAACATCAAGCAGCCCCTATTGACAACCCCTACCCACTATGGCATAGTCAGGGTGATTGCGGATATATCCCGTAATCCATACCATTTTTACCAACTACCGTTTCTGAGGAAAAAGAGATGATCAAAAACTCCCTTCCCTACCGCAAATGGAAGAAGATGGCGACTGATGAAAAGAGCCGCCTGTTCTTTGCCATGGGCGAAGCCACGATGACCACTGCCGATACGCTTGGTAACGGTATTTATTTAGCGGCGCTAATGGTTCATCTTGGGATATCGGACTCCGCCATGGGCATTATCAATTCCAGCGGCAGCTTCATGGCATTGATGCAACTTTTGACCCTGCGCTTTGCCAGTTTGCGCAACAATCGAAAACGCGTTTCGTGCATCACGCATTTTCAGCGAATTTGGCTGGCGATGATGTTCTTTATTCCGCTTCTGCCCGTGTCCCTTGAGGTGAAGACGGTGTTGCTGGTCGCGTTTTACTTGATCAGCCGCATTGCGCTCGCGATGGGCTCGCCGGCAAATGCCAGCTGGATTTCAGAGCTTGTGCCCATCGAAATCCGCGGCAGCTATTTTGGCACCAAGGACGCCATCACCATGGCTGTTCTATCGCTGTTCCTGCTCCTTGGCGGCAGCATTCTGGATAAGAGCAATGGCGAAAATGCAGTGGCAGCTTATGCGGCAATGGGCGGCGTGATTGCAGTGCTGTGCGTGGTTGGGCTGCTGCTATTCACGCGTGTTGAACCGATCCCTGCCGAAACGGCGCATGCGGCAAAGGGCATTATCAAGCAGATTCGCTTTTGCTTGGCCGAGCCCACCTTTCGAAAAGTGCTGACGATTGACTGCCTGTGGGCACTTACCTTTAACATTGCATCGCCCTTTAATGCGGGTTATTCGGTTAAGCAAATGGCGCTTTCCTATTCGTATCTTTCCATTATTGCATTTGCAGGCAGCGTGGTTCGAATGCTGCTCTCGCCTAAGATGGGGCGGTTTGCAGACCGCCTAGGCATGGCGCGGATGCTGCGTTATGTGCTGATGGTCTTTGCGGTGCATTACGGCGCGTGGATGCTCATGGTGCCTCAAAATGCCAACATCCTCTATGCTGGGATGCAACTGCTCAGTTCGGTTGCATGGAGCTTCATCGGTGTGGGACTCTTTGGGATCAAGCTCGAGCTATTGCCGCCAGAGCACCGTACGATCAAGTTTGCAATCAGTGCGGCGATATCGGGTGCCTTCGGCTTTTTGGTGACATCGCTGGCGGGCGTGCTGCTTGGTGCCCTTGATGGAAAACTCAAGTTCTTTGCATACCCGCAGCAGATTCTCAACGGCCTTGGCATCCTCTGCGCCATTTTATTTATTTCCTACCTAAAGTTTGGTCTTGGCAAAAAGCCGAGGGCGGCAGAAAGCGCGCAATCTTGAGTTGCATTTGGCTTTAAACAGAGTATAATTGATTCATTGCGCTGCGATACGGGCGCATCACATGCTAATGACAAAAGGAGAAAACCATGCACGAACGCGCTACACTTATGACGGAAGGCTCTGTATGGCGACATATGACTCGCTTCGCACTGCCTATCTTTTGGGGGAATCTTTTTCAGCAGCTTTATAGTGTTGTTGACTCTTTGGTGGTTGGCAACTTTGTTGGCAAGGATGCACTCGCTGCCGTCAGCTCATCCGGCAGTCTTATTTTTTTGCTTGTAGGACTGGTCAGCGGTATCTTTTCGGGCGCAAGTGTTGTGATTTCGCGCTATTTTGGCGCAAGAGATGATGACAGCCTGCATACCGCGATTCATACAACGGTTGCATTCGGTCTTGTGGCAGGTGTAGTAGTGTCGCTGGCGGGTGTTTTGATGGCACCAACGCTGCTTGTATGGATGGGCACACCTCAGAGCGTGCTGCCAAACTCCATCTTGTACCTTCGTATTTTCTTTTCGGGTCTGATCTTCAGCGTTCTGTATAATACGGCGACAGGCATTTTCCAAGCGGTGGGGGATAGCCGCAGACCGCTGTTTTATTTAATTATCTCATCCGTTTTGAACGTGACGCTGGACCTTCTTTTTGTCGTGGGCTTTGGGATGGGGATTGAAGGCGCTGCATGGGCAACCGTCATATCGCAGGCGATCAGCAGCGTTCTCGCCTTCCGCCGCTTGATGAGCATTGACAGCGCATACCGCGTGTGGCCTAAAAAGGTGCGCTTTGATATGCCCATGCTCAGGCAGGTGCTGAACATGGGTATTCCATCCGGTCTGCAAAACTCGATTATTGCACTTGCCAACGTTGTCGTGCAGTCCAGCATCAATATGTATGGCGCGATGGCGGTTGCGGGTAGTGGGGCATATGCAAAGATTGAGGGCTTCGGCTTTCTGCCCATCAATAGCTTCGCGCTGGCGCTTGCAACCTTTGTGAGCCAAAACCTTGGCGCGAAGGAATACGGCAGAGCCAAGAAGGGCGCACGCTTTGGCGTGATTACCAGTTTGCTGCTGGCGGAGGGCGTTGGTATTGCGATCTTCCTGCTGGCACCAAAGCTCATTGCGATTTTCAACGGCGATCCTGAGGTGGTGGCATATGGCGTGCTCCATGCCCGTACAACAACGCTGTTTTACTTCCTGCTGGCACTGTCCCATGCCATCGCCGGCGTCATGCGCGGCGCAGGCAGATCGATTGTGCCAATGATTGTGATGCTGGTGTGCTGGTGCCTTATCCGTGTCACCTATATCCTTGCCTATGCACGTGGTACAGGCGATATCCAGATGATCTACTGGGCATATCCCATCACATGGTCGCTTAGTTCCATCGCGTTCCTGATTTACTATTTGAAAGCGGATTGGCCGCATTACATGGACCGCTTGCAGGCAAAAAGAGCGAGGTAAACAAGTGCAAGCATGGATAACAATGAATCAGGTGATAAAAAATCCTTGCCAAACAGTTAGTACTATGCTATAATTTGTTTTGCGGTTTACGCACTAACTGACGCATGCGCAAAAGAGGTGAAAATGCATGAAAGAAAAGATCCATCCTAAATATGGCAAGTCTACCGTTCGTTGCGTGTGCGGTGAGACATTCGAAACAGGTTCGGTTAAGCCTGAGCTGAAAGTCGAAATTTGCTCAAAATGTCATCCGTTCTACACCGGTAAGCAGAAGCTTATTGATACTGGCGGACGCGTTGATCGTTTTAAGAAACGTTTTAACATCGAATAAGTCATTCAATCAGAGTGCCGTTTACGGCACTCTTTTTGATTGCCAAAAATGATAGTAATATCCATGTGATAAAAGAAGCAGGAAACACCCATGATCACGTCGAAAATAGAACTTGTTTATCTGTGTGTTTTTACAGATAATACAGAAAGGATATGAATTACCGATGAGTAAGACAAAGCAATCCGCACCCAAGCGCGTAGATATAGGCGGTCAAGCTGTGATGGAGGGCGTCATGATGAAGTCGCCCAACGCAATTGCCGTTTCCGTGCGTCGTCCAGATCATACAATTGTAACAAAATTAAATCCTTATGTTCCCTATTCCCAAAAGCATAAATGGATGGGATACTCTTTCCTGCGCGGCATCATCAACATGGGAACGATGCTTTCCATGGGCATGAGCACACTACAGCAAAGCACCGATATGCTCGGCATATTGGATGAAGAACCCACGAAGTTCGAAATTTGGCTGAGCAAAAAGCTTGGTAAAGGCATTGATAAAATCGTGATGGGGGTTGCTGTTATTTTGGCAGTGATTCTTTCGCTCGGTCTTTTCTTTGTCATTCCCGAAGCGTTTGCCAGATTGCTTAAAACATGGATTCCCGATACAAACTGGCTCGTCAACCTTTTGAGCGGTTTGCTTCGTATTCTGATTTTGATTGGGTATATCATGTTCTGTTCGGCTGTGCCTGATGTAAGGCGTACGTTTGAGTACCATGGCGCAGAACATAAAACCGTATATTGCAACGAGAACGATCTTCCGCTCACCCCCCAAAATGCGCAGAAGTTTTCCACGCTGCATCCCCGCTGCGGTACAAGCTTTTTGCTGATCGTATTCGTTATTTCCATCGTGCTCTTTACGCTCGTTGGTTATCAAGGCACGAACTTCTTGTGGCGTTTGCTCAGCCGCTTGGCATTGCTGCCGATCGTTGCAGGCATCAGCTATGAAGTGCTCAAGGGCCTTGCCCATAGCGACAATAAGATCGTGAGAATCCTTCGCTGGCCCGGCATGCAGATGCAGCGCCTGACCACCAAGCCCCCAACGGACGAAATGCTGGAAGTTGCAATCGTTTCGATGAATGTTGCGCTTTACGGCTTGCCTGAGGGCTGCGAAACCACGCCCGAGGGTTATACCATCATCCATGACTATCGCGTGACTGATCCAAACTATGTTGCACCGCAGGTGGAACAAGTGGCAGAAGAAATCACGAGCGAAGATGTATCCGAACAAGAAACTGCTGGAGAATGACTAGAAACGATGACCATTCAACAAGCTATTAAGCATGCTGCCGATGTATTGGAGGCAGCTTCTATCCCTGACCCCTTGCAGGATTCATTGCTGATCCTATCCTCCATTTTGGGATTAGGAAGTCTTGAGCTACGCTTAAACGGTGATCGTACACTCAATAGTGAGCAGGAGCAACGCTTATCGTCGCTCCTGCTTTCGCGTACCACAAGACAGCCGCTTCAATACCTGCTATCGGAGCAGTGTTTTTATGGACTGGATTTCTATGTGGATCATCGCGTGCTGATTCCGCGTCAGGAAACGGAAACGCTTTGCGAATTGGGGCTGGCTTTTTTGAAGGCGCACACGAATGCATCGGCGCTTGATCTTTGCACAGGAAGCGGCGCAATCGCCACAACCCTAAAGCACGAGGTTCCTTTGGCAACTGTGACGGCGATTGACCTGAGTGAGGGTGCTTTGGAAGTGGCAAAAATGAATGCCAAGCGAAACGGAGCGGAGGTTCGCTTTTTGCAGGGTGATTTGCTGGAGCCTGTTTGCGGCGAAAGATTTGACCTGATTCTCTCCAATCCACCCTATATCAAAAGCCTTGACTGCGATACGCTTCAACCCGAAGTGATGCTCGAGCCCCGAATGGCGCTTGATGGGGGCGATGATGGCTATGTTTTCTACCGCCGCATAGCAGCCAAAGCGGACGAGTTTCTAGCGGTTGGCGGCATGCTGGCTGTGGAGGTCGGCGACGATCAGGCAAAGCAGGTAGCTGCACTTTTCACCAGCAACAGCAATCTATGCGATGTCCATATTCACAGGGACCTGTATGGGCATGAGCGCATTGTCTGTGCGCATGCGTCGAGCAATCCCACATAGCGGCATTTAATAGCGTTTCTTTTATATGAACCTATTAAATACCGAAAGCGAGTGAAACCAATGTTTGATAAATTTGACTGGATGATTGGTCGATATCAAGAAATTTCGGAAGCTGTAAGTCAGCCCGAAATCATCGCCGATCAGCCACTGTGGCAAAAGCTCCTCAAGGAGCATGCAGCTCTCGAGCCTTCCGTAAAGGCATATCAGGCTTACCAAAAGACATTATCAGAAATCAAAGACGCACAGGAATTGCTTTCCCAGCCCGATATGGCAGAGCTTGCACAAATGGAGATTGAAGAGCTGCAAGGGGATAAAGAAGAGCAAGAGAAGCAGCTGAGGTTGCTGCTGCTTCCCAAAGATCCGGATGCTGACCGCAATGTAGTGGTAGAAATTCGTCAGGGTGCGGGCGGGGACGAGGCGGCATTGTTTGGCGCATTGCTCCTGCGCATGTATACGCGATATGCGGAGCGCCATCGTTTTCGTGTACAGCCGATCAACTATAATATGACGGAGCTTGGCGGCGTAAAGGAAGCGGTCTTTACCATTAACGGGCATGGTGCCTTTAATCTGCTGCATTATGAAAGCGGCGTGCACCGCATTCAGCGTGTGCCTAGCACCGAATCGGGCGGACGTACGCATACGAGTACGTGCACGGTTGCTGTATTGCCTGAGGCGGAGGATGTGGAGATCAACATCAATCCAAACGATGTACGCGTGGATGTGTATCGCTCCACAGGCCATGGCGGGCAGAGCGTTAACACGACCGATAGTGCCGTTCGCGTCACGCACATTCCAACGGGCTTGGTGGTTACCTGCCAAGACGAGAAGAGCCAGATCAAGAACCGCGATCAGGCGATGAAGGTGCTCAAGAGCCGCCTTTATGACAAGCTGCGCGGAGAAAAGGACAGCGAGTATGCCGAGCACCGTAAAGGCCAGATCGGCACGGGTGATCGCAGCGAGCGTATCCGCACCTACAATTTTTCGCAGGGTCGCGTCACGGATCATCGCATTGGTCTCACGCTCTATCGCCTTGATGATATCCTCGATGGTGATTTGGACGAAGTGATTGATGCGCTGCTGCTCGCGGAGCAAGCTGAAAAGCTGAAGGAATTTGGAGAACGATAAGCGATGAATACAAAGATATTGACCCCTACGGACGAAAATATTTGGCTGGCGGCGCAGACCCTCAGGGAGGGCGGCTTGGTGGGCATGCCCACTGAAACCGTTTATGGACTTGGCGGCGATGCGCTGAACGAAGAGGCAATTCGTGCGATTTTTGCAGCGAAGGCACGTCCTGCGGATAATCCGCTAATCATTCATGTGCCTAGCATCCAAGCAGCTGAAGGGCTTTGCGAAATCAGCGATGTATCGCGCAGGCTGATGTGCGCTTTTTGTCCGGGGCCATTAACGCTCCTGATGCCCAAGAAGCCGATCATTCCGGCGGTTGCAAACGCAGGACTTGACAGCGTAGCCATTCGCATCCCGTCCCATCCAGTAGCGCTTCAGCTGCTGGAGATGAGCGGTGTGCCCGTGGCTGCACCCAGTGCCAACACAAGCGGCAAGCCAAGCCCCACAACCGCCATGCATGTATATCATGATCTATATGGCAAGCTGCCCATCATTTTGGACGGAGGGGCTTGCCAGGTTGGGCTTGAAAGCACAGTGCTTGATATGACGGCGGAAGTTCCGACTGTGCTGCGCCCAGGCGGTATCACGCCTGAACTACTGCTGACGGTACTCCCCGAGGTGCGGGTATCAGATAGCGTTCTGCGCCCCTTGAAGGAAGGCGAAAAGGCGCTGTCTCCGGGCATGCGCTACCGCCACTATGCCCCCTCGGGTCAGCTGACGCTGGTGAAGGGCGAACAATCCAATGTAGAGCATCTTTGCAAAAAGATGTATCAGGATACGGTCAATGTGGGCAGATCGGCGCGCATTCTTGCCTTTGAGGAGCATTTGCCCGCGTATGAAGGGCAATCGGTATTGTCCATCGGCAGCCTTTCGCGTCCAGAAACCATCGCCCATAAGCTTTTTGCAGTGCTGAGGCAAATTGATGACGAGAAGATCGATATCCTCACCTGCGAGATTCTTCCTGCAGAAGGCATTGGTCTTGCGATCATGAACCGATTGAGCCGTGCGGCTGCTTTTCATGTGATTGACGCGGATGCGATCGTTGGTTTTGTAGACACAAGGAGGTAATGCGATGACAACGGTACTCTTTGTATGCACAGGCAATACGTGCAGAAGCCCAATGGCGCAGTGTATGTTCAACGCGATTGCCAAGGAGCGCGGGCGCACGGATTTACGCGCGATATCAGCGGGACTCTATGCAGCAAATGGCGAACCCGCGTCCCTTGGCGCACAGCATGCCATGGCAGCCCGCGGTCTTTCACTGTCAAGCCATCAGTCCCAGCCGTTATCAGAGCGGCTTGTGCATGATGTATCCATCATCGTCGGGCTGACAGATCGGCATATATTGGGACTTCAAGCCAGATATCCGATGCTTCGGATTCAGAGCTTTTCGCCGTCTATATCCGATCCATACGGCATGGATGATCAGTGCTATCAGCACGCAGCAAACGAAATCGAGCATCAGCTTCGCCAGCTGATCGATGAACTATAAACAGATACTACGGAGGAACACCACCAAAATGTTGGGAGGGAAAGACATCATGAAACTGACTTTTCTAGGCGCAGCACACGAAGTCACAGGCAGCAGATTTCTTTTGCAGGCATGTGGCAAGAACATCATGATTGACTATGGCATGGAACAAGGTGTGGATCTATATGAGAATGCCGCGCTTCCGATTTCAGAGTCATTAATCGACTATGTGTTTTTAACGCATGCGCATATTGACCACAGCGGGTATCTTCCGCTGCTTTACAAGAATGGATTCCGCGGTCAAATCTTTGCCACCTATCCAACAACCGATCTGTGCCGCATCATGCTCCTTGACTCCGCGCATATTCAAGAGAGCGATGCAGAGTGGAAAAACCGTAAGAATCAGCGCGCGGGCAGACCGCTTGTTGAGCCGCTCTACACCCAAGAGCATGCCATCAAAACCCATGAGCTCTTTGTCCCTTGCCGCTATCAAGAGCAGGTAGAGGTATGCGAAGGCATATCGATTCGCTTGGTTGATGTGGGGCATTTATTTGGCTCATCTTCCGTTGAAGTGAATATTACCGAGGGCGATGTCAGAAAAACCATTGTATTCTCAGGCGATATCGGCAACCTGCACCAGCCGCTTATCCGTGATCCCCAGTACATGCAGAAGGCTGATTTTGTGATCATGGAATCAACCTACGGCGATAGAAGCCACGGTCCTGTTCCGGACTATATCAAGGAAATGACAGAGATTCTGCAAACGACATTTGATCGCGGCGGCAATGTGGTCATCCCGAGCTTTGCTGTTGGCAGAACGCAGGAACTGCTTTACTTCATTCGCCAGATTAAGCAGGAGAAGCGCATACATGGGCATGACAATTTCCCTGTTTATTTGGATAGCCCGCTTGCGATCGAAGCCACCAATGTGTTTAATGAGAACACGCTGGAGTGTGCGGACGCTGATACGGTTGAGCTTTTGCGCAAGGGCGTGAACCCCATTCAGTTTGACGGGCTTCGCATTGCGGTGAGCGCAGACGAGAGCAAGCTGATCAATGAAAACCATGAACCCAAGGTCATTATTTCGGCTAGCGGCATGTGCGATGCGGGCCGTATTCGCCATCACCTAAAGCATAACCTATGGCGTCCCGAGGCAACGGTGCTGTTTGTAGGCTACCAAAGCGTTGGTACGCTTGGACGCAGCTTGGTAGACGGCGCACCGAAGGTGAAGCTGTTTAGTGAGAGCGTTGAGGTGCATGCAACCATTCGCAAGCTGTCGGGTATCAGCGGACACGCGGATAACAATGGGCTGATGAAGTGGGTATCCACCTTTGATCCAAAGCCTGAGCATGTATTTGTGGTACATGGCGAGGACGCAGTGGCAGATACGTTTGCAGCCCGCCTTCGCGATGAACTGGGACTGGATGCCGGTGCTCCCTACAATGGCGAGAGCTGGGAGCTGACACCGCTTGCGATGGTGCAGGAAGGCAACCAAGTAAAGCTCAAGAAGCCTTCCAAGAATGCAGCAGCACTGGATGCACTGCCCCAGCGCGATGTGCCCAAGGCAGCAGAAGTACCGCAAGTTCCTGCAAAGAAGAGCAAAGCGCCAACTACACAGAGCTATTCGCAGCTTATGCTCGCAGCGCAGAAACTTCAGAACGTTGTTGAATACATGGAGAAACGCAGCAAGAAGGAGCAAAACAAGCTCACTAGCAGCATTCTGGCGATCGTGAAGAAATACGGGCGCAGATAATCATTCAAACGATCTACAAAGCCACCACTTCCGATAAGGAGGCGGTGGCTTTTTCTGCGGAGGTTATTGCATGCCCCTAATATGCCGGAAAACGCCATTTTCCGCGCTGAAACTGGTCAACTTGACGCAGATATGCTATAATATTAAATTGGTATATCTATCATTACCAATCAAATGAGTCTTAGGCGAAGGGAGTGGAAAAGTGATGAGAGCGAGCGATCCCAGGTCGAGTACTTCAGTCCGCATTTTGATGTGGCTTTGCATCGCCATTTTTGTATTGAGCACCATTCCGCTATATGCTATATCATTTTACAATCACCCCTATTACGATGATTATGGATTTTCAGCGGATGCTCACAAGGTATGGACTGAGACTGGCAGCATTGTGCAAGTCATCACCGCCGCCGCCGAGAAATCCCAAGACGTTCGCCAAACGTGGCAAGGCACCTATACAGGCACTTTTTTAAGCAATATTCAGCCGGGTATATTTTCGGAAAGCCTCTACTTTATCGGCACGTTTGTTTTGCTCACGGCGTTTATTCTTTGCTTTGGGTATTTTCTGTGGGTGGTGTTTCGAAAGCTGGGTGTGTCAAAAGAATACACGGTCATCATCTGCTCGCTAACCCTTATGCTCATGATTCAGTTTGTGCCCAATGCAGGCGAAGCCTTCTATTGGTTTAACGGTGGTATTGGCAATTCCTTTATATATGCCTTGCTCGTGCTGAGCTTTGCGCTGTCTGCAAAATTGCTGGATGCAAAGACAAAGGGGCGCATCGCCCTATTGTCCGCGGTGCAAATCATATTAATGATACTGCTGGGCGGCGGCAGCTATGGCGGAGGGCTCTTTGGACTGTGTATATACGCGCTCATGATCGCATGGCTTTTTTGGAAGAAGGATGCTAAAGCTTGGATATTCACAGGGCTATGGGCATTGTTTTTGGGCTGCTTCATCTACAATATGATGGCTCCCGGCAACCAAGTGAGGGCTGGCGTGATCGGCAGCCATCCAACCGCGGTCGTGTCCATTCTCAAAGCCGTCTATTATGGCATTGGACAAATCGGCAGCCACATTCGTCTGCCGATCATCGCAGTGTCCGTTCTGGTTTTGCCTGCACTGTATGCGGCTGCAAAATCCAGCAGCTATCAGTTTGCACATCCTTGGATTGTGCTTGTGCTGATGACGGGGCTGTTTTGCACCCAGCTTGTACCGCCCATTTACGGGGGCGTGGGTACTGGAGGCTGGCGCATTTTAAACACATATTATTGGAGCTTTGCGGTGATGTGGTTCCTGTACCTGTACTATGTGGTTGGGTATGTAGCTAAGCATTACGAAGTTGAGCTTGTGCTTGTGGGACGCGGGCAGCAGGCGTTGATTCTGCTTTCCGCTTGCCTCCTGTTGGTGGGCTGTATGGGGTACAAGCAGACAGCGGATAAGTATTACGGTCCGCAGAACATGGCTGGACCAAGCGCTGCGCTTTCGATCTTATCGGGCGAGGCGCAGCAGTATCACAGCGAGATGCAGCAAAGAGAAACGCTGCTAAACGATGCGTCAGCCAAAACCATTACCCTATCGCCGCTTACGGTCATCCCCTCCGTATTTATGGAGGACTTGATTCAAGTGGATGCCGTGTATGACGTGAGGGTGTCCCTATGCGAGTACTATGACAAGGATGCCATCATCATTGAAGGGGAGGGATCATGATGCAGCTAAAGCTTAGACAAAAGACCATCTCCTATCGCACGCTGTCATGGCTCTGCGTTGCCGTGCTCCTTCTGAGCCTCACGCCGCTGTATGCGATCTCCTTTTACAACCATGCATGCTACGATGATTATGGCTACACGATTGAAAACCATAAGGTTTGGCAAGAAACGGGCAGCCTAGGTGAGGTGCTGAAAGGCGCCGCTGATTTTACGGTGGGTGCACATGAAACATGGGACGCAAACTATACGGCAGCGTTTATCAATACGATGCAGCCGAGCTTGTTTGGCAGCGATATGTACTGGATATCAACAGTCGTGCTCCTGACGTTCTTCCTTGCATCTATCTGGTTCTTTTTGAGGCAGGTGTTGGTGAAAACGCTGCATGCGGATCGGACAACGTTCTGGATGGCATTTAGCGCACTTGCATTTGTGATGATACAGTTCATTCCGGATGTCAGCGAAGCGTTTTTCTGGTTTAACGGCGGCGTAGCGTATACGCTTTCATGGTCCTTTGTGCTGCTGCGCATCGGGACATGGATTGGCTTTGAAAACTGCAAGAAAAAACATACCAAGGTGCTTGTGTACCTGCTGATGCTATTGCTGACAGTGGCTGTGGGCGGCATCAAGTACACGCCTTTGCTGCTCGCACTGCTAGGTGATGCGTGCTTGCTGCTCTATGCATTTGCAAAGAAGCGTCCTGCGCGCTGGTTGGAGTTAGCGCTTTCGCTGCTGCTGGTCGGGCTGTTTATATTTACGGCTACATCTCCCGCTAATGTCGTTCGCTCGGCAACGCTTTCGGAGGGTTTGAGCGCTCCGATGGCGATATTACAATCCTTCTTCTTTGGCATTGCGCTCATGGGCAATTGGTTTTCATTGCCGCTTGTGGTGGTGTGGGCAATGGTCGCATGGCAAATTGCAGAGGCGCTTCATGGCTCACCAAAACGCTTTAATCATCCGATTTGGATTACGATTTTATGCCTGTGCCTATTTTGCGCGCAGCTTACCCCAACGCTCTACACGGGCAATTACATAGGCGATGGCCGTGCACAAAATACTTACTTTTATACGTTTGTATTGATGGGCTGTGCACTTTCGGTGTACTGGGCAGGCTGGATTCTTCGCAGGACAGAAGGAAAGACCGTTTTCCCCGCCATTGGCACAGCGAAGAAAGATGGTCTTCGTATCGGTGCGTTTGTGGTAGCGATGGTTCTTTTGATCGTTGGATGCGTGGCATACCATCCGGAAGGCACAGAAGGCTACGGTCCTCAGAATATGGCGAGCGGCAGTGCACTTATGTCGCTGCTCACAGGAGAGGCGCAGCGCTACGATGAGCAAATGGATGAGCGAGAAGCCATCCTAAGCGACCCTGATCAAACAGAGGTGGAAATCAGCCCGCTTGAGGAGATTCCCGCTGTGTTCATGGGCGATGATCTTAACAGCAATGTGGTTGACTACGTGCTGCATCTATACGGAGAGTACTTTGACAAGGAAAGTGTTCGCATAGCGGAGGAGGAATGAGCATGCTACTGGATGGAAAAAATGCGCTGATTACAGGATCGGCGCGCGGCATCGGCAATGCGATGCTCCATGTCTTTGCGCGCGAAGGCGCCAATATATGGGCGTTTGCGCGCACCAAAAGCGAGGCATTCGAGCAGGAATGCGAGAGCATTTCAAAGCAATACGGCGTGTGGATCAAGCCCCTTTACTGCGAGCTGACGGACCGCGAAAGCGTGAAGCTAGCCTTCAAGCAGCTCATGGCGGATAAGCAGCCGCTTGATATTCTCATCAACAATGCAGGCGCAATGGGACAGGACAAGATGTTTCAAATGACATCCGAGGACGAAATGCGCAGCATCTTTGATATCAACTTCTTTGCTGTGATCGAACTAAGCCGTCTTGCTACGCGCTTGATGGCGCGAAACAAGGCTGGCGCGGTGGTCAATATCGCAAGTATCGCTGGGATTGACGGCGATAGCCGCCTAGACTACTCAGCTGCGAAAGCCGCGGTCATTGCAGCGACCAGGAAAATGGCGAGAGAGCTCGTGAGCGTTGGCATTCGCGTGAATGCACTCGCCCCCGGGCTGACGGATACAGACCTCGTTGCAGGGCTGAGCGAGAAGGTAGAGCAAGAACAGCTAAGCAAAATACTGCTCAAGCGCAAAGCAAAACCTGAAGAAATTGCGAACGTTGCGGCGTTTCTGGCAAGCGACATGGCGAGCTATGTGGTTGGACAGGTATGGCGCGCAGATGGTGGAATTCTCTCATAAAGTATAGATAAGGAGATGTTTGTCATGACAAATCTTGAAAAGTATGTGAATGCATTTTGCGAATCCCTTGAGGTGGCGGAGGCAGAGGTGGCATCGCTGGTTTATGGCGAGAGCGACGCTTGGGACAGCGTGGGGCATATGTCGCTCGTGGCTGCGCTTGAGGATGCATTTGATGTAATGGTGGATATGGACGACATTATTGATCTGAGCTCTTTTGAAAAGGGGAAGGAGATCCTTAGAAAATATGATGTGGAAATTTAATCGTTTCGGCGAATGCACGGCGCTGCTTGATGAATACGGCGGGCGGCTAAGCTATAGTGAACTCGCTGCGGAGGCAGCTGCCCTTTGCGCTGCGGCGGGCAAGCGCTGCTTGACCTTTAACCTGTGCGAGAGCAGCATCGCAAGCGTGCTTGGATATGTTGGCTTTGTGGAAGGCGGCATTGTACCCGCACTCCTAAATAGCGGGATTGATCAAGAGCTGCTCAGCGGACTCTATGATACCTATCGCCCAAGCTTTATTTGGGCACCCAAGGCATTTGAGTGGGCGGACTGCGAAGCGGTCTATGAGCGCTTTGGCTACCATCTGCTCAAAACCCCGTTTGATCAGGATGTGGAGCTATTTCCCGAACTTGCGCTGTTGCTGACCACAAGCGGATCAACAGGCAGCCCGAAGTTTGTTAGGCAGAGCTACCAGAACATCCGCGCGAATACGGACAGCATCGTATCCTATTTGCAGATCGATGATACGGAGCGTGCGATTACCACCCTTCCGATGAACTACACCTATGGCGCGAGCATCATCAATTCTCATTTGGACGCAGGGGCAACGCTGCTGCTAACGGAGAAGGGCATCGCGCAGCGTGAGTTCTGGAACTTCTTTAAGGAAGAAGGCGCGACGAGTTTTGGCGGTGTTCCATATACCTATGAAATGCTCGACCGCATGCGCTTTACCCGCATGGAGCTCCCCACCCTTCGCACCATGACGCAAGCAGGCGGCAAGCTTTTGCCTGAGCTGCATTTGAAGTTCGCGCAATGGTGCAAGGATACAGGCAAGAAATTCGTGGTGATGTACGGACAATGCGAAGCAACGGCTCGTATGGCGTATTTGCCATGGGAGATGAGCCTTGAAAAAGTTGGCTCGATGGGCATTGCGATCCCTGGCGGGCACTTTGAGCTGATTGCGGTGGACGGCAAAATCATCACCGAAACAGGCATTACGGGTGAACTTCGCTACTATGGCGACAATGTCACGCTTGGCTATGCGGAATGTGCAGAGGACCTAAGGCTCGGCGATGAGCGCGGCGGCGTGCTGGAAACAGGCGACATGGCGCAGATCGATGAGGATGGTTACTTCACCATCGTTGGGCGCAAAAAGCGCTTCCTCAAGCTCTTTGGCAACCGCGTGAACCTTGACGAGACGGAACGCATGCTCAAATCAGCGTTTCCAGAGGTGGAATGTGCATGCGGAGGCGTTGATGATCATCTGACGATCTACGCAACAGACGAGGGCGTATTGCCCAAGATGCGCTCGTTCCTCGCCCAAAAGACAGGGCTGAGCCAAGCAGGATTTTTTGCGAAGTATCTCCCTGCCATCCCAAAGAACGACGCAGGCAAGACACTTTATAGGGAATTGGAGAAATAACATGATTGATACCGAAAGGCTTCTGAGCTATGCACCCTACGAACTGGCGCATGAGCAGAAGCATGCCTTCCTAACGCAAGAGCTGACCGAGCTTTCGCGCCACCACGGTGAAAGCTGCCCTGAGTATGCAAAAATGCTCTTGGCAACGGGAACTGATTTGGATCAGGTGCAGAGCTTTGAAACACTGCCCTTCCTGCCCGTGAGGCTCTTTAAGGAATATGCGCTCAAAAGCGTTCCTGAGGAGAGTTTGCACAAGACGATGACGTCAAGCGGCACAACAGGTCAGCAGGTGAGCCGTATCTATTTGGATCGGGAAACCAGCACGCTTCAAAGCAAGGTGCTCTCCAAGATTGTTGGTGAGTTCCTTGGCAAACAGCGGCTGCCCATGATCATCCTTGATACGTCTGCTATCGTGAAAAACCGCGCGATGTTCTCAGCCCGCGGCGCGGGCATCCTTGGCTTTAGCATCTTTGGCAGGGACAAGATGTATGCGCTGGATGAAAACATGCAGCTGGACGCGGAAGGGCTCAAGGCGTTTCTTCAAAAGCATGAGGGCGAGAAGATTTTCCTTTTTGGCTTCACCTTCATGATTTGGCAGCATTTCTGTGCGCAGCTGCGCAAGCTCGACTGGAAGCCTGACCTGAGCCGGGGCGTGCTGGTGCATGGCGGTGGATGGAAGAAGCTGATCGATCAGAATATTTCCACTGAACGCTTCAAGCAGGAACTCCATGACACCTGCGGGCTGGAGCATGTGCATGATTACTACGGCATGGTCGAGCAGACGGGAACGATTTACATGGAATGCGAGCATGGGCATTTGCACACGCCTGTATGGTCCGATGTAACGATCAGGCGCGGCAAGGATTTCTCCGTAGCGGATATTGGCGAGACTGGATTGATCCAAGTGTCAAGCCTTCTGCCAAGGAGCTACCCGGGACATATGCTGCTCACGGAGGACGAAGGCAGAATCCTTGGCGAGGATGATTGCCCATGCGGGCGCAAGGGCAAATATTTCGAAATTTTAGGGCGCATCAAGCGTGCGGAAATACGGGGGTGCAGTGATACCTATGAGCAAAAACCATCTGCTTAATGCCCTGTGCGGCAGCGCGATTATGCAGGACGAAAACGCGCTGACTTTGCGCGATGCATCGCCGCTCGCGCCCTTTGACAGGCGCGTGATCACCTTCCTTTCGGATTTGTCTGGTATGCTGCTTAAGGACCGCGAAGCAAAAGCATACCCTGATGTGGTGACCTTTGCCTTCTTTTGCAGACGCGCAAACGTGCTGAAAATGAAGGAAAGCTATGCCGATATCGCAGGCGGCACCATCGGTCGCGGATATGTTTTCCATATTGCGCCAAGCAATGTACCGATTAATTTCGCTTATTCGCTTGTTTCTGCGCTGCTTGCGGGCAACCAAAGCGTTGTGAAAGCATCCAGCCAAGACTTTATGCAGACGCGCATCGTATGCCGCGCTATGAGCGAGTTGCTCACTGGTATGCATGCTGCGCTAGCGCCTTATATCAACGTCGTTACCTACTCTCGAGACAGGCAGGACATCACAGAGATGCTGAGCGCAGCTTGCCATGTTCGAGTGATTTGGGGCGGGGATGAGACCATCAAGCGCATCAGGCAGGCATCCATTCCTGCACATGCATTTGATGTAACGTTCGCAGATCGCTATAGCGTGCTTGCGATTGAAGCAAAGGCAATCCTTGGAATGGAAGAGAAACAGCTTGCACAAACCGCTTTGGGCTTTTATAATGATACCTATCTGACCGACCAAAACGCATGCACCTCGCCTCGGCTCATTTACTGGGTTGGCGATGGGCAAGTGATCGAAATGGCAAAGCAGCGTTTTTGGTCAGCAGTGCACGAGTACGCTGCTCCTCGCTATGAGATCGAGCCTGTGATTGCGGTTGATAAGCTGACAGCAGCGTATCGGGCAGCGATTGAGCTAGGCGGCACGCATATTGTGCAGGGGGCAGATAATCTCATTGCGCGAGTCTCCCTTGATGAATTGCCAAAGAATGTGGAGGAGTACCGCTGCGCAGGCGGCTTCTTCATCGAATATGGGGACGATACCCTTGATGCGCTGACGCAGGTGGTGACCCGCAAATACCAAACGCTTTCCTACATTGGCTTTGAGCCGAAAGATTTGCAGGCATTTGTCCGTGAGAATGGTCTTTTGGGCATTGATCGCATCACGCCTGTGGGCAAAACGATGGACTTTTTATTCATTTGGGACGGCTATGATTTGATTCGAACCTTTAGCCGCCATATATCCGCGCTTTAACGAAATGAGGTACAACGATGTCAAAACCGCTACTATCCTTTGTCATTCCGTGCTACCGCTCCGCTCAGACGATCGGGACAGTGGTCAAAGAATTGACAGATACCCTCAACGCCCGCGCAGACGAGTATGATCATGAGATCATTTTGGTCAACGACGGCAGCCCAGACGATACAGCTATGGTTCTCTCCAAGCTTTGCACTGAATATGATAAGCTTGTATTTGTTGATCTGTCGCGCAATTTTGGACAGCACAGCGCGGTGATGGCGGGATTTCATCAGGTGCAGGGCGATATCGTGGTGTGCTTGGATGATGATGGACAAACCCCTGCCAATGAGTGCTTCAAGCTCATTGACAAGCTGGTGGAGGGCTATGACATCGTGTATGCGGAATATGGCAAGCGCAAGCAGAATGCCTTCCGCAACTTTGGCAGCCGCTTTAATGCAACCTGCAATCATTTCTTCTTTGGGCAGCCAAAGGGACTCAAGGTCAATAGCTACTATGCTTGCCGCAGGTTTGTTGTGGATACTGCACTTCAATACCCCAATCCCTTCCCTTATGTCACAGGGCTTTTATTCCAGAGCGTGAGCCGCTACACCAATGTACAGGTGAGTCACCGTGACCGGATGGAGGGGGAGAGCGGGTACAGCCTCAAAAAGCTGGTATCGCTGTGGGCAAACGGCGTGACGGCGTTTTCCATCAAACCCCTTCGCTTTGCGAACTACGTGGGATGGGCTACTGCTTTTGTCGGCTTTGCCTTTGCGTTGTTTACCATCATCCGCAAGCTGCTCAATCCCAATATTCCCGCTGGCTGGGCGAGCACCATATCGGTGATTCTCTTCATTGGCGGCGTGATCATTGGGTTGATGGGCATTATTGGTGAATATATCGGGCGCATTTACCTGAGCATCAACCGCTATCCGCAGTACGTGGTCAGAAGCGTAAGCCGCGGGGAAAAGCTGCGAAACGCGCCATCGGGAAATGAGGTGAGCCCCGATGAAGACCATTCATGCGGAATGGGAGCTTAAAAACATCGGTGTGGACACCTACGAGATTTCGCTTGATCCAAACGATACGCCTCAGATGCTGGCGGAGGAAGAAACCCGCCTAGCCGCAGATGGGGCACAGTACATTGTGGTCAAAACCCCTGTGAACTGCCAGCAGCTTTTGTTTGGACTCGCTGACTGTGGGTATACTTTTGTGGAAACCGTATTCCATGTTGCCATTCGGCGGGAAGAGTATCATATGCCGCCAACCATTGCACGGTTTGACAGGGGATTATCTGTTGAGCTGCGCACGGAAGAGGCGGACAGGGAACGTGTATTTGCCATCATCCGCAGCGGCGTGTTTCTATCGGATCGCGTGAGCATTGATCCTGCATTTTCAGTGCAGCTTGGCGGCAACCGCTATGCGAATTGGCTTTCGACGATGCTCCAAAATGGCGGCTTCCTCTATGAGGTTTTACAGGGCGAGAAACCGATTGGTTTCTTTGTGATCTGCCGAAAGGACGAGACCACCGTCGACCCTGTGCTCATGGGGCTGTACGATGAACAAAACGACCGCGGGATGGGCGCGCTGCTTCACAAAAAGACGCTTGACACCTGCTTCACGCATGAATGCAAGCGCCTGACCAGCACCATTGTGAGCAACAATGCCAAGGTGCTGCGCGTGTACGTCAATGCAGGCGCGACCATTACCGATACGCTGTATACTTATGTCAAACACTTGAACGCTTAACGAGTTTTTATCATATACAAATGATAAGACCCGTCGACTCGGATCTTGGCGATTGCAGCAAAAAGCGATGTCCAAGACCGATCAAAGGAGGTGATCGGATGCTTACTTATATTACAAACGAATGCATGCCGCTTGAAAAGATGCTTGCTCGTGTAAAAAAGCACCATCCGGGAGATAGTTATCTATTGGTCAAAAAGGCCTATGAATTTGCAGAAAACGCTCATCGTGATCAGGTGAGAAAAAGCGGTGAGCCCTATTTTATTCACCCTGTATCAGTAGCAAGCATCCTAACCGATCTGATGATTGATGCGCCCACAATTGCGGCGGGTTTTTTGCATGATACGGTTGAGGACTGCCCAAGCATCACGCTGGATACGATTCGTGCTGAATTCGGAGACGAAGTGGCACTGCTGGTGGATGGCGTGACAAAGCTTGATAAACTGGATTTTACAAACCGCGAGGATCAGAAAGCTGAAAGCCTGCGTAAAATGATCTTTGCCATGAGCAAGGACATCCGCGTGGTCATTATTAAGCTCGCGGATCGCCTCCATAATATGCGTACGCTTCGCTTCCAATCAGAGGAGCGGCAAAAGGCGATAGCGAGTGAAACGCTTGATATTTATGCGCCGCTTGCGCACCGTCTAGGCGTTAACTCCATCAAATCCGAGCTTGAGGACATCAGCTTCAAATACATCAATCCTGAGGCGTTCCACGACATTGCGCAAAAGGTTGGTCTGAGGCGTTCAGAGCGCGAAGCCAGCATCAGGAAGGTTATCTCCGAGCTGTCGGAAACCCTTGATGCGCAGGAAATTCACTATGAAATTGATGGTCGCCCAAAGCATTTGTATTCGATTTATAAGAAAATGCAGCAAGGCAAGACCTTTGACCAGATTTATGACCTCATCGCTGTTCGCGTGATCGTGGACTCGGTGAAGGACTGCTATAACGTGGTCGGCATTGTGCATACGCTGTGGATGCAGATGCCAGGCCGATTTAAGGACTATATCAGCGTACCCAAAGGGAATATGTATCAGAGCGTTCACACAACGGTCATTGGCGGGCGCAAGATTCCCTTCCCCTTTGAAATTCAAATCCGCACATGGGAAATGCACCGCATTGCAGAATTCGGTGTTGCGGCGCATTGGCGCTACAAAGAGGGTCTGGGCAGCGGCATGACGGAAGACTTTGACAGCAAGCTGCATTGGCTTCGTCAGATTTTGGACTGGCAAAACGAGATGCGCGACAGCAAGGAGTTCATCGACTCGCTCAAAACGGACCTCTTTAGTGAGGATGTGCTTCTCTTTACACCAAAGGGCGATATCATCACCATGCAGCGCGGCGTAACGCCGATTGATTTTGCCTACCGCATTCATAGCGGCGTTGGCAATCATTTGACAGGCGCGAAGGTCAACGGGCGCATTGTGCCCATTGATACGGAGCTCAAGACGGGAGACCGCATTGAGATCATCACGTCAAATGCTTCCAAGGGTCCGAGCATGGACTGGATGAAGATCGTTAAAACCCAGCAGGCCAAAGCAAAGATTCGTCAGTTCTTCAAGCGCGAATTCCGCGGAGAAAACGTGATCAAGGGCAAGGAAATGCTCGAGCACGAGGCAAAGCGCCGCGGCGTTACGCTTCCTGCGCTTACCAAGCCTGAATACTATGAAGGTCTGCTCAAACGCTATGCATTCTTTGAGCTGGAGGATATCTACGGCGCAGTTGGCTATGGCGGAATCGCAAGTGCCTATGTGATCAGCAGACTTCTGGAAGAACAGCGAAAAGTAGAAGCGCCGACATTGCCTGTTGTTCAGGAAGTCACCCATAAAGAAATTCAAAAGCAGCTGGGCAAACCAACCCAAGGCGTATACGTCGAGGGTGAGAGCGGTATGCTGGTTCGCTTTGGCGGCTGCTGCAACCCTGTTCCGGGCGATGAAATCGTCGGCTATATCACGCGCGGCAAAGGCGTTACGATCCATAAGGTAGATTGCCCCAATGCGCTTAAGAGCGAACAGGAGCGAATGGTCGGGGTAAGCTGGGCGGACCGCGAACCTGGAACGGACTTCAACGCGGGCATCAGCGTCATCGCATATGACCATGTGAGCCTTCTTGGCGAGCTTGCGATGGCGATTGGCAATATGGATGTACCGATTGTCTCCGTATCCGCAAAGCGCGATGAGAAGCGGAAGCTCAGCAATATCACGATGATCATCAGGGTCAAGTCGCGTGAGGAGCTGGACACGGTCATCAAACAGCTCAAGAAACGCACGGATATCGCAGAGGTATACCGCGGCGTATCCTAAAGAACGAAAGGTGCGAAACAACAAATGAGAGCAGTGATTCAGCGGGTATCATCCGCATCGGTGGCAATTGAAGAGAAAACCGTTGGGGAGATCGGCGCTGGGTTCATGGTGCTCATCGGCGTGGAGGAAGGCGATGGGGAGCGCGACTATGCGTACATCGCTGACAAAGTGCCGAATTTGCGCATTTTTGAGGATGCCCAAGGCAAGATGAACCTGTCGCTGATGGATATCGGCGGTGCAATCCTTGCGGTGAGCCAGTTTACACTTTTGGGTGATGCAAGGGGCGGACGGCGTCCGAGCTTTATTACAGCTGCACGCCCAGAGACTGCCAACCCCATGTACATCAAACTAGTTGAAAACTGGCGCGAGCGCGGGATCAAGGTGGAAACAGGGGTTTTTGGCGCAGATATGAAGGTCGGCTTAGTCAATGACGGCCCTGTGACCATTCTGCTGGACTCCCATAAACTATTCTAAATTTTACTGTACTGATGGTACTTAAAGGAGATAGGCAATGCCTTCAATCAAAATAGACTGTTTACATGTTGGCGAGTATAAGATGAACTGTTATCTGGTGGAGAATACGGATACGGAAGAGGTCATCGTTGTTGACCCAGGCGCAGACGGAGACCGCATTATGCAGAAAATTGGTTTCAAAACACCTGTGGCTGTTTTGCTGACGCATGCGCATTATGATCATATCGGCGCAGCGGAGATGATTTGCGAGGAATACCAAATTCCGCTGTACGTGCATCGCAAGGACGAAGATAAGCTGATGTCGCCTGAAAAGAACTGCGGCAAGGGGTTTGGACGCAACATTACTGTGCGCACAAGACCAACGCTTCTTGAGGGCGGAGAGCATCTGTCGCTTGCAGGGATTGACCTTTTGGTGATGCATACGCCTGGGCATAGCGCAGGCAGCTGCTGCTATCTCCTGCCTGACGGCGCAGGTTTGATCAGCGGCGATACGCTTTTTGCACATGGCTATGGCCGCACGGATTTTGATGACGGCAGTTTTGCTATGCTCAAGCAATCGCTCAAACAACTATTTAACCTCACACCCAAGATGCCCCTATATCCCGGGCACGAGGAGGCAGGCATAGTGGGACGCGATCCTGCACCTGAAAACGGTTGATGGATGCGGTCAGCATTGCGCTGCATACCCCTCTTGCCAGCTACGCAAATGAATTCTGCGATGTATTAAAGCTCTTTTACAAGGTAGAGAGCTTTTTTGTCAATTCGGAGGATGCTGAAAATGCAGAAACGGTGACCCATCATTTTGCGGAGGATCGCGGGATGATGACAACCAGCTTTGCATTCAGAGGGATGATGCATGAACAATCCGCTGAGCTGCCGCAAGATATCGAACCAAAGCGTCAAGATGTGATTATTAAACGCCTTCGCAAGCGTCTTTGCAAGATCACGCTTTATGAATTGCTCAAGAATATGACAGGCGCAAAGCCGCCATGGGGTTCGCTGACAGGCGTTCGCCCTACAAGACTTGTATACGAGGAAATGGCAGAGGGGCTGGGCATTGATGACGCGGTGAATGCCGCTGCCGCAGAGTTTGACATATCGCCTGATAAAGCGGAGATTCTTCGCCAGATCATTCGCGTTCAAAGCGCTTTGCCTGCGCCAAATGCGCAGGAAGCGGATGTGTATATTTCCATACCGTTTTGCCGCACGCGCTGTGCATACTGCTCATTCCCGGGCGAAGCGGTCGGCAAGGGAAGCCAGATCGCGCCCTATCTGACGGCGTTATTTGAAGAGATGAATCTTACAGCAGACCTGATGGGGGAAGCTGGGCTCAAGCTTCGGGCACTGTACATCGGCGGAGGTACGCCAACAGCGCTCAATGAGGAGGACTTCCAGCGGCTGATGGACGAAACGATGCGGCTGTTTCCAACGGCATGCGAGTATACGGTGGAAGCAGGCAGACCTGATACGATCACCAAAAGAAAACTACAAACGCTCAAGGATTTTCAGGTCGGCCGCATCAGCATCAACCCACAGACCATGAACGATGAAACCCTGCGCCTCATTGGACGCGATCACTCCGCTGCCGATACGATCAAGGCTTATGAAATGGCGCGCTCAATGGGCTTTATGGATATCAATATGGACGTGATCGCTGGACTGCCGGGCGAAACGATGGCTGATTTCGAGCATACGATGAACGAGATCATTCGCCTTGCGCCAAGCAGCCTCACCGTTCACACCCTCGCAATGAAGCGCACAAGCAGGCTCAACGTAGCGCACACGCCGCTCCCCGATGGACAGATTGCTGCACAAATGGTGCGCCTCGGCGGAAAAACGGCAGAGCAACTACAGATGGAGCCATACTACCTCTACCGCCAGAAATACATGGCAGGTCAGCAGCAAAATGTCGGCTATGCACGCCGAGGCTGCGCATGCCTATACAATGTGGATATCATGGAAGAGAACACCTCCATTCTTGCCATCGGAGCGGGTGCTATCAGCAAGCGGGTCTTTACAGACCGCGAGCAAAGGATCAAGCGCGCGCCCAATGTGAGCAATGTTTCTGTGTATATTGACCGCACCCTTGAGATGGCGCGGCGAAAATATAGTCTATTTATGAGCGGAGGAGAGCAATATGCGAATTCTAGTTGCGTTGGATCAGGGAACAACGAGTAGTCGTGCGATTGTGTTTGACCAAGAAGGACGGACGCTGGCTGCGCATGCGATTGAGTTTAAGCAGCATTATCCACAGCCGGGCTGGGTGGAACATGACCCTGAGGACATCCTCAGCACGCAGATCGAAGCCCTTCGCAAAGCGGTGGAGATGAGCGGGGTAGATGTTCGAGATATCGCTGCCATCGGCATCACCAACCAGCGCGAAACAACCCTCGTTTGGGAAAAGGAAACGGGGCGATGTGTTCATAATGCCATCGTATGGCAATGCAGAAGAACCGCACCATATATCGAAAAGCTTGTGGCAGATGGCAAGGCCGATCTCATCAAGGAGAAAACAGGTCTGGTTCCAGATGCCTATTTTAGTGGAACGAAGATCGCCTATTTGCTGGATACACTCAACCTACATGAGCGCGCACAGCGGGGCGAGCTTTGCTTTGGTACGGTGGATAGTTTCCTTGCTTGGCATTTGGTGGATGGCCGTCCGCATGTGACGGATGCGACCAACGCAAGCCGCACGATGCTATTTAACATTGAAAAGCAGGAATGGGATGATGAACTGCTATCTATGCTGAACATCCCCAAGCAAATCCTGCCAACCGTTGTTGACTCCGCTCAAGTGATCGGCAACCTTCGCGCGGAAATTCTTGGCAGACCCATTCCCATTGCAGCGATGGCGGGCGATCAGCATGCGTCCCTCTTTGGGCAGGCCTGCTTTGAAACGGGCATGATTAAAAACACCTACGGCACAGGCTGCTTTATGCTGATGAATACAGGGGATCAGCTGATCAGAAGCAATAACGGACTGCTGACGACCACCGCATGGCGCCTGGATGGCAAGCCTACCTACGCGCTGGAGGGCTCCGTATTCATGGGCGGCGCGACGGTGCAGTGGCTCAGGGACGAAATGGGTTTGATCAGCAGCGCAAGCGAAAGCGAACAGCTAGCGGAAAGCGTTAACGATACTGCTGGCGTATTCCTCGTTCCTGCATTCACAGGACTTGGCGCACCCTACTGGGATATGTATAGCCGCGGAACGATTGTGGGCATGACGCGCGGCACAAACAAGGCGCATATCGTGCGCGCGGCACTTGAAGCGATTGCATATCAGAGCTGTGACCTCTTCACGGCGATGGTGGCTGACTGCGGGCATAGACCGCCTCATATGCAGGTGGACGGCGGCGCGAGCGCAAACAGCTTTATGATGCAGTTTCAATCCGATATACTAGGCGTTCCGGTCGTGCGTCCAATGGTGCTGGAAACCACTGCCCTTGGTGCGGCGCTTCTGGCTGGAATCGGCGTTGGGGTATATGCAAACAAGGAAGAAGCCGCGTCCATGGTGAAGCCCGACCTGACCTTCATGCCTCATATGGATCAATACAACCGTGACCTAGCGCTCTATGGCTGGCATCGTGCGGTGGAAAGAAGCCGTGGCTGGGTGGAGGCATAAATCATGCTGCACTGTGATCAGCAAATTAGATACAAAGGATGAAATGTTCATGCAAGTCAGTAGTAAACGAGAACGGCTAGGGAAGCGCAGCCTTTCAGACAACCAAAAGGTTCGGATCATATTGTTTGTGCTAGCGGTGTTTATCCTCATCAGCCGATTTGCGTCGATGCAGCACGAAATGAATGTGCACCCCGATGAAGCGGTTTTCTACAATGGCGCAAGCAGCGTGGTAACGGATGACTATCAATTTGAGCAAGTCAAAAATTATCCCAATGGTGCGCTTGTGTTTCAAATGCCCTTTCATTATTTGGGAAAGCTGATCACGACATCCCTTGACGCAGCCTATGAGCCGCAGGTGTGGGGACGCATTGCATCGATCATCTATCATATGCTGGCGGCGCTGCTTGGCGGGTACATGATGTGGCGATATATTGGCAAGAGCGTTAAATCTGTGGCGTTTTATGCGGTGATCATGTCGTTTTCACTGCTGCAAATCGAGCAATCGCGCTATGGTACCGGTGATGCTATTTCGCTATTTGTGATCATGATGATTCTGTATGCGATTTTTCTATTCTTTGAAGAGGAGAATGATTTCTACCTCTATTTTGCATCCTTTCTGGTAGGTAGTTTAGCGGCGATTAAGTTCACACTCCTGATCTTTGCCGCCTACCCGCTATGTGCAATGTATCTTCACAACAAACACCGCGAAAAGAAGAAATCGCTTTTGAAGCCTAATCTGTTGATGGTGCTTTGGATTGCTGGCGGTCTCATTCTCTTTTCGCCGCAGTGGTTTAAGGATCATGCATTCTTTCTAAAGGCGATCCTCTCTGAGATGAACTCCTATGTGCTCAGGGGCAATTTTGGTGCGATTGCAACATTTGCCAACAATCTGGCATCCTCATTGATCTATCAATTGCTATATGCTGAATTCCCGCTGGCACTGCCCATTGTGATCTATGGACTGGTGAGAATGATTGCCAAAAGAGATCAAAAGAGCGCGAAGGATAGCTTCCTGTGCTTTGTCATTCCGGTGAGCATTTTGGTTTTCTTCCTGAGCAATATGGTGGTAGCGACCTACTTCTTTCGTTCGATCTACCCCTACTACAGCCTATGCATATTGTATACAGCGTACGGACTAGGGGAATTATGCGAAAAGAAAAAGATGAAAATAATCGTTGCCGTATTGACGGCGTTTATGGTAGTGCGCGGCAGTACGTTCATTTATGCCCTGGCGCAGCCTAGCGGTTCATATCGGATGTATGAAACGCTGACGGAGCATGAAGAGTGGGAGGACAGGATATCAACCGTGCGGTATGGCTGGCGGTTTACGTCAACGCAAAAGGCAATCCCCGATCCCGTGACATTCACAACGGAGGATGTTTTCAAGGAAAGCTATCCGAAAATCAGAGAAGGCGAGTTCGTGGTAACGCAGTCTATTGACTTTGCGATGACTCAAACGCATTTCTTTCCTTCGGGAAATGATGCCTACGATAAGCTGCGTACGAACTGGCAAGCTTTCCAGAAAGAAAATCAACCATATTATATCGGACAAGCTTATCCGAAGATGACCTATCCGCTATTTGGTGCATGGATGCTGGGCTCTACATTAACCGAGTATGAGTTCATGTCCAACTACATTTACTATCGACCCTATGAGTCGCAAGAAAAGCGTGCCAAAGCGCAGGCATACCACCAAATCAATCAAATCACCGATGCACGGGATTATTTCACAGCGCTTTATGAGATTGATGAGTGCGCGGTGATCATCACCAGCATTGGCGGCTTAAGCCAAACGCCATTTCAGGATTTGAATCTGTTTAGTGATTTTTACGATGATTACTATGATCATGCGAATTGTATGTATGTGATCGACTCTTTTGGCTACGCTGAGTGTATGCCAGGAGTGCTTAACCCGAGCCCCACGTACTTAGTGGATTCGCTTGGTGTGGATTGCGAAGTCACATACATCGCAGAGGATGTCAAGGTGCTGATTGATGACAAGGAATTGCTATTCAGAGAAAAAGATACATGCTTTGTGGTCTATGATTATGAACTGGATAGCATTGTGGATTCGGGCGAAATTGACTTTCTTCATGAAAGCGAGCCGCAAATCATACGCTAGGGAGAGCAAAGTTGGAATAAATGAAAAATGTGAAATTGAAACCTGATTCTCAGCAAATCTTAATCAAACTTTTAACCGCTATATAGCGGGTTTGAGTCGTCTTTTCCTTTTAACTTCCCAGATTATATGCTATAATTTGTTTCGATGAAGTGAAAGAGCGCAACTGCTCTTAAGGATTTCTATCAGCATGAAGGAGCTGCCAAATGAGCAAAAATAAGAACGAAAAAAAGTCTAAGGGAACAGGGGCCGGAATCATTGCCTTTGGTGTGGTATTTGCGCTGTTCTCAGTACTGTTTAAACCCCATTCTATCGGCGCATATATTTTAGCCTTTGCGCTTAGTGGTTTCGCAGCTGCCATCATTCGCACGATGGCGCAGGGTCTTGACCTGTCAGTTGAAGAGAAGACACCTGAAAGCCTGCAAAAGGTGCAGGGCAACACAGGAAATCCTGACGTGGATGCACTGCTTGAAAAAGGCCGCGAGATGATCAAAGAGATTCGTGAAGAAAACAAAAAGATCCCCGACACAGAGCTTACCAACATGCTCAATCAGCTTGAGCACCAGTGTTCTGAGATTTTCCGCGCGGTATATGACAAGCCTGCAAAGGCATCACAGATTCGCAAGTTTATGGATTATTATCTGCCAACTACGCTGAAGATGGTGAAGAGCTATCGAGTGCTTGGAGAGCGGAATATGGCGAGCGATGAGGTTGCCAGAGCACGAAATAGAATTGAGGATGCGCTTGGCGTAGTACTCAAGGGCTGCCAGAAAATGCTTGATAATCTGTACCGCGATGATGTGCTCGACATCACCACCGATATTGATGTACTCGAGCAGATGCTCAAGCGCGACGGTTTGACTGAAAGCGAACTTGAAAAAGCGGCGCAGCAGGCAAGGGAAGCGGCGAGGATCGATGCAGAGGCGAGCCGCGTAGCGCAGGAACGTGCACAGGCACTTAAAAAGCAAGCGGAAGCGGAGCGCGCAGTGAAGATGGCGGCCGAGCTTACAGCGCAAAAAACAGCAAGTGAGAAGGCAGCAAATGCGCTTCATATGAACGTGGATAGCGGCGTGAAGCAGCAGGTCGAGGGTGCACTAGAGGATGCGAAGTCGCATCGCCCGCAGGTACCAACCATGAGCGGTGAAATGTTCCCAAGTTATTATAGTCAAGGTGAGGCTACTGCCAAGCAGGAGAAGCCAAACAATCAATAGCAAAATGACGAGGAGGACACTATCATGACAGATATCAATGATCAGAACCTTGCAACGGAGACTCAGACCGAATCGGTTCCTACCCTAACCCTAAACCCCTCGTCAGCAGCACTTGATAAGGCTGTGCTTGAGGAAGCTGTGGAAGTACTTGAGAACGCGCCCAATGCAAATGCGGCAGCAGCTGCAGCGTCGCAGGCAGTGCGCGAGATGGATACAACCATGCTATCGGAAGATGACCGCAAGGCGATCGAAGCATTTGTGCAGAAGATCGATGTAACCAATACAGATCACGTGCTTCTTTATGGCGCAGATGCGCAAAAGAAGATTGCTGATTTCAGCGACAGCGCACTGGCAACCGTTCGTACGAACGATACTGGTGAAGTTGGCAATATGCTGGTCAAGCTAGTGAACGAAATCCGCGGCTTTGGCGATGCGGCAGAAAAGCCCAAGGGACTTGGCGGCTTGTTCTGGAACGCCCAAAAGGCCGTCACAGATATGAAAACAAAGTATGACAAGGTGGAAGTAAACGTTGATGCAATCGCAACGGAGCTTGAAAATCATCAGGTTCAGCTGCTCAAGGATGTCAGCATGTTCAACCACCTCTACGATATGAACAACCAGTACTTCAAAGAGCTGACGATGTATATCGTAGCCGGCGAAGAAAAGCTCAAAACAGTGCGCTCGACCACCCTTCAAGAGCTCAAAGACAAAGCCCTTGAAACAAATGATGCAATGGATGCACAGAAAGCCAATGACATGGCATCCAACTGTGATCGCTTCGAAAAGAAAATTCATGACCTAAAGCTCACTCGCCAGGTTGCATTGCAGATGGCACCTCAGATTCGCCTCCTGCAAAACAATGATAGCTTGCTGGTGGAACGCATCCAGAGCACGCTTTCAAATACATTGCCCCTGTGGAAGAGCCAAATCGTGATTGCCCTTGGCATGCATCGCAGCCAGGAAGCACTCAAGGCACAGAGCGCTGTGACCGATATGACCAATGAGCTGCTCAAGAAGAACGCAGAGGCGCTCAAGGTTGGCACAATTGAAACAGCACGCGAGGCAGAGCGCGGCATCATCGATCTTGAAACGCTTACCAAGACCAATCAGGATCTGATCGACACCATCACTGAAGTGATGAAGATTCAGGATGAAGGTCGTACAAAGCGCATTGAGACTGAGCAGGCATTGCTGCAAATGGAAGAAGAACTCAAAGGAAAGCTCCTAGAGCTTAAGCACTAATATAATCACCACAAAACGGACGGAATGCGAAAGGACGAAAAAATGAAATTTAAGTTACCGATTGGCGTGTGTGTTCTCATATCACTCGCTCTGGTTTTGTTCGGCCTTTTATTTGGCACGATGACAGGATTTACGGAGGATCGCAGGCAAGTCACCGCCCTGCTGGAGGGGGAAAACGGATTGCTGGATGTGCTTAGCTATCGTGGCGCAGATGGTCTGAATCTTTGCGTGGTGGCTCGCCGCCATCTAAACAACGATCTGGATGTTGCTGCTCTTGAGAAGGCATCAAACCAGCTGAGAAGTGAAAGTGAAAGCTTGGTTTCAAAAAAGCAAGTGGACACGCAGCTCAATAACAAGGTGGAAACGGTTGCTCAAAAGCTTACCCAAACGCAGAGCTTTAAGGAAAGCAACCGTGATGGCAAATACTTGGACATGCTTACCACCGACCTACAAAACCTTTCATCCAGCGCGATGATCACAACCTATAATACCGCTGCGAAGGATTTCAACACGCAGCTTAACGCGCCTGTCATCGGTGACTTGGCAAAGATGCTGGGTGTTAAGCCTTGCGAACTATATCAGTGAGGAGGTGGCAACGAATGAAAAAAATAATGAGTTTGGCGTTATGCCTGCTGATGATCCTGTTGCCGCTTTCGGGAGCGATTGGTGAAGCAAGGCTGCCCATGGAACGCGGGGCAGTAACTGACGATGCAGACGTGCTGAGCGCACAGACCGCAAGTGATATTGGGGAGTACGCGGAGCGGGTGGAGTCGGAAACAGGGATTGATTTCTATGTGGCGATTGTGCACTTCCTGGATGGCATAGACGCACAGACCTATGCCGACCGCCTGTTTAAAAGCTGGCATTTGGATGATGACGCGATGCTGCTGCTGGGCGCAGCGGGCGAGGATACCTTCGCTACAGCAATGGGCACCTATGCAAAGAAAAAGATTGGCGAGAAGAATGCAGAAAATCTGATGTTCACCTCCTCATCCTTTAGCGAACTGTTCAAAACGCAGCAATATGATATGGCCTTTGGCAAGTACTTCATTGCGCTTAATACATTGCTCAGCAAGCAGTTTGACAGCTCGATTAAGCTCAAGAATCTCTTCAAGGCTGCACAGACCGAAAGTACCACAACCCAGACTCCCACGCAGAGCACAGTGAACTTTGGTTCGCAGCTCTGGAGCGAAGTGATGGAAGCCATTGAGGACAATACAGCGGATTACCAAGTCTATCATGAGCAGCGCGAACGCCGCAGTGGAAACGGAGTGAGTGCAAGCGGGTGGATCGTACTGGCGATTATCGCTTACATTGTATTGCGCCAGAGACCTACCCAAAGGGCAGGCAAGTATCGCAAAAACAACGATCGTCGCTCAGGCTGCGGCTGTGGTCCGATTGGATGGATTGTTAGCTTATTGGGTCTGAATGTACTGATTGATAGCCTGCTGGGCAGACGTCGATCATAAAAAAAATAATGCCGCTCAAGCAGTGATCTGCTTGAGCGGCACAGTTGCATCATGATGTAGAAGAGGGATGAACGCCCATGGGACGGACAAGCATGAAAAGTGATTATATCCGCGGCTTGCGTGATGGTATTCCCATTGCGCTTGGTTATGTATCGGTTGCCTTTGCCTTTGGCATTCAAGCGACAGGGCTGGGGCTTGATGCGCTCCAAGCGGTGCTGATTTCAGTGCTTAATGTGACAAGCGCGGGTCAACTGGCAGGGCTTCAGCTGATGGTGGCAGGGGTATCGCTGACGGAGATGGCGCTGACGCAGCTGACCATTAATCTGCGATATGCGCTTATGAGCCTGAGCTTAAGCCAAAAGCTTGACAAGTCCATGACGCTTTTTCATCGCCTGACGATATCCTTTTGCAATACGGACGAGGTCTTTGTCGTCGCTTCTCAGCAACGAGGGAAGCTTGGCAAAGCCTATCTATACGGGCTGACAAATGGACCGTTTGTGGGCTGGGTGCTGGGTACGCTGCTGGGTGCGCTGGCGGGCGGCATATTGCCTGCTGCTCTCACCAATGCGCTTGGCATCGCGATATACGGCATGTTTATCGCCATCGTTCTTCCGCCCTTCCGCCAGTCGCGTGAGGTGCGTGCGGTGGTGGTGGTGAGCGTTGCGCTTAGCTGCATGATGACGCTATTCCCGCTGTTTTCGTTCATTTCAGATGGCTTCCGCATCATCATCTGCGCAGTCGCGGCATCGGCACTTGGTGCGTGGCTGATGCCTCAGCATGCGAGTGAAGAGCCGATGGATGCACTTGTAGAGGAGGGTGTCAACTGATGGAATGGTCGATTTTTATTCCCTATCTAGTTGTGATGGCTGTGGTTACTTATTTAATTCGGATGCTCCCGCTGGCGGCGATCAGAGGTCGCGTAAACAGCGTATTTCTGCAGTCCTTTCTGTATTATGTACCCTATGCGGTACTCGGCGCGATGACGTTTCCGGCAGTGCTTCAGAGCACGGGCAACTGGACGACGGCTGCTGCGGGTACTGTGGTTGCGCTGGTGCTGGGCTGGAAGAACAAAGGCTTGCTGACGGTCGCGGCCGCCGCTTGCGCAGCTGCTTATCTGGTGGGTTTGGTTGTCATTTGACGGATACCGGTATCAATTTGATCTAACTTTCAGAATGATGAAAGAAAAATCAATGCAGCTATTGCTTTTTAATGCAAACCATGATACAATTACCCTTGCGATTTAAGAATACCAAGGAGGTGAAAGACGTTGCCAAATATCAAGTCCGCAATCAAGCGCGTCAAGGTTAACGAGAAGAAAAGTCTTCGTAACCGTATGATCAAGTCAAAGGTAAAGAGCGCGATCAAAAAGTTTGAAACGGAGGTCGCTGCAAATGCTGCGAACGCTGGTGAGCAGTACAGTGTCACCACCTCCGCTATCGATAAAGCGGTTAACAAGGGCATTATGCACAAAAAGACCGCAAGCCGTAAAAAGGCTCGCTTGGCCAAGCAGTTGGTTAAAGCCGCGCAGTAATTCATGAATTACTAAACGCTCAGTTTATTTTGACTGAGCGTTTTATATTGCCTAAAAATCCCCTCTGTTCTGCTAATCAAGCGCGGAATAGAGGGGACTTGCTTTTATTCATTTGATGGGCGCGCCGATGTTCATATCTTGCCGCCATTTGGGTGCATCACCGTCATCGCCCCAGTATTCGTCAAGGGACGTGATCTGAGCACCCTCCATATGAAAGAATGACGTGACATGAAAGGATCTGCCTTCTTGCCTTAGCCATACCCTTGCAACGGTAATGATGAGATCTTGCTCTTCTAAAGAATGAACGTGCTCCACTTCGCTTGCCCAGTCGCCGGGATATTCGCAGTTTGCAAGAACGTACTGCGCTGCCGTGAAGCATTCGTTTGTGCAGTGCCAGCGCACGCTAGCATCAGGCGTAAAGAATCCTATGAGAGCAGCAGCGTCTTGCGCAGCCACGGCATCGAAGAATGCCTTGGCGAATGACTCAGGCTTCACGTTTTTACCGATCCACATCTGTATCTTCACTGAAATCCTCCTCCACTTCAGGCATATGCTGGCAAACCAGCAATAAGGCGTCCTCGTTGTTGTCTTCGTAGTAGCGTTTGCGCACGCCGAGCTGGATAAAGCCAAGGGCTCTGTACATCTTCTGCGCAACGAGGTTGCTCTTGCGAACTTCGAGGGTAAGGTACTGCACGCCGAGGTTTGCGGCATACTGCATTAGCTTTTTGGTAATGGCTGTGCCTATGCCCTGCCCGCGCGCTTCTTTGCTCACTGCAATATTGGTGATATGCCCCTCTTCAAAGATCAGCCATGCCCCTGCAAAAGCAAGAATTTGTCCGTCTCTTTCGGCAATCATATATCGAGCGCTTTTATTGGTTTGCATTTCATCCACGAAGCTTTGGTACGACCATGGTGTGGAGAATGTGTCCATCTCCAGCTGATGCACCTGCGGCACATCGGCCAAGGTCATGCGTCTGATCATGAGTTCCGTCATGCTTTCTCTGCCTCCAACTTCGATTGGCGCATGCGTTCGGCTTGCGGTGCACGAAGATACATGGGCATGAGGGAGAGATAATCGCAGGCTTCTTCCTTCTTATGCCACGCAAGCATGGCGGCGGCAGACGGACGAAGGTAGGCGAGATGGGCGGGGGCGAAGATGGCGCGATCGCCAAGCTCCTGCTCGATGGCAGCTTTGAAGGGCTTCACACCATCACCGATAAAGCATAGCTTTTGGTCAGCTGGGGTAATGGTAAGAACTTTGGTGAGGTAGTCGGGGAGTTTTTCTGCCATGTTATCAAGCACACGAACAGGCGGCATGCCCTGCGTAAAGGCTGCGCCGTATACCTGACCTGCTCGAGCGTCTTGAATGGGGCAGATCATGGCGTCTGTCATGCAAACGCTGCTTGCTAGTGCCTCCAGTGCATCAATGCCGATGCAGGGCTTTCCTGCGCCGTGCGCCATGCCCTTGATGGCACTGACGCCGATGCGGACACCTGTGAATGAGCCGGGACCGACAACTGCCGCATAGAGATCGATATCCGCAATATCAATCCCTGCGCGGCTGAGTGCCTCCTCGACCATCGGCATGAGGTTCACGGAATGGGTGAGCTTGTTGACAGCGGCTGCCTCGTAGGCGATTTCGCCGCCTTGCAGTATGCAAACGCCTGCCACAGGCCCTGAAGTATCAATAGCTAGAATATTCAAACGCGATCACCTCATGCTCATAATTCGGGTTCATCAATAGGATGGAATGCGCCGACAGACTCGATGTCGATTTGTCTCGCATCGTCGCCTGTGGGCGTAAGTGTGATTTGCAGATAGGACTCGGGAATGGCTTCCTCTGCACGGCTGGGCCATTCGACGATCGACACACCATCGCCATAGAGGTATTCATCCATGGATAGCTCATATAGCTCTTCTGCGGATTCCAGCCTGTACCAATCGAAATGATACAGAGGTAATCTGCCGCTGTCATGCAGTTGCATGATGGTGAATGTGGGGCTGGTGACATAGCCTGTCACCCCGAGCCCGCGCGCAATGCCGCGCGTGAGTTCGCTTTTTCCAGCGCCCATATCACCAAGCATCAGCAGCACGTCACCCGCTTTGAGCTGAGCTGCTAATTTCTGTCCGAATTCATGGGTTTCCTCTACACTATGGCTATGAAATGTCAATGTGATCAAGCCTCCGAAGTACGCTTCTTTTTGCTGTTTCCATGAAGGATGGGGGAGAGCGGTTTGTACATCAGCGCATCCAAGATGCTGATGACAATCCACTTAAAGAGATTGAAGGGTGCGGTGATTAAAAGTACAAATTTCCATGTGCTGTCAACAGCGGGAATGATTTTCTGTCCCATGCTGATGATGGCTTCCACAGGCATGCCAAAGGCTGCACCATAGAATGGAATCATAATATACAGATTGGTGAATACTGCTGCTATGGTAGCGGCAACTGTGCCAACAACCATGCCGATGATAGCGCCTTGGCGGGTTTTGTTACGCTGATAAATCAGTGCGGCGGGCAGCATCATCGCAAAGCCCATGATGAAATCCGCTAGTTCCCCAACACCCTGCGAGGATGAGTGGAGCAGCCCAAGGATGCTCTTGACCAGCAAGATCATAGTGCCTGCCACAGGACCCATGGAGAATGCACCGAGCAGTACGGGTAGGTGGCTGAGGTCGAGCTTGTAGAAGAGCACGATTGGAATTTCAATCATGAACAGCACAGCCGAGATGGCAGCAAGAATGGCAACAGTGGTGAGTTCCCTCGTGGTGAGCAGTGATTTCCGCTTGCTATTAGACATGGGATTACCTCCTACATGATAAATTGCCCCTGATGGCTAAATGCATCAGGGGCAACCACACATGCGGAGTGTGGGTTGCTCTTCTTTCATCCGGACTTTGACGCAAACGCCGTTTACCGTCGGTATCGGATTTCCACCGATTCGGCCTGCAAGAAACCTTGCAAGTTCGCGGACTATAACCGCCGGTAGGGAGTTTCACCCTGCCCCGAAGAAGCCATCATTCAATTGGGTTTACCACAGAATCATAGCACTCATGCTGCGGTATGTCAATACGGTATGAAACGCATGAAAAATGTCGATTCTTGTTTGACGATCCAAAGAATGTGGTATATGATCAAAGCGATTAATCATAAGGGAGGAATTGCCGTGGAATGCACGACTAGAATATCAGATGATTTGCTATGGGTTGGGGGAAATGATAGAAGACTCCATTTGTTTGAGAATGCATTCCCCATTCCTAGAGGCATCAGCTATCATTCCTATTTGCAGCTTGATGAGAAGACTGTGCTTTTAGACACAGTGGATCATGCCGTCAGCGATGTATTTTTTGAAAATGTTGAGGCAGGGCTTGGCGGCCGTGCACTTGATTACGTCATTGTAAATCATATGGAACCCGATCACTGCGCTACGCTTGCGCAGCTGTGCAGTAAGTACCCTGAAACGACGATTGTCCTGAGCGCAAAGGCGGCCGTGATGGTAGAGCAGTTTTTCACATCGGAGCTCAAGGCACGTTTTCAGATCGTAAAGGAAGGCGATACGCTCCAAACGGGCAAGCATATCTATACATTTATCATGGCGCCGATGGTGCATTGGCCTGAGGTGATGGTTACCTTTGACGAGACAACGGGCACGCTTTTCTCGGCTGATGCATTTGGCTCATTTGGTGCGATGGGCGGAAGCTTGTTTGCGGATGAACTGAACTTTGAACGCGATTGGCTGGATGATGCAAGGCGTTATTATGCCAATATCGTTGGCAAATACGGTGCGCCTGTGCAGACATTGCTCAAAAAGGTCGCAGCAAAGGACATCAAAATGATCTGCCCGCTGCATGGACCGATCTGGCGTGAAAATATTGCGTGGTATGTGGACAAGTATCAGCGTTGGAGCACCTACACGCCTGAGGAGGAGGGCGCTGTGATTGCATATGCTTCCATCTATGGGCATACCCAGAATGCCGCAGAAATCATGGCGCGTGAGCTATATAGCGCAGGGATGAAGAACATCGTGCTTCATGATGTGTCCGTCACGCACCCATCCTATATTGTAAGCGATGCATTCAGGCTCAGCCATATGGTTTTATGCGCCCCGACTTACAATATGGGCATATTCCCTGCAATGGAAACGCTTTTGCTTGACCTAAAGGCGCATGCGCTGCAAAATCGTACCGTTGGCATTGTGGAGAACGGTTCATGGGCACCGGCGGCAGGCAAGCTGATGCGCGAAATAGTGCAGGGTATGAAGAATATGAAAATGGTCGAGCCTATGGTAAGCATTCGCTCGGCGGTGAAGACTGAACAGGTTGATCAGCTGCGCGTGCTGGCACAGAATATTGTAAACGCGTAAAGCAAATAGTCACAAAGGGCGGTGTAAATGATGTGCGGGCGGTATTATATTGGGGATTCTGATGAAGAGGAGAGATACCTCAGCAAAAAGTTGCGTTCCATTATCGATGAGATGCAAAGAACCAATCCCGAGATGAGCGCTCAAGCGCATATTGGCGAGATATTTCCGTCTGAAATGGCGCCTGTGCTCGTTGCCGGCGATGGCGGCTGCACGGTTCGCCCCATGCGCTGGGGATTCCCTCGCGGGGGCGGAAGCGGACTTGTGATCAACAGCCGAAGCGAAAAATGCGACTATACGCCGATGTTTCAAAAAGCGGTGAGGGAAAGGCGCTGCCTGATTCCGATGAGCGGCTTTTACGAGTGGCGGCGCACAGGAAGCGGCGGTAAAACCAAGGACAAGTTTTCCTTTTCATTAAAGGAGGCAGACGAGGGTGAAATCATGTACCTCGCGGGCGTATATGGGGAGTTTATCGGCGGATTTGCAGGCGGCGGATTTGATGGCTTTGCGATTCTCACCCAAGCGGCAGATCAGCAGATGTCACCCTACCATGAGCGGATGCCTGTGATCCTCAGGGAGAGCTCAATCAAAAAAGCTTGGCTTTTTGCTCCCCCTGCGCTGCCCTATAGCGAACTCAGGCGGCAATTTGAAAACCCCAGGCTTGAGATTCAAAGCGCTGTTCAGGTTTGACAATCATTGCAAATTATGCGATAAATCTTAAATATTTGTCGAGCATTTTGAATGACCTGTAACAATCATATTGTTTTTTTGTTGTATTTATCAACTTTGCGTAGAGTGGACGGATTGAATTGAAAAAACGGTTGACAACCTCTTTGAAAACCGTTACAATATCCCATGTCTGGTGACACGGTCGATGCGGACATGCGGGTGTAACTCAATGGTAGAGTTCTAGCTTCCCAAGCTAGCTACGTGGGTTCGATTCCCATCACCCGCTCCAACCGCATGAAACCATACCAGATAAAAATGTATAATATAGGTAAACAGGAGGTCGAATCACATGGCAAAGGCAAAATTTGAACGCAATAAGCCGCACGTAAACGTCGGCACAATTGGCCACGTTGACCACGGCAAGACCACTCTAACCGCTGCTATCACCATGACCCTGTCCACATTGGGCGAGGCAAAGGCGATGAAGTACGACGAAATCGATAAGGCTCCAGAGGAGAAGG
>JAAYIN010000128.1 GCA_012523405.1 Clostridiales bacterium
GCGTCTGCGGGCAGGAAGGCCTGCGCTACCTCTTTAACATTGAAAACGACATCACCGGCAGCAGGCTGTTCCCCATCGGGAGCAAGTGTATCAGGAGGTTTGGACGGGCTGACCTGGATGCGGATATTGCTGTGCGCCAGCAGCTCTTTAAACTGCTGCGGGCCGTAGAAAATAACAGCTTTATCACGCTGAATTCCGAGCTGTTTTCCAGGAAATTGCTGCTGCATCTGTGTGAACTTGGTGCCTTCGCAGCGAGCCCTCACAACCGCTTTGAACCAAAAGAAGATTATCTCTTTATGCTCAAGATGTTCAACTTAGGCCTGAAAAGAACCCTGTATCAGAAGAGAAAAGTAACCGCGATTATTCTGCAGTCGATCAAACCATTTTTGCAGGAGATGCTGCGGGAGGGAGGGCGCAGGCAGAGTGACGCAGACTCGTCAAAGGCTCGTGAAAGGATGGTTCTTTGACGATGGTCTTTCTGTATTCCTTTTTTCTATAGGCGTGTCCTCATGGCACCATGAGGGGGACTGGTCAACCGGGATAGTGAGCGCGGTCAAACGTCTTTCTTCGTAAGCAAAGCTATGGTCAAAGAACACCCATGTCGGCTAGTCAACACAGACAAACAATGGAAATCAGTCCAATAAAGTCTGTCAGTTATATTACCTTATTGTTCTCTTTGTATGGTATCTTAACAAAAACGATTTCTGAAATCGTTACTTATCCTTACCACTGTCCAGTTTGCTGCGATGATCTCTTTCAAGCTGCTTGATGCTCTCATTCGGTGTTGGTAGATCTTCGGGCATGGTGCCGCCCAAATCCTTGATGGTTTGACGAACTTTGCTGCCAACTTCAAAATGAGTTTGATTAGCTGTGTTTTTATCTTTTACTTTCTCCCGGCGCAGCTTATCATCGGTCTGCGTCGCGCGGAAAAGATTAGCGGCCAATTCGGTACTTCCCATATGATCAAGGATTTGCTGACTCTTTTTCAGATTCTTTCGGGCATGGATTTCCTTTGCGCCCAAACCACCATACAGCCCCTGATAGCCCCTGTTCTGGAAGATGGCAAAGTCAAACCCTGCCTCCACACCGGCGTCTTGTGCGGCCTCAGCAAGTGACTTATTGTGCGAGGTCATTTCACGTCTGATGGCCAAACGTTTTTGCTGTTCGCTGAGGTGATCATAGTTGTCGATGAGCTCCTGCTGTCGGGTCTTGACGGCAAAATAAGTCTGTCCAATGGCGATAACTTCTTTGCGGGGGTCGCCATTCTGCACGATGAGATAGCAGGCGTAGCGGGAGAGTTGATAATCACTGATTTCACGCATAGCGCCTGAGCCGATGTCAACCATTTTGTTGACATCAACAAAATGATCGGAGGGGTTGTTACCGCTGCCTTTGCAGGCCTCTATTGCTCTGGCAATAACACCTTGGAAATTACGCCATTCCGTATATTCAAGGACGGGCTGCAGCTCTCTGGCATACCAGAACTCAATGCCTTCATCGGTCAAGTGCTTGATGCGTTCAAATATATTCTCGCTGTATTGGGTTAACATATTCGTCATGAGTTAAACCTCCTGATTTTTGCGGTGCTTCTCGAATCCAATAGTTTGGGGGGATGGCAGGAAACTCTTGAATAAGGAACAAGTCTGATTATCTTTGACTTGGCTGTGACATCGACTGACAAGAACTTACAATGGATGATGCTTTGGTTTATACCTTACTTTTCTCTATTTCAGACGTGTATGATGCGAGCCTAAGTTCGTATGAAAGAGTGAGCTGGATGAAGGCAAGGGACGAGGCAGCAAGGGTCAATGATCAGTGAGATACTTCTCTGTGGAAGTGAGATATCGAGGTTTGCTATGCGGTAAGGTACGCTTTATGCGTCGTGAAAATACCTGACACACAATTCCTCTCATACTGGTTACATTTGATTTCATCATATACTCTGAGATTTTCGCAAGAATGATGCAACAGTGCACATCGTTACTATCCAATCAACGCATTGCTCTCTACACCATTATCTGTCTTTCATATGCAGCGTGCTGCTGCGGCCTTAATGCCAGAGAATCAGTAAAGATTGCTCATCAGTTCAAATGTCTCTATTTGCGACTCGCAACACTTTAACATATTATGGCCATCCGCTCAAGAACAGGGTACTAGTTCTAAAGAGACAGTCTCTTGACGATAGACTGTGTATATTTCTTTCTGCTTCTGACGATGTTCGTAGGGCCTGCGTGTGTAGCCTATCAACCGGGATAGTTGGCGATGACAAATACCTTTCTTCAGAAGCAGGGTTATCGTCAAAAAAGTGTCACCTGATGACTATAATATGAAGTGCGAGAAAAATGTATGTTCCAAAAAAATATAACCAGAAAATATGGTGCTGAACTGTGGATAGCTTTCAGAGTTTCATAACTATCCTCATCAAAGCGTTGAGAACTGTTATTCATGAAACATGATTGAAAGGTGGCGGTGTAAATGTTAAGATTTCCAAGTAAAGGTCTAAATCTTTCGTGAGATAATGCTTCGTGAAGTTAATAATATAAATATGACAATTAGAGATAAGA
>JAAYIN010000129.1 GCA_012523405.1 Clostridiales bacterium
ATTTCTCAAGGGATTTGGGGTGGTGGAGCATAGCGGATTCGAACCGCTGACCTCTACAATGCGAATGTAGCGCGCTACCAACTGTGCTAATGCCCCGTGGTGGTTTTCCCGCCAGGAAAAGGGAAGAGTCGATAACCGGGCAACGCTTATTGGTGCCGTAAATTGATGCAATCTGGGCAAATAGTATCAAACCGTCACTGTTTCAGCGGAGTACTGCTGAAATTGCTTGACTCCAATAAGTCTCAGGCAAATTCCAAACTACAACCAACTTCCTGTTGTCTCAAACTTGCGAGCACTCTCCTGAGCCTGGGTAATGACCTCAGGCTCGTATCCCATTTGAGACAGTAATCGAATCGCATTGCGCGTCTGGGTTGGCCCTTCTTTCAGGATATAGTCAAAATGAATACCTGCCTCATCCACAGTTTCGCCAAAATGCTGGTTTATATAACAATCCGCAAGCATGCGTGTAAGTTCAATATCATGTGTAGCGGCCATGCACAGCGCTTCCTTTCCTTCCATGTTTCGTAGCACTGCACTTGACGCCGAAATTCGTTCTATGGTATTTGTGCCACGTAGGATTTCATCGATAAAGCAATACACCATATTGTCTCCCATTGCATCAAGGATGCGTTTCAGGCTTTTGATCTCTACGATGAAATAGCTTTCACCAGCGAGAATATTGTCATGTACAGCCATAGCACTCATCACCTGTCCTCTGCGCAGGGAGAACTGATGCGCAAAACACAGGTTGATTGTCTGAGCCAAGATGGCATTGACTGCAACGGCTTTAATGAAAGTGGATTTACCCGACGCATTGGAGCCGGAAATGAGGACATTGTTTTGCCAGACCAAGTCATTGGGCACAGAATTCTGCACAAGAGGATGTGATAGGTGAACTGCATGCAGCAAGCATTCCTGATGAAAGGTAGGACTGCACAATCCTGGTACTCTGTTTCTCAGCTGAGCGATGGACAGGCAGGCATCCACTTTCCCCGCAAGTTCATATATTGTTCTGACTGTTTCATTATTGCGGTTGATCATTTTGACAATCGCCACAAAGCTCACCATATTGAGCATGAAAAAAATCTTGATGTATTCCAACACGATTGCCATATCACCGAATGTCTCAGCGCCAAACAATGGCAACCAGAATCGAATGCTGCGCAGCTTGGCGTTCAGCTCGTGAGCTTGTATGCGAATAGATATAAAAGCCGGGGACTTAATTTTTTCGAATTTTCTAGAGCAGCGCAATACTGCGCCGATATGCTTTATGGCAATTATTTCTTTTTGCCAAACAGCCTGAGTACGGTAATATACAAAGAGATTTACTGCAAATGCCCCTGCTGCAATCAAAAGAAAAACCGTGTTTACAATGCCAAGAAGCACTAGCGTCATTGGCAATATTGCAAGTATAGGGTAGAGCCACGCTCTGGAAGGATACGGAAAAGCTGCTGAAAACAAGTAGCGCCAAGAGCCATGAAAAGCACGACGTCCTATGCCATATAGCGCAGATTGCACCTGAAGTCGGAGTCCTTCATCATCACAGAAGGTATCAGCGAGTTGCGTACGATGTTTGAGTTCTTTCTCTGGCGTTCCCTGTTCCCGCAGATAAGCGTAAAGAACCTCGCTGCCTACCACGCTGGTTGAGGAATCCAGACTTTGAAATACACTATCCATATCCAGATCACCCCAGGTAGTGTTATCTACTTCTTTTCTGGGTGGTCTGTGTTCACGCTGTACATGAAAGTAGTAGGCAGCATCAGCAAGCTCGTCATTGTCCAATTGATGCATAGCCTCTGTCTTTCCCCAATTTGCCTTCAACTTCGCCAGAAAACGCCTACGGCGAATGAGATGAATCATGTAGTATCCCAAAGGCGGAAGCAGGATCACAATCAAAATGATCATATATATGCCCTGCATTAATTTGCTCCTCTCTCTATTATACACGGTACAGCGGTGCTGGATCTTGCTGTGTTGATCGATACTAGAAAAACCTCATCAATAAAGGTGATTCGCGGCGAGAAAACCATAATTTATTGTATCATGGGATGAAACTTCGGAGAAGCATGAAAGTTACATTCAAAGTACATAAGGAAGATGATTAGCCTATTCATTATACGAAATCAAGAGGTACTCAGTGGCATTGCATTATCTACTAAGTACAGTTATGGTGGTGAGGGGCGATGGGAACTGGTTGCCATTCGACTGCCCTCATTGTTACCTGGTGCCTTGATATCTCCGTTCCACATTTTGTGGTTATAAAAAAATCCCTTGATTTCTCAAGGGATTTCGGGTGGTGGAGCATAGCGGATTCGAACCGCTGACCTCTACAATGCGAATGTAGCGCGCTACCAGCTGTGCTAATGCCCCGTGGTGG
>JAAYIN010000130.1 GCA_012523405.1 Clostridiales bacterium
GCTCTTCATAATCAGCAGGTTATAGGGCGAGAAGCAAAGCGGCAAGACCAGCACCCACATGGTGTTTGTCAGCCCAAGGTTCTTGAGCAGCAGATATTCAGGGATCAAGCCTGCGCTGAAATACATGGTGAACATGATCATCAGCGAGAAAAAGCTTCTGCCCTTAAAGGATCTGATGGAAAGCGGGAACGCTGCAAATGTCGTGATGACCATACCGATGACGGTAAAGAGGAGCGTGACAACGATGGTATAGACCATGGAATGCGTGAGCTGTCCATCCTTGAAGATCGACACATACGCATCCATGTTTACGCCTTTGGGCCACAAGAAAACATTCTTTGACATGACTTCGGTGTTTGAGGAAATGCTCTTTGCCATTACGTGAATGAAGGGCAAAATACAAGTGAGTGATAGCATTAGGATGAAAAAGGCAATCACAAAGTCAGAGATACGCACCTTGTTTACGCCGTGGAATGCATCGTTTTTGTTTTGAGAAGAAGCTGTAGTCATGGTGAGTCCCCCTTTCTTAAATCAAGCCATCCTCGCCAAGCTTCTTGGCTACAAAGTCCGCACCCAGTACCAGCATCAGGCCAACCAAGGATTGGAACAGACCCACTGCGGTAGCGCGGCTGAAGTTGCCGCCGGATAGACCTTTTTCGTAGATGTAGACTGCAAGTTGATATTGAACATCCTTGACCATAACGAAGTCGAAAGCGACCAAGCGCTCAAAGTTCGAGCCCATAACGCGGCCAAGGTTCATGATGAGAAGCGTAACCATCGTGGGGCGAATACCGGGCATGGTGACATGCCAGATTTTGCGGATGCGGCCCGCGCCGTCGATCGTCGCTGCTTCATAAAGCTGCGTGTCGATGCCTGTAATCGCTGCCAGATAGATGATCGTTCCCCAACCCATGTTCTGCCAAACACCAATGAGCAGGTACGATACTGCCCAATGATATTTTTCCGTCAAGAACGGAATGCCTTGTTCGATCAGCCCGGCGTTTTTCAGTAATATGTTGATTAATCCCGTTTCAGGTTTAAAAAGGTTCAAAGCAACACTGGAGATGATGACCCAAGAAAGGAAATGAGGCAAGTATAGAATCGTCTGAGATACTTTCTTGAAGCGATTGAATCGCAGCTCGTTGAGCATAATCGCCAAAATGATAGGAAGCGGAAATCCGATGATCAAGTCCAAAAAGTTAAAGACCAACGAGTTTTTGAGTGCCCTGTAGAAATCCTTGTCCCTAAAGATCTTGGCAAAGGTCTCAAGGCCTACCCATTCACTGCCCGCATAGCCTTTGGCAGGCTTGTAGTTCATGAATGCCATGCGCAGTCCCGGATACGCAGCGTATTTGAAAATAATGACGAATGCAATCGGGAGAATCATGAGCACATATAAGCGCCAATCACGTTGAATCTGCTTCCATGTGGAGCTGCGATACTTAGGCGCCATGCTTGTTTGTTTTGAAAGCATACTGGTTTTACCTCCATTCATGAAATAACAAAGACAAATGACGGGACATGCCTGTGCCATTTCCATTGCTTATTCTTACTCTTCACCATATGTACATTATAGCAAATAACCAACCATCAATTCTATTCTTTTTCGATTGCAAACTACCCACTTTCGACCACGGCGCATCAATTTTCAACATGTCATATGATGTAAAACAGTAAAAAGATACAATGAAACCCTTGTTTCGTTTAGCTTTCTGTTGCTATATCCATTTATTTCTGATAGAATAATCCTATAAACCACTTTTGGAGTGATTGTTTTTGAGTGCATCAACTAAGACCATTATTGAGTATCGCTTATATGATTTGCCGCTTGATCTCCCCGTGATTGTACTACACGGGGATCAGTGGCATATTTCTGACGAACTGAGCAATCGGCTGCATTTTCACAATTGCTTGGAAATCGGATTTTGCCATAGTAAGAGCGGGACGCTGACCTTCGAGAGCGAAGTGCTTCCCTTTATCCAAGGGGATGTCACCATCATTCCGCGCCATATCCCCCATACCACTTGTTCCACCAAGGGCACCAAAAGCCTCTGGTCCTATCTGTTCATCGATCTTGAAGGAATTCTGGGCAATATGGCTTCCCTTGACAAGCAGCACGCCATCGGAGCGGAGGATGCCATGGCACAGGGCTATGTTTTTAGCACAACCAGTCATCCGCGCATTCATTTCATCACCACCGCCATGCTTGAGGAGTTCCAGTCGCAGCGAAGCAATTGGCTCAATGTTGTAAAAGGCCTGGTTTTGCTATTGCAAAGCGAGCTGCTGAGGCTCAACGACGATATGGGTTCACACAAAACAGACAAATCGAATAAGTCATTCGTTCTCAAACCCGCACTTGACTATATCAGGCATTCCTTCATGAACCAAACCACCATGCAGGAGCTAGCCGACATGTGCCATCTGAGTGAAACGCATTTCAGGCGAACCTTCCTGTCCATTATGGGTACCTCGCCCCTCAGCTTCATCAACACCACACGCATCAGCAAGGCTTGCATACTGCTGGATACGACTGATTTATCCATCCTTGCCATTGCCGAAGCAGTTGGTATCAACTCCATTTCCAGCTTCAACCGCAACTTCAAACAGCTGCTTGGCATCAACCCAAGGGACTATCGCAACAAGCCCTCCAAGAGCAATCTATCTCCCAAACAGAAATACATCCTTACCTATAAGGGATGGATGGCGGCTGAGGATCGGCCCGAGCATGTCGGTGTCACGATCGGCAACCGAAAGGAAGTCAAAAAACAATCAAAATGAATCCGCCTTCCAACAAAGGAAAGCGGATTCGTTTTGATTTACATATGCATATAATTATGGTGTCGTAATCATTTGGACTGCCTGATCGTAGGCTGTTTTGAGTTGAACATCGTTCAAATCGCCAAGCTCGTACATCGTGACATCATCCTCAGGCCACTCAACAATTACATCTGGTGCGATACCAATCTTGTGCACTTCATTGCCATCAGGCGTATAGTACTGCGCAACTGTCAGCTGCATACCTGCGCCGCGTGTACCCACAGGCAATACATACTGCACAACACCCTTACCATAGGTCTGCGTGCCAACGATGGTTGCACGCTCATAATCCTGCAATGCGCCCGCAAGAATCTCGCTAGCGGATGCGGAGTACTCATTGACCAGTACAACGATTGGAATATCAAGCTCGGTTTCATCCGTCACAGTCGAGAAATACTCAGTTGTGCCGTCCCGATAGACCAAGGAAGCTACCGTGCCCTCCGCAAGGAATAGATCAGCAACCTTCGTTGCATCATCCACCCAGCCGCCGGGGTTGTCTCGTAAGTCGATCACAAGGGATTTTGCACCCTTTTCAATCAATGCATCAAGCTGAATTTTGAAATCCGTGCTGCAATTTCCACTGAACTCATATAGCGAAACGTAGCCGACATTCTCATCAAGCATACAGCTATTCACCCAGTTAACATGCACCACAGCACGCGCTACAACAAAGTCAAGCATTTGATCTCCGCGCATGACCTGTACATTGACCGTCTTACCAATCTCGCCGCGCATGATATCAACAGCATCCTGCAAGGTTGTCGCCGCTACATCAAGATCATCTACCTTGGTGATGATATCGCCCTTGCGAATGCCCGCTTCCAGCGCAGGGCTGTCAAGGAACACACGGCTGATCGTGCAAAAACCAGTCACGTAGTCAGCCATGATTTGAATGCCGATGCCGGCATATTCGCCTTCATCGTCAGCCCACATTTGCTCATATTGCTCAGGCGTATAATAGAAGGTGTACGGGTCATTCAGCCCATAGAGCAGACCCATTTCCGCGCCATCCATCATCGCATCTTCATCAGGCTCTTGATAGAAGTACATCTCAACGATTTGCTTCAATTCATCAAGCTCTTGGTACTTTTGAAGTCTTTCATATTCTGCTTTGCTGATCGTAACAGTTTCGCCATCCATGCCGGTCAGCGCGTCCGTTACCGAAGTCGGCAGCAGCGAACAACCCGTGAGCATCAGTGACAGAATAATCAGCAACGCCAGTAGCTTCACACTCTTTTTAGGTAGTTGATTCATCTTGTTAGTCCCTCGTTTCATGCAAGAACGCGATCAATAAATCTGCTTTGGCTTTTCTTGACCGCATTTTTTTAATTCGTAGAGGATTTTGAAGGTGACCGCATCTTTAAAGCTGCGCAGGTCAAGCCCAGTCTGCCTTTGCACCTTATCCAGACGATAGACAAGCGTATTGCGGTGAATGAACAGCTGACGAGCGGTGTCCGAAAGATTTAGATCCTTTCTAAAGAACATCTCAATCGTCTGAACCATTTCATCGGTAAACAGCTTAGCTGTCTTGCGATTAAAGAGCAGCGCATGATAATGCATGCCTTCCTCGCGCGATACATTCATCAAGAAGCGTTCAAGCATCAGTTTGTGGAACACGTTGATGCTTACTTCAGGATGGAAAATACGCCCTACTTCCATAGCCCGCTTCGCTTCTGCGTAGCTTTCCCCAAGCTGAGCGAGGGTATGCTTCACTTCACCAATGCCGACAATAGCAGTTTTTACCGCTTCTTCCATCAATGTTTCCTGAACAGCCTGCGCAAACTGCACCAACTCGTCCCTGCCGTCAATGCCCTCAATATCCTTGATCAAAGCTACGATATGACGGTTCATTTCCACCAGCACATCCGTATCTACCAGCGGGATCAGTTCACCAAGCGTGCTATATGCGCTTGCTTTTTCTGTGGACTCCACTTGGAAGAGCATGACGCAGCGATCCAGCTCCAGCGGAATCTGATGCTCGCCAGCCTGTGAAATCAAGTCAGAGCCTGAAAGCTCCTGCTTGAGTGCACGGCGATAGACATCACTATGGCTTGCGATGGATAGGCTGCTCTTAAACATTGACATGAGCATAGCATCTGCCACGCAAAGTAGATTTTCAGCACCATCAGCAGTATCCGGCAGCACCAAGAACATAGGCGGATACATATCCAGCGCACGGTAGAATCGATCACCAATATGATGATTGATACCGGCAGCAAGAACGGTCTGCGGCAAACTCATGCTTTCTGCATCCTCTGGTACCAAGCAAATACCTGCTGCATCTATTAAACGAATCGGAACGCTTAAAGACTCAAATACTTTTGCTATTTTCTTAATATATCTTTTCTCTATGTACACCTAGATTACTCCTCTCAAACCCTGCGGGTTTACAAACAATCTCTTATATTATAACACAAACACAAGTTTGTGAAAAGGAAATTTGGTAAATCCTTGATGCTTGCTGGTTGCGAGGGTCACAATCACTACTTTTCCACTTTTGGGTCAACTATATACATCAAATAACAAAAAAACGAAGGGATGCATCATTAATGCATCCCTTCGCAGGCGTAACGCGCATATAGTTTGGTGTAAGGAGGATTGATCATGTCACAAATCAAACGCGATACACCATCCATTTGCTATATTTCGCCTCAAGATTTACAAATCATCACGCCGAAGCATGCTTAACCTCGTCAAACTCCCTTTGGATATCCTTAGAAGGCGGCGCAGTCAGCAGCGAGACCGCCACAATACACAAGCAGGAGAAGAGGAACGCAGGCAATAGCTCATAGATATTCAGTGCCCCGCCCAGCGGACGCACTAACAGCTTCCATACAAAGACCATGCCGCCGCCGGCCAGCATACCCGCGATGGCACCCGCGCGGTTGATGCGCTTCCAAAACAGCGAGAACAACATAAGCGGTCCAAAGGTCGCACCAAAGCCAGCCCAAGCAAACGATACAATGGTGAAAATCACGCTGTTCTCGTCCGTTGCGATGCTGATCGCGATCAGCGTGATCACAATGAGCGTCAATCTGGACATCTTCATGACCTGCTTATCAGAGGCATCCTTTTTCAGCAGACCTTGGTAGATGTTCTTTGAAAATGCGGATGCAGCAATCAGCAAGTAGGAGTCAGATGAACTGATGGTTGCAGCTAAGATGCCCGCAAGCACAAGTCCTGCAAGCAGCGGATGCATGAGGCTTCTGGTCATCAATATGAACACGTTCTCAGCCTCGGATGCTGACAGCAAATCGGCTGGATAGAGTGCGCGGCCCACAATACCGATGAACACAGCAACCGTCAGCGAAATCACAACCCAGACGGTTGCAATTCTGCGGGAGCGGGACAGCTCATCCACGTTGCGAATTCCCATAAAGCGAAGCAATACCTGAGGCATACCGAAGTAACCAAGACCCCATGCCATGGTTGAAATAATGTTCAAAAAGCCGTAGCTTCCTGCCTCGCCAAAGGCGGGTTTTCCATTGAGGACTAACTGCTTGCCGTTTTCGACCGTCGGCGTAGCAATGCCAAAGAACTCAAAGAAACCCGGAATGCTGCGTGCGTTATCAACAACCATTCCCAGTCCGCCTGCAGCATTTGTTCCGACGATGACCACCACAATGAGTGCAATAATCATCACGATCGCCTGCATGAAGTCAGACACGCTCTCGGCCAGAAATCCGCCAAGGATGGTGTATAGGAGTACAAAAACAGCGCCTACGATCATCATGTAAACATAGGGCAAGCCAAAAAGCGTAGAGAAGAGTTTACCACAGGCAACCAAGCAGCTTGATGCATATACAGTGAAAAAGATCAGAATGAATACTGCTGCAATGGTCATGATGACCTTCTTGTTTTCATGAAAACGATTCGAAAAGAAGTCAGGCAATGTAATGGAGTCACCCGCTTTGGCACTATAGCGGCGCAGACGCTTTGAAACGAGCAGCCAATTGAGATAGGTACCAAGTGCGAGCCCAAGCGCTGTCCATGTTGCGTCCGAAAGTCCGCACCAATACGCTACGCCAGGCACACCCATGAGCAAATAGCCGCTCATGTCCGATGCTTCCGCACTCATCGCCGTAACCCACGGACCCAGCGATCGTCCGCCCAAGAAGTAAGCATCCGAACTCTCATTTGCTCTCTTTGCAAATACTAGGCCAATGACCAGCACCACTGACATATATGCAATCATGGTGATCATGATTTGGATGGTTCCTTGATCCATATGATAAAACCCCCTTTAGTGGATTTTCATGTCATCGGCAAATCATAGTCTGTCAATAAACACTTATTGATTATTATATTGGACACAAAAATTCTTTTCAATCAAAACAAGCCTGTTTTCAGGTAAATACAGGATAAAAACAGCGATACATCGTCATTTAGCGTCTTATACACCAGATTTATTGTTTTGAATCCAAAAAGGCGATCACATTCATATCAAATGCAATCGCCTGTGTTTGGATTTTGAATGATGATTTACGGTACCAGCGGCAGACTCACTGAGAACGTAGTGCCCGCCCCGACCTTGCTGCGCACCTTGAGCTTGCCGCCATGCGCGACCACAATGATACGCGCAATCGAAAGCCCAAGCCCATGACCACTGGTTTGCGATTGGCGCGCTTCGTCGCAGCGATAAAACCGATCAAATACCTTTGGTAATTCTCCAATGGAAATGCCCGCACCGGTGTCGTTGACCGATAGGATACAGGATTTGCTGTCGCATTTCACGCCCAGCGTGATAGCACCATCCGCAGGTGTATACTTGATCGCATTATCCACAAGGATACGCATCAGCTGCTTGATCATGCTCTTATCACCGTTGATCTTTGCGTTTTGAGCAGGTGAGAGTTCAAATCGATGAACTGCCGAGAGCAGTTTGGCTTCCCTTGTCACCTCGCTCATCACTTCCAGCGGGTTAAAGTCCTCCATCTCAAGCAACATTGTCTTTTTATCATGTCTTGCAAGGAATAGCAAACGCTCAACCAGTTCCTTCATGCTTGAAGCTTCCTGCGAAATGGCCGTGATGCCCTCATCAAGAATTTCCTTATCCGTCTTGCCCCATCTCTCAAGCATCCCCGCATATCCTTGAATGACCGCAATGGGCGTCCTGAGCTCATGGGATGCATCGCTGACAAACTGCTTTTGGCTGTTATAGCTCAGCTCTATCCTATCTAGCATGCCATTGAACACGAGCGCAAGGTCTTTGAGCTCATTTTTCGTGCCGTCCACGCTGATTCTGTCACTCAGGTTGCTCGCACTCAGCGTAGCTGCCGTTTCAGCCATATCGGTGATGGGCTTGAGCACCTTGTTATTGAGCTTGTTGCGGTGACTTAAGAAATAGCCAACCCGATACAGATCAAAGCAAAGCAATGTCCAAAACAGAATGGTCGCCATATATAGAAACGATTTGAGCGGGAAGATAGCAATTAAGCCGCCTTGTGCTGTATTGGCATAGATCCGAATCTGATAGGTTCTGTCATCTGCTCTAAGCCCTGACATCGAAAAGGAAAGGCGTTCCATAAAGGAGTCAAAGTCGCCTGTATATTCGTTTTCCGCGACATATGCAGTCGTTACCGGCAGGCCTTCCAGCTGAGCTTGTGAATAGTTGATGCCATCTTCGGGCTGGATGAGACTGAGCACATCGATTGCATCAATCACTGCGGGCACTTGCGAGATCACAAGCGCAGCCATCGCCACAAGAAGCATACCAATCGTACTTCTGAGCAGCTGCCCTGCATAGTGAAGCGCAATGCGAAGCGTAAGGGACAGCCTTAAGTTACTCAGCAATTTGACAAGGGAGCCGTTGAGTACAAATGAAAAGCGGTTGATCGCAGATTCCTTCTTTTCATCCGTATTCCTCGGCTGCACCTTGGGCCATTCCGCCTCGATATCGATCACAGGCGGCGCTTTAACATCACGCATTCTCATATGTCGATTCTTTTTCATTGTTTTGACCTTCTTGGCCGTCTTTTCTTTACTCATACTTAAACATATAACCAACCGCACGGATGGTATGAATCGTCTTAATGGTAAACTTATCATCGATCTTCTGGCGCAGATAACGGATGTAGACATCCACGATATTGGTATCGCCTGCAAACTCATAGCCCCAAACATTGCTGAGCAGATCGTCACGGGTGACCGCAGTTCCCTCATGCTGCCAGAGGTAGTTAAGCAGATCAAATTCTTTCTTGGTCAGCGTGATGGACTGTCCATCATAGTTTGCACTATAGCTGGCAGGCTCAATATGCAGCTTGCCCACAGTGCGCGCGCCTGTTTCCTTAGCACGATCCAAACGATGTTTCTTGAGACTCACGCGAATACGCGCTAAAAGCTCCTCAATCGCAAAGGGCTTGGTCATATAGTCATCAGCACCCATATCAAGCCCCATCACCTTGTCGCTCACATCATCCTTGGCGGTGAGCATGATAATTGGGATATCGCTTGTCTGGCGAAGGCGTCTGCATACTTCGATGCCGCTGAGTTCGGGCAGCATCAAATCCAGGATCAGCAAATCAGGCTGCCAGCTTTCGCACATTTGAAGTCCTGTGCGTCCGTCATGCGCTACCGCCACCTCATATCCCTCATGTTGCAGCTCTAGGGTAACAAAGCGTGCAATCTTGACTTCGTCCTCTACGATTAAAATCTTGCTCATGGTGTGCTCCTTTGCTTGATGAATTATTCAAAGTATAGCAGAAAGGCCCACCGGATAACAAGCGTAATCCGGTGAGCCAATACAAATTACTGAATATCAGCTTCGTGATAGCCATCATCATCCTCACGGATATCCACGCTGCCAGCGCCCGGGAACTGTACATTGACAGGCTTTGTGCCGCTAGGTGCACTCTCGGTACGCGTCTGGGTGTAGGTTTCTTCGTTCTGTTCGGTCTTTGCGGATTCTTCCTTTGTCTGGGTGAACTGCTGGGAGAATGTGTTGACCGTGCTTTGCACATTGGTCTTCGCATTCTTCACGATATCATCAAAGGATTCTTTGTTAAACTCCTTGCAATTGCGGTCCACATTGATGCGGTAGCCCAGAAGCAAAGAAACGATCAGACCGATAATGGCAACATGCGGCGCAAAGACGATCACAAATGCCACAAACAGAGAGCTTAAGTTGATGATGCTAACCTTTTCCTTTGACACCTTTAAACGAAGGCGGAAAAGGAAGTTGAAAATGCCCTTTGCTCCTTTGCTCGAACTGGACGATGCGCTGTTCTTCTTGAGTCTTCCGTTCTTTTCCAGATCGACAAGCGCACGTGCGAGGCTGCCATTGTGGTACTCAAGCAGGTTGACTGCTTCTTCGTAGGAAATGCCGCTCTTTTGGCGCAAAATTTCGATATCTTCTATCGTGTACTTATTCATTATAAATTCCCTCCTAATATCTCTTGAGTGTTTGTCCTTTTGACAATCATATCTTACCACAATTTGTGGCGCAATGTCTTGAGGATTTGTTAACAGCTTCATGAGAATTTCATGAGAGTTCCTTTATAAATCAGTGTTTTCAAATTGTTTTGCACGCTGTGTTTCATGCTTTTTGGAGATGGTCACATCAAGGTATAATCCAACGGCAACCAGCACACCGCCAACGAGGCTTTGCCATGAGAAGCTGCCCACAATGATCACATCCAGCACAATTCCCGCAAATATCTGCCCTGTGAACTGAAGCAATGTCAATGCGAATGCAGGAACCTTGTTCACCGTGATATTGAGGAGCTGAATCAAGCAAACGCCAAACAAGCCGCCCATATACATAAACGCATTGCTCGACATTTTAAAATCCGTCCATGCAGGTTCGCCGCGTCCAACCAAAAGCATGATGATGGTCGTCGTAATCAGTCCCGTAACATAGTTCATGACAGTGCTTCGCATCGAGCCGTGAAACTTTGCGAGCTGTCCATTGATGGTGCGTGCTGTAATAATCGTCACGCCTGATGCGAGCACGAGTATGACCGCAAACCACGATGCTTTCGTAAATGGGAGCAGCATGATCAACGAGCCTAGCATCACAACAGCCATACCAATGAGTCGTTTGGGAAAAAACTCACATTTTTCCACGCCCATCAGACCAAAGTGATCCACAACAACACTGCTAATGCTCTGCCCAAGCAGGCCAAGACCAACAATCGCAGTAATGCTCACGCCGCCGTACGCCATGGTTTGAAAAACAAGCGTGCCAACGCCAATCACACCGCCAAGAAACATCCATGGCTTTGCTGTCTGTTTTTTGGGCAAGCGCTTCCGCATGCAAAACAAAACGATTAATGCCGTCACCAAACCCGTCGCATGAACCATCACAGCTGCCGAGTAATCTCCATAAAAGGCTGCCAATTGCCCATTTTGTGCAATGGTCAACGTCACAATGACACCAGCCAACAAGCATAATGTAAACATCGTATCCCCTCCGTATCATATTGTACCTGTTGACTTGACAAAAAGATATGACATATGTCACAATTCATCCAGGTGATGAAAGATGAAACGGCATAAGCTGAGCAAGGAATACCTACCGATTCTCCGCCAATACGGATTGTCGCATTTACCGCTTGAAAGCCTCTATTTACTGCACTTTGATCGCGGCGTATATCTCTATCGAAGCGATACAAAACCCGAATACCTCATGATCGTTGTCAGGGGACGGGCGAAGGTATGCCGTGCCTCTGAAAACGGGAAGAACTTGATGCTTGCATTCTACAGCGGCACGGGCTTGATGGGCGAGGTTGAGCTGATGCTCAATTCAGAAGTTGCAACCTCTGACGCTCAGGTCATCTCGCCGTTTGTTGCTGTTGGCATTCCCCTATCCTTGAGCAGCGAATTGCTAAGCTCGCCGACTTTCATTCGAATCGTCGCACAGGGGCTCGCCCGAAATGTCGACCATAATTCTCAAAACATGGTGACCACTATGCTAAACCCTCTTGAAGCTAGACTTTGCAGTTATATTTCCATCATGCAGATCGACGGATGGTTCTGCGAAAAGCTCACGGAGCTTGCGGAACTCATGGGAACAAGCTATCGTCATCTGCTCAGAACGCTGAACACGCTTTGCGACACTGGCGTACTGCATAAAGAAAGAAACCGTTACTATATCATCGATGCTCCTGCACTCAAACGCTTAGGCGGCGACACGTATCAATTCACCGGAGGCTCTGCAAGCGTCCAGACCCTTGAGGCATTTTGACCTTGTTTTCTAAGGTCATGGGCTGCGTACAATATTCTTATGTATTCATGGGTTCAGGGCGTTCAAACGAGCGAAGCTCCCCTGAGCAGGGTCGTAGGGGCGGCAGCAGATTGTCAAATGAAGTGCAACAAGCATGAGAAAAGACCTCAAAAGGAGAAAGCCAGCCAAGGCATTTTCTAGGTCTATTGTTGAGAAGCTCGAGCACATAAGAAACATATTCAGGATCAGTTGCATGGAAATTCGTGCC
>JAAYIN010000012.1 GCA_012523405.1 Clostridiales bacterium
ACCCCTTAAGGGGTAGCCAGTAAAATCTATGCGGTTGGCAAATTATTCAATAGGTCTTTAGATCTTGCCAGTATCCTGCCCTTATAGGGCTAGAGCAAACCACCCGTTGTCACGGGTGGTCCTGATTTTATATGCCTCGCTATTCAGTGAAGCTTTTGACACTCTGCGCCGTCATGCCTTGCATGGAGGCGTACCCTGTTTGTGGGCTGTGATGATAGTGAAACTATGGGCGTTAACAGTTATCATAGCATGGCCTATATATAAATACCAATTTTTCCCCTGCCTGACTATGTTATCTGCTTTTTCGATTTTTTGTTTGCACCATGTAACAATATCAGAAGTATCCAATCCTAAATTCTTTCTAATCCGTTCAATGCCTAGCTGGGTTGTGTGTAGCTTATCAAGATTTGCCAATAGTTCAACAGTCATTTCGTCACCCCGGTGCTTTTTTTTGCTCATAATACGCTCTAATCATTGCTAAAACAACTAAAGATTTTAAGAAGGAGTTGTGGGTTACGCTGGATGGTCAAATCGGCTTTGGAGCGGATTTACGATACAACAATCCAATGATGAAGCATGATGCGAGCTGGGAAGCGTAGCTGCTATGATGGCAATCACAATGGTTACTCCATTCTTATGGTGCAGTCTTATGCACCCAACCTTTAGTATGCAAACTGAGGTTTTCAGACATCGTAAACAGGGAAGCTAAGCAATATGACTTCCTTTTTTCTTCGTCTTTTTTTATAATGAGAAATGTAAGGTCAAGTAACCGATGATGACTTGACAATAAAATATCAACATGATATCATTTTGATATCAGCGCATATGCGTGAATGATGAGTGAAATAAATGAACGGAGGAATATAAATGATTTCATTTGAACATGTAAGCAAGAGCTTTGGGGCAAAGAAAGCGGTTGACGACTTAACGCTTACAATAGATGATGGAAAAGTATTTGGTTTTATCGGTCCAAACGGTGCGGGTAAAACAACGGCGATTAAGATGCTGACAGGGATATTAAGCCCTGATCAGGGGGTAGTGAAGCTCAACGGAATTGATATAACATCAGATCCCATTGAGGCAAAGCGCTCCTTTGGGTATGTGCCCGACACATTTGATATGTACGAAAGGCTCACCGGTATGGAATACCTGCGCTTTATGGGCAATATTTATCGGGTAGATGCGGCAAAGCGCAAGGCACATATAGAAAAATATCTTCATATGTTCGGACTTGAAGAAGCTGCGAACCAACAGATTCGTGCGTACTCACATGGTATGAAGCAAAAGCTTGCGATCACAGGTGCGTTGATCCATGAGCCGAGCATTTGGATTTTGGACGAACCGATGGTTGGACTTGACCCTCAGAGTGTATTCCTACTGAAGGAAGAGATGCGCCGCCATGCGGATGCAGGTAGGACCGTTTTCTTTTCCACACATGTACTGGACGTGGCGGAGCGGTTATGTGACGAAATTGGCATCATTAAGCAAGGCAAGCTGATAGCTGATGGAACGCTGGATGAACTCCGTAAGGGAGATAAGGATAGTACGCTTGAGGAGCTATTCCTAGAGCTTGTTGAGAAGGGGGAGTAATATGCTCGCATATTTAAGGCTGATGATCAAAAACCGAATAGCGGGCTTTAAACCCAGCAATATGAAGCAAGAGGGACGTAGCAAAGCGAAGATTATCATAAGCTATATCGGTTATCTTCTTCTGGGCATTCTCCTCTATGGTTCGGTTATTGCATTTGAAATTGTTGTTTTCATGGCAAGCAAGAACTCGACTGAACCTGAGGCTGTGATTGCCATTGCGTTCTTACTCTGCACTTTTATTACATTGTTTTATGGTTTCTTCCATGTCATCGGCATGCTGTTCTTTGGGAAAGATAATGGATTCATTGCTGCACTGCCCATCACATCCAGAGGCATTCTATCGGCAAAAATGGCAACAGTGCTGATTGGTGAAATTGGCTTAACGATTGCAATCGGTGCACCGCTGGTTGTTTGCTATGGGGTTCATATGAGCCTTGGTGTGACGTACTATTTGCGCGCACTTGTGGGCATGATCTTTATCCCTATGGTGCCGATCGCCATCGCAATGCTGCTTTCATTCTTACTCATTCGGGTTAGCGGGCTTTGGAAACGCCGTGAAGGTGTTACGACATTGTTAACATTTGTGTTCATGGGTGCTATTATGTACATCAATATGAATCTTGGCATGGATGCGGCGCAGGAAGAAGCACTGGATATGATGCTTTCGCAGTTCTTTGGTCAAGCATCCATTACAAATATGCTGCTGGGTTATTATCCGCCGATTCGTTGGCTGATGAATGGCATCACGGGCAGCGGCATCGCAGCTTCCTTACAGATACTTCGATTCATAGCGCTCTCTGTTGGTTCGATTGGTCTCATGATTTGGCTGCTTGGCGGCGGATATTTAAAGCTTGCCCTAAAGCAAGAAGAAACGCTGCGCCGAGTCAACGCGGGGCAAAAGCGCAGGGGAAAAGACAAAGTTACAAGTCCATTTTGGACGATTTACCGTCAGGAAGTTCGCGACGTGATCACCGTTCCGATCTACGCAACGAATTTCTTATCAGGCGTGATTGTGTTTCCACTCATGATGATTATCATGATCATGAGTATGCAAAAGGAGCTGGGCAACCAACCGCTGATTCAAATACTGTTCACCTTTATTCCAAGGGATTTGTATCTTAGCATCGCAACGGCGTTGCTAAGCCTTGTAACGGTGATGGGGATGGCGCTTGGAACAGCGGTTTCACGCGAAGGAAAACGGCATGAATTCATACGTACTTGGCCTGTGACGGGAAGTACACATCTACTGGCGAAGCTGCTAATGGGTATGAGCATTAATGCGCTCACAATCGTTTTGACATCCATTGCACTATGGGTTATATTCCCCACGCTGTGGATTGAAACGTTGATTGCACTTGTGCTTGCTCATATATTCTGCTTGATGTGGGCGACTATCTCCTTGATCATCGATACCTATCATCCCAAGTTTAAGTGGAAGACTGAAACCGAAGCTGCAAAGCAAAGCATGAATGGGATGTACTCCATGCTGATAGGAATTGTTTCAATAGCGGGAATGATTGGCATCTACTGGCTATGCTTGAAGGCCGGAGCAGCACATACAGCGGCGCTCGCAGCGACGACTGTGTTTGTGATTGTTCTTGATATATTGCTTCTCAAATGGCTTTGCGGGAAGGCTTCAACTATCTATTCTTTACGCGAATATAGCAAATAATAATAAATTGTTACAAAAAGACGTGCATTCTTAGCAAATCTGTGATATAATCTCTACATCAAGATGGCTAAGGGAGGGACGGGTATGCTTACGAAGGCACAGGATGAAAGATTTGCAGCAAAACATGCAGAGCGCATCCAACCTAAGCTCTCCGCTCTTGAAAAAGGAATGCTAAAATGGGCGGTTGTTGATCCGCAGGACAAGGTACTGGATGCCAAGGTTGGCGGCGGACTGATGATTGAGTATTTAAGGCGCAATCTGCAATGTGAAGTTTGCGGAGTGTCGGACAATATGGATGTGGTCAGCAATGCGCGCAATCGTCTGGTGAATTGCGACATCGTCTATGCAAGTCCTGAGGATATTCCATGGCCTAATGAGTCCTTTGATACTGTGATGCTCAAGCTTGACAGCGATGATGCTGATACGCTTGGAAGAATGCTTCAAGAGGTTATGCGCGTTTTGAAGGAAGGCGGACAGTTTCTCCTGGGACTTAGGGATTATCCGATGGCATTACAATCAGTAGTGCAGCATTTTTCAGATGATTCTGATAGCAGCAAGATGATCACGAAAAACAGTCTGATGGAACGATTGACAGATGAAGGTTTCGAACAGCTTAGCTGGCAGAGAACGAGCTTTTCCACAGGTGTCCTAACCGCATGGAAGAATAAACCAGGAGTAGCTGAAGTGCTTGCAAATTAACCACAAGAAATATAGGCGTTTATGCCAAGGCACTGAGCGTAATGGCTCACTAAGATTATGAGTTCACCGAGAAGAGCGACAAAGTCCTTGAACGTTTTTGCTCGCGGTCAAGGTTTTGCTTCCGGTATATATCAGAGGGACGTACCCCTTTGATGCCTCCAATAGAAAAAAGGATGGATTGCGTATCCATCCTTTTTTCTATGCATTTGTCGTCTGGTTATGATAATTGCACTTCGATGAGCTGCGGGGTATGCCCCATGAGTTCAATGCTGCGTTTGTCGGGCTGACTGCCGCCAACGCTTAGCATAAAGCGCTTTCCTGTGACAGCGCGGCTGCCATCCTCAAGCACTGCATCAAATGCGCGCTTTGAAAGCTTTAGTGTGATGCTTTTTTCCTCGCCTGCCTTCAAATGAAGGCGAGCGGTTGCGCATAAGGAATGATTGCGCACGGCCATGGGGGAGTCGCAGTCCTTGATGTAGACCTGTACTGTTTCATCGCCGTCTGCCTCAGACGTGTTTTTGACGGTTACATCCACGGCGTTGTCATTGTAGCTGGCATTGCTGTATTCGAATGCAGCGTAGCTGAGACCGAAACCAAAGGGATATAAAGCCGCGCCTTCAAAATAACGATAGGTGCGATTGGTCATGGCATAGTCCTCAAAGGGCGGAAGGTCATCGACGCTACTATAGAAGGTGATGGGCAGTTTGCCGCTGGGGGTGGTTTTGCCAAAGATGATATTAGCAGCGGCAGTTCCGCCTGCCTGACCTGCATACCATGCTTGCAGGATCGCATTTCCGTCTTCGATCCGAATCGCACTGCCGCTTGCGTTGATGACGATAACGGGCTTACCGACGGCAAGTACAGCGCTTAGCAGCTGGCGTTGACTGGCTGGAAGTTCGAGGTCATTCTTATCACCTGAGTTAAATTCGTTGCCTGTATCGCCTTCTTCGCCTTCGAGCATAGCGTCAAGACCCAAGCAAAGAATGCTCACATCAGCACGCTTAGCGACTGCGACGGCTTCCGCTAAACGGTCGTCCGGCTGTGCAAGGTTGCTGGTGCGATCCTTGTACAGGTGACATCCCAGCGCGTAATATACGCGAGCCTTGTCTTCGCATGCTTCTCTGATCCCTCGCAGGAATGTGGTATAGCGAGAGGAAGTGCCGTTGTAATTGCCTTCAAGGCAGGGGATGCTATCGGCATTAGGACCGATGACAGCAACGGATGAAAGTGCATCCAAATTCAGAGGTAGCGTGCCGTCGTTCTTCAGCAGTACCATGCTCTTTTCTGCTGCTTCCAGTGCGAGTGCCGCAGTTTGATCACTATCATTTTCATCGATTGTGATCTCGTCATATGCGCAATCATCTGCCATGAGACCTAGCATGTAGCGTGATGTGCAAACACGAATTGCCGCTTGGGTAATGTCATCCTCTGTGATGAGACCTTCCTGTAATGCCTGCAAAAGATGCAGGTAGGTAATGCCGCAGTTTAGATCGCAGCCGTTCGTTAGTGCGAGAGCGGCGCTTTCAGGGGCAGTATCGGTTACCATGTGGAAGGTGTGGAAGTCGCGAATGGCCCAGCAATCGCTGACCACATGACCCTCAAAGCCCCAGTTCTCACGAAGAATGTCATTCAGCAGCGTTTTGCTGCCGCAGGCGGGCTCTCCGTTTACGCGGTTGTAGGCACCCATCACGCTCTCAACCTTTGCATCCTTTACCAAATCCTCAAAGGCGGGCAGGTAGGTTTCGCTCATGTCCTTTTTGGAAACGACAGCATCAAACTCGTGCCTGATCGCTTCTGGGCCGGAGTGCACAGCAAAATGCTTCGCGCATGCGGCTGTCTTGAGGTACTCGCCATCTCCTTGGAGTCCGCGCACATAGGCGCAGCCAAGCTCAGAGGTGAGATGGGGATCTTCGCCATAGGTTTCTTGTCCGCGTCCCCAACGCGGATCGCGGAAAATGTTAATGTTGGGTGACCACATACTCAGCCCTTTGTAGATATCACGGTCACCGTTTTCATGTTGATAGTTATACTTTGCACGAGCTTCGGTTGAAACTGCACTAGCGACCTTTTCGTGAAACTGGGCGTCAAAAATGGCAGCCAGACCAATGGCCTGCGGGAATACAGTGGCAGTACCGGCGCGCGCTACGCCGTGCAGTGCTTCGTTCCACCAGTTATAGGCTGGAATACCCAAGCGCTTGATGGCGGGGGAATCGTAGCGAAGCTGTGATGCTTTTTCGTCCAATGTCATACGACTGACCAAATCAGCCGCAAGTTGTTTTGCGTTTATGCGATCCATCATTATCATCCTTTGATTGTCATTTTTGTTTTTATCATACAGCCAGCATACCATTCACATGGTGAAAAAGCAACGGTCATTTATTGCTATTCATACATGAAAATTTGCTATTTCTAAGTCTGGTCGGCATTTGATTGATCGATGGGCGAGGGAGTCCATGAGAGCCCCGATTTGCGGGCTTGTTTCATCTGCTCATTGCGTGCGATGCGGTAGATGCGTCCGTCTTTTTCAAAGTTAGCACCTGTTTGTTTGAAGCTGAAAGGCACAGAAGCAGCGATACATTGCTGCTGAATATGCACTGCCCACTCGTAGCGCATTAATCTGGCGTTTGGTCCGCTTTCGCCGCCTATGACGACCTGCTCTATTGGACCGCCAAGATAGGGAGATAAGTCAATATCTTCGAGCATCGGTTCGCAGATGAGCGTTTTATGCTTGATGGGCAAGGATAGAAAAAAGGGAAGGCGCTCGTCAGCTCGTGCCTGATTTTCGCAAGTGACTCCAATTGTTACATTTGTGTACCCGTTTCCCCAATCATCGGGAAGCTCGCTATAAAACCGGAGAATTCGTTTGGTAATGAAGAAAAAGGACAGGTCAGAACGCTCCTTGATCATGCGCCATGCATCCGCGCGCCACTGGTCAGCTTCATCAATAAAGAAGTCCGATGTGAAGCAGGTATAGACCATTGCAGGTGATGATAGCTTGTAGCTGCCATCGCGTTTTCTAGCGATGGGATCGTCAAACGCCTTGTTTTTCCTCACTTTGGAAGCATCTAGTTCATAGGAAGCATCTCTGCGATACACATAGCAGTGCATGCAGCCCTCGCTATATTTTTGGCAGCCATGCCATGGATTCCAATCGGCCATAAGAATTCTCCTCGTGCTTTTCAAATATTCCTATATATATATAATTATACGATTTTGATTGGGTGAGTACAATAGTGGATAGACATCAAGCTCAGTATGCCATGAAATACAAGATTTCGACAAGAAATCCATGTGACGTAATTGTTAAAAATGTATAATTAACCTTGTAAAATGGTAACATATTTGTTACTCTAGTATAGACGTTAGCCGATGATCAATCAAGGCTACACGATGGAGGCAATAGATGACAGATATAATCATTGTGGGTAAAGGACCGGCAGGCTGGTCATGTGCAATGACGGCACGCATGCGTGGGCTTTCGGTACAGGTGATCGCTCCACAAGGCGATGCAGGTCAGCTAAAACTTGCCGAACGTATTGATAACTATCCGGGCATGCCTCAGGTATCAGGTGCAGAGATTCTTAAGCGTTTTCGTGAACAGGCGATTGCACTGGGAACTGAGGAACGGAATGGATTGATACGCCAAATCATGCCAACGGGAAATGGGTTTATGGTGCTGGTGGAAAATGATGTGCTGGAGAGTAAAACCATTGTACTGGCAATGGGCGCAGCTCGCCAGAAACTCCTTCCGGGTGAAGAGGAGCAGGTGGGACGCGGGGTTAGCTACTGCGCAACCTGCGACGGCATGTTCTATCGAGGGAAACGCATTGCAGTGTTGTCCTCAACCGAGCAAGGCGTAGAGGAAGCGACATTCTTGGCATCGCTCGTAGGCGAGTTGGACTACTATTCGCTTAAAAAACACGATATCACCAAGCTGCCAGAACTAGCAAAGGTGATTGATGAAAAGCCAAAGGGATTTGGGCGAGATGGTCAGGATCTAACGATGACCACCGATCAATCCACAAAGAAATATGACGGCGTATTCGTATTCCGCGCTGGAATGCCCCTTGGGATGCTGTTGAACGATCTTCAAACAGAAGGCAGCTATATCCCTGTGGATCGCATGATGAATACCAATATCCCAGGCGTTTTTGCTGCTGGTGACTGCACTGGAAAACCACTGCAGGTACCCAAGGCAGTAGGCGAAGGCAATGTGGCTGCAATTGCAGCGGCAGAATATATTGCAAAACATGGATGAACTAGGAAGCTTTAACCGTTCTATGGATGTACAACGTGATGGTTTGCTCGATCAGCATGATATTAGGAGGAAAAAAGATGAAAAACTTTACCGTAAAAAAGATGATTTCCCTGCTCTTAACGCTTTGCCTTACCCTAGGCTTGGGCGCAAGTGTTTTAGCTGAAGGTGCAACGCAACAGTCAACCAGCCAATCTACTGCGGATTTTGAAATGCTCTATCCGCTCATGGACCTTGTCACTTCTGCTTCGATGTACTCTGTGAATGAACCCGAAACAGTACCGGGCGCAGAAGGTACATTGGCAGTATCCTTTACCGATGCATTCTTCAAGGTGGCAAAGAAAACCGAATCCAAAATTGAAGTAACGGACGCTATGCTTACCGATACCAATGCTCAGGCTGCACTGTTAAGCCAAATCTTTGCAGCGCAGATGCCTCAGCTTGAAACGGTGATCATGACAGATGATATCAACAATTATATTGGCTTCTACCCAGTGATGGTCAATACAATGGATGATAAAACGATCCAAATCGTCGGCGAAATCTACATGGCATCTCAGCCTCTGAACATGCTGCCTGAGAGCGAATTTGGCAATGTGCAATGGCTTGACCGCGGTGTATTCAAATTCCAAGACGATTCGACTGCACTCAATGGCTTCCGTCTCACAGGCTTTGTGGTCGGTACTGAGCTAGATGCAGAAGACGCGATTCAAAACTATTTCGAGGAAATCGTTGTTGAGTATGTGAACGCAAACCTAGGCTTTACCATTCTTTATCCTGCGATCTTCACAGATGAAATGCTTGTGGAAGACGAGGATGGCGTATCGGCAGTATTGCCTGACAATAGCGTGAGCTTCTTTGCAAAGCGCATTGACAACACCAACTCCGCAAGCCTCCAGGACTATGTCAGCGTGATTGCAAACGGCATTGCAGGGTCTAGCTCTTCCATCAATGAAGAACTCAAATGCGGCACAGTGTCCTACACAACCGATGATGGTTACTCGGTATTTGACATTTATATTCTAACGGACAAGTACATCTTCCAAGCTGAGCTCCGCTACCAGACGACCCTTGCGACTGAGTACAGCATGTATGATGCATATCTAGAAAACAGCTTTGTGGCTGATGATGTATCCGTTGGCTAAGCGAGGTTTTTGTAAATGAAACATTCCTTCAAGTGGTTACTCTCAGTCCTGCTGTGCTTGATGCTGGTGGGCGGAGCTTTTGCTCAAGGCCTTGAACTAGCGCAGCCGCTGCGGGGGGGAAGAACGCTCACTGATGATGGAAGCACTGAAGGCAACTATACCTTCAGCTATAGCTTCCCGCAGTTTGCTGCACAAACACAGACAGATCAGGCAATCAATGACTACTATCAGGCGGTTGCGCAGGACATGCAAAGCGGAATGAACATCGGCATGATCGATAGCGCGGCACTGGACCTAGAGATGGGTACATCGCCTGCACTGATGGAACTTGATTACCAGATTATGCTAAATGATGATCTGTATCTCAGCGTTGTGCAGTCTGCCAGACAGGTAGCAGGAAATACGGAAAGCGATTCTGTTTCTGCTACCACATTCGCTCGTGATGGTCTGTATGCGGGTCAGCCGATCAATCTCTCTCAGGTCTTAGGGCTGGAGCAAGAGGACGATGAGCTAACGGATGTGGAAAGCACTGCAGAGAAATTAGCTTATAGGCTCGTTTGGGAGATCGTGAAGCGTGATAGTGAGAACATTGAAGCGGAATACTTGGATGGTGTGAGCGAAGATACGCTGCGCGAGGCTTTTGACCCTGAGTCGGATTTCTATATGGATAGTGATGAAAACATTGTGTTTTTCATTCAATCAGGGGTTATTGCCGGCAGCATTGCGGGAATCCTCACCTTTCCATTTGCACCTGCAGAGCTTCTTAGCGCTGTGAAGGAATAATGAAGCAATCAAAAAGGGGCTGTTGCAAAACAGCCCAACAAAAAAGCGAGAGAAGTCATAACTGACAACTCTCGCTTTTTGTTGTAAAATAAGTTTATGAGAACCAAAATACAACAAGAAAAAGATACCCTAAAGGCA
>JAAYIN010000013.1 GCA_012523405.1 Clostridiales bacterium
ACCCCTTAAGGGGTAGCCAGTAAAATCTATGCGGTTGGCAAATTATTCAATAGGTCTTTAGATCTTGCCAGTATCCTGCCCTTATAGGGCTAGAGCAAACCACCCGTTGTCACGGGTGGTCCTGATTGATCTTATTTACCAAGTGGCATTGCTTGCAGAATTTACTGCACTTTGATGATCGGAATCTACTTTTTTGGTTCCGTGTGTTTTACTGTTTTTAAAGTGAATGCAGAAGTGACCATCAAATCCATTTGAGATAGTGGTTGTGCCATGGGGCATTCCGTTCATAGATGCGGCATAGACATGTCCATTATACAGAATCAAAATGGGTCGTCTGCTCCAACTCCATGAACCGCCATAGATGCTTTTCAGCGTTGCGGTATCATCCGATGTACGCGGCTCGGCATCCAAGTGATTGGAGCCAGACCAACGCACCGCTTCAAAGGTTTTGCCTGAACGGACATCCTTGATGGTGATCTTTGCGTTCTTTGGAATCACAGAGGTAACATTGTCATCAAACCAGTCAAGAACTTCGGTTTTATACTTGGCGGATGAAGAAGATGATGAGGAGGAGGAACTGGATGATCCAGAGGAAGAACTTGTCGATGAGGAGGAACCAAAAATCACACGGAAAGTTCCTGCACCTGCGATACCATCATCCTTGAGTCCGCGCTTCTTTTGGAAGCGTTTTAATGCAGCGATGGTACCTGAGCCGAAATCACCATCGATTGTGCCTGAATAGTATCCAAGTACTTCAAGTGCCTGCTGGAGTTTAGCAACATCACTGCCGCTATCACCTTCACGAAGTGTCTTTGAAGGGGCAGAGCCAATCTCGCCGATGGAACTAACAGATTTATATTTTGAGCTGCTAGAGGAAGAACTAGAGCTCGAACTTGAGCTTGAGGAAGTCGTGGCGGAAGAGGCGGGATCGGGCTGCGTGGTTAGTGTTGTCTTTGAACAGCTGCCAAAAAGACTTGTGACGGTATCGTAGCCGGCTGATCCATCAGCATCAAGTTTCTTTGCCTTTTGATAATTCTTTACGGCTTCGGTGGTTCCATCTCCATAGATGCCGTCTATTTTTCCATTATAGTAGCCGAGGATTGAGAGTGCTTCTTGCAGCTTCTTGACATCGGAATTATCATCACCAATGCGCATAATGCCCGGTGCTGAGCCGATATTGTCGATTTTAGAACTGCTGCTGCTGCCAACGCTTGTACTATTTGTTTTTATATATTTCTTCATAAGATAGCCAGTGTATTTACCGTATTGCACTTTGTACCAATCACCAGAGGTGCTCAGCAGATCAACTTTTTCTCCTTTAGGAAGCGTTTGAAGTGCTTTTGAGTTTTTATCAGCTGATGTACGCAGGATAACTTTCACGCTGACTGTTCCGGTATCGGTTGCTAATGCATCAACAACCGGAATAAAAATACTTCCGATCATCAAAGCAAACGATAGTGCTAAACAAATGACGGTTTGAATACTTTTTTTCGTAGAAATAACTTTGGAAAACGTCATTAGATAACCCCCTTAGGCAATTGAGATTTCAATCGTGCTACTCGTTTGAATAGCACAGCATTAATATATTACAAAAATGTTAAGATGTCAAGACGAAGTCGTCATCTGTTACACAATGTGAACATATGGAAGTACCTAGAAGTGTGATTTACATGCAAACTTTGTTGAAACTATTGACGAAAACCATTTTGCAGATTAAACTGAGGAGAGTTCATAGTTCATTCATTTTTGACTATATGATGAACATAGCGATATATGTAAGGGGTTAGTTCGTTTATGAAGGAAATCAATGGTACCGTTACGCTGGCCTATGTTGAGGAGGATAATAGACAGCGTGTTATTTTTCGTGTAATTCCACTGTGCACTAGGGAGGGTACAACCTTCCATGGAAGCGCAGAAGAATTTCCCGATGAAGGAAGCCTCCGAATCGTTCCGGACAAGCGTGAACAAAGCACTTTTAAAGAGCGGATGCGTGAAATCGGCGGACTTTGCACCATCCAACTCATCAGCGATGGTAAGGAACTTGTCAAGGTACGACAGAATCGTAATTATTCTCCTGAGCAGGGCGAGCGCAACCAATATGCTATTTATTCGGATGTGATTTTCGAATTCACAGAAGATGGCTGCTACGAAGTGATTGAGCATGATGCGGGTGAAAGTGAAGCGCTGACTCCTATGGTACTTTTGCATAAGGATAAGATGCTTTATGGGCCGATCAAGCGCGATGAGGCAGCAACTGCCAATATACAGGAATTAAAGCCGTATGGAAATGATCGATTCTTGCTGCACACCATCGAGACATCGGAACTAGGTAAGCACTTGATCTATTGGAATCCTGAGTCTACTCTCAATTGGCGTCAGCGTAGAAGCACATTGCGTCGCCAAAAGAATAATGCTGAGGAAGTACAGCAGCATCAAGCGGCTGAAGTAGTTGAAGTAAAAAATGAAACATCTGCGAAACCAGAGATAATTCAACCAATAGCAGCTAGTGAAAAGGTTGATGATGCTGTGGTTGCTGAAAAGACACCAATTGCTCAACCAGCGGCAAGGGAGCGGAAGCTTCCTCATATGAGGCGTGTTGCAAGGGCGGCTGAGATTCTAAAACAGCAAAATGCGCAAGAAGCACCTAAGGTGGATGCACCGAAAGAAGAAAAAGAAGCAGAGGCAGTTTTGCCAATTGGTACGCATCTTGAGATTCTTGACACGGATGTTTCTTTTGAACAACATATCACTCGCTTGGCTCAACCATTAAGCGATGGCGCCAATCGTCTTACAAGTGAACTTGTTGAGCCGGAAGCGGAACAACAGGAAGCGGTTGCACGGTTTTCTGGCACGCCGCTTGAAGTGCATCCTGGACAGGTGGTTCGTACGTCTGTACGCCCCGAGCCCTTGCATCACGTTGTCGAGCAACAGTTGCGCAGACAGCGCCAAGAACGCGATGAAGTTCAATCCACATTAAGCGCTTATGGGATGATTGAAAATCCCATCGAAAAACTGCAGGCATGCCTTGATTATGTCTGGCAGAATGCAGATATGCGAGAACAAGCAATTGATGCAGTTATGAAAAATGAACGCTTTGTCAGTGACATTGTCACAGTCCTTAAAAAGGATGGGCTGAATCTACAAGCTTCTGCAGCGGCTGAAGAACAGCTGATGGAGATTGAAGCGGAGCGTCTTCGTCTTTTGATGGAGCTTGAAACAGCAAAGACAAATGAGCGTAAATATCGCGAGGCAGCGATTGCATCGGTCGTTCAGAAGAAACGCGATGAACTTGAGCGCACAAAACGCGAGCTAAAAGATGCCCAAGCAATGAAGGCAAAGCTAAATGAAGCGTCTCAGGTACTCAGCAGAAATAATGCACAGCAAATGAACGAGTATATCACCAAGAACATCAGCTGCGTTAGCGGTATCTCCCAAGAACGCATTGTTCTCTCGCCAGTTCTTGGACAGAATTATTCGCAGCAAGAGCTTGCAGAACAGCTGCGCGTCCATATGAACGAAAGCGGCTTCCGTCTCAATGAAGATGAAGCGATGAGCCTTTTGATCAACTTCTCGCTATACGACGCTGTTTGCTTCCGTGCGAAAACGATGTCGGATGCACAGATGTTCGCAGTTGTTTTGCTGGAGAGCTTTGGGCTGCAAAGTGTTTCTGCTACTGTTTATCCTGATACATTTGTTGAGGTATATAGTTTGCTGCCTGAAAACACACTTAGAACACCTACAGTTACGATTCAACCGCTTGGTACAGAAGCAGTATCTGTCTATGGTCATAAGACTCTTTATATGGCAGATACCAATGATTATCCTCAAAATGTTACGTTGCCTTATCCGATCATCGACGTCCCTCAAATGCAAATGAATGCATTTGGTAGAGTGGGTGAGTGGAACCAGTTGAATCCTGCTTCGATTTCCACCTTTGCAGTGATCCGTTCTGACTCCCATCCCATGCTTGCTGAGGCAGAAAAATGGTTTGATGAACTCAAGCATGAGCTGACACTTGCTGAGCTGGGTCTATCGGACGCTGTTTTGGCAAGTATGCGCCGCTTTATCGAGGTTGCTACCCGTAAGGTGAGAGGCGGTTTCCTTGCAGCAGCAGATACCGCTGTCTGCCACTGGATTGTTCCGCTGGTCATCATTCGCCATGGGGATAGTGAGAAGCTTGCAAAAGTACTTGCGGGATTACCGCGCTCCCTTGACAGATTGGGCATGCGGTAGGTAATCGTATAATGAAAAGCCCGCCGACAAATGCCGGCGGGCTTTTCATTATGAAGCGATAAGTCTGGAGGAATACTAATGAGTAAAAAAATGATACGAAAAATAGCCCCATGGATGATAGGGGTGCTAATCACTACATTGTTATTCGCTGCACTCAAATCAATTAGCTATTTTCGATTTGAAAATTCAGATGACATTTTATTTGTAAAGGGATTTATGGGCTTTGAAGGCGGCAAGCCCATGAAATTCAATCTGTATACAAACGTTGTATTGGTGAAATTGCTTGGGGTATTAAGCGCTGTGATGCCTGCGGTTGCATGGTTTTCCGTATATCAATTGGGATTGCTGTGGATCAGTGGGGTAGTTATCGTAAAGAGCTTTGTTCAAATATCCGCTAATAATCAGAGATCATACCTGATGGGTGCTCTTGCGGGTGCTGTTTTTCTGGGCGTGTTGGCTACTTTTGCTTTTTGCCGAATCACATATACCAGTACAGTTGCATGGGCATGCGCTGCTGCGGTTGCGCAAATACTATCGATTGATCGAAATTCAACTGATAGCCAATACATCTCAAAGATTATTCTATCAGTGGTGCTATTGAGCTGCGGCTATCTTCTTCGAGCTGAGGCCGTTCTTCCGGCGGTGCCTTTTATTGGACTGGCATTACTCTATCGCTTTATTAAGTTCGATGAAACCAATCAAAAATATATGGTTGTTACCAAACAATTAGTCACTTCGATTTTGCTATTTATCGCCGTGTTTGCATTGCTTTTCGCGATGCGGGCACTGGAGATATCGCTATCAGATCAATCGTCTTATGTTAAATGGAGTCAGGCGCGTATTGATTTATTTGATTACACCGGTTTTGAAAGTGACATTGAGCCTGCACTAAATGCTCAAACGGATCTTTCGGAAGCTGAGATCACATTGCTTCAGGATTGGTATTTCATGGATGAAAGAATCACGATCGATAGATTGCTGGCGATGAGTCAAGCGTATGAAGGACATACTACCAACGACGTGTTTTCTAATATATCATCGTTCTTTTCTTCCAACAAAAGATACATCACAAGCATATGGCTAGTGATTTGTGCGGCGGCATTTTGCTTGCTGCGCAGAAGACGAAATACATCCTTGTTATTTGTAATCGCTGCCGCGGTTGCTGCTGCGCTGACTATGCTGCTCTATCTGAGCGTAAAAGGGCGTATTATATTCAGGGCGGTTGATTGTATATGGCTGCCAATGGCGAGTCTTATCGGATGCTTATTCATAGAAAATGCTGACCTGCTGGGAAAACACGCAAAAACTCAAAAAATAATAGCTGTAGCTTTAAGCATCATGATGGTATTTTCAATTGGATTGACTGGAAGCCAATTATGGCAAACCGTTAGAAGTAAACCAGATGAAATTTCGCTGCAAAGAGAGTCGGAAATCGAAGCATTTGCTTTGGAAAATCCAGATAAGCTGGTACTCCGTAAACCATCTTTACTCCGTGATACGAGACTATTTCCTGATGTAAGTGAGGGCATGCCAACCAATATCATGATTTGGGGTGACTGGTATGCACGAACCCCAAGTTGGTACAGCCAGCTCGAATCATTCGGAATTGACGGCGAAACGTTTAATGCACAGGATTGGCTCAATCCAGCCATACTATTTGCCTCGCAAGACGATCTCCCGCCTCAAGCACTTATCAACTATATCTCTGAGTATGTTGGGCATCCAATAACAGCACAAGTGTATGGAGAATACGGTTCATTGAAATTCTTCTCTTTTCAATAGTAAATTGATTCGATAAAAAGAACCTTGTCCGTTATTGCAGGACGAGGTTCTTTTGCTATACGATTTTCTTAGTAAGCCATTTACCGCTCTTGTACCTGAGACCAAATACAATGGAGCGTGCAATCCAGTCAATAAACATGGCATACCAAATGCCCATAAGACCTATCTTGAAATAATTCACAAAAAGATAACTTGCGCCGATGCGGAATATCCACATAGAAAGAACGGATACGGTCATTGTGAACTTCGAGTCTCCAGCTGCGCGTAATATGTTTGGAACAGTAAAGCTGGCAGGCCAGAACAGAGCAGCAAGCAAGGCGAAATTGCGAAGGACGGTAACAGCTGCATCGTGACCTTCTGGACTCAATCCGAAAATACTTGCAAGATTTGGGGCAAAGAGATAAAGAAGTCCGTTTGTTAGCACCATAGTGATATAGGTGATTCCAAGGAGCCTTATCGAATAGTACTTAGCTTGCTTTGTGTCTCCTGCACCTACGCATTGACCAACGACTGTGATCATTGCGAGTCCTATGGCGGCACCGGGCAGATTGGCAAGTGAGGCTATATTACTTGAAACAGCATTGGCGGCAATGATGGATTCGCTGAACATGGCGACAAGACTTGCAACCATTAGTTTTCCGATTTGGAACATACTGTTTTCCAGACCATTTGGAATGCCTTGACTGAATATTCGCTTGATCATTGACCAATTCAGTTCTGGTTTTCGAGGGCGTATGAGATGAATGGGTGCGGTAGGCTGGAGTAAGAGCCGAATCATAATGATTGCACCAAGTACACGAGATACTAGGGAGGCAATAGCAGCGCCTGCAACCTCCATATGAAACACGTAGATCAATAGCGCATTGCCTGCGATGTTAACCGCATTCATAATCATGGAGGTGAACATGCTAGACCGACTATTTCGCATTACGCGAAGCAGCGCAGCACCGCCGTTATAGAGCGCAAGAGCTGGGTAGCTGAGGGCAGATAGATAAAAGTACGTGCGGCAATACGCAAGCGTTGTTTGGCTTAACTGACCAAAGCAAAGGATAAGGATTTGCTCGCATAAAGCAATAGACAGAACGCTGATTGCAAGCGATATGAAAAACGAGACGTACAAAAGCTGCTTAGCTGCGGTGCATGCACTCGCGTTATCCCGCCTGCCAAGGTACTGAGCCGCAACGACAGCTCCTCCTGTCGCCATGGCTGAAAACAACTGGACAAGTAAAACGTTGATGCTGTCAACAAGTGATACCGCTGAAACGGCTGATTCTGATATGCTGCTGACCATTAATGTATCGGCCATTCCGATAAAAATGGCTAAGAACTGTTCGATCACCAAGGGGATGATCAGCATAAGAAGATCGCGATGGGAGAACATGCGATTCTCAAGCTGTGTATTCGTAAAGACCGCCTCCTATAGAACTATTCGTTGCTCTTCGAACGTAAAGAATAGACATTTTCTATGATTGACATGAATGCACCAACCAATACACTTAAATAATATGTGGAAAAGCGCCATATAATCAAAGCCACAAATAGGTGAGCATCGGGAAAGATGCCTTGAAACAATACAGCGAAACCGACCTCCTGCGCACCGGAGGCTCCAGGGAGCGGTGTATAACTCGCACCAATATAAAGCAGCACACCCATTGTGATGAGCTCAATGGTACTCGTCCCTGTTAGCCCAAATGCATGATATACCACGATGATCACTGCCATAAGACTCATGAGTTGAATGACTGCGATGAGGCATTGAAGCAACCATTCCTTGGGATGCCTGACAACAAGCTGTACACTTTCCAAAAAACTATGACAATGGTTTTCCCACTTGGCGCGAGAAGCATCGGGATTCTTACATATACGGAGCTTCACACCTATTTTAATGGATATCCCAATGACCCACCGAACAGCTTTTTGGCTGATCGCCATCAGAATAACCATGCCAATGGAGAAAAAGTTGATAATGTATCCTAGTATAACAAACCAGATGGTTCCTTGCGTATTGGCTGATACAAAGTCAACATTTGATACCCATAGAATGGCGCCTACAACAAGGAGCATAAACTGAAACACGATGAATTTGACTGCCAGAGCAGAGCCGCTGATGCCAATGGGTATCTTATATTTGCTCAGACAATACATTTCCATAGGCTGTCCGCCTGTTGCGCCGGGGGTTACGTTAGAATAGTAAATACCAGTCATGCCTGCATGCAAACTTTGATACAGTTTAATGCTGTACCCTTGACTTTTGAGAAAAAAGTGTACAGAAAGGGCATCCATTAGCACATAAATCATCCAGCACAAAAGACAGATAAGCAAAAAATACGGGCTGAATGTTTTTAGCGTCTCAACTAATTCGATTAAATCATTACCGCTTAGTCCAATATAAAGTACAATGGCCAATGTAATAAGCAAAAAAACAAAGCTAAGTAGCTTTTTTGAATTTGGTTTCATAAAACAATCTCCATATTTAGTTTGAATAACGCAGGTGATGCTGCACCTCATTACTCCTAAGATAAAGTATAACACAGTTCGTTTTCTTGGGCAAACGAATACCACCTATATAACATTAGAATTTGAATAGTACAAAATATGCGGTTTTGTCTTGACATCTGCTATTGCTGTCTGTATAATAAAATGGTTGTTTTGTGGTATTCTGCGCGTAGCTGATCTGTTCGCGCAACACCATATATTGAAACTGCAAGGAGTGTTCACAGATGTTCCGTACTTATCAGCCCAAGAAGCGTCAGCGTAGCAAGGTTCATGGCTTTCGCGAGCGTATGTCCACAAAAAACGGCCGCCGCGTATTGGCAGCCCGTCGTCGCCGTGGCCGCAAGGTGCTTAGCGCCTAAGCTCGGCAAAACGAATGCTTCATAGTAAAATCGGAAAACCCGCCCCATTTCTAGATATCGGGTGAAGTGGGTGCGGGCTTTTCCGATATAACTAAAAGCATATCATCTTGAAAGGACGATGGCAAAGCCTTGCAAAACCAACACAGATTAGGTCCCAATAGGCAGTTTAATTATGTGTATCGACGCGGCAGACGAGCGTCATGCAAGGACCTGACGGTGCTATTCGTCAAAAACAATCAGAAACGTATTGGCTTTTCAGTCAGCAAAAAGGTCGGGAATGCAGTTGTTCGCAATCGTACAAAACGTAGATTGCGTGAGTGCGTGCGTCCGCTTTTATCTGAAATGAAAAACGGCTTGTATGTCTTTGTTGCTCGCCCATCGGCAGCGGAATGCACGTTTGATCAGCTCAATCAGGACGTTCGGTTTCTGCTTAAAAGAGCAAATGCACTGAAGGCCGTAGACAAGGAAGAACAAAGATTATGAAAAGAGTGCTACTAGTACTGATCAAGTTTTATCGCAGCGCAATCAGTCCTTACACTCGTCCCAGATGTCGCTATGTTCCCACTTGCTCACAATATGCTGTCACCGCAATCGAAAGATATGGCGCTTGGCGCGGCGGGTGGATGGCACTTTATCGCATCATAAGATGCAATCCTTTTAGCAAGGGCGGTTACGATCCGGTTCCCGAAATTCCGAACATTATTATAAGGAGGGAATAATTCCCGATGACAGATTTCCTAGCCGGTATATTAAGTGGCATCAACTCCATTATCCATAACTATGGATGGTCGATGGTCATTTTCACCGTTTTAATTAAAACGGTTCTGATCCCTTTTGACTACAAGAGTCGTAAGAGCATGAGGCGCATGACGTCACTACAACCACAAGTTGCGAAGATCCAAAAAAAGTATGCAAATGACAAGGACAAGCTCAACCAAAAGACCTCCGAGCTTTATCAAAGAGAAAAAATCAATCCCCTGAGCAGCTGTGGTCCGATGCTCATTACCATGCCGATCTTGTTTATTATGTTCGCAGCAATGCGCTCGATCGCTAACACCGGTCTTGCTACGCAGACTTTTGACTTGCTTTTGACAGGTCAGCAGGTCAACGAAACATGGCTATGGATTAAGAATCTTTGGATGCCAGATAGTCCCTTTAATGCAATGATCCCTGATGCAGCTAATATTCAGATGATTCCCGTTGACATCTGGACTAAGGTGTTTAATTCGCTTGATGCTAGCCAAATGGCTCAGCTTGCAACGATGGGCATTGATAGTGTTACGCTTGCAGGCAAAGAGGCTGCACAGACGATTTTCGCAGCATTGCAGACGATTCCTAGCTATGCACAGGAAACTGCTTTGTGGGCTCCTATGCCGACCATTAATCTGATTGTTACTCAGCTTAATATTTATGCAAATAACAATGGCTTGTTTATCCTTCCTCTTCTTGCTGCAGGAACGCAAGTTCTTGTGACGCTTACACAGCCTCAGGCTGCACCTGCTGATCCTAACAGTTCACAGGCAAGCACCGGTAAGATGATGAAGTATTTTATGCCGATTTTTACCCTGTGGCTCTGCGCAAGTTACACATCTGCGTTTACGATCTACTGGGTAACATCAAATATCTTTGCTGGCGTGCAAGGTGTGATTATGAACAAGATTTTTGCTAATATGGATGCAAAGCAAAAGGCTTCCGTAGGGGAGGATTCATTAAAATGAGATCAATTAAATCCAGTGCAAAGACAATGGAAGAGGCAGTAACGCTTGGTTTGGAAAAGCTCGGCGTTTCCTTCGCAGATGTCAAGATTGATATTATTGACGAAGGCAGCAAGGGATTCCTCGGAATCATTGGTGGAAAACCCGTTGTTGTGAATCTAACGGTTCGCGATGATGCGGAGGAGACGGATGTTTTATCCGAAATGGCTTTGAACGAAGCAACGCAGGATCATAGCCTAAAGAAAACGGCTGCACCAAGAGCAAAGCAAGCTGCAAAGCCTGCACGCGAAAAGGTTGCAAAGAAAGTTGAAAAGGCTGTGCCTGTTCAAAAGGAACAACAAAAACCAAAGCAGAAGGTGCAGCCAAAGCCCGTGAAAGCTGAAGCGGTTCAACCCGATAAAGTTGCAGCGAAGCCTGCAATGCAATCTGTAACGGTTCCAACTGATCCGGTTGTTATCTGTGATCCCGCTACACCAGAGGGCAAAGCACAGAAGTTCATGATGGATGTGACAAGGCTCATGGGCGTAGATGTGTCTGTCTATGCAAAACGCGATGCTGAAGGTAATGTTCGTATCGATATGTTCGGCGATACGCTTGGCATTTTGATTGGCCGTCGCGGCGAGACATTGGATGCGCTCCAGTATCTGACGAGCCTTAATGTAAACCGTGGTCAGGAAGGCTATACACGCGTGACGCTGGATACAGAAAACTACCGTGCGAAGCGTGAAGAGGCACTTAGCAGACTTGCCAATCGCATGGCAAACCGTGCTGTGAAAACAGGTCGTAAGGTTGTGATGGAGCCAATGAATCCATATGAGCGCCGCATTCTTCACAGTGCACTGCAACAGAACAATAACGTAACGACCCATAGCGAAGGCGAAGAGCCCAATCGTCATGTCGTTATCACATTGAAGCAGTAACATGTATATCAAACAGACCTCCTGTGCGCTTTGCACAAGCGGTCTGTTTTTGATATGAGACCTATTTGCAAGTAACAAGTGATGAAAGAATCAAAGATATCTTGTTAAAAAAACATCAGCATGATATAATTATTATGTGTAGCTATAACACATACATTTGCGGCTGTAGAGCACAGCCGCAGTTTTAGCGATTAAATGAATGAAAATGGAATGGGGGATCGTTAATTATGGCAGGATATGTTTCAGAGGCTGTTATTAAGCGACTGCCGGCTTACTATAGACATTTGAAAGAGCTGGAGACAGAAGGCGTGAAACAGATCTCATCCAAAGGCTTAGGCGAACGCATGCAGTTAACTGCGTCACAAATCAGGCAGGACATCAACTGTTTTGGCGGATTTGGACGTCAGGGCTATGGATATTCCGTAGCGGGCTTGCGTGAACATATCGGTCGCATCCTTGGCGTTGATCACACGCATGCTATGATTATTATCGGAGGCGGCAATATTGGACGCGCAGTTGCACTGTCCGATTCGTTCCCCGCAAACGGTTTCCAAACAGTTGCAATCTTTGATAATGATCAAGAAAAGATTGGAACAGGTGTTGGTCAATTAACCATTCAAGATGTTTCTGAGCTCAAGCAGTACATCCTTGAAAATACAGTTGATATTGCTGTGCTCGCAGTACCTGTGAGTATTGCGCAGGAGCTCGCTGATGAACTGGTAACATGCGGTGTCGCAGGTTTCTGGAACTTTGCACCCATCGACCTGAAGTTACCTGAAGGTATTTCCATTGTAAATGTACATTTAGACGAAGGACTCGAAATTCTAAGTTTTCGCATGATGCAGGGACTTGTATGACCTGCTTGCGATGAGGAGGTTTTTTCATGGCAGGAGAGCGGTATGGTAGAAATAGCTCTCGTTCATCACGCAATCGCACGAATACAGAAGAAAAAGTGATTGTGAATGATTCAGGAGCGTTTGCCGCACCTGCAAGCCTTCAAGGCGTTAAAAGACGCAGCTTGCTGGATGAAACTGTATTGATTCAGGAACAAGCAAATGACGCTCCGAGTATTTCACAAGACAGCTTTATTTTTGATGATGATCCATCATGGAAGCAGTCTATCTCGGATATTCCGATTGTGCCTCGGCAAGTGAAGCAAGAACAACAACCTAACCTTAAGCCGCCTAAGAAGACCACTGAAAAACAAAGTGATGGCAAGGTACGAAAAAAACGCAAAAATTATGACAAGAACTCTTCAAAACGGAGTTTTCTTGCCTATGTTTACGTTGTGATTATCACGGTTTGCGTGCTTGCAATGGGCATGATTGCTATTATGATGATGCCTCAGACTGTGGGCTATTTTTGGAAAGACTTTGGTAATTATGCGTTTATTAATGGTGAATTGCTGAGATACAATGTGACCAATGTGGCTACGTACAAGCAATATTATGCCTACATGGGGCAGAATGTCATCTATCCCGGTATTTACATAGACGGCATTCATGTGGGTGACAAGACTGTAGATGAGGCTAGAGAGCTGCTCACAGCGAGCGGCATGGATGTGAGCAATGCCTTTTCGATTACTGTTGCCATTGGTGATAAAACATGGCCGATTAATCCGAGCAATGTTCCTGCGATGCGCAATCTTGGAAATGTGCTTGAAAAGGCCTATGCTATTGGCCGAACAAACACCACGGATATTCAAACGACAACAGAAACGCCGTTCCGTGAGCGTACAAATCTAGCCATTGGTTTAAGAGAAAATGGTGTGAACCTGACAACTACAGCTAGCTATGATCATAAAGCGGTCCAAAAGATCGTTGATGAAATTGAAGCATTTGTGACTCGCGATCCAATTGATGCTCAGATTACGTCGTTTGATTATGCAACTAAGAGTTTTGCGTTTAGTGAGGCACAACCAGGCGTGACGCTTGATGCAAAAATATTGTATGATAAGATTATCGCCGCGCTGGATAACGCGGAAACAGGCACAGTCGTAACGACTGATCCGATTATTTCGCAGCCTACCATCACAAAAGAAGAGCTTGCTGCTAATTTCAATAGGATTTCTGCTTATACAACGAACACCACAAGTGAATCAAACCGCAATACGAACATTGATCTGGCGTGTAAGGCGATCAATGGGAAAACATTATTGCCGGGTGAGGTCTTTAGTTTCAATGAGACCACTGGTCAACGTACGACCGCTAAGGGCTATCAATCAGCGGGTGCTATTGCTGCAGGTCAAAGCATTGAAGAAGTCGGCGGGGGAATCTGCCAAGTGTCATCAACGCTATTCAATGCGGTCGCACGTGCAAACCTTGAAATTGTTTATAGAAGTCCGCATGCATGGCCTAGTACCTATGTCAATAGAGGCGAGGATGCAACGGTAAACTGGCCTAATCTTGACTTTAAGTTTAAAAACAATACAGCAGCACCTGTGTTTATCATCACATACTATCATGATCGAAAGATGTCGGCAGAGATTTGGGGCATGACATTAGGCGAAGGTGTGAGCATAGAGCTTGAATCAAATGTGATCAAGACAATGCAGCCCGTGAGTGAGCCAAGTTATGTATTCAATGCCGCATTACCATATGGTACAACGAAGACAACCGTTAAGTCACGAACCGGATATGTAGTTGAAACGTATCAGATATGGTACAAGGATGGCGTTGAATATCAAAGAGAACTCTATCATACCAGTACCTATAAAGCATATCAGCAAGTTGTCGAGTATAATGAATAAGCAAAAGACAGCAGGGATAAAACCTGCTGTCTTTTATATGTATACCGCTTAATCTAGTTGCTTTTTTAATGTGAATTGATTCTTGTTGTAGTCCAGCAAACCATCGCTTTTCATTGCACTGATTTCGCGCGATAGGGCACTGCGCTGCACACCTAGATAATCTGCAAGTTCTTGCCGGCTAAACGGAATGACAACCGTTTCGCTCATTGAGGACACGGCACAGGAAGATAGGTAGGACAGTACTTTATCTCTGATGGTGCGTTTTGTAATATGCTCGATTTTCTGCGTGAGCAGGATGTTTTTGTTGGCTAGTATTTTCATCATATTCAGTATGATTTGTGTATGAAAATCACATGAAGACGAACAAGTCGATACAATTCGCTTAAGGTCAATGAAAAGAATTTCTGAAGCACTTGTAGCTACCACGCTAACGGGTAGCTTTTTTACATCTGCGCAGGTAAATGCCTCGCCAAACAATTGACCCTTGCCAATGTGTGCAACAATGGTTCGATTGCCCCAGAAGTCCTCTTGAATTACATGGCATCCGCCTGATAATACAACGCCAACAAATTCAGCGCTTTGATCCAGATGAAAAATATATTCATTCTTTTGGTAGAGACGGGATTTGGCTGATAGGCATTGCAGCAAAGTCGGTAGTTCGCTGGTTTGGAGGTAGTGTCAAGAATTATGCGCAAAAAGGTTTGCGGACCTAGTAGTTAGAAGAAATTATCCAGCAATAAAGGGTTCCTCGAGGGCAGCCTCTAGATGCTTCATGTTCATGTATTTCTTGCTACCCC
>JAAYIN010000014.1 GCA_012523405.1 Clostridiales bacterium
CAAATAAACTCTTAGGCGTGCAGAAACGTGAGTGGTACGGTCTGTTGTTCTGCATCCCCTTCATCATTACATTTTTAGTTTTCAGCATTTATCCCGTGTTCCGTACCTTTGAAATGAGCTTTATGCATTACAAGGGTTTTGGTGCGGAAACGTTTGCAGGCTTTGACAATTACATCCGTGCATTCAAAGACCCTCTGTTTTGGAATGCTTTTATCAACACCCTCAAAATGTGGGGGGTGAACATCGTTCTTCAGTTAGGGCTTGCATTGCTGCTAACGATCATTTTTAACGACATGAAGTACAAAATTCGCGGTCTTACCGTTTATCGCGCACTTTTCTATTTGCCTAATCTGATTGCTTGCACCTCCGTTGCGTTTCTCTTTAAGACGCTGCTGGATTGGAAATATGGCTCGCTTAACCAACTGTTAATGTCCGCTCGGCTCATTTCAGAACCGATCAACTGGCTATCAGGCAATATTTGGGTAGCTCAAAGTGTTGTGGGTGTTGTGGGCGCATGGATGTGGTTTGGCAACAGCTTCATTATGCTGATGGCAGGCGTACAGGGCATTAACAGCGATTATTTTGAGGCCGCCACGATTGACGGCGCAGGTCGCTGGCGCATCTTTGGGTCGATCACCATGCCGCTGCTTCGCCCCATCATGCTCTATGTTGCAGTCACAAGCCTCATTGGCGGCTTGCAGCTGTTTGATGTCCCCTACCTAATTTCAGGGACAGGCGGCGGCCCTGGCAGATCTCTATATACCGCTGTATTCTACATGTACAACACAGCCTTTAAGAACAACCAAATGGGCTATGCTGCATCGTTGGCATTCGTACTATTCTTCATCATTGCGGGGCTCTGTGGTTTAGCCTTTGCGCTGATGAACAAGAAGGAGGAGGAGTAACGCATGAAAGTAAAATCCAGAATGATCACGGGTTCTATGCATATCATGCTGATCATCCTTGCAGTCGTTTGTTTCATTCCGTTTTATCTCATGCTGCTCAATGCTACCCGCACGGGCAATGAGATCATGACGGGATTATCGCTCCTGCCCGGTAGCAGCTTAGCGAAAAACTGGCAAGTGGTTACGACGAATATGAATCTGGGTCGCGGATTCGCAAATAGCTTATCCATCGCGGTTATCAGTACATTGCTGATGTCGTTTTCCTCAGGCATGACAGCCTATGGCCTTGCATTTTTCAAATTCCCGGGCAACAAGGTCGTCTTCACCTTGCTGCTGATCTTCATGATGGTACCCGCACAGCTAAGCCTTTTGGGCTTCTACGACCAAGTGAATAAGCTGCGGATGATCGACACCTATTGGCCGCTCATACTGCCAAGTATCGCCAGTTCAGGCACGGTGTTCTTCCTTCGCCAGTACGTGCTGTCCGTGATGCATCCGTCGATGCTGGAAGCACCACGCATTGACGGAGCGAGCGAATTTAGGGTATTTGTCAATATCGTACTACCCATTATGCTTCCTGGTATTGCAACCACAGCGATTGGCGGCTTTATTGGAAGCTGGAATAACTACTTGCTGCCAATGATGCTGATCAACTCGCCAAGCAAACGTACATTGCCTGTCATGGTTGCTGAACTTTCGGCAGTGCGTGACATTACAACCAATCTTGGCGCTACGTATTTGGTAGTAGCAATCTCCGCCGTACCGATCATGATTGCTTTCTGCTTCTTTTCCAAGTATATCATTAGCGGAATTTCAGCAGGAAGTGTAAAAGAGTGATACAAATGGTCATTAATTATGGTATGCTATCACCAGATGTACCGTAAGGAGTGATAATATGATGAAGAGATTTACCCTCTTACTAATCAGTCTGGTCTTGGTTGCCGCTATGGCTGGGTGCACTTCTGTGCCCCCGGCTATTTCTGATTCAGGCGAGGATTCGCGTATACTGCTGGATTGGTATATCAATTTCAGTTGGTATTCGGCGTCTTTTGGCAACAATGCCGTCAGCCGCGCGTTGACGGATAAAACAGGCGTAGACATTCGTTTCGTATCACCTGAAGGAAACGAATCCGTTACGTTAAACACTTTAATTGCTGGGGATATGCTTCCTGATTTGGTTACGCTTGGTTGGTGGGAGCCGC
>JAAYIN010000015.1 GCA_012523405.1 Clostridiales bacterium
AATGAGTGTAGGACTGCATGGTGAACCTCCTAGTGTTGATTTTGTGTGGTAACTCTATTTTACACTAGTTTCTCTTTGCAGTCTCTTTTTTGTTGCACTTGCTATTATAATCTGCCTTCGCCCCTCCTATTTCAATGTTGGCTCTGCATTACAAGCCGACCGGGGGCTTCGCCCCTCCTTTTTCAATGTTGGCTCCGTATTACAAGCTAACTTACTGAACCCATACATATCTTGGGGGCTTCGCCCCTCTTTATTTTTCCTGCTCCTTTTGCTCAATCGCAGGGGCGGCCTCAGCCGCAGCCTTAGGAATTTTCAGCGTAAAGGTCGTTATGTCATCCTCGGAGTTCACCGCAATCGTGCTTTGATAGCCGCTCAGAATCTTTCGTACAATCGAAAGCCCCATGCCCCTGCCGACGCCCTTTGTGGATACACCCGCTTCAAAGATGTTCTCATGCATATCCTTGGGAATCAATGCGCCGTTGTTGCTGATCTCAAACTGGAAGCCCTTGATGTCCTCAAATACCGACAGCGTAATTTGTGGATGCTCTGCATTTGACGAGGCATCCATCGCATTATCAAGCAAATTACCCACGATACAGCAAACCTCCCACGAGGGGATGGGCATGCTGTCAAGCGTGCTTCGAATATCCATCACCAAAGTAATGCCATGCTCCTCGCATGCCGCATTCTTCACTTGCAGCAGCGCATTAAAGGCCGTCATATGCGTGCGCATCACCTTTGACACCGAGCGAAGTTCTTCATAAACCGTTTCAAGGTAGGTGGTCGCTTCCTCGTATTCTTCCATCTCAAGCAGGCTATAGATGACCTGTACGTGATTGAGGAAGTCATGCCGCTGCGCCCTGAGCTTGAGGTTGAGAGTATCCATCTGCTCATTGGTGGTTTGCAGTTCATTGATCGTGCGCTCTCTGCGGCGCGTTTGGAGCGCTTCCTGTATATCGATGAATGCACCCCATGTCGCCATGCCCGCACCCACAAGCACAATCACTTGAAGCGAAAATCCGCCGCTGACCGCCAAATCCGTCAGCATGACCCTGAGCACGAAAATGATCAGCACAACAATTTGAATGGCATTAACGATGATTGCGTACAGCGACGCTTTATTGACATCGGGTTTTCTATTTATTTTTTTGATTTTCATATTCGCCTCCGAATCTGCGCATATGCCGCTGTTTCAGTTTGGCTTCATGCCCCTGATCAGTGGGATGATAGTATTGCTTATCCTCAAACCCCTTGGGCATATAGGTTTGCTCCACAAAGTGATTGGGATATGCATGCGGATACTTATATTCAGGTGTTTTCACATGCGGGATGGCGTAGCTCTGATCCCTCAGATAGGGAGGGACTGCACTAAAATCGCCCTTGGCCGCGTCCGCCATCGCTGCGCTCAGCGCTTCTTCCACGCTATTGCTTTTTTCCGCCAGACAAATGGCGATGATCGCCTGTGCAATCGGGATACGCGCCTCAGGCATGCCGACAAATTCAAGTGCCTTCACAGCCGCATGCGCCTGCAGCATCGCCAGCGGGTCGGCAAGCCCGACGTCCTCGCTCGCATGCACCACAATGCGCCGAACGATAAGCTTAGGGTCAACCCCTGCGTAAATCAGGCGGCTAAACCACAGCAGTGCAGCATCGGGATCGCTTCCGCGCATGCTCTTAATAAACGCGGAAAGCATATCATAATACAAATCTTCATCCAGCTTGAGCATTGGTTTTTGCACGCTTTCCTGCGCAGCTTCAAGCGTCAGCAGACGATAGGTCTTCCCTTGATCGTCCGTTTCCTCCTGCGTTGTCAGGTACGCCAGTTCCAGCGCGCCAAGCGCCGTACGCACATCTCCGCCTGCGACCTGCGCAATATACCGAAGCGCACCGTCCTCAAGGCGTACATCGCTCGTCCCGTATCCTCGCGTCTTGTCCGCAAGTGCACTGTGGAGCGCCGTCTCCACGTCGTCCGTTGTCAGCGGCTCAAACTGAAACACCCTGCACCGACTCACAATCGCAGGGGTCATGCTCGCCATGGGATTTTCGGTTGTGGATCCAATGAAGCGGATGAGTCCGCTCTCAATGGCAGGCAATATACTATCGCTCTGCGACTTTGACCAGCGGTGGCACTCATCCAACAGCAGATACGTCGCGCGGCCGTAGCGTATGCGGCGGTCGTCTGCTTCTTTGAGAATTTTGCGCACATCAGCAACGCCGCTGGTGACGGCGTTGAGTTTCTCAAAGGCACTATTGGTCATGCCTGCAATGATGGACGCAAGCGTCGTTTTTCCGCAGCCGGGAGGGCCCCAAAAAATGCTGCTCTGCAAACGGTCAGCCTGAATGGCACGCCGAAGAAGCCTGCCCTCCGCAAGCAGGTGCTTTTGTCCAATAAATTCATCAAGGGTACGCGGGCGCATGCGCTCTGCAAGCGGCGGCTGGGTGGAGTGCTCGCTGATCCCACTCCAAAGGGTCTGCTGCTCAAAATCATTCATATTATCAACCCATATATAGCGGCAAAAACGCCGTCAAAAACAGAAAGGTAGGAAGTTGCATCACCTTTCACTATACACTTTTTCATCAGAAAAGACAATAAGCCGCTGTTGCAGGAAAGTATGTGGTTTGGCGTGTGGCTTTGGATTGACACAGAAGGCAAAAAAAGCTATTATTCATTTAGATACATGCCCATACACACTACCAAATCGGAGGTCTATCGCATGAAGCTTACACCCCGTTTTACGCCGCTTCGCACAGCGCAATACTGCCTTTGCTGCATTTTATCGCTCGTAGCGCTCATGACTTCGCTAGGCGCTGAGCAGGATTTGATTCTTCAGTCAAATCCTTTTGCGCTGGTGCTGGTTTTAGCTGCCTTTGCCATGGGACTTGCGCTGCTGTACTACGCATGGCTTAGGCTCAAGCATCCCTTCAGCCAAGGTCTGCTTTGGGTGCTCGCGGTGGTTTTTGCCGCTTTGACACTGCTTGGCAAGAGCTTTGATGCCCTCGGCACAACCGAGCTTATAACGCAAAGCAAGCTCAAGACGCTGGTTTTTTTCATCGGACGCATCCCCCTTTATTATGCCGTCATGCACCTGCTATCACGTCAGCTGCAAAACACGAAGAGCAAATCAACCTATCGTTTCGGCGCATTGCCTTATACCATGGGCCTTTTCATCTGCTGGCTTCCCTACTGGATCATGACCTTCCCGGGCACGCTCAGCAATGACAGCATCACCCAAATCAAAGAAATTCTTGGTGCATTGCCCATGTCAAACGGCAACCCGATCTTCCAAACATGGCTGATCCGAATCTGTTTACAAATCAGCAATCTCTTCCAGAATGCCGACGTTATGATCGCGCTGTACTGTGGTCTGCAAGCCCTCCTGATGGCATGGCTGCTAGGCAGTCTCCTCTCCAAAATGGGACGGAGTGCCGCCCCTCACTGGCTTGTTATCCTCTCCGCTGTGTTTTATGCGCTCTGCCCCATCTTCCCGTCGTTTGCCTTTTGCGTTGGCAAGGACACCAACTTCGCGATGGCGGTGCTATTCTTCTCCCTTAGCATATGGCGCATCTTGCAGCCCAGCGAGGGCAAGCGGATCAGCGCCTTGCAGATCATCTCCCTATGCGTCGCCGCCGTACTATGCGTCCTGCTTCGCAACCCGGGTGTTTACCTCGCGCTCATCACCCTTGTGATCCTGCTGATATGGACGCTCATCAAGCGCAATCGACTATGGCTTGCGCCTGTGTCAGCGCTCATTGCGCTCGTCTGCATCTATGGCGCGCTCCACGGGCTGATCATTCCAACGCTTGATATCGCGCCCATGCCCGAAACCGAGAACTACTCCTTGCCGCTCCAGCAGGTGGCTCGCATCACCGCGAGTGCAGAACTGACGGACGAAGAAAAAACCGCGATTGACGGCGTGCTGGATTTGAGCAAGCTCAAGGAGGAATACAACCCCGAGCTGAGCGATCCCGTAAAGAACCTATGGCGCGGGGATGCCGCAGAAGCACAGAAATCGGCTTTTTGGCGTACATGGTCAAAGCTTTTGATCAAGCACCCGACCACCGCCTTTAGCGCGACCTTTGCCAACACCTATGGCTATATCTACCCCGGTTTTATCAGCGAAATCAAACCGACGCTCCTCATCGGAGATCAATCCACCAGAACTGCGAATCTCACAGGACTGCTGGCATACTCCGTGAATTCAAATGCCGCCGGACTCAAAGCCTTCACCAACACCCTAGCGCAGTTCCCGCCTTACCGCATCCTCATCTCCCCCGGGCTGTACGGATGGATCACGCTGTTCACTGCCGCTTGCCTCCTTCATAAAAAGGACAAGCGATACCTCATCGCTGCCGTGCCCGCTATCTTCACCCTCGCGGGCTGCACATTGTCTGCGGTCAACGGCTACTTCCGATACGCCATGCCGCTGTACCTCATCGCGCCATTCCTGCTTTGGCTATGCACAGACCCATTTGCTGCCAAGGCAAAGCCTCAAGTGAAATGACCAAAAGGGCTGCCAAATCGGCAGTCTTTTTCTTTGCCCATAAGCCATCGCTGTGCATCCAATGTTTTTTTAACGCTTTCCCCTGATGGGTATTGACATCCATTTTTCTTCGTGTTATTATACTACCACGTCATCACGCTAAAGCGTTTTGCGATTGAGAGGAGATCTTACGATGAAAAAGATTTTTGCTGCAGTATTGGCTATGATGCTACTTATGACAGGAATGGCAATGGCTGAAACCACCGATGCATCCGTGCAGAACATATTGGATAAAAAGACCTTTATTTTGGGACTGGATGACAGCTTCCCGCCCATGGGCTTCCGCGACGAGAACAACGATATCGTTGGCTTTGACATTGACATTGCTACGGCAGTTTGCGAGAAGCTCGGGGTTGAGTTTATCGCCCAGCCCATCGCTTGGGACAGCAAGGAGCTGGAACTCGCATCGGGCAATATCGACTGCATCTGGAACGGCATGTCCATCACCCCAGAGCGCGAGGAAAGCATGTCCATGACCTTTGCATACCTCAACAACGCCATGGTGCTCTACACCAAGATCGGCTCGGGCATCACCACCACCGATGAACTCGCTGGCAAGGTAGTTGCTGTACAGAACGGTTCCTACGCAGAAGACCTGATGAATGGCGACTATGCTGAGCTGGCCGCTACCCTCAAGGAAGTCATCGGCTTTGACGAATACCTCACCGCTTTGATGGACCTTCAAGCAGGCGGCTGTGACGCGGTGCTGATCGACCTAGTCGTTGGCGACTATAAAGTCAACGGCATGGGTGCAACCGATCTTGAGCCCTCCATCACCTTGGCAGACGACAACTACGGCATTGGCTTCCGCAAGGAAGACGTTGCGCTTCGCGACAAGGTTCAAGAAATCTTGGTTGACCTCAAGCAAGACGGAACGCTTGGTGAGATTTCAACCAAGTGGTTTGGCTCTGACATCACCGTCGTACCTGCTAACTAACAAACGATAGCAATAGGCAAGGAGCGCTCCCTGAGCGGATGCGCTCCTTCTTTTCAATTGAAGCAAAGGGGATTGCCATGACGATTAAATTTTTCAACGATCCAAGCAAGCTTGCGCGGCTCGTAGGGCTGATGCTTGAGGGTGCAACCGTAACGCTGAGCATCTTCTTTTTTACGCTCGTGCTTGCGGTGCCGCTTGGCATGCTGATCGCTCAGGGACGCATGAGCCGCCGCGGCATCATCAGGCGGCCGCTTTCCATGTATATTTACTTCATGCGCAGCACGCCCCTCATGCTCCAAATCATGTTCATTTATTTTTTATTGCCCATGATTCTGCCCTTCAAGGTGGATCGCTTCTGGGCGGTCATCTTTGCATTCGTGATTAACTATGCCGCTTACTTTGCGGAAATCTTCCGCTCGGGCATACAGTCCATTCCCGTCGGGCAAAACGAAGCGGCAAAGGTGCTTGGCTACACGAAGGGACAGACATTCTTCCGCATCATATTGCCCCAAGTCCTAAAGCGCGTGCTGCTCCCCATTACCAACGAGGTTATCACGCTCATTAAGGATACAGCGCTCGCGTCCACTGTGGCGGTTGCCGACCTGATGACCATCGCCAAAAAGCAGGTGTCAAGCTCTTCATCCATTGAACCGTATTTCGTCGCGATCTTGCTTTACCTCGTCCTCAATGGGCTTGCCGAGCAGCTATGTAAGTTCGCTGAACGCAAGCTTGACTACTACCGATAAGGAGGTGCTCCAATGCTAACAGCCAGAGATATATACAAGGGATTTGACAGCGTGGGCGTGCTCAAGGGCATCTCCATGACCGTCAATAAGGGCGAAGTCGTCGCGCTGATCGGTCCCAGCGGTTCAGGCAAGAGCACTTTTTTGCGGTGCGTGAACCAGCTGGAACGGATCGATCAGGGCGAGATCATGCTGGATGATGAAGTGATGTGCAAAACGGAAAACGGCGTGCTCACCTACTCAGATGAAAAAGTCCTGCGCCTCATCACCCTTCGCATGGGCATGGTATTTCAGTCATTTAACTTATTCCCGCATATGTCCGTCATGCAAAACCTCATCGATGCACCGATTCGCGTGAAGAAGCTGACAAAGGCAGACGCAACAAAGAAAGCCAAGGAGCTGCTCCAAAAAGTCGGGCTATCCGAAAAGGCGGATCAGTACCCCTTCCAGCTATCAGGCGGACAGGCACAGCGCGTTGCAATCGCTCGCGCATTGTGTATGGACCCTGAAATCCTCTGCTTTGACGAGCCTACCAGCGCCCTTGACCCCGAGCTGACCCAAGAGGTGCTCGCCGTCATGCGCGATCTGGCTGCCGAGCGCATGACGATGATGGTCGTCACCCACGAGATGAGCTTTGCGCGCGATGTAGCAGATCGCGTGGTATTCATGGAGGGCGGTCAAATCGTTGAGGAAGGCGCGCCCGAAGTTTTATTTAGCTCCCAAAATCCACGAACCCGCAAGTTCATCGGCGGCATTTAAACATACAAAAAGCCCTATGACACCATGCGGTATCATAGGGCTATGGCATAACAAGCCATTGGAGGCGGGGCATCGCCCCTTGATCTTTACCCAAAAGCAAGGGCATTTGACGCTTGCTTTTGGAGGTCTTGCTTGATACAAGACCTTTTTACTCCGAATGCCAATCGTGAGCAAGTCAATCAGCATTCAAAGCAAAAAACAAAAGTATGATCGCACTTGATGAGGCATCAGTGCTTAGATGAGCCTGAAACCAGACTCTGCCTGCTTGGCATGATAACGACCCACCAATTTCTTGATGCGGTCATAAGGATTGAGCAGATTGCTGAGGCTGCGGTCATGGTTAAGGCTTGCGATAAGGAATGAAATATACTTACTCATATCTGCCTCAATAAACCACGGTGCTTGCTTTAGTTCAGGGGTACGATAGGTCAGGTTTGTGGAAATAATACGGCTGATCGTTCCTTCTTCATATGCACGGTTGAACGAATCCAAGCCATCTGTAAATAGCGCAAAGGTAGCAGCAGCAAAGATTCTGTTCGCCTTGCGCTTTTTGAGTTCACGCGCAAGATCCAAAATGCTTTCGCCGGAGGATAGGATATCGTCACTGACGAAAACATCCATGCCCTCTACTGAATTACCCAAATATTCATGAGCAATGATCGGGTTGCGGCCATTCACCACAGTCGTATAGTCGCGGCGCTTGTAAAACAGTCCCATGTCAAGTCCAAGCACGGAGCTATAGAAGATATTACGGTCAATTGCGCCTTCATCAGGGCTGACGATCTTCATATGATCGCTGTCAATCTGCAGGTCGCGCTCCTCTCGAAGCAATGCCTTGAGAACCTGATAGCTCGGCTTTACGCTGTCAAAGCCGATCAACGGGACCGCATTTTGCACGCGGGGATCATGTGCATCAAAGGTGATGATGTTGCTAACGCCCATGCTCTCAAGCTCTTGCAGTGCCATCGCACAGTCAAGGCTCTCACGCGTGATGCGACGATGCTGCCTGCCTTCATACAAAAGCGGCATGATGACGTTAACGCGCTTTGCACGTCCGCCAATAGCGCCAATAACGCGCTTCAAGTCCTGATAATGATCGTCAGGAGACATACGTTCCGTCTGGCCATACATTTTATAGGTGATATTGTACGCGCCAATATCACTCAAAATAAAAATGTCGTAACCGCGAACGGTGCTCTTGAGCATTCCCTTGCCTTCGCCTGTACCAAAACGCGGTAATGAAGCTTCGATAAGAAAATCCTTACGATCATGTCCAAGTAGCGAAAAAAGAGGGGTGTCGTCTAGCGCCTCCTGTTGTTCGTACCACTTCATCAACCAACTGTTAATTTTCTGCCCGAGTTCCTCGCAGCCAGGCATAGCGATCAATCCAAGCGGTCCGCAAGGATTGGTCAGCAGCTCATTGTTCCATGTGCTCACAAAGTCCGTCACAAGCATGCTCCTTTTCTCTTATACAGTTGAGTCTGTATTCACCATTAGTATACCCTAATTTGTCTGTGATGAAAAGATCAATTTAGCATAAATACGAATATTATGTCGCAATTTGTGAAAAGCATCCAGCTTTCCAGGCATTTGATAGACTTGTTTGTCATATACAATACTAAACAAACGCAGTTTGGATGTGTGGAGGTAGGTTATGGGTATACTATGTACTGGTAGTATTATGCTAATTCTCCTATTTTTTTCTAGTTCGGCGATGGATGCGGCACTAAATGCGGCATCTGTTTTTGTGCATGGAGTCATGCCGGCACTTTTTCCCATGATGATCATCAGCCAACTCATGCGCCCAATGGATGTAAGTAAACGTCCAAACGGGGCAAATCTCCGTCTATTGGGCGGCAATGTTTTGTTTGCTTTTGCCGCAGGCTCGCCCGCTTCCACCCAGCGAACCATGAAGATGCACAGCGATGGACTTCTCCCCAAGCCTTACCTGCTGCCCATGCTTGCCGCTGGCGGCGTGATGAGCCCCATGTTCTTTCTTGGGACGCTCGCAGGATGGACAGGGCTGACGCATGCCGCGCTGATCATACTGCTGATTCACTGGCTCAGCGCGCTCATCACCTCCGCTGTGGTCTCATCCATCAAACGCAGCAGAGGCAGCGATGCATCCAGCCGCCCAGCCTTTCCCAGCAGCACGCAGGGCAAGCCGCCGACGCCTCCGCGCAGCATCCTTGCCGCATTGCCCTCCGCCATCGCTTCCAGCGCACAGTCTTTGCTATGCGTTTGCGGCTCGATGATGCTGTTTTCCATCATCGCTGCGCTGATCGGTGCATTGCTCAGTACCGCCTTCCCGCTATGGACCGCCAGCCATCCAAAGCTCCTCGCCATCATGTGGGCGGCGCTTGAAATCGGCGGGGGTGCATCGGCGCTGATAACCGCCTATCCCGCCCCGCCCCTCACCTTGCTCTGTGCGCTTTGCAGCTTTGGCGGGCTCTCCATTTGGATGCAAAACCTGCTTTTCATCGGCAATAGCATTCGCCCCGCAAAGCTGCTATTGATTCGCATGCTCCACGGGGCGATTAGCTATGGCCTGTGCCATTTGCTATTTTCAATTTTTCCATTGCTCACGGAGACCTTTTCCCAGCCGCAAGCCATCCCTGCGCCTGCTCAGTTCTCCGCGGTGATACCGATACTGCTGATCGGTATTGCGGCGTATCCGCTTATGCGTCGCCGTTTTTCGGCTTCCTAAAGATCCAAAGCTTGCTGATAACGTAGTTGAACACCATCACAAAAACCAGCACCACAATGCGGTTGACAAAGTTGCTCACGCCCATTGCCTTGAGCAGCAGCATCAGCCCTTGTTCAAAGATCAAAAAGCTCATGATGCGCCCAAGCGCGAACTGACCCAGCTCTTTCCATACCTGCCCAGAGCTGCCGCCCTTGACCTGAAAGACCATCTGGCGATTGATCCAAAATGCGAACAGCACCGCAATCACCCATGAAATCGCGCTTGCGATGGACATCTGCGCGTCGGTTGCGGCATTGATCGCATCGATCAGCCAGCGGATCACATTGCCTTCCAGCGGCGCTTTGGTCGCCAGAATAATGCAGACAGCATAGTGGATCACCATGCTCAGCAGCGTTGTCAGACCACCCGCAATCAAATAGCGAAGCAGCTCGTACTGCTTTTCATGTGTCTCCAAATAATGCTTAATCTTTTGAATCATATTCTATTTCCTCCATACTTTTCACTTATTCCTCGCCATGATCGCCGCGTGCATAGTCGCAGCTCAGGATATCCCCCATCGGAATGGTTTCAGGGATTTTCTTTGCGCCGATGAGGAGCGTGACATTTTGGTCATCATATTCTATCACGCGAACCGTCTTTTGAAGCATGACGCCTTCCAGCATCAGCATCATCCGAATCTTTCGGTCATGTTCCACCGCGTATTTGAGAAATCTCGTCATGGTAAAAGCTCCTTTGGCACTTCAAAGACCCGATTTTCACCGTTCGCCGTTTCATATACGAGCGGGAAAAGCGATTCAATCGCATCTTCGTTCAGCGTAAACCAGTCGCTCCTGCGCTCGTATGAACTGATGTAGATATATTCTACACCATGCATCGCGAGCACGTCCAGATTGTTAGCAGGATCTTCAAAGAATCGTCTGACTTCCATCCTGCGCTCAGTCGTATCAAAACCATGATAATAGAGGTAGGATTGGCTTGAGCACAGAATTGTGCGCCCAGCCAAGCTGCTCACAGGGTTTAGATGCTGATTGCCCGTGATGAACACCGAATGCTCAGGGGTGCTTTCCTTGATGTATTCCGCCGCTTCGATGTCATTTGCGTTATAGACCTGATAGTTGCTCACGCACTCGCGCGCAACGGTCAATGCGGACGAGAGGAAGCAGGTGATCAAAAACAGCAAGGCGATCATGCGCCGACCGCCGATCCCGCGCAGGCGCTCATAGACGTCCATCGCATAGTCCGCCACCATCGGCAAGCAGAGCAAAAACCACACATAAAACAGCTTGTTGTTATCGTATTCATTGGGCTGGAAGATGATAAACTCAGCCACCAGATAGATCAGGAATGCACCTGCTGCAAGCAAGCGATTTTGCCTGATATCACTTGGAAGCTCAAGGCTGCCCTTGGGTTTGCGCCTAAATAGCGCCAGGAATATCATCAGATAGGCAGGTCCGATATTCTTGATATAAAACCAGAAATAGGAGTCTACCAAGCCCCCGTTATTTCGGTTGTTGCACCAGTTAAACTGAAAGCGCAAAAACGTTTGGCTATTGGTCGCCTGCACAAAGGTGAAAGCAAAAAGCTGTGGAAGCGAGAGCGCTGCGGCAATCATGCCATAGAGCAGCCATGGCTTAAACGCTTCAAAGCGCTCACCCTTGGGGGTACCCAAAATGCAGTATGCCATGCAGCCAACCGACAGCAGTGCAAGCGCGAGAAAGCTATGGGTATGAATCAGCGGCAAACCGCCTGCGAATAAGCCCAGCAGCACAATGGCACGAATGTCGTGCTTTTCTTTTTTGCACAGAGGCGGGAGCAGCAGATTCAGTGACGGCATCAGCATCGTCCAGCCGCCCAGAATACCGCGCTGGGGTACGAGCATGTCGCAGATGATATTGACCCAGCGAAGATTGTTTGGATCGGGCATATTGGTGGGGGCATGGTAATACCCCTGCATCACGTCGCGAAGATTATCCCATATCGTGGTCACTGTGCTGCCGTCCACCGTACCGCTCAGCGTGTAGAAAAAGCCAAGCCCGCCGTTTAGAAACAGCAAAAAGAACGCAAGAAATCGCGCGCCGCGCCGCCTGCAAAGCTGCGAGCACAAAAGCCCATAGCCCATGAACACAAGCGTCATCATTAGCGTACCGGTGAACACCATCGCCATGGGCAGTGACTGCCCAAACATGAGCATGGTGGTTGCGAAGGTATCCGCTAAATAGGGGTATGCCATCGTCGCGTCCAGCATCAGGCTGTTATGCAGGGGAAACGGTGCATTCACAGCGCTGGTTGTCACCGCAAGGTGAAGCGACAGATCACCATAGGTGCTCTGCCCCACGTAATAACCGCCGTCCGCGTCAGGGCGGATGCAATGCGTATACTGCAAATAGCCGCTGAGTATCGCCAGCGGCAACACCATGATCAAAAGATCGCGGAGCAGATTCTTTTCTTCCTCATCAAATGGCTTTGCCTCGCGTTTATCACGCAAAAACCATGCGCCTAAAACCAGCAATAACAGCGCGCCCACCGCAAGCCAATGCGCCAAATAGGTGAACGAAACCGCATACGCAATCAGCGCAGGCAGCCACATCATGAGCAGCACACCAAATGACAGCCCGATATATACGCGCAGTATCGGGCGAAGGCGCGGAAGCAGCAAACGAGTGATCGCTGCGCCGCCGCAAAAAAACAGCAGAAGATATAGGATCGAAAGCAAGGCTTGACCTCCCTTTTTTCTTCATAGGATGCGCTTAGTTCCAATTACACATGCAAAAACCTGAGGAACCAAGATCCCTCAGAACAATACACCCAAAAACGATGATCATGCAATCCTTTGGCGTGAAGATTTACATCGCTGCCCCTGCATTTATACGGAGAGCATCGACCTGAAAAACTGCACAGCCGTTTGAAGCGTGCCGTCCGTCACCGTACATTCTCCATGAAGGCCTTCATCCCCTGTCACCATGAAGGGCGAGAAGCGATAGACGCGGCCGCCAAGCGGTGCATAGTAGCGGCCGTCGGTCACAAAGGGGCTGAGGCAGGGCACTATGACCACGCGTTCAAACTGAATCTCGATGGCGGTTTCAAGCGCATCCCAAGCTTCGCCCGAAGGCTCGCTGCGCACGCTGGAATCACCCTCCATCATGTACTCAAGCTTTAGGTCGTCATTCTTTAGCATTTTACGAATGCGATATTTATATTCCGCGGTTTTCTTGCCCGGGATGATGGACTGGGTAAACTCAAGTGAGGCGTTCTCGCACGGCGACTGCGCCGTACCCTTGCCCTCCGCCGAATACACCGTCAGCTCGGAAAAGAAGAACTGTCTCATGATCGCGCGCTTTCTCCACAGGAATTTCAGCAGCGGGAAGGTGCGCTGAGGCTTGCTGACCAGCATGCGCTGCAAAAACGGCGCACTCGTGCCAAGCGCACAGAGCATTTGCTGGCTTGCATTGCACAGCGCAGCCTGCTTTGGATGGCGAGTCAGCCTCGCGCCGCCGCGCAGCAGCTCCGCAAGCGGCATCATCTGCTCACAGCCCTCGCGAGAGCGCAGCGATGTATCCGCTGTAACCTTGCCGTTGAGCAGTCCTTTTTCGGTAATGCCCACAAGCGCAAGCGGCGATTCCTTGGGCAGGTAGGTGCGGAATGCATCCATTGTCACGTAGCCGCCGTAGTCCAGCACAAAGCAGGGCGAAACGCTCCTTGCCTTCAGGTGCGCAGCAAGGCTCTTTGCCCCCGCGCCCCCGCTCAGCCCGTCCATGCTCAGCGCAATAAACAAATCTCCGCCCGGACGGTACCCGTCGCGCAGCAGCTCTTCAAGCGCTTCAAAGAGCGATATGATATGCGCGCGCGAAATAGGCACGCTCATGGGCAATTCATGAATCGGTGCATCCAAAACCAGCGCCTGTGAAACCTGCGCATCCAAATGCGAGGTGAACACAAGCGGTTCCATCATATTAGCGCCCAGCATCTCAAAGAGCAATGCTTCATTCTCAAAGGTTTTAACCTCCATTTGAGAGAAAATCAGCGGATAGCTCTCCTTGAGCACGGCGGTAGCCGCCATCGCGCCTGTGGCATGATAGGCATTATATACACTTAAACGGCGCAGTACGTCACGCGCCCGATCATAATTAAGAGGTGCTAAAAACTCACTCATTACGATACCCCCATATGGTGTTTCCTTCTGTATTCGCTTTTTCATTGCCTTTATCCTGCCAAATGCATCCAATCTAAGCACCCGGCAAAAGAGGCCTGTGATTCAAAAAAGGAGCAGGTTCCCCCCGCTCCTTATACCTTATGATTCGTTCGCTGTTGGGCTTTGGACGGCCTTCATCTTGATCAGTCCCTGCCGCGTGTAGTTGACCATCGCGCACAGCGATATACCCACCGCCAGCCATAGCAGCATCAGATCAGGCGTCATTGGCCAGCCCGCAAAGTCCTTGACAAACCAGTCATGGAAGTAGATCGCGACAAGGCTTGCGATAAATACGCAATGCGCAACCTTACCCAGCATATTCGAATAGACAACAATGCCTTTTTTCATCATCACAAAACCGCCGATCATCATCATCAGTTCTTTCACTAGGATGATAATCAGTGCTGACATAGGAATCACAGGCGGTACATAGGCGCTGCCAACCGTCATGCTATAAACAACCGCCAGCACCATCACCTTATCGGCGAATGGATCCATCAGCTTGCCAAAATCCGTGATCAAATTGTATTTACGAGCGATCTGTCCGTCCAGTAAATCCGTAAAGCTTGCGAGCAAAAAAACAGCTAACGCCTCATATTTTTTGCCGTTGAGATACAAAATCAAGTAAACAGGCACTAGAAAAAGTCGGATCATCGTAAGAACATTGGGTACGTTCAAGTTCTTTTTCAGGTAGTCCCTTGCGGTCACAGTAGTTACCCCCTTGTATGTGTGCAATATAGATTATACCATGAGCACGAAACAGGCGCAATAAGCGAAAGACAAAAGCATCCTATATTCGCCCCAAACCAGCTTTTTCTCTCATGTCCATTGATTTATTTTACAGAGCTGTCATATTTACATATGCAGGTGCATATAACAATATGTGGGTAAATGGTTTTTATCCTACCAAATCACACACTTGTGCCATACCTCTCAAAGGCAATGCACACCGCCATTTGCACCATGCCTCGCCATGTGATACAATACCCTGCGTAAACGCTTTATGTATCATCCGAGCAGAACGGAGGAGAAAGAATATGTTATTTCACGATTCACACGATACTGCGTATCGTAAACCACTTGGTGCAATCGCCGCCGGAGACACTTTAACCATCAGATTTCAGTGCGACGAGAGCGAAAATGTGACGCTGCGCGTCTGGGACGGTGCAGAGCACAAAACCATCATGCATTCTACTAGCGAGCATATGTTTGAAGCCACCATCACAGTACCCCAAGTACCTTCTTTAATTTGGTACGATTTCATCATCCATCGTCCAGGCGGCGATGCACGCTACGGCACATCCCACGATCAACTGGGCGGCATTGGTTCTTTCTATTATGGACAACCCCAAAGCTATCAGGTCACCGTCTACGATCCCGCCTACAAGACCCCCGAGTTCTTGCACCACGGCATCGTCTATCAGATTTTTCCCGATCGCTTCATGCGCGACAAGAACGGGATGAAGGGACGTGTCCGCAAGATTGCTGCCGCGCACCCTGACGCCACCTTCCACGAGGAGTGGAACGAGGCGCCTACCCTTGACATTGATCCTGATAACAGCGACAACCGCGCGCTGGATTTCTTTGGCGGCACGCTGCGGGGCATCAAGCAAAAGCTTGGCTATCTCAAGGACATGGGCGTGAGCGTTATTTACCTAAACCCCGTATTCCGCTCCCGCACCAACCACCGCTATGACACGGGCAACTATGAGGAAATCGACCCCATTGTGGGCGATCAGGCCGCTTATGACGAGCTGATCGCAGCTGCCAAAAAGCAGGGCATTCGCATCATGATGGACGGCGTGTTCAGCCACACAGGCGCTGACAGCAAATACTTTAACCTCTTTGAGCGCTATGACAACCTCGGCGCTTGCCAAGGTCCCTCTTCGCCCTATTACGACTGGTATCACTTTGACGAGTTCCCCGATCGCTATGATACTTGGTGGGGCTTTTATACCTTGCCCGCAGTAAACAAAGATCATCCGTCCTACCGCAGTTATTTGCTCAACCCCGATACAGGCGTTCTTCCCCGCTGGGTGAAGAAAGGCGCGTGCGGCTGGCGGCTTGATGTGGCGGACGAGCTTCCCATGAACCTGCTGCGCGAAATGCGCACGTCCATCAAGGGCGCGGACGAGCAATCCGTTCTCCTAGGTGAGGTATGGGAGGACGCGAGCAACAAGATCGCCTATGGCAAACAGCGCTGCTATTGCCTAGGGGATACGCTGGACAGCGTGATGAACTACCCGCTCCGCCGCGGTGTGATCGACTTTTTCAATGGCGTGATTGATGCCAATCAGCTTCGCCGCATCATTCTCCACCAGCAGGAGGTCTACCCAACGCCCTTCTATTATTCACTCATGAACCTGCTTGGCAGCCATGACCGCGTGAGAATCCTCAACGCAATGGCAGGCTACGACCAAGACGGCATCATCCAGATGGACCGCGAGGAAGCGGCTAAGATCAAGCTTGGCAAGCGTGAACTAAAGACCGCAAAGAAACGCTATGTGGAAGCTGTGAAGCTGCTCTGCGCATTGCCTGGTGCGCCGACCCTCTATTACGGCGATGAGATCGGCATGACCGGCATGGCTGATCCATGGAACCGTGCCCCCATGAACTGGGACGACCCCGACGAAAAACTGCATGATGATATCGCGCAGCTGCTGACTCGGCGCAAGCACCACCATGTGCTGCAAACCGGTTACCTCTCCGTGGAAGCACCGACCGAAGATACATTGGTCATCAAGCGCTACGCAGAGGATGGCAAGGATGTCTTTGGCGAAGAGCTCAGCGATAAGGATATGACGATCAAAGTATCGCGTAAATAATGCCAACTTCATAAACCCCTAGGAGGTATCGGAGGGGCGAAAAGAAATGGGCGAAGCCCCCTCCGATTACAGTCCGAAAGCAGCGACAATAGAAGGGCGAAGCCCCGGTGCTTTCATGACCTTGCGTAGCAAGGATTCCCTACGCAAATCCCTGACCGAGAGCGTTAGCGAACAAGGGATTTGTGCAATTGAATGGGCGAAGCCCCGGTGCTTTTTTGACGCTCTAAGCCTCACGTTGTTGCAGACGTGAGGCTTTTGGTATATGATAAGCAGTGTCACATTTATGCGGCATCAGCATATTTTTTAAACCAGTACCACTAACAGGCGAAAGGAAGGCGATACAATCATGCACTTTACCTCCCTTCGGATGCAGCAGTTTCGGAACTATCCCTTCCTTGAGCTTGAGCCCCACCCTGGGATCACGGTGCTTTACGGTGCAAACGGCAGCGGCAAGACCAATCTGCTGGAGGCCATGCACCTCCTCTCCCTTGGTCGAAGCCACCGCACGCCCACCGATCGCGAGATGATCGCGCTTGGGGAAAGCGTTGCGCTTGTGCACGGAGAGACCCAGCGCATTGACGGCAAACATGATGTGCAGGTACGCCTCTACCCCTTTGAAAAGCCGCAAAAGCGGGTCTTTCTCTATGGAAAACCAGCCGCGCGCATCGGGGATATGATGGGGCATGCGACCGTCGTGATGTTTTCGCCTGAGGATATCCGCATCGTTCGCGACGGCCCTTCCGCTCGCAGGCGGTTTGTGGATATGCAGCTCAGCCAGATTAGGCCTAGCTACCTGAAGGCATTGCGCTCCTATCTCTCCGTTTTGGAAAGCCGCAATGCACTCCTCAAGCAAAACAAAGTCGAAGGCGTATCGGATTTTACAACACAGATAGATACATGGGACGAACAGCTCGCCAATGCCGCCGTCCCCCTCGCCAACGCGCGCAGGTGGTTTCTTAGCGAGCTTGGCACCAACGCAACCGCACAATACCAAGCCATCGCTGAAAACGCAGCCGAACCCTTTGAGCTTCGCTATATCGGTGCGCTCGCCAAAAGCGACACGCCCCATCAGACCATGCTGGAAGGGCTCAAGCGGGCTAGGCGTGAGGATATGCAGCGCATGTACACCACCTTTGGCCCGCACCGCGACGACATGGGGATGTTCCTCTATGGCAAGGAGCTGCGTGCCTTTGGCAGTCAGGGGCAGCTTCGAACCGCTGTGCTGAGCATCAAGCTTGGCGAAATCAAGCTGATTGAGCGGGAGATGGGCGAATTTCCCACACTGCTACTGGATGACGTATTCAGCGAGCTTGACCTCAAGCGCAGAAACGCGCTCCTCAAGAGCACCGAGGGCGTGCAAACCCTGCTCACCTGCACCGATAAGCAGGATGCAGCGGGCGCAAAAGCGGATATGTTTTTGCACGTCACGCAGGATGAACATGGGAATGCCACCATTATTCCCGGGTGAAATACAAAAGAAATGCAACAAGGCGACCGCCTTCCTGCATTTTTTCTTTTTTTCACGCCTTTTTTATGCTATAATTGCAACGAAATGAGTACACTGTGTCATCATCAGTGTTTACCATTCTTTTTCCAACTATTGAAAGGGGATTTTTGATGAACGATTATACCGCCAAAGTACTCTCTGGCCTAAAGGCACGCAATGCACACGAAAGCGAATTTTTACAAGCAGCAACCGAGATTCTCGATAGCTTAGCCCCTGTTTTTGAGAAGCATCCCGAGTATGAGCAAACGAGCCTATTGGAGCGTTTTGTTGAACCGGAGCGCGTGGTCATGTTCCGCGTTCCATGGGTTGATGGGGCAGGGAAGACTCAGGTTAACCGCGCTTACAGAGTGCAATACAGCAGCGCCATTGGCCCGTACAAAGGCGGTCTTCGCCTGCATCCAAGCGTCAACCTCAGCATCCTCAAGTTCCTAGGACTTGAGCAAACGCTTAAAAACAGCCTCACCGGTCTGCCCATCGGCGGCGGCAAGGGCGGCTGCGACTTTGATCCAAAGGGCAAGACCGACACCGAGGTGATGAGTTTCTGCCAGAGCATGATGACCGAACTTTACCGCCACATCGGACAAAACATCGATGTGCCCGCGGGCGATATCGGCACAGGTGCACGCGAGATCGGCTACCTATACGGCCAATTCAAGCGCATCACAGGCTCCTATGAAGGCGTACTCACCGGTAAGGGTCTGACCTACGGCGGAAGCCTTGCACGCACGCAGGCAACCGGCTACGGACTATGCTATTTCGTCAAAAACATGATCGAAGCCAACGGCAAAACCATCCAAGGCAAGACAGCGGTTGTCAGTGGCAGCGGCAACGTGGCGATCTACGCCCATGAGAAGATCACCCAAATGGGCGCGAAGGTCGTAGCCATGAGCGATTCCCTCGGCTATATCTATGATCCAAACGGCATTGATCTGGATGTAATGAAGCAGCTTAAGGAAGTGGAGCGCGGACGCATCAAGGACTATGCAAAGCGGGTTGCAGGCAGTGAATATCACGAAGGCTGCGGCGAGATTTGGACGATCAAATGCGACATCGCCCTCCCCTGCGCCACCCAAAACGAGCTCAACCTCAGCAGCGCTAAGCTGCTTGTGGCAAACGGCTGCTTCGCAGTCGGTGAAGGCGCAAACATGCCCACCACCTTGGAAGCAACCGAACTATTCCTAGCCTCAGGCGTACTCTTTGCGCCCGGCAAGGCAGCCAATGCAGGCGGCGTTGCGACAAGCGCGCTTGAAATGAGCCAAAACAGCCTGCGCATGAGCTGGTCCTTTGAAGAAGTGGATGAAAAGCTGATGGGCATTATGAAGGACATCTTCGAAAAATGCGCGGATGCAGCCAAGAATTATTCCGACAACCCCACCAACTACGTCGTAGGTGCAAATATCGCAGGCTTCCTGAAAGTCGCTGAAGCGATGATGGCACAAGGGGCAGTCTGATCGAAGTACAAAAGAGCCAAGCGATTTTCTCGCTTGGCTCTTTTTGATACGCTCCATTACAGTACAACCAGAACTTCGTTTTCGTCCTTGAGGTCTGTTGCCTTGATGAAGCAATCCGCTTGTGCTTCGCCGTTTAGCAGCACCTGCTTTGCGCCGCCTTGGCTATGCGATGCGTTGTCAACTGTGATATGCAGCTTCTTGCCGCGGAACACCTTTTCCATCGCAAAACCGTCCCATTCGCTTGGGATGGAGGGCGAGATGAGAATTCCTTCGGGCGTTGGACGCAGGCCGAGGATGCCTTCCACGCAGCCGACCATCACCGTGCTCGCCGTGCCTGTGAGCCAATGCACATGGGCGCGGCCGGGCTGCGGAGTTTCGTGCCCTTCAATGAACTGGGTGTGTACGTACGGTTCAGCCTCGCGCAGGTCTGCGCGGTCATTGTATGCAGCGGGGCAGCTTTCAATGAAGTACTGGAACGCACGGTCACCGTGACCCATCCGCGCCTCCGCTAGGATTGCCCAGCCCTGCGGCTGGCAGAAGATGCCGCCGTTTTCCTTGGTGGTCGCGTTAAACAGAATCATGGCCGCGCCATCAAATGCATGCTTCTTGTAGCAGGGGGTCATCAGCTCAATGCCGTTTTCGGTGTTGAGAAGTTCAAAGGCGGTTTGCATGGCATGCTCTGCCTGCTCCTGCGTTGCTGCGCCGCTGATCACCGACCAGCTCTGGGGATTCAGCCACATCGAGCCCTCGATATTGGCCTTGCTGCCGATGATCTGCCCATCCTCCGAATAGCCGCGTCTGAAGCGATCATCCTCCCAGAAATGCTCATTGATATTAGCGAGCAGCTCGCCTGCGATCTTTTCAAAATAGTCATGATCATCGCCCGCAGGGGTCAGCTCCATCATGATTTGCAGCGCATAGTAGAGCTGGAACGCAACAAAGCTACTCTCGCCCTGTGCACCAAGCCTGAGGCAGTCATTCCAGTCCGCATGAAGTCCCGCGGGCATGCCATGAGCACCTAGGTGATTCATGCTGAAATCAATCGCGCGCTTTAAGTGATCGAAAACCGTTCCCTCGTCATAGTCGCAATAGGGAATGACTTCGCTCAGGTACGCGGTATCGCCTGTTTCAGCGATGTACTTATACACCGTTGGGAACAGCCACAGCGCATCGTCCGCGCGGTAATGCGGATGTCCTGTTTCCTTCACGTAGCTCTCCTGTTCGGGCGTGTCCTCGTGACCCGGGTTATGGGTGTACTTGACCAGCGGCAATCCCGCGCCGTGATGCACCTGCGCCGACAGCATAAAAGTGATGCGCTCCTTTGCCATCGCGGGGTCAAGGTGAATGATGCCCTGAATGTCCTGCACCGTATCGCGGTAGCCATAGCCATTACGCTGTCCGCAATAGAACAGCGATGCTGCGCGGCTCCACACAAAGGTGATAAAGCATTGGAATGCATTCCACGTGTTGACCATGGAGTTGAATTCATCGCTGGGGGTGCTGACCACGAGGTTTGCGAGCTCCTTGTGCCAGTAGCTGCGAAGGGTTTCAAACTCGCTTTGGGTCGCAGCTTCAACGTCAGTATACTTGTCCATCAGCTCGCGTGCGCCGCTCTTGCCGCGCTGCGCGAGTACGAACGCAATCGTTTTTTCCTCGCCTGCCGCCAGTTCGATCACCGTATGCAGCGCACCGCAAGGATTGCCGTTGAAGTTGAGCGAGTCGTCCAGCTTGCCATTTGCAACGCCCTGCGGCTTGTCAAAGCGGTTTCTGCCAAGGAAGCGCTCTCGCCTGCCCGTGTAGCTGACTACCTTGGAGCCTGCCATGCCAAAGAAGCGTTCGCTTCCGTTTTCGCCATTTTCGTCAACATGACAGTTTTCGTTGATATGCTGCAGGATATGGTCGCCCATGAACTCGGTTCTGGTGATGAACTGACTGTACTGCATATTGACCAAATCCTGCTCATAGAAGCTATCTGTGGTGAATTCGCAGTAACTAAAGACGGACAGCTTGCGCGTACGATCGGAGGTGTTCTTCACCTTCACGCGCCAAATCTCATGCGTTGCACCAAGCGGCACGTAGTAGAGCGTCTCGCTCTTGATGCCCTCATATTCGCTGACGATTTGGGTATACGCCGTGCCGTGATGACACTGCGTATTGTACTTTTCCAGCGGTTTTTCAACTGGGCGCCAGCTTGCCGACCAAAAGTCGCCATTGGCTTCGTCGCGCAAGTATACATATCTGCCTGGCTCATCAAACTGATTGAATGTGTAGCGCAAAATACGCCCCGCCGCTCCTGATTTCACAAAGCTATAGCCGCCTGCGTTTTGGGTCACAATCGCGCCATAGGCGGGCGAACCCAGATAGTTAGCCCAAGGCATGGGGGTATTGGGGTTTGTGATCACGTACTCGCGCGCATTCTCGTCGAAGTATCCATATTGCATGCTGCAATCCCTCCATCGTTCATAACCGAAAACGGTTTAGTTCATTATCAAACGAAAAGAACACTTCCTTATGCGCTCTTTTTTTGCATCATATCATATTTTTTGTGGCCATGCAACGATAAAGCATACGAAAAGAGCCCCTCCGTTTTCGGAAAGGCCCTTGATCATTACTTGACTGTATAGCGATCCTTTTTCATCTTGTCCAGCCCGCGCATGCCCAATATCTTTTTAGCCAGTGCAAAGAGCTTGTCCTGAGAGGCATATGAATCATCAGGCGTTGGCGGCGCATGCAAAATCCTCTGCCACTCATCAGCGGTGAGGTCGAGCTTCTTGAGGATATACTCCTCATCCTCCGCCTGTTGCTGCGTGGGATAAGGCGGCTGTGAAAGCTCCTCAAGCGCTTCCTCGCGCGTCATTTCGCCGTTTAGCACAAGGCAGCTGAGATGCGATTTGCGCTTATCATAACCAAATTTCATTGGCAGGTAGACGCTCTGAAAGTACTTGGTAAATCGGCTCTCAAAATGCTTGCCGCCATAGTATTCCCAGCCGAATTCCTTTGTCAGCTGCGCCATCGCCTCCTGCTTGGAATAGGGCACATAGTTGAGCAGGTTGATCTTCGTCACCCCGGGTATCCCCATCCATGCGTCCCACAGCGACAGGCGCGGGTATTTTTTCAAGCTCTTACCTCTGCCATGCTTTTTGTAAATGCTGTTTAAATGCCATGTATCGCGGTAGGTATGCTGCATCGTAAAGGGCGGCGCAGCGCCTTCGGTTGCGATATTGCTACCATTTAGAATGTACTTCACCTTATATTTGCGCGCCATTTCATAGATTGCGGCGCAGAAAAGATGATCCTGAGGCACATCCAGATTGGCAACGCCTGAGAGCATATAGGCACGCTGGAGCTCCTTCATCGTCGGCCAGTCCATCACATAGGTATGAAGCTGGACATCAAGCTTTTGGCACATTTTTTCGATATTGCGCACCGCCATCTCGCTATTCCAGCCGCTATCCACATGCACCGCCAGCACGCGCAGCCCTAGCTCATGCGCGACCAGCAGCATATACGCGCTGTCAACGCCGCCTGAAATGCCTAAAATGCAGTCGTACTCGAGGTCTTTGCTCTTTTCCTTCATGACCCGCGCAGTGCGCTCAAGCTCTTTTTCGCTCTCGCCCTTGCGGTATCCGCTCAGTTCGCGAACTTCAACATAACGCGTGCAGCTGCTGCAAACGCCATTTTCATCAAAAGTGATCCCTGGATCGGAATTGTCCATCACGCAGCGCGTGCAAACCTGATATCCATCCATGCTCATTTGCAGCCCTCCCACAAACGCTCTTTTTCCTTGTGTATCATAACATTCACGCGCTTTCCTGTCAAACAGATGTTCCGCCTCAGATCCTGCCCTACCAAACTTCAAATTAATCAAGCAATATCTAAGAAAATGCTTGACAATCCCGTCAAATTACAATATAATAACTTTCGCACGGTTGATGGGGAATTGTGTAACGGCAGCACCTACGACTCTGACTCGTATTGTCTAGGTTCGAATCCTAGTTCCCCAGCCAGGCTCCATGGTCAAGCGGTTAAGACGTTGCCCTCTCAAGGCGAAGTCAGGGGTTCGATTCCCCTTGGAGCTACCATAAAAACATCTGCAGGCTGACGCTAGTAGGTGTTTTTTTGTGCGTCTTTTTAGCGCAAAAAACCGCGCAAGCCCTCACTGATTGGCTTGCGCGGTTCTTCTATTCTATTTCATGTTATGTTCTTTCCACAGTTCATACGCCGCATGCCATGTCTCATGGCTATAGGGGCGTTGATCGTCTCCAATACTCTTAGCGTATTCATCCGCGTATATCAAAAAGAGCAGAGCATGTTCGCGTGCCGTAGCGATTTCATCGCGGATGACGCTGCTCCACACAGGCACATCACGGCTGTAGTCACTCCGGTCAAATGCATCCAGCATGCTTTCCCTATCATAATCCACTTGACGCTGCAAAACCTGCCAGCCGCCTTGGGTACTCTCAAGCATGGTATATGCAGCGCGCGTGTCAAAAGCCAGCGGAATGCCCACCGATCCCGGATTGATCAGTAGCTTATCCCCGTGCTCATAGTGCCACTGGATATGCGTATGCCCAAAAACATAGATACCTGCGGAAAGCTCGTCCAAGCGGCGATGGAAGGCTTCATCGTGCGCTAATTGTTCAGCGGCATACGCAGGGAAGGTTTCGTTTGTAAATGTACCTGCCTTCATGCATTTGAAGTAATAGAGCGGTTCGATTTCGCATGGAATAAGCCCCTCAAAATGCAGCTGAGGTTTGTGCATGGCTCTGATCACATCGTCCACAACAAGCTCCTCAGGCAAAGACGCTAAAAACGCGATATGCCCGGGCGCGATATGCTTGCCAAACCAATAGCTGGATATAAATTGCCCAGTGATTTCAGTTTCATGCGCTGCCATCTGCACTGCGGTTTCGTCCTCGTTGCCGCTCACGAACACTGCATTGCTAACGCTGCGCAAAAGCTGCATCGTTTCGTTATATAGCGGCGTACCTTGGCAGTAATCCCCAAGGAAAATATACTTCTGTGCGCCTTGCTCCGCGGCATCACGAAGCACCGCCTCAAGGGCGTAGAGGTTTGCATGTACGTCAGCAATCAATGCATATTTCATCGCTATATATTCCTTTCTCATGTACGAATGGATTGCGCAAAGTATAGCATGATCTTTTGGAGAAATCAAATAACGCAAATGGCACCCTCCTAAAGGAGAGTGCCAGAGCGCCTAAAACCAAGGCGGTATCGGAGGGCGAAATCCTCTGATTACAATCCGAAACCAGCGACAATAAAAGAGCGGAGCTCCGGTGGTTTGGGAACCTTGCGTAGCAAGGGTTCCCTACGCGTAGTCCAGGCCCTGAGCGTCAGCCAGCAGGGACGGAGTGCATTAAAAGAGCGAAGCTCCGGCGGAAAAGATCGCATGAGGGGGCGACAGCCCCGAGCTTTTTTGACGCACAGTGGGCGAAGCCCTCCTTGCCTTATTCAAATTTCAGGTGAATGCTCAGCCTGCCATCCGAATAATCGGCATGGATTTTTCCGTTCATCTGCTCGGTCAAGGTTTTGGCGATGGTGAGCCCAAGGCCTGTTGATTTGGTGGCAGCATCCACCGTATAGAAGCGGTCAAAGAGCTTCCCGACTTGTATTTCATCTAGCTTTGCTGCGCTGTTGCTAAACACCATCTCGCCATCCTCGTGCAGCGTGATCTGTAGATCACCGTCGCTGTACTTGATCGCATTGCCGATGATGTTCTCCAGTATGCGCGTGAGTGCATTTTTGTTGAGCTGCCGTGTGACCGCTTGCTCAGGCATTGTAATCTCAGGCACAATCCCGCAGCCCATAAGCGCAGGATAATATGCCGATACGCTTTCCTCCAGCGCACCACTCAGGGATAGCGGCTGGTAGGTAGCGTCCGCCGATTCAGCCATAAAGACCGAATAGCGAAATAGTTCCTCAGTCAGTCGCTTGAGGTCCTCGGTACGCTTGCCGATCACTTCAAGGTACCGCTTTGCATCGCCTGACTGCTCCTCCCCTTCCAGTAAATCAAGATACGCACAGATCGCCGTTAGGGGCGTTCTGATGTCGTGAGCGATATTGGTGACCGCCTGTTTGAGCTGCCTATCGCCCTGCTCATAGCGGTGGCGTCTATCCCGAAGCTCTATCAGCTCCACATTGAGGCTATCCGCAAGCTCACGCATGGATCGATCGCGGCTTGAGATATCAAGGAGGGTATTGGTGTCGGTTGCGAGCTTGCTAGCAAGGCCTTGCTTGATTTCACGCGCCGATTTGCACACAAAATAAAATTGATAAAGAATGACCACGATGATCAATACAAGAACTGCTATGATTACCCACAACCACCACTGCATTTACACCCCTCCTTTACTTGATATCTTTCCTTTGGAATAATGAAAGTCCAATGCCTGTAGTCAGCGAAATGATAAAGAGCGAGCAGAGCAGCTTTTGCCACATGCGCACTGTGATCATTTCAAGGTATTGGAGTCCCTGACCCGTTGGCAGAAAGTCGAAGAAGAACTCGTATAAAGTACGCTTAGCGCCCGTGAGGAACATCGGATTTGGAATCGACTCCGTGGCCATGCCTCCCATTGAATCCGTGAACGTAACCAGATCAATCATCTCTGGAGCATCAATCTTTGCCATGACGACAACCGCCAGTATCTGCAGCGCCAGCATCCCCATCATGGAAACAATGGCCGTCACCGTCTTGTTTTGATTGGTCATGCTGAGCATGGTACAGATGCAGCTAATGGCAATGATCGCGAGTGTGCTGCCGATTAGTACGGTGAGTACTGTGAGCAACTCTGTGGTTAGCCAACCCAGCAGCAGCGTGCCCAGTATGCAGATAGGCAAGAAATACGCAACGCACATAGCAAGTGCAAATAGCACGGCAGTGATGAGATTTGATAGATAGATGCTCGTTCTTAAATGCCCAACGATCAACTTATTGCGGATCGTTCCATCGCTGTACTCCGTCCCCAGAAACAGGCTGCAAAATGCCGGCAATAGCAGACCCAAGATCGGTATATGCGTAAAAAATATAGCGTCAAGCGTGGCGTCGAACCTACCGTCATAGAGAAGGGCCGACCTGTATTGATTGATCACAGCCAATACGCCATAGCCAAACATGAATACCATGCAAATCCAGAAAATCTTCGATTTTTTCAGCCGAGCAAAATTCGCCGACAGCAGTTTATTCATCTTTGTGTCCTCCTACCAAGCTGACGTAATAGCTTTCGAGGCTCTCATTGCGCTGGTCAACGGAGATCAGATCGCATCCCTCGCCGGAAAGTGCGAGGGTGAGCTTTGAAATACCGACCTCGCCAAATACATCCGCTTGGGTATCTGACAGAATGTTGTACTCCAGTCCCAGCGTATCCAGCACATGGGCGAGCGCGGCGGTGGTGGAGACCGTCAGGCGCATGCATTTTCTGCAAGCAGCGTTTAGCTCCTCTGCGCTAATCTCCTTCACCATGCGCCCATTGTCAATGAAGCCGTAATGCGTTGCAAGGCGCGAGAGCTCATCCAGAATGTGGCTTGACATCAGCACTGTGATCTGGCGCTCGTGGTTGAGCTTTAAAATCAGCTCGCGGATTTGGATAATACCCTCGGGATCGAGTCCATTTGCAGGCTCATCTAGCACCAGAAAATCAGGATCACCCGCAAGCGCAACCGCAATGCCTAGGCGTTGGCGCATGCCTAGCGAAAAGTTCTTCGCCTTTTTCTTGCCTGTTCTGTGCAACCCCACCAGTTCCAAAAGCTCGTGCAAGCCGCCAAATGACGGCAATCCCAGCACAAGGTATTGCTGCTTTAGATTATCCTCCGCCGTCATGTCCAGATAGATGGAAGGGGTCTCAACCACCGCGCCTATGCGCCGCCTAGCCGATGTGATTTCCTTATCCTTGTTTCCCAGCCCATACAATGCATATTCACCCGACGTGGGCTCTTGAAGCCCGCAGATCAATCGAATAAGCGTTGTTTTGCCGGCACCATTCTTGCCAACGAAGCCATAGATCGCTCCCTTGGGAACATTCATGCTAAAATTGCTCAATGCTTTGAAGTCTTTATATTGCTTTGACAGCGCATTGGTTTTCAGTACGTATTCCATGATTCCAGCCTCCTTTTTTCAGTTGATGTTCGCAGTATAAATCACAAGCGTTAAGGAAGCGGTAAAGAGAATCGTTAAGAAAGGGTAAAGATATTACTGGCTTTATTGTGTTATTGCGAAACCGATAGTTTAAAGCCGATGCCCCAAACGGCTTCGATGTAGTCCTTGCCATTTGCATCCCTGAGCTTTTTTCGCAAATTGCTGATATGCACCTTGAGTGAGCTCTCCATGCAATCAGGTGTATCCTCGCTGATGCGCTCAAGCATAACGGTCTTGGTGATGACCTGCGACGGGTTTTGCAAAAGGAGCTTTAATATCGCATACTCGGTCTTGGTGAGCTTAACCAAGGTATCGCTAGCGAATACCTCGCGGGTGACGGGGTGCATCGTGATCTCCTCAAATGCGAGCGTATCCGCAGTATCTGCCGCGGCAGGCTTTCGAAGCTGCACGGCAATGCGCGCAAGCAGCTCCTTTGTATCAAAGGGCTTGGTGATGTAATCCGCCGCTCCGCCTAGCAGCAGCTCCACCTTGCTGACCACGTCCACCTTTGCACTCACCACAATCACGGGAATGTCCTTGATCCTCGGCAGAATTTCCTCCCCGCTAAGCCCAGGCAGCATCAGATCGAGCAGCACCAGATCGGGCTTTTTGGACGAGAGGTAGAGTATGGCTTCCGTGCCCGAATAGGCGCGCGCAGTTAAGTAACCCGCCTTCGCTAGCAATTCTTCCACTACATTTCCAATATCGATATCGTCATCAACAATTAATATATTTTTCATATGTTCCTCTCCATTCGATTCTGGTCGTATTGTAAAGTTAAATGAAAGTTGAAGACACTCAACCCTTTCTGGTACAATGTTTCTGCAACAAAACCGCGTACCTCCCAAAAAGGAGAGTGTCCCCATGCAGAAATCATACCATTTCCAGTGT
>JAAYIN010000016.1 GCA_012523405.1 Clostridiales bacterium
ACAGAACTGCTTGCTTCCGCTGTCAGTTTTACCGCTGCCATTTTGAACTGTTTGTCGTACGATACTCTTTTCATAACTGGACTCCTTTCGCGCTTTTCTTCCTGTCCAGTTTATTATACACCCTCCAGCCATGAGGGCTTGTTGTCTGTGAATAGCAGGTGACATGCGCGGTGGTTTCAAGATCTTGCGTAGCAAGGATTCCCTACACGTAGTCCCGACCCAGAGCGCTAGCGAACAGGGACGGAGTGCAATTAAATGGGCGAAGCCCTCGACGAAAAAGATCTGGCGCTCTTCTTTTCATTGACTTTGTAAGGGCTATAGCTCCGTTTGAATGAGCAACAAGAGCTTTGGAACAAAAATGATCAGCCCTATGATTGCAGCAGCTATTGCAACGATCAGTACAGCGCCGGCAGCTGTATCCTTAGCGATTTTGGCTCGCGGATCGATTTGCGGACAAACGATATCGACAATAGTTTCAATCGATGTATTCAGCAATTCTGCCATCAGAACCAAAGCAAACAAGATAAAGCATATAATCCACTCGGTCACAGAAAGCCCGAGAATTGCACCAAATACAATCACAGCAGTCATAATGGAAACATGGATGACCATGTTTCTCTCGGTTGTAAAGCCAGTATGAATGCCCTCAAAGGCATGGCTAAATGTATGAAGCATGCTGTTTTTGTCGCTGGCCAGTATACGATGAGCAATACGGTTCTCGTTATGATTGAAGAATAACATGACAAGCGAAGTGAAAATAACGAGGTAGACGATTGAGATACAAATACCTCCAAAAACATCTGTGAAATAATGCGCACCAAGATATACGCGGCTAGCTGCAATGAGGAGAATCAGCAGGGAAAGAAGCGAGCAGCAAATCGTCCGCAGTCGCTTATTCGTGCATAGCTGAATGACCAGAAAAATTAGAAACCCATAAAAACAGGTTGCTGCCATGGTGTGTCCGCTTGGGAAACTATGACCTGCCTCTGTCACAAATTGTGTCACATTCTCTGGTCGCGGGCGTACAAAGAGCTGCTTTAGACCAAGATTTAAAGTGACCGCAACAATTAAGTTGGTCAGTGCAGGGATTCGATACTCTTTAGCTGAAATGAAGGCAACCAAAATCAAACTGAACACCAAAAGCGTGATTGGATGAACAAGATTGGTGCAGACTGTGAAGAATGCAGTTGCAAAGGGCGATTGAATGCTGGACAAGCACTGGTAGACAGCATCATCAACGATGCTGAGCCGTTCAAGGTTTGAAACAACAAGAATGAACACAGCTAGGGAAAGACCTGCAATCATCCATTTGAAGCAGCGTTTCATTTGTGGATCACCTCCATTATTATATGGTGCTAAGGGTATCATACCATAATCCAAGTGGCAGGAAAAGAGCGCTTGACGTAGAACATGTAGATGTTGAAGGAAGCATTTTATGCTCAATGAAAGGAGTGCGCCTCTAATGTATCAAGTCGGTGTTTATTTTGGTCGATTTCTTCCACCTCATAGAGGACATCTTTATCAGATGATTGAGGCATCTGCGAGATGTGAGAAACTTGTGGTTGTCATTTCTGACAATGCAGACCAGACACGCGAAATATGCAAAAAAGACGGGATTCCCGAGATCTCATATAGGCTGCGTAAGCAGTGGATAGCACAGCAAATTCAAGATATTTTTCATATCGTGGTTCGCGTACTGGATGAAACGGATATCCCTATCTATCCTGATGGATGGGAGGCATGGAGCCAGCGTATGCGTGAGGTGGTCGGAGAACCAATTGATGCATTCTTTGTTGGTGACTTGGAATACAGCAACACATTGTCCACCTATTTTCCGGAATCAAAGATGGAACTTTTTGATCCCAAAAGAACAAGATACCCCATTTCTGCAACGGATATTCGTGAGAACATTCTTTCCAATTGGCATTACATTTTAGGTGCAGCACGTCCTTTCTTTGCAAAGAAGGTACTGATTGCAGGTACGGAGAGCTGCGGCAAGACAACGCTGACCAAATGCCTTGCAAAGCTATATAATACCTCGTGGTCAGAAGAGGTAGGACGTTATTATGCAGAGCAATTCCTCGCCAATGATGAAACGATTTATACTGATGAGGATTTTGGCAGAATTGCGCATATTCAATATGAACAGGATTATCAGGCATTGCGTACCGCTAACAAAGTATGCTTCTTTGATACTGATGCTACTTATACGGATTATTTCAGCGAGCTATATATGGGTCATCGAAATGAATTGGTGGAAAAGTACATTAACCATGAGCGCTATGATTTGCTGATCTATTTAACGCCGGATGTGAAATGGGTGCCTGATGGTCAACGCCTCAACGGCGATGAGGAAAAGCGAAACCGGCTGAATGATCGACTCCTTAACATGTACTATGCTCATGGCTTTGAGGATAAAGTTGTGATTGTTAGCGGAGATTATTCTCAGCGATTGTCCCAAGCCATATCGCTTGTTGATGGTATGCTGACAGGCGTGAAACCATAAATTCGAAGGATTGCTGTACTTGCGCTGGGTAGTGATGAATAAATACAAGAAAAAAAACGGCATTAGCAAATGCAAGTATGAAGCGATTTTGAGAGCCAATTAGTAAATATTACAGATGAGTATATGCTGAGCTGCACTTGACAGATGGGCCGTAAGTTCATATAATAATTTTAGATCTTCCTGAAGTGTGCGCCGAGGCTCTGTTTTTACCCACATTTCACGAAACGGAGTTCGCGTCCATGATTGGATGCCATGCCCCCGCCATTCGGTGATCGGGGAAGGCAAATGTTTGTGGTAGAGCACCGGCCTGCTAACAGAGCGGGTGAAAAAACCGAGTACAGCGGCACTTTGGGTATCTTATAGGCTTTTGCAGCTATTGCAAAAGCTTTTCTTGTATGAAGATAAAGCATGCATGCAAATTCTCATTAGCCTTTGCAGATCGGCTATGTGCATGCTATAATAACAAGACTAAAACTGCGTCAGGCAGAAGGGATGTGCCATATGCAAGAAAAAATGCCTATTGGAAGTCGCGAGGTTGCCCGAGCGGCGATTGAGTTGAGTATGTCCCAGGACCGTGATGAAGAGTCACGCTTTCGTAAGCTATTGGGGCAGGATGGTATACTAACAGCAGCAGCTGATTTTGGCGGTGATTATCTTAGCGGCATTATGCGCATTGTCGAGCGCGCGGTTGTTGCTGCGCGGCGTGAACAGGTAATCAGCGAGTCGCATTTGGAAGAGGGCGGTGTTGCTGGTGCGGCACGTGAAGCGCTTAACCAGATTTCTGCTAAAGCACTTGGAATGAGTGTTGGCGGGAAAATTGGTATTGCGCGGCATGGCGAACATGTTGCAGTAGCCGTTTTCTTCAGCATCGGACTTGGACATTTAGACGAGGTATGCATAGGCCTTGGTCATCGCGCCATATAAAGCGGATGAACCTTAGAGAGGGATGGATTAGGATGATTTTAACAGTTGCCATTGACGGACCTGTCGGAGCCGGCAAAAGCACGGTTGCAAGAGATGTTGCAAGTGAGCTTGGCATCCTTCATTTGGATACAGGCGCTATGTATCGTGCATTTGCTTGGCTTGCAATCAAAGAAGGCATAAGGACAGACGATGAAGCTGCACTCAATGCACTTGTCGCAAGAGCGCTCCCTCAAATTCAATATAAAGATGGAAAACAGTATACTTCCATTGATGGTACTGATGTCACAGCGTTCATTCGTACGCCCGAAATCAGCATGGGTGCAAGCGCTGTATCAAAATTTGCAGGGATTCGCACTGCGATGGTAGCTCATCAGCAGGAGATTGCAAAGAAACAGAGCATGCTGCTGGATGGGCGCGACATCGGAACAACGGTTTTGCCGAATGCAACATTGAAGATTTATCTCACTGCTTCCTCAAGTGTTCGTGCACAGCGTAGATTTGATGAGCTTCAAGCGAAGGGCGATCCATCCACCTTTGAAGAGGTTCTCAATGATGTGATCAAGCGTGATGAGCAGGATATGAACCGAGAAGTTGAACCGCTTCGTCCTGCCGATGATGCTCAAATTCTAGATTGCTCTGATATGACGCAGGCACAAGTCGTGCGGAATATTGTCAGGCGCATCAGGTATCGTCAAGGCCGTAAGCCAAAAGCTGAAGAAAATTTTACACCCATGTATAAATTTGCGCGTTTTGTCGCGGCGACCGTGTTTTCAACATTTATGCCAATCAAGTATCATAATGCTGAAAATGTACAGCAAGATGCACCCTTTATCTTGATTGCGAATCATAACAGCATGCTTGACCCATTGATTGTCGGCTGGAAATGCTATCGCTATCAAATTCGTTATCTTGGCAAGCGTGAACTGACCAAGAGTGCCTTTCTAAAATGGCTGTTTGAAGCAGTTCGTATGATTCCGGTAGATCGTCATAACATGGATATGTCAGCGATCCGGACGTGCATGAAGGTCCTGAAAGAAGGCTTTCCACTTGGCATTTTCCCTGAGGGAACGAGGCATAAGAATGGTGTGATGGAAGAAATTGAAAGTGGTATTGCAATGATCGCACTTCGGGGCGGCGTTGATCTTATTCCTGCCTACACCACAGATAAACCTCGCTTATTCAGGTGCATTCATGTATACTATGGGCAACCGATTTCACTGATTGAAATCAGGAAAAAGGGCATAAACAAAGACACTTGTGAAGAGGTGTTGACTTTAATCAGGCAGACTTATGGCAAAATGGTTGATGAACATGAGAAGACTACTGGTCATATATCGTCAAAATAAAAATATATCTGTTGATAAAAAATAGAAATTTTGCTATTATTCATAATTGATACACATTATTTTGTGATTTTTTCACCGAAAAAGAAGGATAAGTATGTTTAATGGCGAACTCTAATCATGTTAAGCTTTGGAGGATCGATGAATGCCAATCATAATAGCACAGCATGCAGGCTTCTGTATGGGGGTTCAACGCGCTGTGAACGGGGCAATGGAAGCTGCACAAACCGGAACGGAAATCGTGACGTTTGGAGAGCTTGTTCATAATCCCCAAGTGATTGAAAAGCTTGAAAAGGTTGGAATTTCTGCTGTTCACGATATCAATCAAACCAGCGGGAAAACAGCAATCATCAGAAGCCATGGCGTTACGCCTGCAATGAAGGAACTTCTTGATGAAACGGCTGATCATGTTATGGATTTAACTTGTCCCTTTGTGGTTAGGCTCCATGATGTTGTCAAACGGTATTCTGCTGATGGTGCACCCATCATTTTAGTAGGACAGGCTGATCACCCAGAGGTTATTGGGACGATCGGTTGTGCACAAGGGCAGGTATATACCGTGCAGGATACTGAGCAGGCGCAGAAGCTGCCTAGGATGCCCCGTGCATTAGCTGTTTCGCAAACGACCTTTCCCCATGAACAATGGGAGCAAATCTTACCAATCCTTGAGCAACAGGTAGAAGATCTGACCGTTCAGGATACCATATGTACTGCAACGGTACTTCGCCAAACAGAGGCAAAGCGTTTGGCATCACAGGTAGATGCTATGCTGGTCGTAGGCGGAAAAAACAGCGCAAACACTCGCAAACTATACGAGACCTGTAAGAGGATTTGCGAGAGAACACTTTTGGTAGAGCGTGCGGCGGATATACCGTCGTGCTTTGCAAATATCCATTTGGAATCAATAGGAATTACCGCCGGCGCGAGCACGCCGGATTGGTCACTTAAGGAGGTTGTCACACGCATGACTGACAAGGAACTATTAGACCAGGTTTCCACCGAGGAGGCGGAAAACAGCAGCTTTATGGCTGACGTGGAAGCGACTCTGGTCAAGATCAGACCCGGACAGACGGTTACTGGCACAGTGGTGCAAATCACTGAGGATGAAGTCTGTGTTAACATTGGATTCAAATCCGATGGACTGATCAAACGCGAAGACCTAGTAACTGAGGATGTGAAGATGGGCGACGAAATTGAGGTGGAGGTCGTCAAGGTTAATGACGGCGAAGGCAATGTATTGCTGTCGCAACGCAACATCTTGAATCGCAAGGCCTTTGTTGAGCTTGTCCAAAAGTACGAGAACAACGAGTATGTCGAAGGCGTCGGCAAGGAAGTCGTCAAGGGCGGCCTCATTTGTATGGTCAGCGGCATCCGCGCATTCGTACCTGCGTCACAGCTATCCAATCGCTACGTTGAGAAGATCGGCGAATTCGTTGGTCAGACACTGAAGCTGAAGATCATTGAAATGGACGAGCAGAAGCGTCGTATTGTCGCAAGCCGCCGTGCCGTTGTCAAAGAAGAAGGCGCAGCAAAGAAAGCAGAAACTTGGGCAAAGCTTCAAGAAGGCGAAATTATCCATGGTACCGTTCGTCGCTTGACCGACTTTGGTGCATTTGTTGATCTTGGCGGCGTGGACGGTTTGATTCACGTAACCGACCTCAGCTGGGCACATGTAAAGCATCCCTCTGAAATCGTGTCTCCCGAGCAGGAAGTTGATGTGAAGATTCTGAGCATCGATACCGAGCGCGAGCGCATTCAGCTTGGCCTCAAGCAATTGCAGCCCAAGCCCTGGGATCTTGCACCTGAGAAGTACCCAGAAGGTTCTGTCGTTACAGGCAAGGTTGTCCGCATTACTACATTTGGTGCATTCGTGGAGCTTGAGCCCGGCGTTGATGGTCTTGTACACATCAGCCAGTGCGCAACTACCCGTATCAACAAGGTAGAGGATGCTGTAAACGTTGGCGAAGAAGTACAGGTGAAGGTGCTAAGCATTGATCCTGAAGCAAAGCGCATCAGCCTAAGCATTCGCGCTCTTATTGAGCCGGAAGTTGCACCTGAAGAAGAAGTCTCCGCTATTGACGGCGAGGATGCTACTCCTGTGGACATCGAAGCTGTTGGCGCTGCTCTTGAAGCAGAAGCAACCGAAGAGTCCGCTGAATAATCTTCTAATCATTCGATAATAAAGAAATCCCAAACCCTCAAATGATGGGTCTGGGATTTCTTTTTCCTTTTATACTGTTTGATTGTTCAGAGGCCTATGTCACATTCAGCGCAACAATATTAAAATTTTACGCAATGATTGCCTATTTGCATGAATCGCGATATAGTATCCTTAGAATAGTTATCTACGCATCAAGAGATCAATGATAATGAAATGGAGAGAATACCTATGAGGAAAATCAAACTTGGGCTTATTGGTGCAGGCGAGCGCGGCGGTAATAGCTATGCACCCTATGCGCTGAAATACCCCAATGAAGTTGCGTTTACCTGTGTTGCGGAGCCGATTGATGAACGCCGCAACGCGATTGCTGCGCAGCATCACATCCCCTCTGAGCAATGCTACCCATATGGCATGGACTTGCTGGCGGCAAAACCAGAGGTTGATGGCATCATCATTGCTACTCAGGACAGACAGCATTATGAATTAGCAATGGAAGCTCTTGCTGCCGGATATCATGTACTGCTAGAAAAGCCAATGGCAGAAACTCTCGAAAAGACACGCGCCATTGTTGCGCAGGCAGAAAAACATCAAAGACTGTTGATCGTGTGTCATGTGCTACGCTACACGCCCTTCTTTTCAGGTATGAAGAAAATTATTGAGAGTGGTGCAATCGGCAAAATTCAAGCCGTACATCATTTGGAGAATATCGGTAATTTCCATTTTGCACATAGCTATGTTAGAGGGAACTGGCACAACACCGTCGAAAGCACGCCGATGATTGTTGCAAAATGCTGCCATGATATGGACATTCTCAATTTCTTAATCGGAAAAAAATGCGAACGTCTCTCCTCGTTTGGCAGCCTATCATATTTTACACCTGAGAATGCACCTGAAGGCGCAGCTGCACGCTGTATTGAATGCGAACATAACAAGCGTTGCATTTTCTCTGCATACAACTACTTAGTCCCGCGTGGTATGTACCCTGGATTTAAAAATATTGTTCTTCGCACGGATGATCCTCAGGTGTTTTTAGAGCATTTGGATCAATCACCTTACTCGCGCTGCGTATTCGATGGGCATAACGATGCCTGCGACAGACAAGCCGTGATGATGGAATATGAAGGCGGTATTACTGCGACCTTCACAGTCAGCGCTTTTTCCAATGATATTAGCCGCAAAATCAAAATCATGGGATCTTTGGGCGAAATTGAAGGAACGCTTGAAGAAAACAAATTCGTCGTTCGTGACTTTGGGACAGGAAATGAAACCACACACGATCTCATTGCGGCGAAAACGCTTCATTCTGGCGGAGACGAAAAGATCATGGAATGCTTCTGTGCAGCACTCAAGGATCCAGCACAAGCATTGCTTCAGTACAGTGCATCGCAATCCCTTGAAGGTCATGTGATGGCATTTGAAGCGGAAGAATCCAGACTTCATGGGGGACAAGTCATTGATCTGTAAACATTTATGATGTAGATGCAGCCTATGCTATCATTTGATTAAGAATATCAAAAAACCACTGACTTTTGTGATGAAGGTTGGTGGTTTTCTTTTGCTCAATTGTTTTGTGGTTATGTAATATTGTCTGCGTACGATCTATTAATTACAAAATGTAATTCACATCATATGATGTGTTCGGAATAGTTTTATTCGGTAGTGTCAAGAATTATGCGCAAAAAGGTTTGCGGACCTAGTAGTTAGAAGAAATTATCCAGCAATAAAGGGTTCCTCGAGGGCAGCCTCTAGATGCTTCATGTTCATGTATTTCTTGCTACCCCA
>JAAYIN010000017.1 GCA_012523405.1 Clostridiales bacterium
AAACCACAGAGCCCCGCAATGATGAAGAATAGTACGAATGCCAACGATGCAGCATAGCCCATTTGGTTGTTCTTAAAGGCTGTGTTGTACATGTAGAATACAGCGGTATATAGCGATCTACCAGGCCCACCGCCTGTCCCTGAAATTAGGTAGGGGACATCAAACAGCTGCAAGCCGCCAATGAGGCTTGTGACTGCAACATAGAGCATGATGGGGCGAAGCAGCGGCATGGTGATTGACCCAAAGATGCGCCAGCGACCTGCACCGTCAATCGTGGCGGCCTCGAAGTAATCGCTGTTAATGCCTTGTACGCCTGCCATCAGCATAATGAAGCTGTTGCCAAACCACATCCATGCGCCGACAATACCCACAACACTTTGAGCCACCCAGATATCGCCTGATAGCCAGTTGATCGGCTCTGAAATGAGCCGAACGGACATCAACAGTTGGTTGACTGAGCCGTATTTCCAATCCAGCAGCGTCTTAAAGAGAAACGCAACGGATGTGCAAGCAATCAGATTAGGCAAATAGAAAAGTGCACGATAAACGGTAAGACCGCGAATTTTATACTTCATGTCGTTAAAAACGATCGTCAGCAGCAATGCAAGCCCTAACTGAAGAACGATGTTCACACCCCACATTTTGAGGGTGTTGACAAAAGCATCCCAGAATAGAGGGTCTTTGAATGCTCGGATGTAATTGGCAAAGCCCGCAAACTTTTCTGCACCAAAACCCTTGTAATGCATAAAGCTCATTTCAAAGGTACGGAACACGGGATAAATGCTGAAAACTAAAAATGTAATGATGAAGGGGATGCAGAACAACAGACCGTACCACTCGCGTTTCTGCACGCCTAAGAGTTTACTTGAGGGCGTAGGCGCTTTTTTGGCGCGCTGGAGTGTCATCATGAGGTCGCCGCCTTTCTTAATCCCAGCAGTCTGGGATGAAAAGGGGAGAGGAGCATATGGCGCCCCTCTCCTCATTGTGCCTTTAGATACGCGATGGATTATTCGATCGGAGCGTCAGCAGGCATGCTTAGTTCCGGATACTGCGCGGTGACAACGGTGTAGAATTCTTTCAGTGCGTCATTCTTGCTCTGGCGGCCTTCCTGTACGGAAACAACAGCAGCGCCGAATGCATCTTTGCATACATCGTCATAGCCTGTGACCATGCTGTAATCAATTGCTTCTAGCTCATCCAGATAGAAGCCGTAGGTGTTCTGGTTGCCGAAGGATTCGTTCTGATACGCTTCATTCGCCTTTAGAACGGCCTTGTTAGCGACAACGTCGCCATTGGAAGCTTCCAGCCACCACTGTGCAGTGTCATCATTGAGTGTGCAGAACTTAAGGAAATCAATAGCGGTTTCTTTTTTCTCGGAGAACTCGTTGACAGCTAGGAATGTGCCGCCGCCAAAGAAGGAGCAAACGCCGCTGCAAACACCGAACTTGCCTTTGTTTTCGTTGGCGTTATCGCGAACGATCAAAGCACCCCAAGAAGGCATGACGTAAGCAAAAATCTCGGTGCTGGGGTTTGATGCATCGATTTCTTCCAGTGCGGACCAACCTGCGTTTACGGGCAGAGGACCAGCCATGGAGGCGTACCATGCAGCAGACCATTCAGGTGCAAAAGCAACATACTCTTTTTGATACAGTTCAACAGCTGCATCAAAGTAGTCCAAGCGATCCTGATCAACGATGATTGCGCCATCCTTCACCCAAGGAGAAGAACTGGTGGAGAACCAGCGAAGTGCGCCTGTGTCGCCAAAGATGCTATAGTCCTTTTCCTTAAGAGCAGCAGCCGTTTCAACGATTGCGCCAAAGGAGGCGAACTTTTCGCCAATGACAGCGGGATCATCAGTGCCAAATGCTTCGATCGCGAGATCGCGACGATAGATGACACTACCGGGTGTTGCTTGGTAGCTCACAGCGCGAAGGGTGCCCTCTGTGTCCTTACCAACTTCGTAGGTATAGCCAACAAGGCGCTCGCTGACTTCGGCGTCTAGTTCGCTCAGGTCAGCCGCGAAGCCAGCTTCGAAGAAGTTAGGAAGCATCTGTGGCTCGCCAACAAAGATATCAACATCCGTGCTTCCTGTACGCAGCGTCTGCATCACCTTGGTCTGGTAGTCAGCGGAGTCGAAAACGACGATTTCCACGACTTCTGCGCCCACCTGCGTATTGTACTGCTCTGCAAATTGCTTTAGGTCGTTAGCTAAGGTCCAAACAACAATCTTTTCACCTTCTGCGCCTGCAGTAGTGAAACTCATCATTGACATAGCCAGTACCAATACCAGCAACAAAGAACCGATTCGTTTCATATAAAAGAACCTCCTTTTGATCCGTTCAACGGATCTTATATTTGTATGCTATCACATAATATTTCCCTAAAAAATGGGCGATATTTCATTAAGGTGTCTTTTTTTTATGGT
>JAAYIN010000018.1 GCA_012523405.1 Clostridiales bacterium
AACATGATCACTCCTTGACGCCGCCAAGTGTGATTCCCTTTACGAAGTATTTCTGGAAGAATGGATATATCGCCAAGATTGGCAAGATACCCACTACCGCCACAGCCATGCGCATGGTTGTGGATGGCAAAGTAGTGCCCGCAGCGGCTGCGAGTTCAGAGTTGTTGGCAAGGAAGTTGATATTCTCATTGATGCTGTTGAGCACAAGCTGAATCGTGTAAAACTGGCTCCCGCCGCGCTCTGTTAGGTAATACAGACCGTTTGTCCAGTCATTCCAGTAGGCGATGGCGCCCATCAAACCGACGGTTGCCATAATCGGCATGGAGAGGGGCATGACAATTTTTGCAAATGTTCTGTATTCACCAGCACCATCAATCCTTGCCGCCTCAATGATGCTGGGGCTGATGCTGTTTTGGAAATAATTCTTGACCAAAATAACGGTAAAGGCATTCATGAGCAAATTGGGGATGATCAGCGCCCAAATGGTGTTTCTGATATGGAAAACCGACACCCACATATAGTAGGAGGCGACAATACCGCCATTAAATAACATCGTAAACACACAGAGAAATGTGAGAAGCCCATGCCCGGGCAGTTTCTTATTGCTGAGCGCGTAAGCAAACATGCTGGTGATGATTAAGCTGATGGCTGTTCCAAGCAGAGTAACAACAACCGTGACTAGGTAGGCATGTCCGATGGTGCTCCATTCACGGATAATATACTCGTAAGCCGCCAAGCTTGTTTTGGTAGGGATGAGCTTAAACCCTTCCTGTAAAGCAGCTGCGTTGTCTGTGAAGGATGCGGATATGAGCAGCACAAAGGGGACGATGGCACATATGGATAGAATCACCATGACAACATGCGCTGCGAAACGCCAGATTTTGCTGTCGTCTATATAAATTGTTTTCATTGGTTCCCCTCCTAAAACAGTGCGTTTTCTTTGCTGAGCTTGCGAACAACGCCATTGGCTGCCATGATCAGCACAAAACCAACGATCGATTGATAAACGCTTGCTGCGCTGGACATCCCAAAATCGCTGTTTTTCATTAGCGCGTTATACACATATACATCAATCGTGCGCGTGACGCTGTAAAGCGGTCCGCTATTGCGTGTCACTTGATAGAACAGCCCGAAATCTGAATAGAATATGCGCCCGATTTGAAGCACGAACATGGTAATTACCGTGGGCATTAGCAAGGGAAGCGTGATATGCTTGATTTGCTTCCATTTGGTTGCACCGTCGATATGCGCCGCCTCATAGTAATCCTGACTGATACCGACTACGCTTGATAGGTACACGATCATTGCATAGCCGATTGCCTTCCAAAGATGCACAATCGTTAGAATCACAGGCCAATACTGCTTGGAGTTGTACCATGAGATGGGTTCATAGCCTAGCGGAATGAGAATGCTGTTGTTAATGAGACCGGTGTCAGCCGCCAAAAAAGCATTGGCGAGATAGCTGATAATGACCCAACTCATTAAATACGGCAGCAAAATCGTGGTTTGATACACTCTGGAAGCAATTTTATTGCGTACCTCGTTGAGCAAGATTGCTACCGCAATAGCCAGCACTGTGGTTAGGATAATGAATGCGCCATTGTACAAGAGGGTATTGCGCGTAATGATCCATGCATCCTTTGAAGCAAAGAGAAACTTGAAGTTATCAAAGCCGCACCAATCGCTCAGAAAAAGACCCTTGCGGAAATTCAGGTTCTTAAACGCGATGACGATACCGCTCATAGGCAAATAATTATTGCACAATAAGTAAATGATTCCCGGAAGCGCCATCACATAAAAGGGCATATACGCCTTCAGATTGCTGAAAAACGAGCGTTTTTTGATGCTTTTGGGGATGGAAGGAGTTGAAACTGTCATCATTTTCTCAACCTTTCATAAAGTAAGGGGTACCCTCGAAAACTTCCGAAAGTACCCCTATATGAGGTTTTTTGGTATTGATTATTGGGCTTGACGCCAAGTATCATATTGGCTTTGGTTTTCAGCAATGACCTCGTCAATGCCTGCCGCCTTGAGTGCGCTGATGAATTCAGGCAGCTCAGTTGCAGGATCAACCACGCCAAGGCTTAGGCTTGCCAAGTACTCGCTGATGACGGAGTTCACGCCTGCCAGCTGTGCCTTCACAGGATCGCTGTTGAAGCAATAGCCGAGGACTTCGGATTCTTTGGAGATGGAAGCGTTGAATGCAGCTAGGTCGGTGTAATAGCTCGCATCGCTTGGCACCATGACGTACTGCTTTGACTTATCGCCCCATACGTTCAGAATGGCGCTGTAGGGGGTGTTGGAGTTATCAATGCCTTCGGGATAGGAGATAACACAATCGCTGCCGTCTTGGAAATTGTAGTGAACGCCTTCGATGCCGCGATATAGCAGGTTGATGATCTCGTTATCCTTGTACATGAGATTGAGGAACTGCATAGTCTTTTCGGGATTGTCGCAGGTGATGGGGATCATCCATAGGGTTGATTGATAAAACTGGGTCATTGCAGCTGGCTCGGATACATACATCGGAACTGCATCACAGCCAAAGTATGCCTGCATTGCCAAGTTGTAGTTGAGAATCATATCGGGCTCGGCACTTGCAAACATGCCTAGATACTGGCCTGATTGCCACTGGATGAGTGCTGAGTCTGTGTTGGTGTTGCAATCGGGTGCAAAGTAGCCCTTGCCATACCAATCGCGTGCAATCTCGCAGTACGCCGCAAAGGCTTCGGACTCATAGAGATTGGTGATGGTGGTGGTGCCGATGCCGTAGTTTTCCAGGCAGCCTGAGGCAAGGCTTGAGCCTAAGTGATCTACTGGGTTCATGTAGGTGAAGGGCATATCCTCATTGCTGTTGATGGCAACGCAATGGAAGCTCTTGCCTTCGCCCGCTTGCACCGTTTCAAAGATCGCGGAGAGTTCTTCGTAGGTGTACACATGGGTAGGATCGTTTTCAATGCCGTACTTTTCCAAGAGATCTTCGCGGGCAAAGAAGGCTCTGACACGACCCATTTTTTCCTCGGAGGGGATGCCGTAGAGGTTACCGTTGAAGTAGCCGCCGCTCATCGCTTGCCCTTCAGCTGCCACGATGTCTTGACCGTACTCAGCCACAAGCTCGTCCAGCTCGATGATTGCACCCTTGTTGACGTAGTTGCCAACGCCGCCCTCGAACATGCACATCGCAAGGTCAAGCTTATCGCCCGATGAGATCATCAGGTTGGTGGTGTTGCTTAGGTCAAAGGCGGTTGCGGGTTCAAAGGTTACATGAACGCCGATTTCAGCTTCGGTGCGAACGTTGATCGCGTCCTCCACCATTTGCAAATCCTGTGGGGTTGTGCCCAAGGTGGGGAACTGGATGACGACTTCATAGATATCGTCTGCAAGAGCCGCCGTGGTCGCACCAATGCCTGTGCAAGACAGAACCAGCGCAAGAACAATCGCTAAGAGAAGGGATCTTTTCATGAATGTTTCCTCCTATTGTGTTTTTTGTGCAATGCATATGCATCACTTCTGTGTTTTCAGGATAGCATGATGTCAGATTTTGCACCATCCAGAAAAGCGACTGTTCATTTCACATTTACGACTTCGTGCCTACATTACTCTTAATCTGGCGTTTTTTCCTGCCAATCACTGCGATATTGAGAAGGTGTGCATCCAAAAAGCTTTTTGAAGGTGGAGGTGAAATGCGGATAATGCCGATAGCCCACCTGCATGGAGATCGTTGAGATGCTGATATTGGCTGCTTGCAGCAGCTTTTGCGCGAGTGCCATCCGCTCTTTGATAATGTATTGACTGAGCGTGATCCCTTTCTCGCGTTTGAAGACGCGGTTGAGATAATCCTCGTTGAGATAGTTGCGCTTTGCGAGGGTGGCAGCGGTTAATGCAGCGCTTGATAGATTCGCAAGGATATAGCTCTCTGTATCCTCCACAATTTCTTGCACCGTGCGCTTCGCACCCTGCACCTCCTCGGCGGTTTTCACCTGAGTATCTAGCCAGTTCTTTCCGTACTTTGCTGTTTCGTCATCGCTGCGGATTTGCTGTGCGCGAAGCACCGCACGCGCCACCACCTCTTCGATTTGTTTATAGGGTGCGGGTTTGAGAATATAATCTTGGCAGCATAGCCGAATGGCTGCCTGTGCATAGGCGAAGTCTGCATGGCAGGTAAGAAAGACGCAGACGATTTTGGGCTTTTCCTCATGCACCTTCTGCATCAGCTCAATTCCGCTTTTCCCCGGCATTTCAATATCGCATAAAATGATATCGATCTGATGATCATCCAGTATGCTTTCAGCCTGCGCGGCATCATAGGCAACTGAGACCTCGCCCGTAATGCCGCATGTTTGCCAGTCAATCCCCTTTAAAAGACCTTTGACTGTGATCATTTCATCATCGACAATGAGTAAATTCATATGCGTTCCTCCTCTGTGCCAGCCTGTTTCATCTGTAGTGAAAGCGTGATGCAGGTTCCTTTGCCTGCAATTGATGTCACCTTAAGCGAACTGCTCGGACCATAGAAATGCTGGATTCTGCGGTAAGAATTTTCCAGCCCGACATGCACACGCCCTTGTTCTCTTGCGTCAAAAATGCCTTGATTGATTTCGTCTGCAATCGCTGCATCCATTCCTTCGCCATCATCCTGTATTTGAATTGATGCATAGCCATCCAGAGCTGTTGCCGATAGATGGATGTGAATGGTTCTGCCGAATTTCACTGTGTGATTGATGATGTTCTCTGCGAAATTATGAACCAGTAGCGGGGGAACCATGAACTCCGCCAGCTCGCTGGAAAGCTCCTGATGTACCGTGAAGCAGTCAGGATAGCGGATCGCGGACACCTCCAAATACTCACGGATGAGTTCGAATTCTTTTTGAAGCGGCGATAGCTCCTGTCCGCTGCGGAAAATATAGCGGAAGTAATTGGAGAGGTACAAAGCAAATTTTTGCACACTCTCGTATTCACGGATCTCCGCAAGGTTGAAGATCAAATTGAAGGTGTTGAGCAGAAAATGCGGACGTATCTGAAGTTGTAGGTTCTTGAGCTCCATCTTCTTGCGTGCCAGCTCCTTCTCGTAGTTTTCGATTTTGAGCGTTTCAATATTATCTGCCATCTCATTGAAGGTGTCATTGATGGTGCGAAATTCCTCGGCGTAGCGGTGTTCGCGGATACGATACTCCCGCTCACCTGATTTCATCTTGAGCAAAGCAGAGCGGATTTTATCCAAGGGGCGAAGTAGTAGCTTGTTAAGCACCAAATATAAAACAGGTACACAGAGCAGATATACTATCGCAAAGGCAATCGCAAACCATTGCGTCAGCGGCAAGGTGAGAATGACCTCTGCTGTCGGTACGGCAAGCTGCAAGCCAAAATTTGCGGCGGTGGAATACTGCGATGCGGTAATCCATCCGTGCGGACTTTCCGTATTTTTGGTGCTCGCTGCGGTGATTGCTATGCCGTCAAAGGGGATGGCTTCCTTCATCTGGTCAATCATGTGATCCACGTAGATCAACGCGCCATAGTAGAAATCGCCCTTGTGATAGAGGCGCATCAACCACTGATCATCAGCGATTTCAATTAATTTCCAGCGTTGATTTCCCGGGAAATCCATGCTGCCGATCCACTGCACAACCGCATCTCGTTGCTGCGCAGTAATGCTTCCCCCGTAGGCGGTGGGCAGCACCACAAGCAGATCGTCATTTGCTTGATTCAAATAAAAATAACTATCCGCCACCGCCGAGGTAGTGATATGCGTGTTAAACTTACGCGCAATATTCGTTTGTGCACGGAAATAGCGGTTGTCATCTTCTTTATTCCGTTCGAGCAAACGAATAAAATCCGCGTCGTTCTCCTCCAAATCATAGAAGTAATAATGGATGGAGGAAATTCGATGCTCCAGCTGCTGCATATAAAAACCCTCTATGCTTGTCAGCGACACCTTTGCTTGCTCTTGCAGCACGTAGATTGAATTGATGGTGGAAAACAGCACCAATGCATTCAGCGGAAGCACCAATGCCATCATAATGGATAATATCTGTGTGCGAATCGAACGCGTCATTTTCTTTTCTTGCTTTTGTTGCATAGTTGCCTCCCGCAATCGTCTATTTCTATTTGATATACTTTTTATTTTGTCGTTATCTCTATTTTAACTCATATAATCCAATAATGAAAGATTGTTCTTATCCTCATCATACGGACACGCCTAGTAAATGAATATACAGTATATCGACTTTTCGTTTTGGAATAGCGACCTCTTTGTCTTTGCGTATATACATTTCAGCCTGATCTGTGGGATACTGATCCTACAAAGACAAATGAGGTGAGCATAAATGTTTGATTTTACGGTGAAAAGTCTATCAAAAACCATCACACAGATCATTGATCCTACAGGCGTTACCTGCTTCTTGGTGCAAGGTGCAAAACGCGCTGCCTTGATCGATACAGGAACGGGACTTTGCGGACTGCGCGAATTGGTGGCGCAGCTGACGACGCTGCCCCTGACCGTTTTGTTGACGCATGGACATTGCGATCACGCAGGCGGCGCGGGTGAATTTGATGAGATTTATCTGAACGCGGCGGATTTGCCGCTTGCAGCAAACCACGGTGCATTGCAGGAACGGATGGGCTATGCGCGGTTTTCCATGCCGTCGGATAGCGCATTCACGGAGCAGGATTTTGCCAAGGCTTTCACTGGGGAATATCTGCCCCTCGTAGATGGACAGCTGTTTGAGCTTGGCGGGATCACCCTTGAGATCATTGCGGTGAGTGGTCATACCAAAGGGAGCATGTGTATTCTCTTTCAGGAGGAGCGGTCCATCCTATTTGGGGATGCGCTCAATGTCAATACCTTGCTGGTGGGCGACGAGTCCACGACGATTGTAGAATATGCGCAAAGCCTATTGCGCCTGAAAGCGCGCGAGGGGGACTATGATACCACCTACTACTCCCACGGTCCGGCCGTCGGCCCTTGTCAATGCCTTGATGACAATATCGAGCTTTGTGAACGGATACTCGCTGGAGAGGACGATGCCATTCCCTGCGAATTCTTCGGCATGAAGGCGTATCGCGCTGCTGCGATGGATGAGCATTTTCGCCGCCTAGACGGCAAGTTTGGCAACATCGTCTACAGCCAAGCGAAGAAATAAAGGAGGAATACTCAATGAATAGTATCGATCGTTTGCATTCCCTGCTAGATGGTGAATGCGCCAACTATATCTTCCCCTTCTTTTGGCAGCATGGCGAGGATGAAGCTACACTGCGCCATTATATGCATGTCATCAAAGAGTCCAATATTCATGCGGTATGCGTGGAAAGCAGACCCCATCCTGATTTCCTAGGCGCGAAATGGTGGGCTGATATGGACGCCATATTGGACGAGGCACAAAAGCTCTCCATGAAAGTCTGGATTTTGGATGACGAGCATTTTCCCACAGGCTATGCGGCAGGGGCAGTGGAAACCGCCGCGCCTGAGCTTTGTCATCAATACATGGACTACAACACGGTGGATGTGTGCGGACCAATGCCATCCACGCAGCTTTGTGTTTCCAATCATGCGCATCCCAAACCCACCCCGCCATGGATGCCCCAAGGGCCACCGCCAAAGCGTGTGTTCCATGATGACAAGCTGTATCGCGTGCTTGCCTACTCTGTTGAAGACGAAGGAAACCTTGGGGATTGTATCGATTTGACCCCGCTGGTTAAGGATGGCAATCTGCTCTGGGATGTGCCCAGCGGATATTGGAAAATCTTCATCGTTTATCTAACGCGAGATGCCAAAGGCCGCAATGACTACATCAACATGATTGATGAGGACTCCTGCCGCCTTCTGATTGACACCGTATACGAGCCGCATTACGCGCGCTACAAGTCGCTGTTTGGGACGGTCATTGCAGGCTTTTTCAGTGATGAGCCGCCCATCGGAAACACTGGCGGCTATACCTCAGGTGATTTGATTGGTGATCCGCAGATGGCGCTGCCGTGGTCCGCTGCTATGCCGGCAGCTATGGCGGAGGAGTTTGGCGAAGGCTGGGAAGCCGCATTGCCGCTTCTGTGGGCAGCTAGCAGATCGGGACACGTGGCTGCGCGCATCCGCAGCAGCTACATGAACGCTGTGAGCAAGCTGGTATCCAGTTGCTTCTCAGATCAAATCGGACAATGGTGCGAGAGCCGCGGAGTCGAGTATATCGGACATATGCTGGAGGATTGCGACATGAGCTCCAACCTTGGCCCCAGCATGGGTCATTATTTCCGCGGGTTGTCGGGTCAGCACATGGCTGGCATTGACAATATCGGCGGTCAGGTAGTGATCGGCGGTCAGCATGTGAAGCGCCGCCCAGGCGGGATATGCGAGGATGATGCAGGTTTCTATCATTATACTTTGGGGCGGCTGGGTGCTTCTCTAGCGGCGATTGATCCCAAGAAAAAGGGGCGTTGCCTCGTGGAAAACTACGGCGCGTACGGCTGGCAAATCGGCGTTCGCACCGAGAAATATTTGACGGATCATTTTCTGGCACGCGGCGTGAATCGCCATGTACCTCATGCCTTTTCGCCAATGGCTTTTCCTGATCCCGATTGCCCGCCGCATTTCTATGCGCATGGTGAAAACCCGCAGTATCGCGCCTTTGGTCAGCTGATGGCGTATACCAATCGAATCAGTCACCTGATTGACGGCGGCACTTGCGTGGCGGATGTGGCATTGCTATATGGCGGCGAAAGCCGTTGGGCAGGTGAATGTGAAAGCAATATAGCTGCATGCAGGGAGCTTACCCGCAGTCAGATTGGCTTTACCTTCGTCACAGACGATGTGTTTGCACAGCCTGATGTATTCCATATGAGCTTTGACCGTGAACATCGCATTTTGCATGTGAACGGAATGGCGCTGCATACACTGGTGATCAGCGGCTGCGAGTACATGCCCCATGCGACTGCATCCTTTGCAGCAACGGCAGTAGCGGCTGGTTTCCCTGTGCTCTTTACAGGCAGGCTGCCAATGGGCATCAGCGACTGCGATGAAGCACAGAGCAATGCGCTCCTGCAAAGGCTCAGCAGCTGCCGCGTCGTTCCTGTCAAGAAGTTAGCTGCCACAGTCAGGGAGTGCATCCAGACGGACGTTTCGCTTTCCAAGACATTTTCCGATCTGACCGTTTATCATTACCAGCATGGTCAGTCAGTTTATCTATTCCTCAATGAAAGCCCCACGGATCACTTGGAAGCGAGCATCGCTCTGCATCAAAGCGTGCCCTGTACCCGCTATGATCCATGGGAAAATCAGCTATACGCTATCGAATCATCCGAGAAAAATGGTCGTACGTTGTTGCAGCTTTCACTCGCACCATTGGAAATGTGGCTGGTGATCGCGGGCGAGAATGTCCCTGCTGCAACGGCAGCAACACCCATGCAAAACCCCAAGGAACTTGTGCTTGATGATTGGCAGGTTCGCTTGGCAACCGCAAAGGAACACCCGCATTATGGAGCTCCCATGCCCACCAAGCTTGTGAATATGGGATTGCAATACCCCGATTTTTCAGGCTATTTCCATTATGAAACCACCCTCGCACTTGAAACAGCAGCGCATGCCATTCTTACAATCGATGATGCATACGAAAGTGCGGAGGTCTTTGTCAATGGACAGAGTGTAGGCATGAAAACCGCGCAGCCCTATTGCTATGATCTCGCTCATCTCCTGCAATGCGGCGAAAACAGTATTTCCATCGAAGTTGCAACCACTTTGCAGCGTCATGCAGCAGCAATGGGCGGGGATGTGGCATGCATGAACATTCCTGCGCCCACACCTCCCACAGGCATTGCCGGTCATGTGACCTTGACGATATCTGAGGAATGATGCAGAAGCTCGTAAGTTGAATAAACAAAATCAATAAATTCTAATCACGCTTGCGATCTGCATGCGGCAGGCGGCAAGGAGGTATTCAACGATGAAACGCAACTACCCTAATTTATCAAAGCCCATTACCATTGCAGGAACTACCTTTCGCAATCGCATGTTCTCTGCGCCAATGGGCGGCACTGATATCACCAACGACGGCTGTATCGGTGCTAAATCAACCGCCTTTTACGAATACCGCGCCAAGGGCGGGGCAGCGGCGGTTACGGTATCCGAATGCATGGTGCACCCCGAAACGGATGGCTCACATGCGTATCATTTGGATACCGCCATCCTCAATTCCATTGCATCTGCCGCCTACACTGCCGACGCGATTTCTAGGCATGGCGCGATTCCGAGCCTAGAATTATCCCATTCTGGTATGTACGCGGGCACCTACATGACAGACAAATCCAAGCAGCATGCCATGTGCCAATGGGGACCATCGGATGCTGTGCGTCCAGATGGCGTGGCTGTTCATGCACTCTCCAAGGAAATAATTGGCGAAATTGTCGCCGCATACGGAAAAGCAGCAGGGCTAGCCAAACGAGCAGGCTTTGAAATGCTGATGATTCACGGCGGACATGGCTGGCTGCTCAATCAATTCTTGTCGCCTTATTTTAACAAGCGCACAGATGAATATGGCGGGTCACTAGAAAATCGATGCCGCTTATCGGTGGAGGTTTTGGATGCAGTGCGAGCCGCCGTCGGCAGGAGCTTCCCAATTGAATTCCGTATGAGCGGCTCGGAATTGTTCGATGGAGGCTATGATTTGACCGAAGGCGTAGCCATCGCCAAGCATCTGGAAAGCAAAATTGATCTTCTGCATGTGTCCGCAGGTACATATCAGCGCGGCTTTGGGGATACCCATCCCTCTATGTTCAAGCCCCATGGCTGCAATGTCCATCTGGCTGCTGAAATCAAGAGGCATGTGAGTATACCCGTAGCGACGATTGGCGGCCTTGGCAGCCCCGAACAGATGGAGGAAATCATCGCAAGCGGACAGGCGGATATTGTGTACATGGCGCGTGCCTTGCTCGCTGATCCATTGCTTCCGTGCAAGGTGGTTCAAAACCGCGAGGATGAGATCGTCCACTGCCTGCGCTGCTTTACCTGCATGGCGGAGCGCGCTGTAACCGCCACCCGTCGATGCACTGTGAATCCGCTCATCGGACGGGAGCTAGAGCACACAGAAATCACGCCTGCATCAAAAACCAAGCGCGTTTTGGTTGCGGGCGGCGGTCCCGCGGGTCTATATGCGGCCTATACCGCTGCACGCCGTGGGCACCAAGTTGTTTTATGTGAACAAGAACAAGAGCTAGGCGGGATTCTCAAAAGTGAGCAAGCCATCCCCTTCAAGCGCGAGATGTATGAGCTGTCTCGCAGCTATGCAACGCTTGCACAAAGGAGCGGCGTTGACATACGCCTTGGCACAACCGTCACTAAGGCATATGCAGAGGAAATGAATCCCGATGCACTGATCATTGCGGTGGGCTCAATGCCCCTCGTGCCGCCTATCTCTGGACTTCGCGGCGAAAACGTGGTGCTCGTCAACGATTACTATCTGCACACAGACGAAATCGCAACCGATGTCGTGGTACTCGGCGGTGGGCTTGCGGGATGTGAATGCGCTGTTCATCTGGGAATGGAAGGCAAACGGGTGCATTTGATTGAAATGCACGAGGAATTAGCTGTGGATGCTAATCTGCGTCATCGTCCGCTATTGCTTGCCGAAGTGGCCAAGTATGTGACTGCACATACAGGGTACAGGGGGCTTTCCGTCACGAGTGAAGGTATATTATGCATGGATGCGCAGGGCAATGAGCGATTTGTCCGTGGGCAATCGGTGATTTGCGCATTGGGTCAACGGTCCAGAACGGATGTCGTGCAGCAATTGATGGATGCCGCGCCTTTTGTACGCGTCATAGGTGATGCTGCCAAGGTATCGAGCATTACAAACGCTGTTTATAATGGCTTTCATGCAGCTCTGGATATTTGAAATAGGCGCTTTTGCGTCATGGCATAGAGTATTGATGGATTTAGTCAGCAGGCATCGTTTTTCAAGCGATGCCTGCGTTGATGTATTAAGAGCCGCGCAGAAATATAAAGAAAAAAACAGCCCGCACAATGCAGGCTGTTTTAGAAATTTGCCCTGCGCTTACTTGACCAAAGCTAGTTGCGAGGTGCCCGCATTTTGCGGCGTGCTCATGGTGACTCACCGTTGACTATGGGGCTCAAATGTTCTATACTGATTTTGCTTTTTCCTTTTATTCATGTGCTGGTTTTATATCAAACAAGCCAGGAATCTAGAAATAGATAGTATTGTTTTAATGCTCAATATAGCCCAAAAACAACAGCACATCGGAATGTTTTAGAGTGCTGCTTTGAGATTTTGTGCGCCAAAACAGAAATGCGAGGGACCATCTACCATGAAAAAAGATATGACAGTAGGGACAGAATGGAAAGCCATTGCGCTATTCACGCTTCCTATTATGGGTTCGAATTTCTTGCAGGTATTGTACAATGTTGTAGACAGTGTTGTGGTAGGGCAATTCGTGGGAACTACCGCCTTGGGCGCAGTGGGATTGACTAGCTCTATGGTCTGGCTTTTGGTCTCCGTTTGTACGGGTCTGGGGGCAGGGACAGGTATTGCTGTATCCCAACTTTTTGGCGCTAAGAAGGAACGCGAAATCAAAGAAGTCATTGCCAGCGCATATTCAATTGCAATAGTACTAGGTGTGCTATTGACTGTTCTCATGTTGCTATTATCAAAGCCTGTTATCTTTGATTTACTACAAGCACCTCCATCGATGCGGGATATGAGCCTAACCTACTACCGCATTTATTGTCTGGGTATTCTGGTGCAGCTGGTTTATAATGTTGCTTATGGAATCTTGCGTGCTCATGGCGATTCTAAAGGGGCATTGTTTTTTCTCTTCATTTCAGCTGTGCTGAATGTGGTACTTGATTGTATCTTTGTTATTGTGCTTAAATGGAATGTGGCAGGAGCTGCGATTGCAACAGTCATCGCACAAACGGGTTGCGCTGTAGCCGCTTTAATCTATTTGAAGAAATTGTTCCCTGATTTGATGCCTAGCAAAAAATTTCTATACGCATGGAAAAAATGCTCGCAGATGATCACTCGGCTCAGTGTCCCGATTGTGCTTCAAAATATGGTATCTGCGCTAGGCTTCATCCTGCTTCAGCGATTGGTTAATTCTTTTGGAGATTACAGCATTGAGGGGTATACTGCAATGCAGAAAATAGAACAAATTGCCCACATACCTTCCACCAGTCTAAATGTGACCATCTCAAGCTTTGTAGGACAAAACATCGGGGCTAAAAAACTGGACCGTGTACAGCGGGGATATAAGGCGTCAATCCTTATGGGGGTTGTCACGAGTGTTTTGCTGGCCATATTTGTGATTGCCTTTGACGACCAATTACTCGGGATATTTGGCGTAGCTGGAGAGTCTCTGCGCAGAGGACGAGAGCATTTAGACCTGCTGATGGTCTGTATCTGGATAAGCACAATAACCAACATTACCTGTGGTTTCCTTCAAGGGGCAGGGGATGTAAAGATTCCTGCTGTCTCCGGATTTGTCAATCTGGGCATTAGGCTGGGTTTATCCTTTCTTTTAGCGACAACAGTCGTCGATTTTCGCTGTTTCTATGTCAGTATATTTCCTTCTTGGGCTGTTGCCTGCTTGTTTGTTGTGTTGCGCTATCGCAGCGGAAAGTGGAAGAACTATTCTATTGCATAATAAATTGGACTTGATCGTAAACAAAAAGGACGCGTTGCAAATGAATTGTTTTGCAGCGCGTTCTTTTTTGTTTTCATTGATATGACCTGTGCGTTGCAGTTACCATCATTTCAGCTTCATGTTGCAGATTTCAATGAATAGCTGATCGCTGCCAAATGCCGCGGTCTTATCAGGCTTGCTATCATGCAAGGGAAAACATCTCCCTACAAAAAGAGGGGGAGAGCTTTACCGTATCCGATCAAATTGCACGCGGGCATTCCAGCACAAAACAGATCATCCCAGGCATGTGGTTAACGGAATCGGAGCTCTACTTTTCTTCTAATACGGTTTTGCGCGAGGACTATGCTAAGAAGCGGCTCTTTCAGATTTCATTTTGCATGGAAGGCTTGATGGAATGGGATTACCGCTGGTGAAGTCTGATATGTGACAGGATGACTACATGAGGAAAGAATGAAAGACGAGGACTAATATGATGAATTCAGCTGTGGATATGTTTGACAAAGTGAATATATCAGCCTCTATTACTATGGTTCGATCAATAATGTGCCGATCTCGGAATGCTCGCCCCTCAAGGCGGGCCAGGTTGCAGCGCATATCAGCAATGGCGAGCCGTATACAGCAAGCTACAGCGGCGGTGTAACCGTGCGCGGTGTTGCGATTAACATCATGCCCGCCTAGACAAGGTGCTAAGGGATAAGATTCCCAGCGGATTTGAACGCCTGAAACAGGCGTTTGCAGCACTGAACGAGCGCAGCGAAAGTCCGGAACTGATGATGATTTTGAGGCAGCTTCAAAATAGTCGTGCATGTGGCGTGAACGCTCGATTGTACTACGAGAGCAAGGTCATGGAGGCAGTGTCGATTGTGCTTGCCTATGCAGAAGAAAACCAGACCTATGGTGCGCTGCTTTCAGAAGATGACGCCCAGCAGCTAAAGGCGGTGGAGCTGTTCATTAATGAACACTACGGCAGTGAACTCAGGCTCATGCAGCCTGCTTCTCTTGGCTGCATGGCAGCAGAGTATATTGCCAGCCTGCGTCTTGATCAGGCAAAGAAACTGCTGGAGGATCGATATCTGTCCATCACCCATATTGCCTAGTGTGTGGGCTACTGCAAAACTAGTTCCTTCACCCGAATGTTCAAAGAATACACAGGGATGTTGTTGCCCAAAGACTATCGCAGGAGTGCTTGCGGATTACAATGAAATCAAAAAGAATTCCTATGTGCATAAGCGCGTAGGAATTTTTTTTGTTTCAGTCAAAGTTTTGCACAGATCAGCCAAAGTTGCCTCAAAAGCGTTGTTTTCTATCGCTTTTTGCTTTATACATAAAGATGAATACCGAAAAAATCTCGATGTTTCAGAAAGGAGGATACTGCTACATGAAAACCTTACGCGACATTTATGCTTGTGCTCAAGACGGAGCCAAGTACACGAAAAAAGCGAGATTGCTGTTGGCATTGGCTGCAATTTGCGGCCTGCTGCCTTATTATGCAACCTATCGCTTGATTTCTCATCTCATTGAGGGTTCATTAACCCCTGCGCTATGTTTTGGCATGGCTGGTCTTATTGGCGGGGATGGCCGGCAAGATCGTGCTGAACGAGTTTGGACGGTGTTTCGGCGGATGCTAACGAATACACTCATCGCACAAGATGCCCTTTTAGTGGGCGGCATTATGCTGGTTGCCGTGATTGTGCGTATTGTGCTGCGGTACTGGTTTGTGAAGCTGGAAAGCGGCGCGGGATACGAAATTTGTGAGCGGGAATGCACGAACCTTGGTCAGCGGCTCAGACATTTTCCTATGCGTTTTTTCAATGAAGGAAATCTGGGTAACGTGACCTCCGTGATCACGGTGGATCTTCCTTTTATTGAAGAGCAGGGCATGAGCGCTGGACAAGATGATTTCAGGCATGGCTGTGTTTATCATTGCTACAGTCCTTTTCTGCGTGGTGGATATCCGAATCGGGCTCGTTTCTGTCGGGACATTTTTGCAGGCCTCGCTTCTCTTTCGGTGGCTGGAAAAGGTCTGCACTGACCAGTCGAGAATCCGCCAAAAACAGCAGGCCCGCCTGGTTGGCGTGGTACTGGAATATGTGAAGGGGATTTCCGTTATCAAAGCGTTTGGATGACAACATCAACGAAACCTGTGAGCATTCGATCGATTTTAAATTGGCACTTCTTACGCCCGTTATTCTCTACAAATGCTGCCTTGCAATCGGTGTAGCGGGAACGATCCTCGCCTCTGCGCTATTTGCGCTCAATGGTCAGCTTCCTGCTTCCTCTGCAATCATGGTGATGATTTATGTTTTCTCCATGTACGCTCCTGCCATGGCTTTTTCCAACCTCAGCAGTCAGGTGCGCGTCATGGAAGCAGGACTCGATCGCTACGAAGCCTTGCAAAAGCAAGAGCTGCTCGTGGAAGGCAAAAAGGGCTTTCCTGCTGCCAATAGCGATATCACCTTTCAGAAGGTATCGTTTGGTTATCAGCATGCTACAGTGCTGGAGGATGTCAATTTCACCGCTAAGGCAAAAAGCATCACTGCGCTTGTGGGACCATCAGGCGGCGGAAAAACCACCATTGCCAACTTGATCGCCCGTTTTTGGGATGTGCAAAAGGGCAGCATTGCGATCGGCGGGGTGGATGTATGGGATATGCAGTAGGATGAACTCATGACAAAACAAGGGAAATACTACGATCTATGGCAGCGCAGACAAAAGGCTGTCGGCTGGAAGATCGGGGTTTGACGCAACTAGCTTTTGAATATTGCGTAGCTTATATTTCATTGCCCTCGGATTGGAGGATATGAATAGGCTCCTCTCTTTGATACGGCGGAATAAAACCATCATACGAAAGAGAGGAGCATCGTTTTATAGAAGCGTACACATCCACGAAAGCAGTAATGCAATCAACGGAAATAATATAATATCAGTAAGCTGTTGCTTCCGGTTAAAGCCAAACTGGCGGAAGCCTGCACATCCCGCTGTTTCAGGGAAATAATGTTGATAGAAATGTGTTTTTGTAAGTAAAAACCAGTCCAAAAAACAATATCGAAGGCTTTGTACAGGTATAGCATTGTCACGAATCGTGCCGCAAACATCCAGAAGCTATACCCCTTTTGAATTCCATTCCAACCAGTATAAATAAACGCACCCAGAAACGATAAGAGACTGATCGCAAGGATGATCCAACCTATGATTCTGGCACCGAAGAAGCGTTCATCATGATCTGCAATGGCCGCCTGTACATCCTTTGGCGCGGAACCGAAAGGCTTTTTCGATTGAATAAAGGCTACCGCCGCTAGTATCATCAGAAATGTTAATGCCATTATGATAAGAGATAAAATCAAAGTGACTGTCATGTTTGTTTCGTTCCTCCAATTTTGCTTTTTAGTGCTATCAATTCAAAGTTGTTGCTATGTTTCGCTTTTGATTTTAGTACAAAAGCATGTGCGTTTCCACCATATTATTGATTGTGCGCAATAGTACGTTGTTTGTAACCACTAAGGCAAAGCTCCGTTGATTTCGTTAATGTCCGCCTTGCAGATTTGACAATCAAAAACGAGAGAAGTCAGAAAAGACTTCTCTCGTTTGCATTTTTCCTATGGCTGAATGGTGATGTTGCCAGAGGATGTTTTCAGGTCAAAGGTGAACGCTCCATCGCCAATCTTGCCTGAAGATTCGGAGCTGCTTTTATTATCGACTGTGATCTGCGGAAAACCGATGTTCACGGTGCCGCTGAAGGTATCGATCTTGTAGGTGAAGCCTACGCTGGCTGGCACTGTGATGCTGACATTGCCCGAAAACGTTTCTGCTGTGATGGGGCACCCGCTTAGCAACGATGCTGTTACATTGCCCGATGAGGTGCTGGCTTGCAGCTCCGCTGTTTTGATGTCCTGCATGGAGATATCACCAGAGAAGGTATCAATCGACAGGCGAGACGCGTCAAATGCAGTGAGGGTAACGATGCCGCTGGCGGTTTCCAGAATTGCTGCGTTTTCGATAGTGCTTTGCTCGATCTGCACATGGCCGCTGAAGGTCTCCACATCCAGCGCCCTTGCGGTCATGGCGCTGATCGCCACATTGCCGCTGCTGCTGTTTACAAGCGCATTGCCTGCCGATATCTGCTTCAAATCCTGTTTGCCCGAGAAGCTTTCCACGGACAGCTTTTGCAAGGTGGTCAGGTTGCTTGCCGAAATATGGCCGCTGCTGGTATCGATCGTGAGGCTTGGCGACACGATCTGATCCGCTGCCAAGGACAAAACGCTGATCGTGGTCGCGCATAGGCTTTCCACCATCGTCTACACGGATCAAATCGCCTTCATCAAGGATGGCAAAATTCGCTTGAACGCTGCGCATGAGCAGCAACTGCAAATTTGCCCCGAATACGCGCATATGTGGGCATTAGCACAGGAGAAAACGCTATGATCAATACATTTAAAGGCATCTGGGCATTCAGTTCCCAAAGGCATCCTGTACTAATCAGATCAATGGTGTTTTCATTTATCCGCTCGTTTATCTCGGCATTGCAGATGTGCAGCAGCTAGAGCAAGTGAAGCCGCTGGACTGTCTACCGCCCATGCAAAAGATGAACTCCAATGAAATTGTCTTTGATGATATTTGCTTCTCCTATGGCAAAAACGAGGTGCTCCATCATGTTTCGACCACGATCAAGCTGCTTTCCTTCACTGCGATCATCGGCCCATCAGGCACGGGCAAAACGATACTATGCCAACTGATTCCACGGTTTTGGGATGTATCTGGCGGCAGGATTTCCATGGGCGGCGCGGATATCCGTCACGTCCCAACGGAGGATGTGATGCAGAAAATCAGCATGATGTTCCAGAAGGTCTATCTCTTTGAGGATAGCATTGCCAATAATATTCGCTTTGGCAAGCCAGGCGCAACCTTTGAGGCGGTTCGGGCGGCGAAGGCTGCGCAATGCGATGAGTTCATCATGTCGCCTCCCAATGGCTACGAAACGCTCGTGGAAGAAGGCGGGAGCAATTTGTCAGGCGGCGAGAAGCAGCGGATTTCGATTGCACGTGCCATATTGAAGGATTCACCCATCATCATATTGGATGAGGCAACCAGCGCGCTAGACGCTGAAAACGAGCATCAAATTCTCAAGGCGGTAGATGGACTCACGCGAAACAAAACCGTGATCATGATCGCGCATCGCATCGAATCCATTCGAAAAGCGGATCATATCATTGCAATTGAAAACGACAAAATCGTCCAAGAAGGTACCCATGAACAGCTTTTGAGTAAGAAGGGTCTGTATGCAGACTTTATCCATACGCGCCAAGAAGCGGGCGGCTGGAAGCTGAAAACCTGAAGATTAAGTGCGATTGATATCTCTAAAAAAGGTCCGCTTCTTCCGTAATGGAAGAGTGGACCTTTTCCTTATATACAGTATAATGGCGTGCTTGCAGGTGATGCGGTTGTATTTTTAGCTCAGTAAAACGGTTGAACACGGTGTGAAATAATGCGCGTAGCCTATGGCTCATGAAGCACAATACGATCTGCGTCTGTTCCGAAATGTAAAGCTACGCTTGAAAAGCAGTGCAGTTTCGGATAAAATGATCCTATGCGATGACTTGATTGCAATCTGGTTTCAATGAAATGAATGTATTAGGGTAAATGCCGTCATTTCCTTTGAAGATACGCAGAATATCATTAGGTTAGTTCAATAGTTGGGAGAGAATGATGACAATGAAAAAAACGTACATGATGAAGACGGTATCACTGTTCCTGCTGATTTGCCTGATCCTCCTGCAGCCTGCCAACATCTTAGCGGTTGGTAACTATGCTACATTAGAAGATATAAAGCAAGAAGCCATGAAGGGCTGGCATCAGTCCTATGAGGCACACGGACGGACAATTGCAATCGATGTGAGCACAATCAAGATTCCAAAGGTGCAGCAAGTGCCAGTATATAAACTGTCCTCGGCTGGACCAGTTGCAGATGACTTGCTAGCAGGACTCAACGTAGTGAACAACGCGGGGTTCTTAAATGCTGCCGCAGGGAATCTATGGGGCGAAACCTACAAGGCCCGTTACGTTGACTATAAAATCAACGAATATTTCACGCTTGAGAATGCCCGATGGGAAATGCGCACTGATGGCAGTGAAATGACATTACAGGACGCATATGACTTTTCGTATGCTTTGATACATCGCATCTATGGAGAAGAACTGGCTGGGACATTGCAACTTGAAGGGATACATGTTTTGGGGAAGATCTATGCAATAAAACCGGAAGACCACAGTCTTCAAGACGCCTTAACCCAAAATGGCAGTTACACTTTTCATTACAGGCAATACCTTGGTGCAATTCCGATTTTTCAGGGCGATGGTCCTGTGTTTGAAAAAGCAGTGAAGAATGAGCCCTATCTTGATATATCCTGTAGTGCTGAGACGGAAGTGTTTTCAACGCAAGACTATGCCTTGTTTGGGGGCATTGCTCGTATCCAAGAAACACTGCATGAGGATATACCGCTTTCTCCAATTGGTACGCTGATAGCGGTGCTGGAGGACGAAATAAGCGCCGGACGGTTGAGGGCAGTTGAGAGTATTGAGCTTGGCTATTTAATCTATCACGATAAAACGTCTCTTGATATTGGGTGGGCAATTCCTACTTGGAAATGCGTTGCCGAATACTATGTTGATGAAACGGGCGCACCATATACGAGTTTGGAAGCGGATGGAACCGTATCAACGATTCCCAGAATAAGCCCTATTTACATTCCTGCACAAAATCCATATCTGGATTTATTCTCGGTGGATTCTGCGAGGAAGACAGCACCTTCCATAATGACATGGGAGCAGGCTCGGTAAGCATGAAAGAAGAAGTCAAAGCTGCTTTCACGGGCAAAATCGCTACTTCACTACAAATTCAAAACTCACCTGATCGCTCGAATAATCAAACAGACATTCATTCTTCTTGCGGAATATGAATCTGGCACTTGTCGAAGCACTTTCGTGTATGGAGCGACTCATCGCGCCATTTTGAGGCGCACGCAGACGATTCCCTGTGTCTCCGATGATCTCCACAGTTAAGCGGTAGTCGCCTTGAACGAGCTCGATATGGTTCTTTGTGTTGCTGCGTATGCGCACCCCTTGATAGGTTGCCATGCGGTATTCGCGCCCCTTATACCGTACAATGCAGATACAGCCAGTAAAGGTGAATAAGCAAAATGGAATATGTGCAATGGCTAACATAACGGAGCATGGTGCCTCAAAAGCATTGCAGTGAGCCCACGTATATTCTTTGGGGAAGGAGTTTCCTCGATCGCCTTCTATGTAGCCAACACCTTCATCAAAGTTCAGCTTGCTTCCATTTAGCATAAGTTCACCATGAAGCGGATGGTACATGCTGAGCACACTATGATGGCATTGCATCGGAAGGCGCGCAAATGGTCCCATGATATCATAGCGAATCGGTGTGAGTGCGCCATATTGCAATTCACCCAAAAGCGAAATGTCTGGTTTGTCGATCAATAGTGAAATGCCATTAGCTGAGAAATGGTTATCACCGATGGATACAATGTCCCCCTTGTGATAGGCTGCCAAGGGAAAATCAATTTGATAGGATGCATCATTCGTGATGACTTGAATAAAAGAGGCGTCTTCGCAACGCCCTGGAATGATGCATAGAGTATCACTTTTATTCTGATGCTTGAAATACCATCCTTCAAAATACTTCTTCATGCTGTGCTCCTATCGCTTTATCAAGATTAGTATAGCGAACTCGCAGCAATCTATTCGAAGAGCGGGCGGTTTTTTAGGCAATGCGCTTTAGCTGTTGAGAAACTGAAATTAGCACAAAGACGGGCATATCTTGCTATGCCCGTCTTTGTGCTAATCTGTGCAATTGACTCTTTATTTCCCCTGCAATTCCTTGCGAAATCTCCTTGGCGTAAGGCTGTAGACATCTTTGAATGCCTACTATCTTTTTGCGGTTTATAGAAATTTCCAACCTAATTAAACTCTGTTTTGTGCCATCACACCAACTAGCCTATGCGGCACATAAAGCTCCTCCAAATAGGCAAGCTCATCGAGTGAAAATGAGATATTTGCCGCATTCGCAGCGTTCTTAACTTGCTCAAACTTGGTAATGCCCACAACGGGTGCAGCGACCTTTGTTAGCAGCCAAGCGAGTGAGATTTCGGTCATCGAAACGCCCTTGCTCTTTGAGAGCTTAACGACTCGATCAATGATCGGCTGATCTTGATCGTGCATTCCATCATATTTGAGCTTAGCATAGCTATCCTCTTGAAGCCTCTTTGAATTTTCACTTGGAAGCTTGGAGAGGCGACCGCCTGCAAGCGGACTGTAAGGCGTTAGTGCAATGTTGTCTTCGCTGCAAAACGGAACCATTTCACGCTCTTCCTCACGGAATATCAAATTATAATGACCTTGCACAGATGTGAATTTGGCGAAATTCTCCTTTTCGGCGAGCGCGTTTGCTTTGGCTAATTGCCAAGCAAAGCAGTTCGAAATACCGATATAACGAGCTTTTCCAGCTTTCACGACCCGATTTAAGCCGTCCATGATGTCATAAAGCGGAGTGTTGTAATCCCACATATGGTAGATGTACAGATCAACGTAATCCATGCCGAGGTTTTCAAGACTTTTATTGAGCATGTTATCAATATGTTGCTGTCCTGTGATTTTGGCATCACGCTCATCTTGTGTAAGGGGTGGGAATTTGGTGGCAACGACAACGTCATCTCGTTTCGCATGGGCTTTTAGCGCACGTCCAAGGTACTGCTCGCTTGTCCCGCTTTGATATACAATGGCAGTGTCAAAGAAATTAATGCCGTGCTCCAGTCCTTGCTTGACGATGGCATTTGAATGCGCTTGGTCAATGGTCCAAGAGTGCTGACCTCTCGCAGCATCGCCCATCCCCATACAACCCATGCATATGCTGGATACTTGTAAATCGGAATGACCTAATTGGATGTATTTCATAACGATGCTCCCCTTTAGTTAAACTTATGAGCATAGCTGCAATGCTTGACCCGGAGCCAATAAACGAATGCGCTCTGGATGAACGATGCGATCGTAAAGTACATGAGGATCAGCGTTGAAAGGCAGCATGTCCGGTGCGTCCACCGTGCCCCAATGCGAGAGCATCAGCAGCGCATTGGGATACGCCGCTGCAAGTTTTTCAGCACCATCCAGCCCTATATGCCACGGGTCATCAGAAAAATCAAAGAGAATGACATCGGGTGCTGGCAACTCAAGCTGTTCACTGAGCAGCCTAGAGTCACCAGGTGCAAACACCGTTCCATCTGGTGTTGTAATGTAGTAGCCGCAGGCATCTTCAGGTAGAAATATTCGATCAAATCCCCCAAATTCATTTTGCCATGTATGATAAGCTGGTGTCAGCTTAATTTGGACGTTGTCAACGGCAAAACTGTTGTTGATATCGTGCCCGAAGGAAGGCAGATCCATTTCCTGCATCAGCGTGTGCACGTATTGTGTTGAATGAAATGCGCTGCACTTTTTCGCAAGCAGGCGACATGTTTCGCGGCTGAAATGATCGTTATCTGAGTGGGTGACGAGCAGGCCATCCAAGTGCGGGATGTCTGCCGAATGGATAGGCAGATCAATCAACAAAGGAAGATCAAACCCTTCCAGCATCGGATCGATCATAATACAGGTTCCTCTGCTGTTGAGAAACAGACCGGCACTTCCAAGCCAATGCAGTGTTGAGCCTGTGCTTTGCTGAAAGGCGCTGGTACTCATGGGTATGCTTTTGGGAGGGATTGCTTGACGATTCATTCTCATACTAAACACCTCTGATTTATTTGGCTTGTGCACTGGGACGCTTCACATGATTGTTGATTGGGATCATGACAGATAGTATCGCGGCGCTGCTCAGTCCAATTGGCGTGCGCGACGATGTCCGCGTTGGATAGCTTGAGCGGCGCAATTGTTTTTCAATCAATAGCAGTCCTTCTGAGGATGACGTGAAAACAGCGAATCCACAGAGCCGTGTACCTATGCATAGTATAATCGTATTAGTGGAAAAAGTACATATCCATAGCTTCAGTAAGTTAGAAGGGATGGGGTCAGGGTGATCATTAGGGGTGCGATGCGTTGCAAATCAGCTAAACATAGAGAAGGAATAATTTTTCATGTATTCTCTCTCCAAATGGGCATAGGCAAGCATTTCAGTTCATGGTAGGATGATGACTAAATGAAAACTGCATTCTGTGCTGGATTGCACAGGTGGTCTCATATGCGTTTGAGAATAAAATCAATAATTAATGGGGGTAAAAGTATGAAATCATACCCAAATAAATGGCTGGAACTTGGATATTCACAGGCGGATATCACAAAAAGGATTGAGGAAGCATTTGCAGCTATCTTTACCGAGGAAGGGGAGCGTTTTTATTATCCAATGGGGGAAGATGCTGGATATTTAATGGATACAGGCAACTATGACGCGCGCACTGAGGGCATGAGCTATGGGATGATGATGTGCGTACAAATGGATCGTAAGGATCTTTTTGATCGCCTTTGGTGCTTTAGCAAACGATATATGTGGCATGCGGATGGCAAACATCAGGGCTATTTTGCATGGTCGGTGGGGGTGGATGGTATGCGCAATGCACAAGGCCCTGCGCCTGATGGTGAGGAATACTATGCGCTGGCATTGTTTTTTGCGTCAAATCGCTGGGGCGATGGCGATGCGCCCTATGATTACAGCAACCAAGCGAGAGATATTTTGAAGCATTGCGTTCATCAGCATGAACTGGTGGAGGGCGGTCACTCCATGTGGGAGCGAAGCAATCACTTGATTAAGTTCATTCCTGAGGCTGATTTTTCAGACCCATCCTATCATTTGCCTCATTTCTATGAGCTGTTCGCGCTTTGGGCAAACGAGGAGGATCGACCCTTCTGGAAGCGTGCGGCAGAGGCGAGCAGGGTATACCTAGCGAAGGCTTGCCACGCCGAAACGGGGCTGGCGGCCGAGTATGCGCATTATGACGGAACACCTGAAACCACAAGGGGGCACAGTGATTTCTTTAGTGATGCGTACCGCGTAGCGATGAACATCGGACTGGATTGCGCATGGTTTGGAAAAACAGCTGAGTATCAGGTGATTGTCGATCATCTCCAAACGTTCCTTCATGGCAAAGAACCCTTTATGACCTATACGGTCGATGGGAGAGCGATTGATCCGCCTGCACTGCATCCAATCGCTATTATTGTGACAACCGCTGCTGCATCCCTTGCGACTGATACAGAGCTTTCCCGCGAGTGGCTTTATACCTTCTGGGATACACCTCCGCGCAAGGGCGAAAGGCGCTATTACGACAATTGCCTATATTTTTTCTGCATGTTAATGCTCGCGGGTGAATTCCGTATTTTGTAAATTCTATACTTTTTCATGGAACACATCCAAATATGAACATATCATGAATCCGAATTTTATGCTAAACTGACAACATTGAAGGTGGTATAGATACCACACAACATAATACAAGGAGGATAACAATATGCGTAAACTCATATCCTTGGTTTTAGCGATGGTTCTTCTGGCAACCGTATTCGCAATTCCTGCGATGGCTGAATCAACACCTGACCCCATGACGGTTACAGTGTTTGTCGGTGAAGCTCGTGATCAGCCCAGCTCCGACAACAAGGTTTTCAAGATGATTGAAGAGGAGTTTGGTCTCACATTCGAGTTCGAATTCCTAGCAGGCGATCTGGACGAAACACTTGGCGTTAAGATTGCTGGCGAGGACTACGCTGACATGATGGACGGCGGAAACTCTGAGAAATTGATCGCTGCGGGCGCATTCGTCAACCTGATGGATTACATCAGCGCAGAGAAGACCCCCAATCTCTACACTCACATTGAGCCTTACCTAACCCGTTTGCTCAACGAAGACGGCGAGCTTTTCATCGTTCCTAACTATGGACGTTATTACAACACACAGGACTATGGCATGAACTATGTCAACGGCCCTGCGTTCTTCCTCCAAAAGAAAGTTCTTGCATGGGCAGGCTATCCTACCATCAAGACCATGGACGAGTATTTTGACGTGATCGAGCGCTACATCGCCGAGAATCCCACCAATGACAACGGCGCTGCAAACGAAGGCTTTGCCATTCTTTGTGAAGACTGGCGTGCATTCTGCCTCTTCAACCCCGTTCAGCATTTGATGGGCCGCCCCAATGACGGCGATGTTATCATCGATATCGATGACAATTACAAGACCGAAGCATATGTCATTCAGGACTATGCAAAGCCCTACTACAAAAAGCTAAACGAGCTTTACAACAAGGGACTTATCTCACAGGATACTTTCGTTATGAACTTCGACCAGTATGTTGCTAAGCTATCCAGCGGCACCATTCTTGGTATGTTTGACCAGACATGGAATTTCCAGGTTGCCACCGACGCTTTGATCGCTGCTGAAATGTATGACAGCACCTATCAGGGCATGGGTATTGTTTATGGCGCAGAGCAGGCTGGCAAAGAAGTTGAAGAGCATTACCTCAACGGTACTGTTATCAACGTAAACCGCGGCTTTGGTATCTCTGTTAATTGCGCAGATCCTGAGCGTTTGGTTATGTTCATGGAAAATATGCTTTCTGACGAATGGCAGAAGGTTGTCAACTGGGGCATCGAAGGCGAAGACTACAGCGTAGTTGACGGGCGCATGGTTCGTACATTCGAACAAATCCAGAACGCAGCAAATGCTGTTTGGAAGAATGCAAACATGTCTTATGTTCTCACCAACTCAATGCCTAAAAAGCAGGGCGAAATGGAAGACGGCAACAAGTGGGATCCCTCTGTTCAGCCTGAAAACTACTTCGCACAGATGAATGACTATGACAAGGAATTCCTTGCTGCTTATGGCGTAAAGCGCCCCTTGGATTTCTTCAACGATCCTATTGAACTCGCTCCCTATGGCGAAGCATGGCAGATCGACGTAACAACCGATCAGGATGCTAACGACGCTAAGGCTGCATTCCAAGACGTACAGCGCAAGATGCTGCCCCAGATCATCATGGCAGCAGACGGCGAATTCGATGCAAAGTGGGATGAATTCGTTCAGGCAGTCGAAGATGTTCCGATCAGCGATTTCGTGGACTTCATGCAAGACGAAGTTCTCAAGCTTGTAGAAAAGAATCAGTAAACTTCATAAGGCAATGGACGGTGGGAGGTACACTCTCCCGCCGTCCATTTTAGAATCATTAAAGCTATTATTTTCCAAGCGAGGTGTTTGCTGTGCGGACTGCAAAGGCAACAACTTATCCCGAAAAAAACGGTGGGATCACTTTACAGCATAAAGGTTTTTGGTACAAGCTCTGGCAGCAAAAGCAGCTCATGTGGATGAGCGTCCCAATGCTGCTGTATGTTTTCTTATTCAATTATTTTCCTCTGTGGGGCTGGATTACAGCCTTTATGGACTACAATCCGTCCGTCCCGCTCTTTCAAAATGAGTGGGTAGGTCTGAAAAACTTCACTTGGCTATTCGGAAGAGCGGAGTTTCTGCGTTCCATTCGAAATACATTTGCTATGGCTGCAATTAACCTGGTTTTTGGCTTTGTATTTCCGATTTTGCTCGCTCTTTTCCTTAATGAAATAAAAAATATGCGCTTTAAGCGCACGGTGCAAACCGTTACCTATCTTCCTCACTTCCTAAGCTGGGTTATCGTTGTGGGTATCGCACAGACGATTTTCGCAAGCGATGGTGCCGTTAACCAAATGCTCATGGCTTTGGGGATTGCGGATCAGCCGATATTCTTCCTTGGGGAAGGCAAGTACTTCTGGTGGCTGGTCGGCGTGATCAATGTGTGGAAGGAATGCGGTTGGAACACGATTATTTATCTGTCTGCTATGAGCTCCATTGACCCAGCGCTCTACGAGGCTGCGGAGATTGATGGCGCAGGACGCTTCAAGAAGATGCTCAATATCACATTGCCGTGCATCAAGAGTACATTCATGGTGCTGCTCATTATGAACATCGGTCACTTGATGGAGGCAGGTTTTGAGATTCAGTACCTCATGGGCCAGAATATGGTCATGGACTGGTCGCAAACCATCGACATCTTTGCACTTAAATATGGTATCACCAAAGGACAGTACAGCCGTGCAATCGCTGCAGGTATCTTCAAGAGTGTGGTTTCCATCACCTTGATGCTTGCTGCTAACATCACTGCGAAGCGCTTTGGCGAAGATACACTACTATAAGGAGGCGATGATATGAAAACAGCTGTATCAGTGAAACGCGAACGTTCCTACCATCGCAAAAACTCCATTTTTCCGATCATTAATGGAACTGTGATGATCATTATCATGTTCTTTACACTCTACCCCGTTATCAATACCATTGCGATTTCATTCAATGATGGTACGGACGCGGTACGCGGCGGAATCGGGCTATGGCCCCGCGTGTTCAGCGTAAAGAGTTATCAAACCATCTTTGCTGATGAATCCATCTATAACGCGTTCTTCATCACCGTTGCGCGCACGTTGATTCAAACGATCCTGAACATCGTGGTCACATCCATGCTTGCTTATGCGCTGAGCCGCCGTGAATACGTGCTGCGCAAGTTCATCACAACTGTGTTTGTTCTGACGATGTATGTAAATGCAGGTTTGATCCCTAATTACCTGTTAATCCAGCGTACCCTTGGGATCAGCAAGAGCTTTTGGGTGTACATTCTTCCGACAATGGTCAGTTGTTTTAACATGATTGTCATTCGAACCTTCATAATGGGCTTGCCGGAAGCGCTGGTGGAATCGGCGCGCATTGATGGTGCGGGTGATCTCTACCTGTTCTGGAAGATCATCTTTCCGCTCTGTATGCCCGTATTAGCGACGGTTGCTCTGTTCGTCGCGGTTGGCGCATGGAACAGCTGGTTTGATACACATCTGTATAACGCAGGCAAGGTAAAGCTGCATACACTGCAATACCTGCTCAAGATGAAGCTGGCAACAACCACAAACAGTGCAAACGCAGCGATGACCAGTGCTGATGCTGCGGCAAGCACGACGATGACAACCCCTGTTACGATTCGCGCAGCGATCACGGTTGTATCCGCTGCACCCATTGTTGTCATTTATCCCTTCTTGCAGCGCTACTTTGTTGTAGGACTTAACGTGGGCGGTGTCAAGGGATAAATCAGCGTCGAAAAAGCTCACTGCGTGATCTTTTCCGCCGGGGCTTCGCCCATGCACTGCGCCCTTGTGCGCATCGCTGCGCGATACTTACGGTCAGGGCTACGTGTAGGGAATCCCTGCTACGCAAGGTCTTGAAACCACCGCGCAATAGACGAGCGAAGCTCCGCTGGTTTCGGATTACGGATCAGAGGGGGGCGTCCGTGTGATTTGCGCCCCTCTGATACCCCTTAAGGTTTTGCGATAGCCGCTGGTATCGCAAGTCTCACGAACCAAATAAACAACACCCCAATTGCTTTCAGTATCATATGCTGAAAACAGTTGGGGTGTTTAAAATCAAATGTGATTGCTGCTCATATTAGGAAGTGCGTGAGGAGCGTCTGTATTGCTCAGGTGTTTGCCCATAGCGCTGCTTAAAATGCGAGAGGAAGCGCTTGTATTGTGTATAACCGACTTCATCAGAGATTGACTGTATGGAACGATTGGTTGTTCTGAGCAGCATGGCGGCATGCTTGATGCGCCTGTTATGCTGCCATTCGCGAAATCCAATCCCTTGTTCCTCGCGGAATACGCGTCCAAGGTATGTGGAATTATAGCCAAGTGCTACGGCAATGGTGTCCAGTGTGAGGATGCTCTGGGGGTGGGCATTGACATATTGTATGGCAAGGTCACTGATGGACTCAGGCGGCGGCTGCAGGAGGTCAATCGCAAGAAGTCCCAAGGTTTTGATATCCTCATGCTGAGCATCTAAGAATACCGCAATATCCTCTTGCCGATTGGCGAGCAATCGAGAACACCCCATCACAAAAAACTGCTTGGCATCTGTTTTAGCTTTTGCCCCTGCGGATGCGCAGTAGGCCATGAGCTGATCGCAAAGCTTGATGAAGGGTTCACGCTGCCGAGTCGCAATTGCACTGAGGATTTGATCGTTCATGGAGATGAGCTGAGCGCTGTCAGCTGTGGATTTTTCCGCGAGCAATTGGCATTGCGTTTGCAGCTCGGAAGGAGCGTTGGTTATGTTTGTTTTCACAAAGGTTCGATTGCTGCGGCTGAGGGCATTTTCTAAAATGGTTAGATCAGGGGAAACCTCCTCTTCGTTCCAGCCAAGGAGGAAAAACTCTTTATCATCCACAATATGCGTGCTCGCCATGCCGCTGGGGTAGAGAATAACGAGTTCGCGAACTGCTTCGTAGTGCATTGGCGCACCCCAAGTGCCAAGCTGCCAGCTGTTTTGATGGTCGACCTTTGGAAAATTATGAAACCTACCTGCCAGATAACCGGTCATATGTCGCTGATGCTCGGCAAAAGCGTTTGATTCTAATTTTTCGGAAATGATCAGCTTTTGCCGCACATGCTCCAGCACGGAGTTCGCCTCAGCTGCATCTATGGGCTTGAGTAAATACCCGGCAACACCAAGCTTAAGCGCCTGCAGTGCGTAATCAAAATCACTATAGCCACTGACAACGATGAGCTGCCCCTTGTATCCAAGTTCCTTTGCCTTGTTCATCATGGCAATGCCGTCCATACCTGCCATTCGTATGTCTGTGACGATGAGATGGGGCGGATCAACGCTTAGGGCAGCAAGAGCGTCACTAGCACTCCGGTATTCGCCGCAGATTTCAAAGCCTTCCTGCTGCCAGTCGATCAGCAGGCGAAGTCCTTCAAGACCCATTTGCTCATCGTCAACGAGCATGACACGCAGCATATCATCACGCTCCTTTCTGTGCTGAGGGGATGTGTATCTGCGCAATGGTTCCGCCCTCATCACCGTTTCGCAGGATGAGTTTGACGGATTTCCCATACTGCAGAGACAGTCGGCGGTATATGTTTTGCAGTCCAATGCTATCGGGCATGTCCTGTGAACTATCCACTTGCTCTTGCAGGTATTTGAGTCTGGCGGGCGGGATGCCTACGCCATTATCACAGACCTCCACGATGAGCGTGTCATTCGCATTGACTCTTGCGCTGATGCGGATGTACCCGCGTTCGTTATTGCCCTGTACACCATGCTTGCATGCGTTTTCCACAAGCCCTTGAATGCTCATGACGGGAACGGTGCGCATCTCTGCTTCGGGAGTGATATCAAACTCATATTGGAGCTTGTCGCCAAAACGGAATTGCTCGATTTTCAGTGCCATGCGTACAAAATCCAGTTCTTCCTTCAGCGCAACTGTATCATGGGAGGTATCAACCATTCGCCGCAGCAGCTTTGAAAGCGCGCGAATGATATCGGCTTCCTCGTGGTGTCCGTTGCGGACGCATAGCACCAAAATAGCATTCAGTGTATTAAACAGAAAATGGGGGTCTATCTGTGCTTGCAAGTATTTAAGTTCCGCACGGATGTTTTCCAGCTCTAGGCTTTTTTGGCGCAATTGAAGAACGTATAAATCGTTAATAACCTGCTTGAGGCGAATGCCCATGGCGTTAAAGTGAGCGGTTAGCTCCCCAATTTCATCCTTGCTGAAGTCATGATTGATGGGGGAGAAATGCTCAGCGCTCATGCTATCCATATGGATGAGCAAACCCTTAGTTCGTATAGCAATGGAATTTGAGAAAATCCACGCCATCACGCCGGCGAACAGGGAACAAACGCCGCCAAGGAGCAGACCGACAAGGACTGATTGCATGACATTGGTTCGTGTTGCTTCTTCATTGGCATGGGCAAGCAGCCTCCAACCCGCCATCGCAGTTGCTTCGCCAAAATCGATACCTAAGGTAGCGTTCGCGGGAGGTCTGACAGTTCGGTCTGCCATATAGCTATCCTGCATGCTGCCGGGATAACTGACGGTTGTCCCATCGGGGGCAACAAGATAGAGCGAGAGGAAGGATTCTTCCTGCAATAGCAGTCGATTGATGAGCTCCATGTTGAGGTCAATGCGCAGGATATCCGTAAAGGGCGAAGTGTTGCTGAGAGAACGAGTGATACATAGCTGCAAAATGTCGGTTTGCCCAACTTGACGGCCTAGGTAGACCGAAAGCTGAGGATCAGCTGGGAGGGTCATTGGGTACCATTCTTGCGATTCTACCTGTGGGGTGATATGAAGGCAATGACCGCCGTTTGCGATGGTATCATTGCTTGTGAATATGCTGAGATTTGTAACGAGCCTTGGATAGGCGAGCATGTAGCGCTTGAGAAATGGCCTGAGTTCGGAATAATAGTGCTGATAATATTCGGTGGATGTTTCGTAGTCTTTTTGCACAAGCGCAGAGATGGTTTTATCGCTTGCAATAGCATTGCTGAGGGAAACAGCACTGGAAAACTCGCTGCTCAGGGAGGAATAAATACGGTTGAGCGATTGCTCGGCATTCAGGTCTTCACGTGTTTTGATCTCGGCAGCTATGTTGGTAAGCACATAGATCAGCAGCACGATGATCGGGAGCAATACGCCCAGCAGATAGAGCAGAATGAACTTGTTGCGTACAGGTAAATTGTTAATGCGCCGCATGCTCATCCTCCTTTAGTCCATCCGCATTGCGGTAAGTCATGGGGCTAACGTTCTTTTTTTGGCGGAATTTTTGGGAGAAATAATCAGCATCACGGAAACCGACATCCAGCGCGATTTGCTGTATGGGCGTTGTGGTTTGGCGAAGCAGAATACAGGCATGCTTGATGCGTATATCCAGCAGATGATGATTGAAGGTAGTGCCCGTGTGTTTCTTGATCAGCTGCCCAAGGTATGCGGTGTTGATATGAATTTCATGTGCGATGATGCTCAAGGAGAGGGGCTGTGGGTAGCGGGAATCTACGATGCTCAATGTCGCACGTACAACATCGGGCCATGTGCTTGCTTGCTGGGATGAAAGCTGCGGCTTGAGTGCGCAAAGCACCGCAAAAAATCGCTCGATCCACTCACTGCGGTTGAGATCATCTTGCAGCCAAAGTGCTCTTAGGTTAAGCAACTCGGAGGATTGATTCGCGATGGATAGCATGGTTTCCAGCGAAAAAGCCATATACCGAAGGCTAAAGAGCGATGGGTTACTTTTATCTACTGCTTGCAGAAAGGCGCGATGCAAATCGTTCATACTCTCGGTGGATTCATGCTGCAGTGCATCACGGAGACGGGGGACGCGTATTTGTGCGATCCAAAGAGCAGCGTTTGCGTCCACGGGTTGATAAAGACGAAGAACCCCCTTGTGATGATACAGCACGCCTTGCGCGTTCAGCGCTTCACGCATGCTTTTTGCAAAGCCCTGAGCACCAAAATGTACCATGCCGACGCTGATGAGAGGGGTTGCAGTTGCGCTAATGCTTAGGTACAGCTGCTCAAGCAAGTGCAGGTCATGTTCGGGCTGGTGAAAACATAGACCGAGTTGATTGCCTGATAGCTGGAAGGCAGTTGCGCTGCATGCTGAAACAAGCAGCTTGGCACTCGCTGGTATCTCTGCACTCTGGAACATGAGGATTACGCAATAGCAGGGATCGTTGCGCTTGATATGCAGCAATACGCCAGCACGTACCAAACTAGCGTTGCTGTCATCGCCAAAGGCGATACGGCGCAGCACTTGATCAAAGAGCAGTGCGGCGGGTTTATATTCGTTTTTAGGCTGCTGGTGCGTTGCGTCCAGCTGCGCCTTGACGCGATCGAGTGTGGCATGCACCTCGTCGCTATCGATGGGCTTGAGGAGGTATCCAAATGCATGGGTGCGTATGGCTGATTGGATGAAGTCAAAATCCCTGTGCCCGCTGAAAAACAGGATGATGGTTTCAGGATGATAGCGCCGAACAATGGAGGCGAGATCGGTACCGAGCATACCCGGCATTTTGATATCGGTGATGAGCAGGTGAGGATGTCTGGAGTCCACAAGTTGAATGGCTTCTTGCGCAGTTTGGGCTTCTGCGCAAAGCTCAAAACCATGTGCCTCCCAATCGATCATCAAACGCATACCTTCCAGCATGAATGGTTCATCATCCACGATTAATACACGATACATTTTTTTCACCGCCTGCCATTCGTTTACTGTCATCCACCCAAAATCCATATAGTAAGAGTATACACGGACGCCTTCTGAAATTCAATGTTTTGGTGAGGAATACAAATCAAAAGAGGTTGTTTTCCAGCAGCATCTTTCGCAAAGCAATTGCTTGGCTTTATCCGCTTCACCATAGTGATTTACAGGATTGTTTTCTGTTTTGTTTTATGAGAATCATATAGTGCAGGTATTTCGTCAAATCGCACTGTCTTGTGATAACTTGTGATGATACGATACAGGTGAATTAGTGAGATATAGATGGGTAGTGTGATGAGCTGCTGTGCGGAATGAATCGGAAGTGTACATAAGACAGAGGAACATGTCGACGATGCGGAAGGAAAGGTCGTATGAATCAGAAAAATATCGTATTAACCCAAATGCAAGACTTGAGTTTCACAATCACATGGATTTTTGCGTAGGCACAGGTCATATGGGGTTGGCACTGCAAAAGAAATACCTTGAACAGTTGAAACTGGTGCAGGAGATCATCGGTTTTAAACACATACGTGGTCATGGCCTGTAGAGGTATGGAATGAGGCCAATCTGTCTTTTTTCTGGGAGAATGCAGATATGGATGAGTACTTCCATTTGTTTAAGGAGACTGTGGAAGCGAAGAAACGTGGATGCCCAAATTCTTGGAGTATACGAGCGATCATCATGTGCCGCTTGATTTTTTCACAAGGCATCACTACACTGGGGGTATGCATGAAGAGGAAGGTCGTTATGGTTATGCAGACCTTCATACGCCCGAGCATATCATTGAGGCAGTGACTGAAACCAGAAGTATTATCGATGGTTTCTCTGAATGTGAGGGTATGGATATTCATTTGACGGAGTTTAACACATCCTATGCTTTCAACTGCCCGCTGCATGATACCAATTTGAATGCTGCGATGTTAGCCTTCATACTATCAAAGTTGGGAGAGCAATGTGCGTGTTATTCGTATTGGACCTTTGGCGATGTTTTTGAAGAACAGGGTATTCCGTTTACGCCGTTTCATGGCGGCTTTGGTTTGGTGGCAAAGGGACAGATTCCCAAGCCTACCTTCCGGACCTTTGCATTCTTTAAGAAGCTGCAAGGCGACTGTGTTTTGAAGGAAGAAGATACAGTAGCAGTCAAAATGGAAGATGGCTCTTATCGCGAAGTTGCTTGGAATATCGCTGATACAGCAGACCTCGAAAAGAAAATCGCATTGTGCTTTGATGCAGAGAAAGGCGCAGAATATACTGTGATCACCAAAACGGTCGATGAAGTATGCTGTAACCCAAGAAAGATTTGGCATGACATGGGTGAACCCGCTAATCCTTCCAAAGAGCAAATTCGGCTGCTTTGGGAAAGTGCCGTGCCGCTCATTGCATCAACGCGAATGGCTGAGCGAGATGGATATGCTTCATTGACACTCTGCTTGGGTAGAAATGCTGTGGTCTATTATGAAATCAAGCAATCGATCATCACAAGTGATCGTGGATTTCACTATGATAGAGTTCGGAAAACGGATCAATGCAACGGGTGAAATGCTCATGATGCGCGGTACAGCAAAGGCGAAACAAGCGTCAGTTCATTTCAAAACATAAATCGTGTTCATATGATCATATAAAACGGTTCGCCATGTGCTTATAATAAAGGAAAGATACAATTGAATGGAGGAACTTACAATGGCTATCAACTACCTCCCGTTTAGCTATGCAGGCTCATATATGGTCATCTCGGAAATGGGTGATCAATTTGGCGGACAAAATCAACAACCGGGGATTTATTTGCGTACTGTCCATGGGTTGGCAAAGCATTCAGGCATTGCGCGTTTGTACCCAATCCATGAAGGCAAAGAAGTTCCCTGCATGGCAAAGATGACAGCTTCTGAGCTGACATTAACGTTTGATGGCGGCAGCATTCACTGCTGCTTTATCGATGATCGTTCCATGTTTTTTCGAGTGCGCTAACAGGCGAGGGCTTGCGTGATCGTGCTTATACTTGGACATCCAGTGTATTCTTGGTTTTGGTGCATGAATACCTGATGTAGTCAATGAGGCAGTCATAAAACGCTGTCTGCGAAAGCATGAGGCAAAGCCTATCTCAGTGGCAAGTATCAAGCGCTTTACAGAAAGTAAAGAATAGGTTTAGTGAAGCGATGAACGAAGAGACCTCCTGCTGCACAATGATCGTTGCAGAAGGAGGTCTTTGTCTAGGCAAGTTGTAAAAAATAGCTGCTATTGGGCTTGTGATCCGTCAATTAGCATTTTCAAAAGCCACTAGAATTGGATCGCCTTTTTTGACAAAGGCTACGAACTCGTCAATCGCTGCGGAAACAGTAACATATTGCTCGCCTGCAAAATCGGAGTGATCCTTGGTTAGCACCCAATCTCCTTTTGGCAGGTATACCGTTTTTTCTGTTGAACCTTCTACCGAAATAGGGGCAAAGAGAATCGATGAACCAAACATGTACTGCTCACCTGTCATGTAGCAGTTCTCATCCTCAGGATACTCAAAGAACATGGGACGCATCACGGGATACCCCTTTTCAGATGCGATATCCATATACTGCTGAACATAGGGCCTTAAGCGTTCACGCAAGAGCACCAAGTCCTTTAAAATTGCATAATTGCGCTCGCCAAAGCGCCAGATTTCATTGGGCCCGCCAGTCGCTTCTTTGATCCCTGGGGTTGGCTCGCCAATTCGATTGCGACTTCCGTGAAGTCTGGTGACAGGGCAGAAAACACCGTATTGGAACCAACGGACGATGAGTTCGCGGAAATACGCAGACTCTGTATCTGCGCCATAGAAGCCGCCAATGTCGGTCGTCCACCACGGGATGGCGCACATTGCCATATTGAGACCTGATTTGATCTGATCCGATAAACTCTCAAAGGTGGAGGGAATATCGCCCGACCATACCAGTGTGCCAAACTTCTGACTGCCAACCCATGCGGCGCGTGCAAGGGTCACGTTTTCGTCCGCTCTGCCAATGGCCTTCATGCCGTCATAGACCATCTGCGAATAGTAGTAGGGGAATAGAAGACCGACTTCGTCGCCATTGCCAATGGAAAAGACGAGGTTGTCCCAGTGGCATGGATTGATGCCGGGTTCTGCTTCATCAAACCAGAAGCAATCAACGCCGTTGTCAATATAGTTTTCCTTTAGCTTTTGCCACACGTATTCGCGTGTTTCTGGATTGGAAGGATCAATATGGGTTTGCTTTCCGTAGAACTCATAGGTACAGTTTTGTCCTCTGGTTGTACGAAGAAGCATATTGCGCTCGGCCATATACTGATAGTTTTCACTGTTTGGATTGATAGTCGGCCACATGGAAATCATGAGCTTGATGCCCATTTCGTGCAGTTCATCTGCCATGGCTTTTGGATCGGGCCAATAGACGGGATCGAATTTATAGTCGCCTTGCTCTGTCCAATGGAAATAATCAATGATAATCGCAGAAATGGGGATATTTCGCTTGATATGCTCACGCGCGGATTCAAGCAATTGCTCCTGCGATTCATAACGCAGCTTGCATTGCCAAAAGCCCGTCGCCCAATGCGGCATCTTTGGGGAATGCCCTGTTAAGTCGGCTAGCTTGGAGAGGACTTCCTTTGGATTGCCTTCCATCACAACGTAGTCAATTTGCTTGGTTTTCTCCGCGCTCCAACAGGTTTTGTTGGCGGCGAGTTCACAGTTCCCTACGGCAGGATTATTCCAGAGGAATCCATAGCCAAGCGACGAGTAGACAAAGGGAATGGAGCATCTGGCGTTGACGTTTTTCAGTTCGATCGAGCAGCCCTTCATATCAAAGCAACCGGTTGCGCCATGTCCGAGTCCGTAGAAATGTTCATCCGTATTGGCCTTGAATGAAACCTTCACCTTCCAGAGTCCGCTGTCCCTATTTTCACATGGACGAATTTCACTTTCCCATGGTTGCTCGGAATGCTCTTCCAGTATTTTAACGCCGCTCCTGTAGTAGCAGACTTTTCCGTTTGTGTTGATAACAGCTTTGAGGGTGCCTGTTTCCAGCACTGCACATTCCTGCTGGCAGGTTGTTTTTGCTCCTGTGACCTGCGGGATGAGGTTCCAATTCTGATCGATGATTCTACCGTTTGGAGAAGCCTGAAACCGAATGCAGCCCTCAGCACATGCTGAGATTTTTACCATCTCGCCGGGTCTTGAAAAATAGATTGCGCCGTCCTTTACGCTGAGTACGCCCATATCGTACCTCCTACAAAGAGTTTTCGTATTGTAAAGTTAAATGAAAGTTGAAGACACTCAACCCTTTCTGGTACAATGTTTCTGCAACAA